>NZ_PQWB01000049.1:37199-69859 GCF_002924365.1 Chromobacterium alticapitis | reverse complement strand
GCAGGCCAGCAGTATGCTGGCCAGCTGGTTGGCGGACACGATGCGGCCATCGTCCGGGCAGGACAGCACCAGGCAGCCTTGCACCGTGTCGATCAAGGGTTGCAGCGTCTGCAAAGCGGTCATGGCGGTCACCCCGTCGCTTGTCGCGGCGGCTTCGAACGCTATCGCCGCGCACTACGTTCTTCTACGTAGTGTATTCCCAAGAACTGGCGATTTCACTGGCGCATGCGATGATGCTTGCGCGTTTGACATGCTGTTTGGGTAATGTGCGCGGGCGTATACAGTTAAGTGGTAGATACCATTCGCAACCATTGTTACATTTTATCCATGGATGTCTGTTGAGGACCGCTTGGCGCTGCCATCCCCGGCGTGGCGGTAGCGCCGCCTAAGCGGCGGAATCCTCTTTCGGGGCCGCGCGCATGCTTCTCTGAGGGCGGCCGCGTGGCTGGCATCCATTTCGCGGCGCTTGCCGCGAAGACCTCGCCGCCTGTGTTGTGCAGGCGGCGGTGCCCGTTCCGCCTTCATCCGGCCAAGGCGGGCGCGGTCCTGCACCTTCGATAATATCAATACGACAAAGAAGATTACCTATGACGCGATCTCAATGGGGCTCCCGCCTCGGTTTCATCCTGGCTGCCGCCGGCTCTGCCATCGGCTTGGGCGCCATCTGGAAGTTCCCCTACGTGGCCGCCATCAATGGCGGCGGCGCCTTTCTATTCGTCTACCTGGGCATCTGCCTGACCCTGGGCCTGGCGCTGATGCTGGCGGAAATGGCGTTGGGACGCGCCAGCAGCGCGGGCGCGGTAGGCGCATTCCGCAAGCTGGCCGGCGGTTTCTGGCCGGTGATAGGCTATACGGGCGTGCTGGTGTGCTTTCTGATCCTGTCCTTCTACAGCGTAGTGGGCGGCTGGACCATCGCTTACATCGGCAAGTCGCTGGAGGGGGGCATTCTCACCTCGGACGCCAAAGCCTTGGGCGATATTTTCGGCGGCTTCATCAGCCACCCCACGCAGCCGCTGCTATACCATGCCGGCTTTGCCTTGCTGACCTTGGCTGCGGTGGCCGGCGGCGTGCAGAAGGGCATAGAGGCGCTGTCCAAATTCCTGATGCCGGCCTTGTTCGCGCTGATGCTGGTGTTGATCGCGCGGGGCCTGTCCTTGCCGGGCGCGCTGGACGGGCTGGCGTATTTCGTGGCGCCGGACTTTTCCAAGCTCAGCGGCGCCATGCTGATGGACGCGTTGGGCCTAGCTTTTTTCTCGCTGTCGCTGGGCCTGGGCATCATGATCACCTACGGCTCTTATGTCGGACGGGAGTCTAATCTGCTCGGCTCGGCGCTGTGGGTGATCCTGCTGACGGTGGCCACCTGCTTCCTGGCCGGCCTGATGGTGTTGCCGGCCGTGTTCGCCTTCGGTTTCGACCCGTCGGCCGGTCCCGGCCTCACCTTCATCACCATGCCGGCGGTGTTCGCCAATCTGCCGCTGGGCCAACTGTTCGCCGTGATGTTCTTCTGCCTGCTGTTGCTGGCGGCGCTGACTTCGTCGGTGTCGCTGCTGGAGGTGGTCGCCAGCTTCGCCATCGACGAACTGGGCCTGTCACGCCGCGCGGCGGCCTGCGGCATGGCCGCCGCCGCTTTCCTGTTGGGGATACCGGCGTCGCTGTCGCTCGGCATATGGGGCGATTACCAGCTGTTCGGCATGAATGTCTTCGACTTGCTGGACTTTGCCACCTCCAAGCTGCTGATGCCGTTGGGCGAGCTGTTGTTGGCGCTGTTCGTCGGCTGGAAGGCTTGGCCTGCGGTGCGCGACGAATTGGCGGCGGTCTGCCCGCCGCGTGCGCTGGCGGCGCTGCGCGGTTTCTGCATGGCGCTGGCGCCGGCGTTGATCGGCTGGATTCTGATCGGCGGTTTCTGATCCGCGGGTGAGCGGCGGGAGGCGATGGCCTCCCGTTTTGCTATCGTGAAACCTGGCGGACGCGCGCGGGAGAAGGCATGAAATGGTTGATGGCGGCGCTGGTGGGCATGTTGGCGCAACCATGCGCGGCGGCGGAGCTGCGCCTGCTGCTGGTGCCGCTGCCCGGCGTCATGGAGCCGGAGCCCGGCGGCGGCATGGCGAAAGGCGGCGGCATCGAGCTGATGCGAGAGGTGTCGCGGCGCGCCGGCGTGCCGTTTCATTTCGAGTTCTACCCGCAGGCGCGCGCCATGCTGCTGACGCAGCAGCAGGCCGATGCCTGCATGCCCATCGCGCAGCTGCCGGACTTGCGGCCGAAGTTCACGTGGAGCGCGCCCATTTTGTCTATCCAGATCGTGCTGGTGGCGAGACGCGACGATGACCGGCAGTGGAGCGGCCTGGAGCAGGCGAGGAAGCTGCGGGTAGGCGCGCTGCGCGGCAGCATGGTGGCGTCGCGCTTGCGACAGCTCGGCTTCGAGCCGGAGGACAGCGTGGATTATCTGACCGGCCTGCGCAAGCTGCAGCTGGGCCGGCTGGACTTGTGGGGCATGCTGGACGTTGGCCTCGCCTCGGTGGCGGGGCGGCTGGGCATGCCGCCGCCGCGCGTGGCGCTGGTGGTGGAGCGCAGCGATGTCGCCTTCGCCTGCAACAGCCAGGTTTCGCCGGATATCCTGGCCAGCCTCAACCGGGCGATCGCCGCCATGCAGAAGGACGGCAGCTTCCAGAAATTCCCCTTGCGTTGACAGCCGGCATGCGCGGCGGGCCCGCTCTGGGCTACACTCTCGTTTTTGCCTGTTTGCGAGATGCCGTTGAAAGCCCGTCTGACCCTGCTGGCCGGCAGTCTGCTGCTTGCCGCCTGCGCCACGCCGCCCCAGAACCCTCCCGCTTCCGCGCCGGTAGCCGCGCCTATCGAGCCGGCGTCGGCGCCCGCCGTCGAGACGCCGCCGGCGCAGCCGGCATCCGCGCCGGTTGTCTCGCCCATCCCGCCGCGGCCGGTGGCCAAGCCGGCGCAGCCGCCCGCCGCCCTGGCGGAGAGCCAGGGCAGGGCGCTGCTGGACCGTCTGCTGCCGCAAGGCATTCCAGACCGCAAGGGCTGGCGCGACGACATCATGGGCGCTTTCAGCCATTTGAAGATTCCATACACGCCGCAGTTCTTCTGCGCGGTGCTGGCGGTGGCGGAGCAGGAGTCCGGCTTCAGCCCGGATCCGGTGGTGCCCAATCTGTCCAAGATCGTTTGGGGCGAGATCGAGCAGCGGCGACAGAAATATCTGATCCCGTCCTTCGTGGTGGACGCGGCGATGAGCAAGAAGTCGTCGGACGGCCGCACCTTCAAGCAGCGCGTGGACGCCCTGCGCACCAAGCGCGAAATGAACGCGTTGTACGAGGACATGGTGCGCGAACTGCCGTTCGGCCAGACCATTTTCGAACACAAGAACCCGATACGCGACGGCGGCCCGATGCAGGTCAGCGTGGCCTTCGCCGAAACCCACGTCCGCGCCTGGCCGTATCCGTATAGCTACACCAGCCTGCGCGACGAGGTGTTCACCCGCCGCGGCAGCGTCTACTTCGGCACCGCCATCCTGCTGCAGTATCCGGCGCCTTACCACGACATGGTGTATCGCTTCGCCGACTTCAACGCCGGCCGCTACGCCAGCCGCAACGCCGCTTTCCAGCAGGCGGTGGCCAGGCTGTCTGGCCGCAAGCTGGCGCTGGATGGCGATATCATGCTGTACAACAACAAGATGAATCGCGACTTGTCCGGCGAGGTGAGCGACACCCAGCGCGCGCTGCAGGCCATATCCGGCCGCATAGGGATGAGCGATGCCGAAATGCTGCGCGATCTCAAGCTGGAAAAGCTGTCCGGCTTCGCCCAGACGCCGCTGTATCAAAAAGTGTTCGCGCTGGCCGGCTCCAAAGCGCCGCGCGAGATCATTCCGCAGATCGTGCTGGTCAGCCCCAAGTTCACCCACAAGCTCACCACCGAATGGTTCGCGCGCCGCGTCGACGGCCGCTACCAGCGCTGCCTGACGCGCGGAGCGGATTGAGCGTCTGACCTTCTCCGCCGGCTGGACTATCTTGAGACCAGCGCCTGAACCAGGGGGAGAGGCATGCGGTCATGGAGAGCGGGGCTTCTGCGGCATGGCGCGGCCGCGCTGCTTTGCCTGTGCGGCGGCGCGCGCGCGGGCGAGATCGTGTCCGGCGATCGCCCCAGCGGCCTGGGGGATGGCGTGGCGCATGCGCTGGACGGTGGCTGGACAGCCTTGTGGCAAGGCGCGCTCGGCGCCGGCAATGTCTGGCGCGCAGACCCTCCCTCTCCTGGCCTGACCAGCGGCGCCGGCATGGCCAGCCGCAACGACGGCGATCTCAATTACGGCAAGGGCGACACGGTGTCGCGCAGCGTCGACGCCTATTTGCAACTGCGCTTGACCCAGGGCGATCATGGCGCGCAGCTCAGCGTAAAAGCCTGGTATGACCAGGCGCTGGCGGATGAGCCGGCGCCGCACGGCAACGTGGCCAACGGTTACCGGCCGGGCCCGCTGAGCGACGCCGGCTTCGCGCCGCTCAGCCGCTTCGGCAACGTGGTGGCGAGCGATGCCTATGTTTTCGGCAGCTTAGCGCTGGCGCAGCGGCCGCTGCGCTGGCGGCTGGGTCAGCAGATCATCCCCTGGGCCGCGCCCACCAGCTACGGCGGCGGGCTGCAGCAGGTCAACGCGGTGGATTACGCGGCGACGCTGCGCGCCGGCGCGCCCGGGGACTCCGCCAACACGCCGGCGCCGGCGCTGTACGGCCAATGGCAGGCGAGCGGCCGGCTCAGCGTGGACGGCTTCTACCAGTTCGCCTTCCGCTCCAATGGCTATCCCGGCTGCGGCGCCTTCTATTCCATCAACGACTATCTCCAGCCCGGTTGCGACAAACTGACGCTGAACGGCGGCCTGCTGACGCTGCTGGACAGAAAGCCGGTATCGACCACCGATGCTCAATCGGTCGCCAATCCGCTGGACTACATCGCCCGCGCCGACGATATCCGGCCGAGCAAAGGCCAGTACGGCGTGGGCTGGCGCTATCTGCTGCCCCAGGCCGGCGCGCTGGGCCTGTTCTACGCCGATTTCACCAGCCGCAGCCCCTTGGTCCAGGTCTTGAAGACCGGGCCGGGCATCGTGCTGACCGGCCCCGGCGGCGCGCCCATCGCGCCTGCCGGCGAATACCGCGAAGCCTTTTTGTCCAACCGACGGCTGTTCGCCGTCAACCTGACGCGCGACAGCGGGGGCGGCGCCAGGCTGTATCTGGAATACAGCCTGCAGCCCAAGCGGGCGTTGGCCTGGAACGGCACCGATTTCCTGAACGGCGCATTGGCCGGCATCGGGCCGTTGGCTTATTTGAATCATCTGTCTTCCGGCGCAGTCATGCGCGGCTACGACGAGTTTCGGGTGTCGCAATGGCTGGCCAGCGCCAGCCGGCCCCTGCCGCAGCCGCTGGGACGCCAGGCTACACTGGAAGTCCAGTTCGCGTTGCGCCAGGTCAGCGGGTTGCCTGACCCATCGGTGATGCGTTACGGCCGACTCGGCTTCGGCATGGCGCCCAGCGCGGCTTACCCGGCTTGTTCCAGCGGCGCGGCAAGCTGCGCGCTGGATGGTTTCGTCACGGCCACCGCCTGGGGCTGGCGGCTCAAGTACCAGAATCGCTATCGCCTATCCGCCGGCGCTTGGGAGTGGCGGCCTTATCTGTCCTATGCCCAGGATGTGTCGGGCTATTCCGACGACGGGCAGTTTTCCGCCGGCCGCCATACGGCGGCGATGGGGCTGGGGCTGGCCTGGAGCAAAAACAGCCTGCTGGATCTGCGCTATGTGCGGACCGGCGGCGGCGACTACAACCTGCTGCAGGACCGCAGCACGTTCTCCTTGAGCGTCCAGAGCCGATTCTGAACTGCTTGAGGACAGGCTTGCCAGCTCGCGGCGACTGCCTATATTGAGTCAACGGCTCGGACGGCTGGCCGCGGAGGATGGTTGGAATCTGGATTAGGGAGAGCGGAATGAAACTATCGATCAACGGCAAGCCGGTTGAGGTCAACTCCAGCCCGGACACGCCGCTGCTGTGGGCGCTGCGCGACGAGCTGGGTCTGACCGGAACCAAGTTCGGCTGCGGCGCGGCGCTGTGCGGCGCCTGCACGGTGCTGAAGAACGGCCAGCCGATACGCGCCTGCGTGACGCCTATTTCCACGCTGGCGGCGGACGACGCCATCACGACTGTCGAGGGCAACGACGAAAAGGTGGGGCGAGCGGTCAAGCAGGCCTGGCAGGCGCTGGACGTGGTGCAGTGCGGCTACTGCCAGAGCGGACAGGTGCTGGCGGCCACCGCCCTGCTCAGCGCCAACCCGCATCCCACAGACCAGGACATAGACCAGGCCATGGGCGGCAATCTGTGCCGCTGCGGCACCTATGTCCGCATTCGCGCGGCCATCCACGCCGCCGCCAAGCTGCTGTAGGAGGCTGCCATGACTGCTAACGGAATATCGCGCCGCGCCTTTCTCAAAGCCGGCGGCGTGATGGGCGGCGCCTTGTGCCTGGGCTTCGCGATGAACGAGGGAGGGCGCCGCGCCGAGGCGGCGGAGGCAAAGCCGTCCATTCCCGCGCCCAATGCCTTCGTGCGCATCGAGCGCGATGGCGGCGTCACCATCGTCAGCAATAAATCCGAGATGGGCCAGGGCATCTATACCTCGCTGGCCATGCTGATCGCCGAGGAACTGGCCTGCGACTGGAACAAGGTCAACGTGGTATCCGCGCCGGCGGCCCCAATCTATGTCCATACGGCCTTCCATATCCAGATCACCGGCGGCAGCACCAGCACGCTGTCCAGCTACGACCAGTACCGCAAGATAGGCGCCGCCGCGCGAGACATGCTGATATCCGCCGCCGCGCAGCGCTGGGGCGTGCCGGCCGCGCAATGCCGCGCCGAGAACGGCCGGGTGTTCAACCAGGCCAATGCCGCCAGCCTGGGCTACGGCGAACTGACCGAGGCCGCGGCCAAACTGCCGGTGCCGGACACGGTGGCGCTGACGCCGCGCCATCGCTGGAAGCTGCTGGGCACGCGCGTGCACCGGCTGGACGGGCCGGAAAAGCTGGACGGCCGCGCGCAGTTTTCCCTGGACGTGCGCCTGCCCGGCATGCTGACCGCGCTGGTCAAGCGCTGCCCCAGCTATGGCGGCAAGCCCAAGCGTTTCAACGCCGAGGCGGCCAAGGCTGTGCCCGGCGTCAAGGACGTGTTCGCCATCAGCAACGGCGTGGCGGTGTTGGCCGACGGCTTCTGGCCGGCCAAGAAGGCGCGCGACTTGCTGGAGGTGCAGTGGGAGCGGGGTCCGAACGCGGGGCTGGATTCGACCAAGCTGCGCGCGGATTACCGGGCGCGCGCGGCCAAGCCGGGCCAGGCCTATCGCAGCGAGGGCGATGCGGCGGCGGCGCTGGCCCATGCCGCCAAAAAACTGGAGGCCTGGTACGAGGCGCCGTATCTGGCGCACGCGCCGATGGAGCCGCTCAACTGTGTGGTCTGGCTCAAACCGGGCAGCTGCGAAATCTGGAGCGGCACCCAGTCGCAAACCATAGACGCCGGCACGGCGGCGGCGATGGCGGGGCTGAAGCCGGAGCAGGTGTCGCTGCATACCACCTTCCTTGGCGGGGGCTTCGGCCGGCGCGCGGTGCCGACAGGCGCGGACTGGCTGAAGGAGGCGATGGAAGTCGCCAAGCATCATGGCCAGGGCGCGCCCATCAAGCTGGTATGGACGCGAGACGACGATCTGGCCGGCGCCTATTACCGGCCGATGTGGCTGGACAGGGTGCGCGGCGGCATAGGCAAGGACGGCAAGCCCGTGGCCTGGCTGCAAACCGGCGTCGGCCAATCCATCATCGCCGGCACGCCGTTCGCGTCCATGATGGTCAAGAACGGCATAGACGCGGTGTCGGTGGAGGGCACAGCCGACATGCCCTACGCGCTGCCTGCCGTGCAGCTGGACCTGCACACGCCGCAGAGCGCCTTGCCGGTGCTGTGGTGGCGCTCGGTGGGCCATTCACACAGCGCTTTCGCCAAGGAGAGCTTTATAGACGAGCTGGCGCGGCTGGCCAGGCAAGACCCGGTGGCCTATCGCCTGGCGCTGCTGGCCAAGTCGCCGCGCGAGCAAGCCGTGCTGCGCGAGGCGGCGCGGATGGCCGGCTGGGGCCGCAAGCTGCCCAAGGGCCATGGCTTGGGCGTGGCGGTGCACAGCTCCTTCGGTTCCCACATCGCCCAAGTGGTGCAGGTATCGGTCAAGGACAAGGAGTTGAAGGTCGAGCAGGTGTGGTGCGCGGTGGATTGCGGGGTGGTGGTCAATCCGGACCAGGTGGCGGCCCAGATGGAGGGCGCCATCATGTTCGGCTTGTCGGCGGCGCTGTCCGGCGAGATCACCTTCAAGGACGGCGAGGTCGAACAGAAGAATTTCGATAGCTATGCCGTGGTCCGCCTATACCAGGCGCCTAAGGTGGAGGTGTCCATCCTCGCCAGCGAGGAAGCGCCCGGCGGCACCGGCGAGCCGGCTGTGCCGCCGGTTGCCCCGGCGCTGGCCAATGCCATCCACGCCGCCAGCGGCAAGCGCGTGCGCGAGCTGCCGCTGAGCCGGCACGGCTACGTCGCGGTGTGAGGCGGCGATGCGCGGCAATGATGAGGAAGTGCTGAGCCAGGCCGTGGCCTGGCTGGCGTCCGGCCGCCGCGCCGCCCTGCTGACGGTGCTGGGCACCTACGGCGCCAGCCCGCGGCCGCCGGGCGCCATGGCGCTGATCCGCGACGACGGCGCGATTTTCGGCTCGGTGTCGGGCGGCTGCGTGGAGGACGACTTGCGGCGAGAGATCGCCGGCGGCGGCTTTTTCGACGGCGGGCGCGCGGTGCGCTTGCGCAGTTTCGGCGACAGCGTGGAGGAGAGGCAACGCTACCGGTTGCCCTGCGGCAACAGCCTGCGCGTGGCGGTGGAGCCGAATCCCGATCCCGCTCAGCTTTCCGCTTTGTTGCAAGCGGTGCGGGAGCGGCGGGCCGTGTGGCGGCGCGTTTGTTACCGCGATGGCGCGGCTGATTTTTCCGCGGACGGGCCGCCCGGCGAGTTCGAGGAGGACGCGGACGGCTTTCGCGCCTTGCTCGGCCCGCGCTGGCGGCTGCTGATCATAGGCGCGTCGGAGTTGGGGCGCTATCTGGCGCAGATCGCCGTCACGCTGGACTACGCAGTGACGGTATGCGAGCCGCGGGAGGAGTATCGCCAGGGCTGGGATTTGCCCGGCGCGCCCTTGTCGACGGAAATGCCGGACGACTTGGTGCTGGCCTTCGATTGCGACGAGCGGGCCGCCGTGGTGGCGGTGACGCATGACCCGAAGCTGGACGACCTGGCCTTGATGGAAGCGCTAAAACTGCCCTGCCTGTATGTGGGCGCGCTGGGTTCCGCCACCACCACTTTGAAGCGCAAGGCGCGGCTGGCCGAGCACTTTGGCCTGACGCCGGCGCAACTGGACCGGCTGCACGGGCCGGTGGGACTGGCGATAGGCTCGCGCACGCCGGCCGAGATCGCCGTCTCCATCGCCGCCGATCTGGTCGCCAGCCGCAGCGCCCTGCCGCGCGCCGCCGCGGCTCAGGCGGCTTGTTCGACATGATAGCCGGCGTGGTGCTGGCGGCCGGCGGCGGCGGCCGCTTCGGCTCGGACAAGCGGCAGGCCAGGCTGCCGGATGGGAGAACCCTGCTGGAGGCCAGCTTGTCGGCCTTTATCGGCCAGGTGGACGAGTTGGCGCTGGTGCTGCCGCCGGAAGACGCCTTCGGCCTGGCCTTATGCCGCCAGCTGGCATTGCGGCCATTGCGCTGCGATAGGCACCGCGGCGGCATGGGGCATTCGCTCGCTTGCGGCGCGGCCTGGGCCTTGTCGTTGCCGGATTGTAGAGGGATGGTGCTGGGGCTGGGCGACATGCCGGCGGTGAAGCCGCTCACGGTCAGCCAGATTGCCGCCGCCTTGTGGCGCGGCCAGCCGGTGTTGCCGTGCCACCTTGGCCGGGCGGGCCATCCGCGCGGCTTGCCGGCATCCTGCCTGGCCGGTTTGCTTGATCTGAACGGCGACGCCGGCGCGCGGGACGCCGTGGACTGGAGCCAGGCGCTGCGGCTGGAGCTGGACGACCTCGGCGTGTTGCTGGACATAGACCGCGAGGCGGATTTGTCCGGCTTGGCCTAAGGCGCGCCGCAGACTGGCGCTAAGTACCATTGCTTACGATACGCGCGAGGCCCACCTATAGTGAATTGTTTCGACGCGTGAGGGGATGGCTATGCGAGCTAGGCTCCGGGTCGCTCACAAGCTGGTGTTGCTGATCGCGCCGTTGGTGCTGGCGCTGCTCGTCGTGGCTATAGGCTATGCCTGGCATCAGCGGCAGCTGCTGCGGGAGCTGGATGGCGATCAGGCGCTGGCGGACAATATCGCGCTGGCGGGCGAATTGATCCATCAGCTGCAGGCCGAGCGCGGACTCAGCTACGCCTATCTCAGCCTGCATAGGCAGGGTTTGCCGCGGCAGCTGGGCCAGGCGCGAGCCGCTGCCGACGACGTATTGCAGCGGTTGACGGAGCAGCCGCGCGCCGACATGGGGGAGGGGCTGCGCGGCTATCTGGATGAAAGTCTGCCGTCCAAAGCCGCCCTGAATGAACTGCGGCGCGATGTCGACGCCCGCCACGTCTCGCCGGACCCCTCGTTTCGCCGCTATTCAGACATGATAGAAAACCTGTCGCGCATCGTCGCGCTGTTCCATGCCCGCACCCAGCGGGTGCAGGCGCTGGTGCTGCAGTGGTCGGCGGTGAATTGCCAGAAGGAGTACACCGGACGGGCGCGCGGCCTGATCGCTGGCGTGCTGACGGTGGGGAGCTTCACTATCACCAATTTCCGCCAGGTCAGCGGGGCGGTGTCGCAGGAAGCGCTATGCATGGCGCAGTACCGGCAGTATGGCGGAGACCCGGTTCTGCTCAAGGATGCGATGGAGCGTTCCCGCGCCTTCGAATCGGCCCGCGACGGCGTGCTGGCGCGCGGCGCCGGCGCCATGCAGAGCGAGCGGCCGGACGAATGGTTCCAGGTGTCCAGCTTGCGCGTGGACGCGCTTTTGGAGGCGCAGAAGACGATTTTGAGCGAGATCCGCGGCCAGTTGGCGGAGCAGGCCGCCTCCGCGCGGCTCAGCACGTATCTGGTGCTGCTGGGCCTGCTGTTGCTGTTGTTGCCGGTGGGACTGGCGGCGATGGTGGGGCGCGACATCATACGCACGCTGGGCGCGGAGCCGGACGAGGTGGCGCAGGGCATGCGCGAGTTGTCGGCCGGCCGGCTGGACTTCCATCTGCCGCTGCGCGAGGGCGACAGCCACAGCCTGGCCGCGCATATCCGGCAAATGGGCGCGCGCCTGTCCGGCGTCATCATTCAGGTGAAGGAGGACGCGGACGCGGTGGCCAATGCCTCAACCGAACTCAATTCGGCTTCGCAGGGCTTGTCGCAGGGCGCGGCGCGCGCCTCGGCCGATGTCGAGGACACCACCAGCGCGGTGGATGAGATCGCCGGCTGCATGTTCAGCATGGCCGGCGACGCCAACCATGCCGGCTCGATGGCCGACACCGCCAGCGGCCAGGCCTCGGAAGGCAACCAGGTGGTGCTGCGGACGATAGCGGCCATGCGCGAGATAGCCAAGCGCACGGACATCATCGACGATATCGCCTATCAGACCAATCTGCTGGCCTTGAACGCGGCGATAGAGGCGGCGCGGGCTGGCGAGCACGGCAAGGGCTTCGCCGTGGTGGCGGATGAGGTGCGCAAGCTGGCGCGGCGCAGCCAGGCCGCGGCGCAGGAGATAGGCCAGGTGGCCATCAGCAGCGTGCAGCTGGCGGAAAGCGCGGGCCAGCAGCTCAGCGACATCGTGGATTCCAGCCGCAAGACGCTGGAGCTGGTGAAGGGAATTTCCAGCGAGGCGACGCTGCAGGCGCAGCGCGTGGGCAATATCAACCAGGCCATGCAGCGGCTCAATCAGCTGTCGCAAGGCAATGCCGCCGCCAGCGAGGAGCTGTCGGCGGCGGCGCAGGAGGTGGCGATGCGCGCCGACAGCCTGCGCAGGCAGATGCAGTACTTCCAGCAAGGCGACGAGCCGGCGCCGGAGGGCGAGCCGGGCGCCTTTGAGTAGACAGTCGCCGCACCCCTGGCCTAGCGCACTTCGCGCAGGTCGTCGCGGGCGATTTTCAGCCGCACCTGGGTGCCGCTGGCCAGCAGGTCGGCCGCGTTGCGGTTCAGCCTGTCCACCTGCAGCGTGGCGCCATGGGCCTCCACCTGATAGCGGATGACGTTGCCCAGCAGCTGGTGCTGGCGGACCACCGCCGGCAGCGCGCCTTCGGTCGCATCGTCATGGCCCAGCAGCTGCACAGACTCGGGACGGATGGCCAGGTGGCCGCTGATCTGCATGCCCAGCAAGGCATGGCTTTGCTGCGCGGTCAGTAGATTGTAGTTGCCCATGAAGCGGGCGACGAACTCGGTGGCCGGCTCGGTGTAAATGGTCTCGGCTGCGCCTTCCTGCTCCACCTTGCCCTGGTTCATCACAAAGATGCGGTCGGACAGGGTCAGCGCCTCTTCCTGGTCGTGGGTCACGAAAATGGTGGTCAGGCCGAGGCGGCGCTGGATGTCGCGGATCTGCTCGCGCAGGTTCTTGCGGATGCGGGCGTCCAGCGCGGACAGCGGTTCGTCCAGCAGCAGCAGGCGCGGCTCCACCACCAGGGCGCGGGCCAGGGCCACGCGCTGGCGCTGGCCGCCGGACAGCTGGTGCGGAAAGTGCTTCTCGCGGCCGTTCAGCTCCACCAGGGCGATCACCTCGCCCACCTTGCGGCGGATGTCGTCGGCGGAGCGCTTCTGCATTTTCAGGCCGAAGGCGATGTTGTCGGCCACGTTCATGTTCGGGAACAGCGCGTAGCTCTGGAACACCATGCCTATGCCGCGTTTTTGCGGCGACTGATGGGTGATGTCGTCGCCGGCCAGGCGGATCACGCCGTCGGTAGGCGTTTCAAAGCCGGCGATCATGCGCAGCACGGTGGTTTTGCCGCAGCCGGACGGGCCGAGGAAGGTGATGAACTCGCCGGACTCCACTTTCATGTTGAAGTCGTGCACCACGGATTGTTGGCCGAAGCGCTTTTTCAGATGGTCGATTTGCAGAAATGCCATGATTGTGTCCGTTTCAATGTTCGTCGGCGCCGAGCGCGGCGCGGTTGCGGCTGACCACCTGCATCAGCCCCATCGCGGCCCAGGTGACCAGGAAGGCGATGATGGCCAGCGCGGCCGGCTCGTAGGCGCGATTGGCGCCGATCAGCTGCAAATAAGGTCCGAAGGCTGGGCGGGCCAGCAGGCTGGCCAGCGTGAATTCGCCGATCACGATGGCGAAGGTCAGGAAGGCGCCGGACAGGATGGCGGTTTTCAGATTCGGGAAAATCACCAGGCGCAGGATGTCGAACCAGCCGCTGCCCAGGCTTTGCGCGGCCTCGGTCAGCGAGCGCACGTCGATGGCTGCCAGGCCGGTGTCCACCGAGCGGTACAGATAGGGCAGGGCCAGGGTCACGTAGCCGAAGACCAGCAACAGATCCGTGCCGCGCTCGCTGCCGGTGAAGGGCAGCCAGCCGGCGCTGCCGTACAGCCGCAGATAGCCGAACACCAGCACGATGGCCGGAATGACCAGGGGCAGCAGGGTGATGAATTCGATCAGCGGACGCAGTTGCGGCAGCTTGAGCTGCACCCAGAAGGCAGTGGGCACCACCAGCAGGATGCCGACGGCGATGGTCAGCAGCGCCAGCAGCGCGGAGTAGCCGAAGCTGGCCTGGAAGCCGGGGTCGGACAGCACCACCTTGTAGGCCTCGAAGCTATAGCCCTCGCGCTTCATTTTCAGGCTGAACTCGAAAGTGGCGATCAGCGGCAGCAGGAAATAGCCGCTGCCGAGCAGAATGGCGAGCCAGGCGCCCAGGCGGGATGTGGCTTTGGTTTTCATGCGGCCTCCCGGTTGCTGCGCTTGCGCAGCCAGATGTAGCCGGCGTTGGCGCTGCCGGTGATCAGCACCATGCCCAGCGCCAGCGCGTAGCCCAGGTTCTGATCATGCAGCACGTCGCCGTGGATTTGCGCGTACAGCAGAATGGTCACGATATTCAAGGAACTGCCGGTCAGCGCGTAGGCGGTGGCCACAGCGCCGAAGGCGTTGGCGAACAAGAGCAGCGCGGCGCCCACCATGCTGGGCCACAGCACCGGCAGCGCGATATGGCGCCAGTAGGCGAAGCCGGAGCCGCCCAGGCTCTCGCAGGCTTCGCGCCATTCGTCCTTCAGGCCTTCCACGGCCGGGGCGATGATCAGCACCATCAGCGGCACCTGGAAGTACAGATAGGTCAGGGTCAGGCCGACGAAGCTGAGGATGGAGAAGCCGCTGGCGTACAGGTCCAGGTCCAGGTACTTGTGCAGCAGCATGGTCACCAGGCCCATGCGGCCCAGGGTGGACAGGAAGGCGAAGGCCAGCGGAATGCCGGCGAAATTGGACGCGACCCCGGAGAAGGTGGTCAGCGTCGGGCGTATCCAGGCCGGCAAGCCGCCGCGGATGGCGGCCAGCGCCAGCAAGAGGCCCAGCACGGTGCCCAGCGCGGCCGAGGCGACGCTGATCTGCAGGCTGATCTTGTAGGCTTCGAGGATGTTGGCGTCGAACAGGCGAATGATATTGGCCAGCGTGAAATGGCCTTGCGCGTCCTGGAAGGCGCCCACCATCAGCATGAAGGTGGGCAGCAGCAGGAAGAGCAGCGCGAAGATCAGGAAGGGCGCGACGCCCAGCCAGGACAGCAGCGCGGCGCGCGCGCCGCCGCTGGCCTTGCCGGCGGAGGGCGTCGAAAGGGATTCGGTGGATGCGGACATCGTGGTGGCTTCTCGAGCGAGGTAAAAGGGCCGCCCTAGGCGGCCCCGGCGTGACGCGACTGCGGGGGCTTACTTGACGTTGCTGCCCACCACGGTGTCCCACTGCTTGGTGATGCCGGCCTTGTAGGCCTCTTGCTGCTCGATGCTCGGGAACACGGCCTTCTTGTAGGCGGCGGCGTCCGGCAGCTTGTTGATCAGTTCAGCCGGGATCTTGCCCTTGGCGGTCAGATCGTTGAAGCGGATCGGGTGGCAGTAGCCCTTCAGCCAGGCCACTTGGCCTTCGTCGGAGAACAGGTATTCCATCCACAGCTTGGCGGCGTTCGGGTGCGGCGCGTAGGCGCTGATGGCCTGGGCGTAGACGCCGGCCACCACGCCGCTCTTCGGCACGATCACGTCGACCTTGGGGTTGCCCTTCAGCGTGTCGCGGTCGGCCAGCGCGTTGTAGTCCCAGCGCACGATGATGGGGGTGGTGCCTTGGGCCAGCGAGGCGGCCTTGCCGATCACCGGCACGAAGTTGCCGTTCTTGTTCAGTTGCGAGAAGAACTTCAGGCCGGCGTCGGCGGACTTGCCCACGTCGCCCTTGGCCTGCGCCAGACCGGCGGCGAATACGCCCTGAATGGCCTGGTTGGCGGCGCGCGGGTCGCCGGCCAGGGCCACGGCGTTCTTGTATTCCGGCTTCAACAGGTCGGCCCAGTCGGCCGGGGCCTTGCTGATCAGGTCGCGGTTGACCTGGAAGGTCAGCACGCCGTAGTAGTCGCCGTACCAGTAGCCGTCCTTATCCTTGACGTTGTCAGGAATGGTTTTCCAGGAAGAGACCTTGTACGGCTGCAGCAGGCCTTGGGCCTTGGCTTGCGGGCCGAAGGACAGACCGACGTCGATCACGTCCGGCGCCTGCGGGCCCTTGTTGTTCTTGTTGGCCTTGATGGCTTCCAGTTCGTCGGCGGAGCCGGCGTCCGGATTCAGTTCGTTCACCTTGATGCCGTACTTGGCCTTGAAGCCGGCGATCACATTGCCGTAACCGCACCAGTCGTGCGGCAGGGCGATGGTATTCAGTTCGCCTTCCTTCTTGGCGGCCTGGACCAGCGCGTCCAGATTGGCGGCAGTCGCGGCGTTGGCGATCATGCCCAGCGCGCCGGCGACGGCGATGTAAGCGAGTTTGTTCTTCATCATCATTGCTCCCCTTCCCGGCCAGTGGCCTTATCTATCGAAAAACTGATGCGATGGTATGAGGGATTGATGACAAAACGACGTCATTAATATGACAAAAAAGTTTCATTTGGCGATGACTGAATTTTGGAACCGCGCAAAGGGGAGGGGGCGGTCATGCCTTTATTTAAAGATACTGGCATGAAGGGAAATAATTCAATGGCTTGCCCTGTCCGCCTTGGGCTCTCTTGTGCGGGATAGGGAGCGCATGGTTTTCGATATGCCGATGGCAAATCCGTTAATTCAAATTTGCAAATCATTCTTTCAGTGAAATTTCTACTTAAAAGCATTATGGTTGCGGCCGCGCAATCGCTACAAACGCTTACAAGCGGAAACCTAAATCGTGCGGAAAGCGCGCCGGCTGAATGTCATGCTGTACTGGAGATCAGGCAGCAGCCGGAATCATGGCATCAAGACAGCTTGCAAGGAGACGCAAAGTGGAACTGAAGAATAGGGGAGCAAAGTGGGTGGCGCTTCTCGTGGCGGCCGGCAGCCTCAGCGCCTGCGTGGTGGCCCCGCCGCGGGCCCAGGTGGTGTATCAGCCGGCCACGGTCAGGCTGGAAATGCCGCGCGACTGGCGCCCGGCCGACCATCCCTACTACCTGCACGCGATGAGCGACCTGCGCCAGGCGCGGGCCTATCTGGCGCGGCCGGACTATCCGCAGATCGCCGACGACGAACGCCGGGCGGTGGCCGAGATCGACGCCGCGCTGAGCGAGATGAGGCGCGCCGCGTTCGAGGACGGCAAGAATCCGTGGCAGTATGAGCAGCCGGATGCGCGCATGAGTCCGACCGATAGATTCCACAAGGCGATGGAGCTGCTGGACGCCGCGCGCCGCGACGCCAGCCATCCGGAAGACGATCCGTGGACTCGAGATCTGCAGCACCGCATCCTGCACCATATCGATGGCGCGCATCGCGCCGTGCAACAAGCCGTCAACGACGCGCTGCGCTAAAGGAAATCATCATGAAAGCACGTGGAATCCTGGCGATGCTGGCGCTGGCCGCCGCAGGCAATGCGCTGTTGAGCGCGCCGGCCCTGGCCGATGGATGGCATGAGGGCGATCCGTGGAACTGGCAACAGCACCAGTGGCACCCGGAGCAGCACCCGTATTATCTGCACGCGATGAGCGATCTGCGCCAGGCGCGCGACCTGCTGGCGCGGCCCGATTATCCGCGCGTGGCGGACGATGAGCGCTACGCGGTGGATCAGATCAACAAGGCGCTGCGCAAGATGCGCGACGCCGCCATCGACGACGGCAAGGATATAGACGAGCGACTGCCGCCGGATGCGAACTGGCGGCCGGAGGACCGTTTCCATCAGGCCAAGATGCTGTTGGACAAGGCGCGCCAGGACGCGAGCCACCGCGAGGACGACCCCTATCTGCGATCCTTGCAGCGCGACATCGTCCATCATGTCGACGAAGCCCGCCGCGGCGTGGATGCTGCCGTGTCCGACGCGTTGCGCTGAGTCCGTTCCGTCGCCGGTGTGACGCCGGGCGGGGCTTGCGCTACCATCGGGCAAGATCAAGCCAGATGGAGTATGCAATGAGCCGAGTCCTGGTGCTCTACACCGGCGGTACCATAGGAATGGACCACACCCCCGAAGGCCTGGCCCCCGTGCTGGGCCTGCTGCCGCGCCTGCTGCAGCGTTTTGAACGCCCTGATCTGGCGTTCGATGTTGTCGAGTTCGAACAGCTGATCGACTCTTCCGCCATCACTCCGCGCCAATGGAACCAGATCCTGGACGCGCTAGTGGCGCGCTACGACGCCTACGATGGCTTCGTGGTGATCCATGGCACCGACACCATGGCCTACACCGCCGGCGCGCTGGCTTTCGCCCTGCGCGGCCTGTCCAAGCCCGTGGTGCTGACCGGCGCCCAGCTGCCGCTGGTGCATCCGCGTTCCGATGGCTGGTCCAATCTGGCCGATGCCTTCGAGGCCGCCTGCCAGCCCGATCTGATGGAAGTCGCCATCGCCTTCGACCGCCTGCTGCTGCGCGGCAGCCGCGCCCGCAAGCTGGATGCCGAGCGCTTCGATGGCTTCAACAGTCCCAATGCCGCGCCGTTGGCCGAGTTCGCCATTTCCGCGCACTGGCATCGCGAGCGTTGGCTGCGGCCGGACGGCGAGTGGCGGCCGCAGCGGCTGAACGAGAACCTGAAGCTGGCCGCGCTGATGCTGACGCCGGGCCACGGCAGCGCGCTGGCCGGCCAGATTCTGCGCGATGGCGGCCTGGACGGCGCCATTCTGCTCAGCTATGGCAGCGGCAATGCGCCGGCCGATCCGGCGCTGCTGGAAGGCGTGGCGGCAATGACGGCGCGCGGCGGCCCGGTGCTGACCTTGACTCAGGTGGTGAAGGGCGCGGTGGCGGTGGGCGCTTATGCCGCCAGCCAGCCTCTGGCGCGCGCCGGGGCCTTGCCGGGCGGCGATCTGACGCCGGAGGCCGCGCTGGCCAAGCTGCACGTCTTGTTGTCTGCCGGCTTGCCCGTAGATACGCTGCGCGCAGCGCTGGGCCGCTCCCTGCGCGGCGAGATGACGACCTAGCAGGGTCATGAATCAGGCAAGGGCTGCTCAAAAAATGAGCAGCCCTTTTTCATGCTTGGCATTCAAGCGCTTGCCGCTGTTTTCCACAGCGCGTCCACATGGTTTTGCTACTGGAGTGTGGGAAACGCGGATAAATGGAAAGCGGGCGCGGGCGTTTTGTCGCGCGAAATGCAGTCGATTGGCGACAGTATTCGGAAAATCAAGTATTTGCGGCGAAAAGCCATGATTAGGAGAGTGGCGTGGCCGGTCGGCGAGAAGGCGCTTTAGATCGTGAGTCTGCCTAAAAAATAGGCACGCCTGATTTGTCCTTGCCATTCATGGGTTTGCCGCAACTGTCCACAGCAGGTCCACATGACCGTGCACCCTAGATGGGGAAAATTATTGCGACTGCCTAAAAAATGACCAGACGTTGGAAAGTCTATTTGCGTCAATGGCTTAATTGTTTTTTCCACAGCTGGTACACAGCGCTGTCCCCGCCGTCTGTGAAAAACGCGGAAAGCGGGTGCCGACGCGGTATAATGGCCGGCTTGGCCGGCGTTGCGGCATGGGAACGAGAGCGATGGGGCAAAGACGCGGCGTCAGGCCGATCCGGGTGGCGATAGTCGGCCCGGAATCCAGCGGCAAGAGCACGCTGGCGGAGGAACTGGCGCGCAGCCTGCGCGCGGAGGGCTGGAGCGCGGCCTGGGTGCAGGAATATTCCCGCGCCTATTATGCCCATCGTCCCTATGTCTCCGAGCTTGCCGACATCGAGGCCATCGCCATCGGCCAGTTGGCGGAGGAGGAGAGGGCGGCGCGCGAAGCCGCCATCCTGCTGTGCGACACCACGGCGTTGACTTGCAAGATCTGGGCCGAAGTGGCGCATGGCGCGGCCTCCGCGGCGCTGCTGGCGCTGTATCGGCCCAAGGATTACGACCTGACGCTGCTGGCCTGCCCAGACATCCCGTGGCAGCCGGACCCGCTGCGCAGCCACCCCACGCAGCGCGACTGGCTGCTGGAGCTGCATAGGCAGGAGCTGGCGCGGCAGGGGATAGATGCGGTGGAGCTGAGCGGCGGCCGCGAGTCGCGGCTGGCTCGCGCGCGGCAAGCGCTTTTGCCCTTGTTGCTTGCCTAAAAAATAATCAGTTGCGAAACGTCCTGACAAAACAGCGGCTTGCCGCGCTTGTCCACAGCGGCTCCACAGTCTTGTCCGGCGGCGGGGTGGATAGTCCGGCGGCGCTGCCTAAAAAATGGGCAGATCGAAAAACATCAGATAGATGAAGGGCTTGGCGGCCTTGTCCACAGGCCGCTCACAAGCCTGTCCAGAATGAGTGTGAAAAAATGCAAGAAACCTTCAAGCTGAACAGCGAATACATCCCCTTGTGCGATCTGCTCAAGGCTTGCAATGTCTGCCATTCCGGCGGCGCGGCCAAGCATTTCATCGCCGAGGGCAATGTGTTGGTCGATGGCCAGATCGAGCTGCGCAAAACCTGTAAGATCCGCGCCGGCCAGCAGGTCAGCGGCGACGGCTTCCTGATTTTGGTCGAGGCGGACTGAGATGGGCGATTCGGCAGGCATCATGCCGGAGCCGCCGTTCGAGGTGAGCGACGACATGTGCTGCGGCAGCGGCTGCGAGCCGTGCATCCTGGATATCCACCAGCAGGCGCTGCGAGCTTACCGCGCGCGGTTGGCGGAATGGGAGGCGAGACGGGACGCCAGCTTGGCCGGAGGAGAAGACCATGGCCGGCATTGACCTGCATTTCCATTCCCGCATCTCCGACGGGGCCTTGACACCGACCGAAGTGGTGGACCGCGCCGCGCTGCGCGAACCTAGCCTGCTGGCCTTGACCGACCACGACTGCACCGGCGGCCTGGCGGAAGCGGCAGCGGCGGCCGCTCGGCATGGCATAAGCTTCCTGAATGGCGTAGAGGTTTCCGTTACCTGGGGCCGGCATACCGTGCATATCGTCGGCCTGGGTGTGGACCCGGATCACGCTGCCCTGGCCTCCGGTTTGAAGGGCATACGCGACGGCCGGCTGGAACGCGCGCGCAAGATGGGGGATTCGCTGGCGGCGGCGGGCATCGAAGGGTGTTTCGAAGGCGCCATGCGCTGGTGCGACAACCCGGAGATGATCAGCCGCACCCATTTCGCCCGCCATCTGGTGGACTGCGGCGCGGTCAAGGACGTGCGCACGGTGTTCCGCAAATTCCTGACGCCGGGCAAACCCGGCTTCGTCGAGCATGAGTGGGCCAGCCTGGAAGACGCCGTCGGCTGGATAGTCGCCGCCGGCGGCATGGCGGTAATCGCCCATCCCGGCCGCTACGACATGGGCCGCACCTTGATAGAGCGGCTGATCCTGGATTTCAAGGCGGCCGGAGGCCAGGGCGTGGAGGTGGCCAGCGGCAGCCATAGCCTGGACGATATGCACAAGTTCGCCTTGCATGCGGACAGGCACGAGTTGTTCGCCAGCAGCGGCAGCGATTTCCACGCGCCGGGCGAGGGCGGCCGCGACGTAGGCTACACCGAAGACCTGCCGCCTATCTGCAAGCCGATCTGGCGCGAGCTGGAGGCCCGCACCATCCGGCCTGCTTGAACCAATAAGGACAAGAATATGGCGCAATTTTTCATGATCCACCCCGAGAACCCTCAGGCCAGACTGATCCGCGAAGCGGTGAAAATCCTGCGCGAGGGCGGCGTGATCGTATACCCCACGGACTCCTGCTACGCGCTGGGCTGCATGCTGGGCGACAAGGCGGCGCTGGAGCGCATCCTGGACATCCGCGGCCTGGATCTGAAACAGCGCATGATGACGCTGGTGTGCCATGACTTGTCCGAGCTGGCCAATTACGCCAAGGTGGACAACAGCCAGTACCGCGCGCTGAAGTCCACCACGCCGGGCAGCTATACCTTCATCCTGCAGGCCACGCGCGAAGTGCCTAGGCGCACCCTGCACCCCAAACGCGCCACCATAGGCCTGCGCGTGCCGGACCATAAAGTGGCGCTGGCCTTGTTGGAAGAGCTGGGCGAACCCATATTGTCCTGTACGCTGATGCTGCCTGGCGATGCCGAGCCGCTGTCCGACCCCTACGAAATCCGCGAGCGGCTGGAGCATGCCGTGGACGCGGTGGTGGATGGCGGCTGGTGCGGCACGGAGCCGACCACCGTCATCGACATGACCGACGGCGTGGAGCTGGTGCGCCAGGGCAAGGGTCCGTTGGCGCCGTTCGGTCTTTAGAATTCACCACACGATTAGGAAATCATGCAGTCTTTGTCACTGATTCAACAATTGGCGGTATCCATTCTGCCGATTCTGTTCGCCATCACCATCCCGGCCGGCGCGCAAGCTTTCATGGCCGATTATCTGGGCGATCGCACCGCCTATATGACTGGCCGCCGCACTTTCAGCCCCTTGGCCCACATCGATCCGATCGGCTCCATCGCGCTGCCTTTGCTCGGCGTGGCCATGGGCGGCTTCATCATAGGCTGGCCCAAATCCCTTCAGCTGAATCCGGGCGCGATGCGCAAGCCGCGCAGCGCGCTGGCCAAGGTGGCGCTGGTGACGCCGTTGGCCAATCTGGCCATGGCCCTGCTGTGGGCAGGCGTGGCCGCCGCCTCCGGCTACCTGACGGTCTACTTCGGCGAGCCGCTGCAACTGATGGCGCTGATCGGCATCAAAGTCAACGTGGCCTTGATGATCTTCACGCTGATTCCGCTGCCGCCGCTGCCCGGCGGCGTCATTGTGCAGGCTTTGCTGCCTGCGCGCGCCGCCTGGCAGTTTTCCAAGGTGGAGCGCTACAGCTTCTGGATTCTGCTGCTGCTGATGTTCAGCGGCGTGCTGGGCAAGGTGCTGCTGCCGCTGGTGCAGGCCATCACGCTGCTGCTCGCCAGCGTCGCGCTGTGACACGGGTTCGATAAGACAGGCCGCGCCTCGGCGGCCGGAGGGAGAGGAGATATGGGTTTAGACCTGCTGGTGCAGCGCGTGGCCATCTATGCCTTGCCCGTGCTGCTGGCGATCACGCTGCACGAAGCGGCGCACGCTTATGCCGCGCGCCGTTTCGGCGACAATACCGCCTATATGATGGGGCGGATGACGCTGAACCCGCTCAAGCACATAGACCCGGTGGGCACGGTGCTGCTGCCGCTGCTTACCTTGTGGATGGGCGGCTTCGTCTTCGGCTGGGCCAAGCCGGTGCCGGTCAATTTCGGCGCGCTGCGCAAGCCGCGCGAGCATGGCCGCTGGGTGGCCGCCGCCGGCCCCGCCGCCAATTTCGCCATGACGCTGGGCTGGGCGCTGCTGTTGAAGCTGGCCATCCATACCAACAACGCTTACAGCGAGCCGCTGGCGCTGATGAGCCAGGCCGGCATCGCCATCAATATCTCGCTGATGCTGCTCAATCTGCTGCCCATCCTGCCGCTGGACGGCGGCCGCATCGTGGAGAGCCTGCTGCCGCCCGGCACGGCCTGGAAGTACGCCCAGACCGAGCGCTACGGCATGTGGATACTGCTGCTGCTGATCGCCACCGGCCTGCTGGGCGCGATTCTGCAACCGTTCTACCAGTTGATGTATCATCTGCTGCAATTGTTTTTCTAGAACCCTGCGCGGGGCCAGGCCGCCGGACAGACCGGCGGTTTTTCATTTCCCGCGGCCAATCGAGAGCATAACCATATGTCCGCCAACCGCATCCTTTCCGGCATGCGCCCCACCGGCAGCCTGCACCTTGGCCACTATCACGGCGTGATCAAGAACTGGGTGGAGCTGCAGCACCATCATGAATGCTTCTTCATGGTGGCCGACTGGCACGCGCTGACCACCAATTTCGACGATGTGTCCATCATAGGCAAGTCCATCAACGAAATGGTGATCGACTGGCTGGCGTCCGGCGTGGACCCGGAGAAGGCCACCATCTTCGTGCAGTCCAAGGTGCCGCAGCACGCCGAGCTGCACCTGGCGCTGTCCATGGTGACGCCGCTGGGTTGGCTGGAGCGGGTGCCGACCTATAAGGACCAGATGGACAAACTGAGCCACAAGGACCTGGCCACTTACGGTTTCCTGGGCTATCCGCTGCTGCAGGCGGCGGACATCCTGGTGTACAAGGCCGGCATGGTGCCGGTGGGCGAAGATCAGGTGCCGCACATCGAGCTGACGCGCGAAGTGGCGCGCCGCTTCAACCACATGTTCGGCCGCGAACCCAACTTTGAGGAACTGGCCAAGGCTGCGGTGAAGAAAGTCGGCAAGAGCGGCAAGCTGTTCGAGCAGCTGCGCAACCGCTATCTGCAGGATGGCGAGGTGGAAGCGCTGGCGCAGGCGCGCGACATCCTGGCCGCCAGCCAGAACCTGGGCAACGCGGACCGCGAGCGGCTGTACGGCTGGCTGGAGAACAAGGGCAAGAGCATTCTGGCCGAGTGCGAGGCCAAGCTGACCGCCGCGTCCAAGATGCCGGGCCTGGATGGCCAGAAGATGTCCAAGTCCTACGGCAACACCATCACCATGCGCGAAGCGCCGGAGACGGTGAGCAAGAAAATCCGCGGCATGCCGACCGATCCGGCCCGCGTGCGCCGCACCGATCCTGGCACGCCGGCCAAGTGTCCGGTGTGGCAGCTGCACGAGGTATACAGCGACGGCGAAACCAAGGAATGGGTGAAGGCAGGCTGTGCCAGCGCCGGCATCGGCTGTTTGGACTGCAAGCAACCGGTCATCGACGCCGTGGTGCGCGAGCAGCAGCCGATGTTCGAGCGCGCCGAGAAATACCTGGCCAATCCCAAGCTGGTCACTGAAATCCTGGCCGACGGCAACGCCCGCGCCGAGAAAGTGGCGCGCGAGACCATGAGCGAAGTCCGCGCCGCGATGGGCCTGGGCTACTGAGCCGACGCTAGCGCAAGACAAAGCCGCCTCGAATCGAGGCGGCTTTTTTGCGCTCAGTCGAATTTGTACTGCGCGCCCAGGATGAAGGTGCGGCCGGTGGGATCGTACTGGCTGGAGTCGAAATAGACGCCGCTGTGCGCGTCCCAGGGCGGGCGCTGATTGGTCAGGTTGGTGATCGCGGCGCTCAGCGTCAGCCGTTTGAAGCCCTTGTAGCTGGCGCTCAGGTTGAAGGTGTCCGAGCCCTTGACGCTGGTCTGGTCCTGCTCGTCGTCGCGGATGGTCTGGGTGTAGCCGGCGGTGTGGAACCAGGTCAGCGCGCCGCCCCAGTTCGGCGCGTCCCAGCTGGCGGAGGTCTGGCCCTTCCAGCGCGGCAGCGCGCCGTGGAGATTGCTGCCGGCGCCTTCCACTTTCGGGCCGTCTTTTTGCAGCGGCTTGCTGAAGGACAGCAGGCGGGTCCATTGCGCGGCCAGCGTCAGCTTGCCGGGCGCGAATTTCCAGCTTTGCGACAGGTCCAGATCAAAACCCGAAGTGCTTTGCCCGTTCAGATTGATGAACTTTTGGGTCAGAGATTGCAGCCGGCCCTGGCTGTCCCGGCTGACCTGGCCGGGATAGGCCTGAGGATTGCGGATCACGGTGGCCGGGTCTTCCAGGCCTATCACGTCTTTCTGGCGGATGCGGTAGTAGTCTATGCCCAGGCTGGTGCTGGCGGTGGGCGAGAACACCAGGCCCAGGTTCAGATTATTGGACCGTTCCGGCTTGATCGCGGGGTTGGCGACCACCAAGTGGGTGAAGGACACCGAGCGGCCCGGCGTTACCGGATCGAACGGGTCCTGGGCGCTGCTGTAGCTCACGGCCGTGCTTTGGGTGATTTCCGGCAGCGAGGGGGCGCGGAAGCCGCGCGATACCGAGCCGCGCAGCGTCAGGCTTTCCAGCGGCTGATAGCGCAGGCCCAGCTTGGGCGAAAAAGCGTTGCCGAAATCGCTGTAGTGGTCGGCGCGGACGGCGGCATTCAGCGACAGGGTTTTCAGCAGCGGCGCGTTGAGTTCGGAATACGCGGCCTGGATCAGGCGGGAGCCGTTGATCAAGTCCAGCGCCGGCCGCAGTTCGGTGCCGCTCAATACCTGCGGCGAAGTGCCCGCATTCATCGCCTCGCGCCGCAGCTGGTAGCCGGCGGCGAAGCCCAGGGGGCCCGCCGGCAAACGGGCCAGTTCTGTGCTGGCGGTGGCGTCCAGGCTCATCACGCGGTAGTAGGCCGGACGCAAGGTATTGATGCGCAAGCTGTCCGTAGCGGCCTGGCTGTTCTTGGATGGATCGGTGAAGCTGTAGCCGCCGTTTTTCAGCAGCGTTTCATAGGCATAGCGGTTGACGAAGTTGTAGGCGTATTCGCGCAGGCGGCTGTCCGAGTACAGGCCGGACACGTCCCAATCCCACTGCTCGCCGCTGCCTTTGACGCCGGCCAGGAGACGCCGGAACGAGGTGCTGTCGGTCTTGTCGCGCTCGCCCTGGCCGAACAGCACGGTGCTGAACGGCGTGGGCGCGGCGTTGGGATTGTCCGGATGGCCTGTCGGCAGCACGTTGCTGATCGGCGTCAGCCGCTGATTGGCGTCGTCCCAGGCGCGCAGCGAACTGGTGAGGGACAGCGGGCCGGCGAAGATGGCGCTGGCGTGGCTGGCGCCGTATAGGAACTCCGCGTAGGCCTCGCTGGCGGCATTCAGCCGATAGCTGCCGTGCAGCGCGGCGTGATAACGCTCGATGGCCGGCATCAGCGTGGTGTATTGCGCTGGGTTGTAGGCCCAGACGCGACCGCTCTTGTCCGGGTTCAGCGCGGCGTAATCGGTGTCCTGCAGCGGGCCTATGGCCTTGGGGAAGCGCTTGGTCGGGTCCGAGCCGTAATAGTTGGTGACGCTGCGTTCCAGCTTGCCGCCGGGCAGGCTGCGGAAGTCGTTGTCCTTCAGCCAGGACACATCGGTCTGGTCCAGCCGGCCGCGTTTTTGCGAGTCGAAGGCGAACCAGAGGTTGTAGCCGTCCTGCTCCAGGTCGCCCTTGCCGGCCAGCAGATTGAATTTCTGCTGGTTCTGGCCGGTGCTGCTGTCGCGGCTGAATTCGGCGCCGGCCTCCGCGCCCTGGTAGCTGGGATAGAGGATGATGTTGACCACGCCGGCGATGGCGTCCGAGCCGTAAATGGCGGAGGCGCCGTCTTTCAGTATCTCTATGCGCTTCACCGCCTTCAGCGGCAGCGCGTTCAGGTCGACGAAGGTCTCCTGCAACTCCTGGGCGGTGGCGTAATTGGACAGGCGCTTGCCGTTGACCAGCACCAGGGTGTTGCGCTGGCCCAGGCCGCGCAGCGAAACGCCGGCGGTGCCGGCGGAGAAGCTGCCGGTGACCTGCTCGTTGAAGCTGTTGCCGCTGTTCACGGCCAGCGAGCGCAGCACGTCCGGCAGGTCTGTCTTGCCGCTCTTGGCGATGTCGGCGGCGGTGATGAGCTGTACCGGGTTGGATTTGGCTTTGGAACTGGCGCGGATATTGCTGCCGGTGATGGTGACTCTGTCCAGCGTATTGTCGTTGTTGTCGGCGGCCAGGGCGGCGATAGGCAAAGCGGCGCCTAGCCCGGCCAGCAGCAGGGTGTGTTTGATCATCACGGAACTTTCGGTATGAAATGATTTGGCGGGCGCCCCGATAGGCGGGGCGGGCGTCAGCCGTTCAAGCGGCGACAGGGCGGACGCGCGAGTTCGCGCTGTTCAGTCAGTTTTCGCATTTGGTATACAAAATACATAATTCAGTACGGAAAATGTAACAATGCGAACTGGGTATGGGAAATGAAAGATAGAGTTTTGCTAATTCGATTTTTGAATTTTCGATATTGAAAATTCAGCCGAGAATGACGGAGGCGCGCGGCAGGGAGAGATGGAAATGAGTTGGCGTTTACTGGAGGCGAGCCGGGTCGTCGAGAGCGGCCGGCTCGCGGTCCAAGCTTCAGTTTTGCTGCTGCAGCAAGGTGGAGACGTCGCGCACCACCTGCACCACGTCGCGCGCGCCGCTGCGGATTTCGGCGATGGAGCCCTGCGCCTGCTGCGCCAGTTCCAGCGTGTTGTCGGCCAGGGTCTTCATTTCGCGCATCGCGCCTATGGCCGAGGCTGAGTCGCCCTGTATGGACTTGACGATGCCGGAAATCTCCCCGGTGGACTGGCTGGTGCGCTCCGCCAGCTTGCGCACTTCGTCCGCCACCACGGCGAAGCCGCGGCCCATTTCGCCGGCGCGCGCCGCCTCGATGGCCGCGTTCAGCGCCAGCAGATTGGTCTGGTCCGCGATATCGCTGATGGTGCCGATGATGGCGCCTATCTGTCCCGAGCTGTTGTCCAGCTTGGCCAGAATGTCCGCCGACTGGCGCACGCTGTCGGCGACGCGGGAAATTTCATTGGCGGCCTGATCCAGCACGGTGCTGCCGCGTATCGACAGCTGCTCGGTGTTTTCCGAGGCCTGTACCGCGCTCTGGGCATTTTCGGCCTGGGCCTGCATCTGCATCACTTGGCGCGTGATGTCGGTGGCGAATTTGACTACGCGCGCCGGCTTGCCGGCGGCGTCGAGCACCGGGTTGTAGGTGGCTTGCAGCCAGATGGGCTCGCCGCTCCTGCCCACGCGGCGGAAGCGGCCTTGCTGGAACTGTCCCTGGCGCAGGCGCTGCCACAGTTGCTGATACTCCGGGCTGCGGGCATAGGCTTCCTCGCACAGCATGCTGTGATGCTTGCCCTTGACCTGGGCCAGGGTGTAGCCGAACACGGCCAGAACGTTGTCGTTGGCGTCCAGGATGACGCCGTCGAGGTCGAACTCTATGCGCGCCATCGCCCGGTCTATGGCGCTGCGCATCGCCTTGTCCTCTTGCTCCAGCGTCATCTGCGGAGTGATGTCGGAGGCGACCTTGACCACGCCGCACACCTTGCCGGATTCGTCGAGAACCGGCGAGTAGCTGGCTTCCAGCCAGACTGGCCGGCCGCCCTTGCCCAAGCGCAGAAAGCGGCCGCTTTGCGCTTCGCCGCGGCTTAGCTTGCGCCAGAATTCGGCATAGGCGGGCGAGGCGGCGTAGGCCGCTTCGCAGAACATGCGGTGGCGTTGGCCCAATACTTCGTCGCGGGCATAGCCCATGGCGCGCAAAAAAGCGTCATTGGCGCTGACGACGACGCCGTCCGGGTTGAACTCGATGACGGCCATCGAGCGATCTATCGCGCGCAGGATGCCGCGGCATTTTTCCAGCTCGGCATGGGCGAGCTTCAACTGTTCGGCGAGCTTGCCGCTGAAAAAGGGCATGTTCCAGCCTCCTGCCTGAGTGATGGGGACGTTGCGGTTCGCCTTGAGTGTAGTACGGACCCAGTATTTTTACTTAGGCGCGCGAGCGAAATAGCCGAATCGCGCCGCCATCGCACAGCCAAACCGGCTTCAGTCGCGCGGCTCCACCTCGTCCGGCGCGCTGACGCGGGCGGCTATGGTCTTGCCGCTGTCCAGATTGCGCACGCGGATGATTTCGCCTTGGCGGCCATCGGATTGGGCTTCGCCGGAAACGGTGACCTCGATGCCGTCCTGGCGCGCGACGATGCGCACCGCGCCGCCGCGTTTGACCAGCAGCGGCGCCTGCAGCTGGCGGCGGCGCAGGGGCTGGCCGGCGGCCAGCGCCGAGCGGAGCTGCTGGCCCAGCGGCGGGGCGGCCCGGCCGAACAGCTCCGCCGGCTCGGCGATGGGGCGCTCGGCCCAGTCCACGTCTTCCGGGCGCAACGTTTCGCCGGCGCGCAGCTCGCGCGCGGCGACGGCTACGCGCGCCGAGACGGCCGCGCGGACGATGAAGGCGCCGCGCCAGCCGCTGGCGGGGCAGTTCGCCTCAAAGCGCATGCGGGAGAAGGCGCGGACGTCGGCCGCTTGGATTTCCCATGGCGAGGCGCAATCGGGCAGGCTGCGCGGCGGCAGCAGCTGCAATTGCGCGGCGGCTTGGTCCAGCCCGGCTTCGCTAAGACGCTGAGCGATCAGCCGCGAGGCCTGCTGGCGAATCATGGCGTCAGGCGCGGCGGCGTGGCTGGCTTGCGCCAGCGCCAGCAAGGCTGCGGCGGGGAGTGTGAATTTTGCCATCCGGTGTTGCTTGGTAATTGTTGCGTATACGGGGCGAGACTCACTTATTAGTATCGCTTTCCAATAAATCGGCTATTCATCGCAAATAGTTTGAACATGGTAGTGAACTGATAAGGTCAAGGCAATGGGCATGCATCTGGACAAGGCCCTGAGCATCCACCCGGAGGCCTTGCGGCTGCGGGCGGAGCGGACCCGGATTCTGGCGTCTAACATCGCCAACGAAAACACCCCGGGTTATCAGGCGCGCGACATCGATTTCAAGACGGCGCTGGCATCGGCCAGCGCCGATTCGCCATTGGCGTCGGACGGCGGCGACGACCTGCTTTACCGTCTGCCCAACCACCCCTCGCGCGACGGCAACACCGTCGAGCTGGGCGTGGAGCAGTCTGAATTTTCCCAAAACGTTTCCGAATTCCAGACCAGCCTCACCTTCATCAATATGAAGCTGCACGGGCTGGCCAAAGTCATCGCGGGGCAATAAGCCATGTCGTTCAGAGACATCTCGCGCATCGCAGGCTCGGCCATGACCGCCCAGACGGTGCGTTTGAATACGGTGGCCAGCAATCTGGCCAACGCCGACACCGCCGCCGGCACCGAGCAGACGGCCTATCACGGCCGCAAGCCGGTGTTCAGCAGCCAGATGCAGGGCGAGGGCATGGGCGTGCAGGTGCTGGACGTGGTGCAGAACCAGGAGCCGGTGCGCAAGGCGCATGAGCCGGGCAATCCGCTGGCCGACGGCGACGGCAACGTTTACTACAGCAACGTCAACTCGGTGGAGGAGATGACGGACATGCTGTCCGCCAGCCGCGCCTTTCAGACCAATGTCGAGGTGCTGGCGCGGGTCAAGACCATGCAGCAGGACTTGCTGAAACTCGGAGACAACGCATGAGCGTGGATCAGACGCAATCGTTCCGGTCGTCCGCCGGGGATCAAGCATCGACCGACCCGTCGCAGGTGGCGCCGGCCGCCGGCCAGCAAAAAGGCGGCCAGGACATGTTCATGACCTTGCTGCTGGCGCAGATCCGCAACCAGAGCCCGCTGGATCCGGCGGACCCCTCGCAATTCGTCAATCAGCTGGCGCAGATGAGCCAGGTGCAGACCACGCAATCCATGCTGCAGCAGCTGCAAAGCCAGGCATCCATGCTGCGCGAATTGCAGGGCGTGGCGCTGGGCGCCCAGGTGGGCAAGCCGGTGCTGGTGCAGACGGACCGCTTCCATAGCGACGGCAGCGCCGCGCTGTCCGGCCGGCTGACTCTGTCCGGCGCCGAAAGCGATACCACGCTGGTGCTGACCAACGCCGCCGGCCAGCGCACCCGCATCGACCTGGGCAAGCGCGCCGCCGGCGCCAGCGATTTCCAGATCAAGCTGGCCGATTACGGCCTGCCCGCTGGAGATTATCAGTTGGAGCTGGCCACCGCCTCCGGCGGCTCGGGCCTGCTCGAGCTGAAAGCCCAAGTCAGCGGCGTGCGGCTGCCGGTCAACGGCGCCGAGCCGGTGCTGTCGCTGGCCGGCTTGGGCGACTTCCCTGCCTCTTCCGTTTCCGCCCTGCTGGGGCAAGCCGGCGCTGCCGCATAAAGTCACGTTCGGAGATAACCATGAGTTTCGAAATCGCCTTGTCCGGCATCAACGCCGTCAACGATCAGCTGGGCAGCATCAGCGACAATATCGCCAACTCCAGCACCTATGGCTTCAAGTCCGGCCGCGTGACCTTCGCCTCCGCCTATGCCGGCAGCCAGGCCATGGGCGTCAGCAGCCGCGGCAACAGTCAGAACATCGGCCGCAACGGCGGCCTGGTCAATACCGGCCGCGCGCTGGACGCCGCCATCGACGGCCGCGGCTTTTTCGTGTCCCGGACGCCGGCCGGCGCGGTCAGCTACAGCCGGGTCGGTATCTTCGATACCGACAAGGACGGTTACCTGATCGACTCCAATAAGGGGCGCATCCAGGGCTACGCCAAGTCGCCCAACAGCACGGCGCTGGGCGCGCTGGGCGATATCCAGATCCCCACCGGCAATATTCCGGCCCAGGTCAGCGACGCGCTGCAGTACACTGGCAATATGTCGGCCGGCTGGGCCAATCAGACCCTGCCTTTCGATCAAAGCAAGCCGCAGAGTTTCAATCATTCCAATGTGTCCAGTGTGTATGACTCGCTGGGCAACAAGCACAATCTGACCCAGTACTTCTGCAAGAGCGCCGACAGCACGGTGACCGTGCACTACGCGCTGGATGGCCAGGCCTTGCCCGCCACCACGGATTTGAAGTTCGACGGCAACGGCAAGCTGACCGCGCCTACAGACACCGTCGCGCTGGATCTGGGCACGCCGGCCGGCGCCTCGCCGCTGAAGCTGGCGGTGGACTACGGCGGCACCACCCAATTCGCCGGCGAGGCCAGCACCAGCCGCAACGCGGCTACCGGCTATCCGCCGGGCGCGCGCACCGGCGTCAGCCTGGGCGAGCATGGCGAAGTGATCGTCAGCTACAGCAATGACCAGAAGCAGGTGGTGGCCCAGATCGCCATCGCCAACTTCCCCAATGAAAACGCGCTGGCGGCGAGCTCCCAGACCAGCTGGCAGGCGACCGCCGAGTCCGGCGCGCCCCTGCTGTCCACCGCCGGCAGCAGCATGGCCGGCAAGCTCGCCACCTCCACGCTGGAACAGTCCAATGTCGACGTCACCTCGGAACTGGTGACGCTGATGACGGCACAACGCAATTACCAGGCCAACACCAAGGTGATCTCCACCGAAAATCAGGTGATGCAAGCCCTGATGCAGGCGGTGTAAGTCCATGGATGCGCTGATCTACACCGCGATGAGCGGGGCGGACCGTCTGATGCGCGCGCAGCAGATCCACGCCAACAATCTGGCCAATGCCGAGACCGGCGGGTTTCGCGCCGACATCGACAGCGCCGTCAGCCAGGCCGTGCCCGGCTATGGCTACGACGCGCGCGTGCTGAGCCACAATGTGCCGACGGCGCTGGACACCCGCAACGGCGCGGTGGTGGAAACCGGCCGCGACCTGGACGTGGCGCTGCAAGGAGACGGCTTCCTGGCCATCGCCGCGCCGGACGGCAGCGAGGCCTAT
>NZ_PQWB01000049.1:0-37178 GCF_002924365.1 Chromobacterium alticapitis | reverse complement strand
CTGCAGACCGGCGCGGATGGCGCGCTCAGCGTCAACGGCCACCCGGTGCTGGGCGACGGCGGTCCGATTCGCCTGCCCGAGGGCTATCTCAAAGCCAGCATCGCCGCCGACGGCACGGTCTCGGTGCTGAATCCCGGCAACGCCGAGATGCAGCCGGTGGACAAGCTCAAGCTGGTCAAACCGGATGCGAGCGAGCTGGCCAAGAGCGCGGACGGCTTGATCGTGCCGCGCGCGAACGCGCCGTTCCCGGCGGACGGCACCGTGACGGTTCAGAGCGGCCACCTGGAGCGCAGCAATGTGTCTGCGGTGGAAGAGCTGGTGGCCACCATGACGCTCAACCGCAATTTTGAAATGCAGATGAAACTGTTCAGCGCCGCCAGCGACATGAACGAGGCGGGCAACCGTCTGGTGCGCGGCTGATAGGGGATATAGATGAATCCGGCACTGTGGATCAGCAAGACCGGCATTCAGGCGCAAGACGCGCGCCTGACCGCCATCGCCAACAATCTGGCCAACGTCAATACCACCGGCTTCAAGCGCGACCGCATGGTGTTCGAGGACATGTTCTACCAGGTGGACCGCCAGCCCGGCAGCAAGGTGGACGACAACAACACCTCGCCGTCCGGCGTGCAGCTGGGCAACGGCACGCGGCTGGTGGGCAGCCAGAAGGTGTTCACCGAGGGCAATCTCACCACCACCAGCCAGAGCCTGGACGTGGCCATCGTCGGCCAGGGGTTTTTGCAGGTGAAGATGGGCAATGGCGAAACCGGCTATACCCGCGCCGGCCAGTTGCAGCTGAATGCGGACGGCCTGCTGGTCAACGCCCAGGGCCTGCCCTTGCAGCCTGAAGTCAAGATTCCGGCCACCGCCACCAAGATTTCGATCAGCGAGACCGGCGCGGTGTCGGTGACTGAGGGCAGCAGCGCCACGCCCACCGATGTCGGCCAAATCACGCTGGCCAATTTCGTCAATCCCACCGGCCTGTTGGCGCTGGGCGACAACTTGTTCCAGGAAACCGCCGCCAGCGGCAACCCTACCACCGGCAATCCGGGCGCCGATGCGCTGGGCAAGCTGAAGCAAGGCAGCCTGGAAGGCTCCAATGTACAGGTGGTGGAAGAAATGGTGGACATGATAGCCGCGCAGCGCACCTATGAGATGAACACCAAGGTGCTGACTGCCGCCGACAATATGCTGCAGCAGCTGGGCCAGTCGGTGCGATGACCCCGATGCGCCTGTTCGCTCTCGCCGCCTTGCTGTTGGCCGGCTGCGCCCAGTTTCAGCCGGCGCCGCCGCCGCCCGACCCGCTGCCGCAGCTGACCCAGCAGCAGGCGCTGGCGCCGCGAGGCGGCGGCGTGTTCACGCCGGCAGGCGCCTTGTCGCTGACTTCGGACAATCGCGCCTTCCGCCCCGGCGACGTGCTGACCGTGGTGCTGGAGGAAACCACCCAGGCCAGCAAGCAGGCCGGCACCACCTTCGGCAAGCAGTCCGGCGCCAAGATAGGCCCGTCGCTGCTGGGCAACAGCACGTTCAATGTGCAGGCCGGCATAGACGCCAACCGCAGCTTCAACGGCTCCTCCACCTCCACCCAGCAGAACGCGCTGGCCGGCTCGCTGACCGTGGTGGTGCACAAAGTGCTGCCCAACGGTTTGTTGCAGGTGCAGGGCGAGAAGCAACTGACCCTGAACCAGGGCGAGGAAACGCTGAAGCTGGCCGGCTATGTGCGGATAGAGGACATAGACACCGACAACCGCGTTTCCTCGCTGCGCATCGCCAACGCCCGCATCGGCTATTCCGGCAGCGGCGCGCTGGCCGACGCCAACAACCCCGGGTGGCTGATGAAGTTTTTCGTCAGTCCGCTGATGCCGTTCTAGGGTGATCGATGGAATCCAGAATTTTGAAGCGCCTGTGCGCCGCCGCCATGCTGGCGGCGTTGTCGTTTGCCGCCGCCGCCCAGCCGCTGCGCCAGCTGGTCAACGTGGAAGGCATACGCGACAACCAGCTGATAGGTTACGGCATCGTCGTGGGCCTGGACGGCACCGGCGACAACTCGCAGGTGAAGTTCTCCGGCCAATCCGTGGCCAATATGCTGAAGCAGTTCGGCCTGAAAATGCCGGAAAAAACCGACACCCGCGTCAAGAACGTGGCGGCGGTGATGGTCAGCGCCAGCTTGCCGCCCGGCTATAGCCGCGGCCAGACCATAGACGTGACGGTATCGTCCCTGGGCGATGCCAAAAGCCTGCGCGGCGGCACTTTGCTGTTGACCCAGCTGAAGGCGGCCAATGGCGAGGTGTACGCGCTGGCCCAGGGCAATGTGGTGATAGGCGGGCTGTCCGCCCAAGGCAAGAGCGGCTCCAGCGTCACCGTCAACACGCCCACCGCCGGCCGCATCCCCAACGGCGCCAGCATCGAGCGCGAGATTCCCAGCGATTTCGAGCAGGGCGACTCGGTGCGGCTCAGCCTGCGCCGACCCAGTTTCGAAACCGCCACCAATGTGGTGAAGGCGATCAACCGCAGTTACGGCAAGATCGCCGGCACCCGCAACGCCACCACCATAGAAGTGAAGGCGCCGCTGGACCCGACCGAGCGCGTGGCTTTCGTGGCGCGGCTGGAGAAGCTCAATGTGGACACCGGGCCGGACATTCCGCGCGTGGTGTTCAACTCGCGCACCGGCACCGTGGTGATCAGCGAGGGCGTCACCGTGCGCGCGGCGGCGGTGTCGCACGGCAGCCTGCGGGTGGTGATTTCCGAAACCTCCCAGGTCAGCCAGCCGGGGCCGTTCAGCAATGGCACCACCCAGGTGGTGCCCAATTCCAATGTGGACGTGCAGCAGGGCAAGGGCCAGATGTTCAAGTGGCCGGCCGGGGCCAGCCTGCGCGCCATCATAGACGCGGTCAACCGCACCGGCGCCACGCCGGACGACGTGATGGCCATCCTGCAGGCCTTGGACCAGGCCGGGGCGATTGATGGCGAGCTGATCGTCATTTAAGGAGAGGCGCATGCTGAACAACGATTTGCAGAATCCGTCCGCCGGAGCCGGCGGCGAGCAGCCGGTGGCGGCGGCCAGCCCGGAATACCGCAAGAAGGCGGGCAAGGCCGCGGAAATGTTCGAGGCGCAGTTCGTGCGCGAAATGTTCAAGCAGATGCGCAAGGCCACCCAGGAAGTGGCCGGCGCGGACGGCGGTTCCTCCTCCTCGGTCAACGGCGATATGCAGGACATCGCCTACGGCGCTCTGGCCGATCAACTGGCCGGACGCCGCGCTTTCGGCATCGCCAACCTGATTTTGTCTCAGCTCTTGCCGGCGGATGGGAATATTCCCGTTAAGAACGCGGACGAGGCCGTCGCCCGTTTGCAGCAGGGGCGCGACGCCGGCCAGGGATTGGCGGCCTTTTCCGCGCCGATGTTTCCCCTTTCCAAGTGATGATCGCCCACCATGCGCATGATCGATAACGCGCTGACCGGCGCGCAGGCCGCCCAGGTCGCGCTGAACACGGCCAGCCAGAACATCGCCAACCAGCAAACGCCCGGCTACACGCGCCAGGGCGTGGTGCTGGCCACGCAAACGCCGGGCGCCGGCGATCCGCTGAGCGCAGGCTACGGCGTGTCGGTGGCCAGCGTGCGCCGCTTCAGCGACGACTACCGCAATCTGCAGCAATGGCAGGCGGGCTCCAATGTCGGCTCGCTATCCGCCGCCCAGCCCTATTTCAGCCAGTTGGAGCAGGTGATGGGCAGCGATGGCAGCAGCCTGTCCACCGGTTTCGACAAATTTTTCGCCGCGCTGAACGCCGCCAGCCTGGACTCCAACACCATGCGCGACCAGGTGGTGCGCGAGGCGGGGTCGCTGGCGCAGCGCTTCAACAATCTGTATGGCGTGCTGACTTCGCAGCAGGCCGCCATCGGCGAGCAGCGCAACGCCACGCTGAGCCAGATCAACAGCGGCACGGCGAACCTGGCGGCCTTGAACGCCAAGCTGGTGGCGGCCCGCGCCCAGGGCATCAATACCTCGGGCCTGGAGGACGAGCGCGACCGGCAGATCGATGCGCTGGCTTCGTTGGTGGACGTGCGGGTGCTGGCCCAGCCTGACGGCGGCAAGTCGGTTTCGCTGACCAACGGCTTGCCGCTGGTATCCGGCGACGCCGCGGCCACGCTGTCCAGCGAGACCCAGCCCGATGGCAGCCAGCAGCTGAAGCTCGCCTTCGGCAGCGAGAAATACGCCATGCCGGGCGGCGATCTGGGCGGGCAGCTTGGCGGTCTCAACCAGTTTGAAACCCAGGTATTGCGCCCGGCGCAGGACCAGGTGCGCGCGCTGGCCGGCGAGCTGGCCGGCCGCGTCAATCAGCAACTGGCCCAGGGTTACGATATGAATGGCCAGCCGGGCAAGCCACTGTTCCAGTTCGATCCCGGCGCGGCCCACGGCCTGTTGCAAGCCACCGGCATCGGCCCGGCGGATCTCGGCTTCTCCGCCGATCCGGCCAAGCCCGGCAACAACGACAATCTGCAGCAGATCATCGCCATCAAGCAGCAGACCATCCCCTTGGCCGGCATCGGCAATGTGACGCTGGGCGACGCCTATTCGCAGATGATCGGCCACCTGGCCATCGCCAGCCAGCAGAACAAGGCAGGCCTGGATACCGCCAACGTGATCCGCGCCGAAGCGGAAAAAAACTGGCAGGGCACCTCAGGCGTCAACAGCAATGAAGAGGCGGTGAGCCTGATCGAATATCAGAAGATGTACCAGGCCAATATGAAAGTGATTTCGATAGCGAACCAGCTGTTCGAAAGCACGCTGGCCATCTTGTAAGGACGAGCATGCGCATCTCCAGCAATCAATACCAGTCCGTCGTGCTCCTGGCCATGCAGAACAGCAGCGCCGGCATGGCCGAGCTTCTGCAGAAGATGTCCAGCGGCAAGAGCATGCTGGCGCCATCGGAAAATCCCATCGCCAGCGTGCGCCTGCTGCGGCTGCAGCGCGAGGAAGCGTCGCTGTCGCAGTACCGCGACAATATCGGCGCCCTGAAATCCAAGCTGAGCCAGAACGAGTCTTTGCTGGACGGCATCGTCAGCGACCTGAACAATACGCGCGACATTCTGGTGGCGGCGGCCAACCAGCCGGCCCCCGAGGACCTGAAGGCGATGGCCGCCCCGCTGGCCAGCCTGCGCGACAGCCTATTGTTCGCCGCCAATACCAAGGACAGCGAGGGCCGCTATTTGTTTTCCGGCAGCGCCGTCAACAATGCATCGATCCAAGTCGATGCCAGCCAGCCGGTTGGCAACCGTTACAGTTTCAACGGCAATACCGATCGCCAGCAGGTGACGGTGGGCGAGGGCGTCACCCAGCCGTCCAACGTCACGCTGGAATCCATGCCGGCGCTGCTCAACCAGCTGGACAAGGCGATAGCCACGCTGCAAAGCCCGGCGCTGAACGGCAACGACCCGGCGGTGGGCGCCACGGTGCGCGCCACCATGGATAGCGTGGACAGCGCGCTGAGCAAGGTAAGCGGCAGCATTTCCGAATTGGGCGGCGCGCAAAACGTGCTGCAGACCCTGGACGGCAACCACAACAGTCTGAGCTTGGCCAACCAGCAGAGCATGCTGGAACTGGGCAGCCTGGACTATGGCACAGCTTTCATGAACATGAACCAGCTGTCCATGGCGCTGCAAGCCAGCCAGAAGGCCTACGGCAAAGTCAGCCAGCTGACCTTGTTTGATGCGATTTAAGCCATGTCAGCCACTTTAGGTTCCATCGGCCAGGCTCCGGGAGACAAACGCTGGGGCAAGGATGGCGCGGTGATCGCGCCGGCGGCGTCGCGCGGCGGCTCGGCCGCCCGCCCCGCGCTGGCCAGCGCCCGTCCGCAGCCCGCCGGCGCTTCCGGCTGGCGCTACAGCACGCAGCTGAACGAACAGCTGACCTCGGCGCAATGCGCGCAGGATTACGTCGACGACATGCTGAGCCAGCTGCAGTCGTTCAAGGACAGCCTCAGCCAGCAATTGACGCAGCGGCGACTGGACGTGGATGGCTTGAATGCCCAGCGCGACCAGCTGCAGCAATCCTGGCAACGCCGCCGCGACGACAGCGCCGGCAGCCTGGACAGCCGGCTGCGGCTGTCTTTGGGCGCGCCGTCGCGGCTGAATTTCAGCGCGCGCGGACTGGATTTGGATAATCTGACGTCGGGACAGCCGGAAACGCTGGTCTTCGCCGCGGCCGGCGGCGCGGCGTCGGCGGTGCAAGTCGGCGAGGGCGCGAGCCGCGACGATGTGCTGCGCGCGCTGAACCAGGCGCTGGGGCCGGCCGGCGCGCGTTGCGAGTTGGACGACAGCGGCCGGCTGGGCTTCAGTTGCAGCGAACAGGATTGGGCGCAGCTGCAGGGCTCGCTGACCGTGCGCGGCGGCGGCGTGCGCTTCCCTGGCGGCGTGCCGCAGCCATTGAGCCTGGAGCCGGAGGCGCCGGCAATGGACGCCTCGAGCTGGAGCATGGACGACCACGCCCAGGTGCGGCTCACGCTGCAGGACGTGCTGCGCGCGATCGCCCGGCTGCAGCAGACTCGCACGGCGATAGACAACGCCATCGCCGAGGCTAGGCAGTCCATCAGCCAGCTGTCGAACAGCGACGAGCAAAGCTGGGCCAGCGGCTTCGCCAGCGACTTCAACGCCAGGCTGAACCAAACGGCCGATTTCAATCATCTGCAGCAACTGGTGCCGGCCGTGTTGGGCATCAGCCGCTATCGCGTGCTGGCCCTGCTCTCGCTGAGGTGATCGCGCGAAATTCGTCCAACAGAAGGCCGCCTTGCAAGGGCGGCTTTTTCATGCCTTCTACATACCCTATTAACATGTCTGTGTCATGATCTGCGATTTTCCCGAGGAAGCTCCCCCATGTCTCCACGCTGCTTGCCGCTGGTCCTGATGCTGGCCGCGCCGCTGGCCCGCGCCGATTTTTCCATCCCCGGCTTCGAGCTGGTGCATACCGCGCCGCAGCATGCTCAGCTGGACACGCCTGACCTGCGTGATCCGGCGACCGTATGGAGCCAGATGTTCGACTCCGCCAAGCGCGAGATCGACCTGGAGCAGTTCTATGTGGCGGATCAGGCGGGCAGCAAGCTGGATGGCGTGATTGAACATCTGGAAGCCGCCGGCAAGCGCGGCGTGAAGATCCGCTTCCTGATGGAGAAGAAGGGCATGTTCGCCAGCGAGCCGGCCACCATAGAGCGGCTCAAGCGCATCCCCAATCTGCAATACCGCCAGCTGGACTACAACCAGCTGACCGGCAACGGCATCATCCACGCCAAGTTCATCGTGGCGGACGGCAAGACCGGCTATGTGGGCAGTCAGAACTTCGACTGGCGCTCGCTGCAGCACATCCATGAAACCGGCTTGAAGATAGACGACGCGGCGATGGCAGGCCGCTTGCAGGCCATTTTCGAGCAGGACTGGTCAGCCCAGGTCGCGCTGGCCGCCGGCGGCCAGGTGAAGCCTGCTCGCGCGGCGGAGCAGGCGGCCGATCTGTCTCAGCCCGCCGTGCTGTTGTCCAGCCCCAATGCCTACAACCCGGACGGCGTGGGCGATTCCGAACAGGCGCTGCCGCGCCTGATGGCCGAGGCCAAGCAGGAGGTACGCATCCAGTTGCTGGACTACGCGCCTTTGAACTATGGCAAGCCGCGCAGTTATTACCCGATGTTCGACAACGCCATCCGCGGGGCGTTGGCGCGCGGGGTCAAGGTCAAACTGATGGTGTCGGACTGGAATCTGGAAAAGCCGGGCATAGACTATCTGAAGAGCCTGACCGTGTTGCCGGGCATGGAGGTGCGCATCGTCACGATACCGCGCGACGGCGCCTGCATTCCGTTCGCCCGCGTCATCCACAGCAAGACCATGGAGATAGACGGCCAGATCGCCTGGGTGGGCACCAGCAATTGGAGCGGCGGCTATATGGACAAGTCGCGCAATGTCGAGGTGGTATTGCGCAACGCGGCGATGGCAGGGCGCATCGCCAAGCTGCACGAGCAAACCTGGTCTTCGCCTTACGCGGCGCCGCTTGAGGCATCCCGAGCCTACCAGGCGCCGGACAAGGCCTGCCGCCAGGCGGATTGAGACTCGCAGACCCGCCCGGAAGGGCGGGTCTTTTCGTATATACGTCAACATCTCATCCTTATTGCCAGTTTCTCGACTCCCCTGTCCGCCCTTTGTTGTGAAATGCGTTTAGCATAATTTGCCGGGAAGGATGCGCCGCCCGGCCATTCACAAGAGGAGAGCCTGACGATGTGCGGAATTGCAGGGTGGGTAAGCTTCGAGCGCGATCTGCGCGAGCAGCGCGGGATTGTTGAGGCGATGACGGAAACGATGGCCCGGCGCGGGCCGGATGCCGGGGGACTATGGCTGGACCGCCGCGCCGCGCTGGGCCATCGCCGCTTGTCCATCATCGATCTGGAAGGCGGCCGCCAGCCCATGCTGGCGGAGCAGGATGGCCGGACTTTGGCTTGCCTGGTCTATACCGGCGAAGTGTACAACTTCCGCGAGCTGCGGGAGGCGTTGCAAGGCCTGGGCCAGGTCTTCCGCACCCGCAGCGACACCGAAGTGGCGTTGCGCGCCTATCTGCAGTGGGGCGAGGCGATGGTGGACAGGCTGAACGGCATGTACGCTTTCGCGCTGTGGGACGCGCGCGAGGAGAAGCTGCTGCTGGTGCGCGACCGCATGGGGGTGAAGCCGCTGTATTACTACCCGCTGCCGGACGGCGTACTGTTCGGCTCCGAACCCAAGGCCATCCTGGCCCATCCCGAGGCGAAGCGCCGCGTCGCCGCCGATGGCCTGCGCGAGCTGCTGGACCTGGTGAAAACGCCGGAGGCCGCTGTGTTCGCCGGCATGCATGAGGTGCGGCCGGGACAGATGGTGACGGTGGATAGACGCGGCCTGCGCAAGCATCGCTACTGGCAGTTGGAAGCGCGCGAGCATGCGGACGACCTGCCCGCCACCATCCGAACCGTGCGCGAGTTGCTGGATGACATCGTAGAACGCCAGATCGTTGCCGATGTGCCGCTGTGCACGCTGTTGTCCGGCGGGTTGGACTCATCTGCCATCACCGCACTGGCCGCGCGCGGCATGGCGCGGCAGGGCAGGGGCGCGGTGCGCTCGTTCTCGGTGGACTTCGCCCAGCACGGCGCAGCCTTCGAGGCAGACCATCTGCGCGGTTCGCCGGACGCGCCTTTCGTGCGGGACCTGGCCGCCCACGCCGGCACCGACCATAGCGAAATCCTGCTGCAAAGCCGCGATCTGGCCGATCCGGCGCTGCGCGCCGCGGTGCTGGGCGCGCAGGACCTGCCCCCGGCCTATTGGGGCGACATGCTGCCTTCCTTGTACAAGTTGTTCGAAGCCATACGCGGCCAGTCCACGGTGGCCTTGTCCGGCGAGTCGGCCGACGAGGTGTTCGGCGGCTATCGCTGGTTCCATGACGAATCCGCCGTCGCCGCCGACACTTTTCCGTGGCTGGCAGGCGCCACGGGCTCCTTCTTCGACGGCCAGTCGCTGCTTAAGCCGGATTTGCTGCGCAGCCTGGACATGAGCGGCTTCCGCCGCGACAGCTATGCCCAGGCCTTGGCCGAGGCGCCCAGGCTGGCGTCGGATTCGCCCAAGGAGAGGCGCATGCGCGAGATCAGTCATATGCATCTGACGCGCTTCGTGCAGGCTTTGCTGGATCGCAAGGACCGGATGAGCATGGCGGTGGGGCTGGAAGTGCGCGTGCCGTTCTGCGATCACCGGCTGGTGGAATACGTGTTCAATGCGCCGTGGAGCATGAAGAACTTCGACGGCCGGGAAAAGAGCCTGTTGCGCGCGGCCTGCCGCGATGTGCTGCCGGACTCCATCGTCCAGCGCGTCAAGAGCCCGTATCCCGCGACGCAAGACCCGGCTTACGAGAAGGCTCTGCGCGAGGGGCTGATGCGCGTGCTGGATGACTCCCGCTCCCCGGTCTTGCCCTTGCTGGACAAGACGGCGGCCTGGAAGCTGTTGGACCGGCCATTCGGCAAGACCAGCACCTCGCCGGAGCGCGCCGGCCTGGAAATGGCGCTGGGACTGGATGAATGGCTGCGCCATCACCAGGCGGCGCTGGATCTGTAAGCCGGCTCAGCGGGGCGGCCGCACCGGCCGTCCCGCCAGCGGCGTGGACAGGATGATGGAGGTGCGCGTTTCGCCCAGATCGTTCAACTGCGCCACCAGCATCTCCAGATGCGACACGTCGCGCGCCAAAAGCCGGAACACGTAGGAGTCGACGCCGGTCACGTGGTGGCATTCCATCACTTCCGGCATGGCCTCCAACCGAGCAAGCAAGGTCTTTTTGTCCGGCTGCGGCACGGTGATGCCCACCAGCGCGGACAGCGCGTAGCCGGCACGCAGCGGCGCCACCCGCGCATGGTAGCCCTGGATCACGCCGGCTTCCTCCAGCCGCTTCACCCGCTCTGACACCGCAGGCACGGACAGGCCCACAGCCTGCGCAAGCTCGGTCAGCGATTGCCGGGCATTGGCCTGCAGAGCGGTCAATATCGACCAAGACTTGGCATCCACTTCCATTCGTAAACTCCCCTATTCATTTGCCTGATATTTTGAAGGTTAGCATGGCTGCCTGCCGAAAAAGCGCCATGTGCCGGACGGCATGGCGCTGGCAGACTGTAGCCATTGAGATTCGGGAGACGCGCCATGTTCTGGCAGGCCGTGGGCATAGGGTTGGCGATTGCGGCGCCGGTGGGGCCGATAGGTTTGCTGTGCATCAGCCGCACTCTGCGCGGGGGCTCGCGGCTGGGTTTGGCCACTGGCCTGGGCGCGGCCAGCGCCGACGGCATGTATGCATTGGCTGGCGTGCTGGGCGGCGGCCTGGCGATGCAATGGGCCGGCGCGCTGGCCCAGCCGATGGCCTGGGCCGGCTGCTTGTTGTTGGCCTGGCTGGGCATGACGACGCTGCGTAAGCCGGCGGGTGTCGGGCGGGAAGATGGCGAGCGGCGGCTGGGGCGGGCCTATCTCGGCACCCTGGCGCTGACCTTGAGCAATCCTATGACCATATTGTCCTTCGCCGCGGTGGCGGCCGGCTTGTCCGGCGGCGCGCCCGCCAGCCTGGGGAAGCAGGTGGAGATCGTCGGCGGGGTGTTCTGCGGCTCGGCGCTGTGGTGGCTTGCGTTGTCCTATGGCGGCGGCGCGCTGCTGGCGCGCTTGGGGCCGGCCGGGCGGCGCGGCCTGGATATCGTTTGCGGCGGGGTCTTGCTCGGCTTCGCCGTCATGCTGGCCTGGCGCGCGGCGGGGCTATCCGCGTGAAAAAGGCCCGGCGGAGCCGGGCCTTGCTGGAGAGCGCGGAGGCGGCGCTTACAGCTTGAAGTGGCCCACCAGGCGTTCCAGCTCGCCGGATAGTTCGCGCAGCCTGCCCACCGCGTCGCTGACTTCGCGCACGGTCTGGTTGTTGCTCTGCGCCATGCCGCTGATGCGCTCCACGTTCTGGGCGATTTCCTGGCTGGCGCTGGATTGCTGGCGCGTGGCGGCGGCGATGTCGACTATGCTGACCACCAGCTGGCGATTGTAGTCCTGCACTTCGCGCATGGACTGGTTGGCTTCTTCGGCGATGCCTACGCTGAGGATCACCTGCTGCCGGCTGTTCTGCACGTCGCCTACTGCTTGTTTCGTCTCGCTGCCTATGGCTTCGACGATGCGCGTGATCTTTACTGTGGCTTCGGCGGTGCGGCCGGCCAGATTGCGCACTTCGTCGGCCACTACGGCGAAGCCGCGGCCCATCTCGCCGGCGCGCGCCGCTTCGATGGCTGCGTTCAGCGCCAATAGATTGGTCTGATCGGCGATGTCCTTGATCACGCCGACTATGGTGGTGACTTCGTTCGAACGTTCGCCCAGGCCGTTCATGCGGTCCGCCAGCGCGTGCATGGTGTCGGTCATGCGCTGGATTTCGCTGGTGACGCGATTGACCTTGTCCACGCTTTGCTCGGTCAGCGTGCCGGTTTCGCGGGCGATGCCGTCGGCCTGCTGGGCGGTGTTGGCGATGTGCTGGGCGCCGACGGTGACCTGCTGCACGCTGGCGGCGCTGGCCGAGGCCGCGTCGGACTGCTGAGTAGAGGCATCGTGCACTTGGCTGGCCGACTGGCTGAGCCGGGCCGCCGCATCCGATACCTGGCGGCTTTGCTCGCGGACTTGAGCGAACATGTCGCGCAGGCTGTCCAGGAAGCGGTTGAAGGCATGGGCGGTGCGGCCTATCTCGTCGTGGTTGGCGATGGCGATGCGCGCGGTCAGGTCGCCGCCGCCGTTGGCCAGTTGTTCCATCGTTTCCGCCAGCCGGATCAGCGGCTGGGTCAGCGCGCGTATCACCACGGTGAGCAGCAGCAGGATCAGCGCCAGCGCCACCACGCCTATGGTGATGGCGGCGTACATTTCGCGCCGCGCATCGGCGGTAATGGCGGCGGTGGGAATGCTGACGCCCAGCGTCCAGAACTGGCCGGTGTCGCCTATGCGTATAGGATGGAAGAAGTGGGTGAAACCGGCGTCTTCGTAGACGAAGTCCTGGCCTTTCTTGATGTCGGCCAGATGGGAGAACAGCGCGTCATCCTTGGCTATGGTCTTGCCCAGCAGCTCGGCTTGCGGATGGACGACGTAGGCGCCACCCTCGGACGCGATGCGGATATAACCTGTCTCGCGCGGGTGGATCTGGCCGAAGCGCTTTTGCAATTGGTCCAGCGCCACGTCGGTGGCCGATACGCCGGCCATCTTGCCGGCGGCGTTCTTCATCACCACGGCCAGCGAGCTTTCCAGCACCTTCTTGCCCTGCACCTCGTAGGGATAGGGTTCGGTGATGGTGTCGCGGCCGCGCTGTTTGGGCACATAGTAGAAATCGCCCCAGCCCGGCTTTTCATAGTCCGGTTGATAGGTTTCCGGATGTTCCTTGAACTTGGGAAAGTCTTTGACGCGGTCGGTGGACATCATGACGTCCATCTGCGCCTTGCCCTGAGCGTTGCGCGTGATGTAGGGCTCATAGCGGCCGGAGGGATCGTGGCGAGGCCAGTCCAGGCGGAAAGCATTGTCGTCGCCGTCGAAGGCATTGGGTTCCCACAGCATCCACAGGCCTATGGATTGAGGGGCGTTGTCCAGCATCTGCATGATGATGGCGTCGGTCTGCTTGCGGTCCGGCTTGCCGCCGCGGCGCACGCCTTCCACCGTGTCGGCCAGGTGGCGCGGCAGCTGGAAGCTTTGGTCAAAGGCGCTTTCCGCGTCCTTGGCGTAGCTGGCGGCTTGCTCCGAGGCCAGCTGGTAGCCGCTGTCTATCGCCGCGTTGTAATTCAGTCTGGCGATCAGGCCTATCATGACGGCGAAGGCTATCGTGATGGCGGCTGCCGCGACCAGGATGATGCGGATGCCCAGGTGGCCCCATTTGGCTTGCGTTTGACTCATGAGCTTTACCTGCGAAACAACGTGTTGTCGGGGTACGGCGGCAATACGGCTAAGTAGAAGTTCTTATCCGATTCGAATATACCGTTATCTTGATTTTGCAGGCAATACCCCTGGCGATGGGATGGGATGGGGGTGTGTTAAGGAGTTTGCCGCTGAGAACGGGGCATCAGCTGTTTTTGGCGGCGATCTGCGCGGCAGGCAGGCATTGCGCCAGCAGCTTTTGCAGTTGTCCGAAATTGAACGGTTTCTCCAGCTTGCCGGCCAGCAGGGCATGGCGCGGGTCGTTGAATTCCTGCTTGAACGCGGTCATGCCTATGACCGGTGTTTGGAGATTGGCCGATGCCCGGCGGGCAGCCTCCGCCACCTCGTAGCCGCTGGCGTTGCCCACCTGCAGGTCCAGCAGCAGCAACTGGTAGCGATCGGCTAGCACGAGTTCTATGGCGGCAGGCACGGTGGAGACGGTGTCCACCAGATAGCCCTTGGCCTCCAGCAAGGCGTGATAGGACTCGCGGATGTGATCGTCGTCATCCAGCAACAGGATGCGGCCTTGAGGCGGCTCGCCGGACTCGGAGGCGGCTTGGCCGCCCGTTTGCTGGACGGGCAGCAGCAGGCGGAAGCAGGATCCGGAGCCGACTTCGGTCGAAACCTGGATCTTGCCGCCGAACAGCATGACCAGCTCGTGAACGATGGCGAGGCCCAGACCGCTGCTGCCGGGGCGGCGCGACTTGCCGCGGGCGAAGGGGCGGAACAGTTGGGCCTTGATGTCGTCGGGGATGCCGACGCCGGTGTCCTGCACCATGACGAGCAACTGCCTGTCCTGCAGGCGCAGGATCAGTTCGATGCGGCCGTGGTCGGTGTAACGGATGGCGTTGGACAGCAGGTTCCACACGATCTGGCGCAGCCGGTGGCCATCCAGCCATAGCGGCGGCATGGCGGGGCAGTCTATGAGCAGCGCCAGGCCCTTGGCCTCGGCATTGCCGCGGTGCGCCAGTTCTATCGTGGCGATCAGCGCGGCGATGTCGGTCGGCGCCGGCTCCAGCGTCAACTGGTGATTCTTCAGCGCGGAGACGTCCATGATGTCCCGCACCTGTTCCAGCAGATGCTCCGTGCTGTGTTTCAGCCGCGCCAGATAGCCGTAGCCGGCGGAATCGCGTTGCACGCTGTACTCCAGCAGCTCCACGCAGGTTTGTATGCTTTGCAGCGGCGAGCGGATTTCATGGCTGATGGTGGCGAGAAAGGTGTCGCGCGCCAGCTCGCTTTGCACCAGCGCGGCGCGGGCGGCTTGCTCCCGCTCCAATATCTGCTGCTGTTGCGAGGCTTGGCGTTTGACCTTGCCGAAACGGTGCATCACCACCCAGAACAGACAGAGAAAGCCCAGCCAGCACATCAGGCCCAGCAAATACAGGGTTTGGTGCTTTTCCATCAACCGCAGCTGCTGCACCATTTCGCTGTTTTCCCGCTGGCGGGCGCCCACGGCGAAATCGGCCAGTTGGGGGCGCAGCCGCGCCAGATCGCTCGATAATCGCTGCGTATCCTGTTGGCTCCATTCGCGCGGCGGCTGTTCGAACACTTCGGCCAGGGCGGCGCTCAGCGCCGCGAAGCCCTCGACCTGGGCCAGCACGTCATGGGCGGCGGAGGGGCGCGAATACATGCGGTACTTGCTGACGGCGATGGCATAGCTGCGCTCCACGTCCGGCAGGCCGGCCTGGCCGGCGCGGTAGCGCCAGGCGTCCAGCTCCACCCGGTTCAGCGACAGCTGCAGTTGCGCCACCATCCAGTACAAGTCGCTGGCCTTGTCCGGTATCGGCCGCTTGATCACCGACGAATACAAGGCGGCGGAAATCAGCAGCGTGGCGAAGAGCGACAGCGCGAGGAAGGCGCGGCCGTAGCCGATGATTTTGAGCGGCGCGAAGCGCCAGGTCCGGTTCATCGCACTTCCATCCGGGTGACCTGCCAGATCAGTTTGGAGGAAAAGTTGCCGCTGGTTTCCGCCTGCGACATGGCCGGCAGCGGGTACATCACCCAGAACGGGCCGTAATTCTCGAGCTGGAGCGGCCGGCCGTTCCAGTGGCTGGCGAGGATGGCGTCGTAGCGCTTGAAGTCGGAAATGGGGATGGTGATGCTGTAGTCGTCGGCGCCGTAAATTTTGACGCTTGCGCCTTTGGCGCCGGCTTTGGCCAGCACGTCGCGCAGCAGCGGCCCGCGGAAAGTGCCCTTGGGCGTCCAGTCGGTTGTCGTGCTGATCTCGCGCTGCGGCAGGCGGGACAGGGCGTCCAGGCTGAAGACATAGCTATTGTCGCGCGGATGGGTGAAATGGGCGATGTCGCCGCTGATCGCCAGGCTCGCGGCGAGGCCGCATGGCGAGGCGATGGCCAGCCATGCCGACAGCAGGGTGGCGGCCAGGCCGGAGCAGGCGCCGGGGCGGCGCGGTCGGTGACAGGCGGAATGGTGATCCATGGATGCGAGCTGGCTGGTGGACGAAGCGCGCGGATTGGCTTGGGCATCCGTCGTGCATTTTCGAATCATATTATGCCAATGTCGATTTCATAGGCAATGAAAATATGTCTATAGCCTTGCCTGGCCTATTACAAAGGCCAGGCCATCCAAGGCGTCCCGTCCGCTTCAGGCGCCTTGCATCTCGCCGGGGTCGCCCACGATCAGCGAGTCCGGCGCATGCGCTACCCGCGCGTCCTTGCCGGGGTAATCCAGCCTGGCCAGAAAGTGGCGGATGCAATTGAGGCGGGCGCGCTTCTTGTCGTCGGACTTGATCACGGTCCATGGCGCGTCGCCGGTATGGGTGTGGAAGAACATCGCCTGCTTGGCTGCGGTGTAGTCGTCCCATTTGTCCAGCGACTGTATGTCTATGGGCGACAGCTTCCAGTGCTTCAGCGGGTCGTCGCGGCGTGAGATGAAGCGGCGCAACTGCTCTTCGCGGCTGACTGAAAACCAGTACTTGAACAGCTTGATGCCGCTGTTGACCAGCATGCGCTCCAGTTGAGGAGCCTGGCGCATGAATTCCAGATATTCCAGCGGCGAGCAGAAACCCATCACGCGCTCCACGCCGGCGCGGTTGTACCAGGAGCGGTCGAAGAACACGATCTCGCCGGCGCTGGGCAGGTGGGCGATGTAGCGCTGGAAATACCATTGGCTGCGCTCCAGCTCGCTGGGTTTTTCCAGCGCCACCACGCGCGCGCCGCGCGGGTTCAGGTGCTCCATATAGCGTTTGATGGCGCCGCCCTTGCCGGCCGCGTCTCGCCCTTCGAACAGGATGACGATTTTCTGTCCGCTTTCCTTGACCCAGCTCTGCACTTTCAGCAGTTCGATCTGCAGCTCCTGTTTCAGGCGCTCGTATTCGGTTCGGCGCATCCGCGCATGGTAGGGGTAGGAGGCGGGCAGCTCGGCGGTGGCGCTGTCTTCCTCGCTGCCGGGCGGCGCCAGCGCCACTTGACGGGCCATGGGCTGTTGGCTGGTTTCCTCGATGATGTGCACGGACTCCTCGTGCGCGCGCTCGACATTGCGCTGGCGGGCCGTCTGCCGGCGCTTGGGCGCGGCTGGAACTGAGGGTTCCGCTTCTTGGGTCGGGGTTTCCTTGTCTTGGTCTTGCGTCATCTGCTGGCCTTTCGCATGGTGGGCGCTGGGTTTCATCGTAAGCGGCCGGCACCGGCCAGTCGATGTCCTGGATCAACTGTTTGTCATGCTGCTCGCGCCAAAATGGCGCCGTTCGCGCCGCCATGGCGCGTCTCGTCGCAGATCGAAGCGAGCGGCTGCCGCGGTGTTTAGAGTGCCGTCATCGCCCATCACCAGGAGAGTCAAGATGTGGACAGTAGAGATGCATGGCGTCTGCAAGCACTATCTGTTGGACCAAGTCACGGTGCCGGCCTTGCAGGATGTGGAATTGTCCATCCGGCCCGGCGGCTTCACCGTGCTGGCCGGCCCTTCCGGCAGCGGCAAGACCACGCTGCTTAACCTGATAGGCGGAGTGGACCGGCCGGGCGGCGGCGCCATCGCGGTGGCCGGGCAGGATATCGTCCATTTGAATGACGACGCGCTCAGCGATTTCCGCGCCCGCCATATCGGCTTCATTTTTCAGAACTTCAATTTGCTGCCGGTATTGTCGGCCTACGAGAACGTGGAGTATCCGCTGCTGCTGAACCGGGTGCCGGCGGCGGAGCGCAAGGGCAGGGTGATGGAGCTGCTCGACGCCGTGGGCTTGGCCGACAAGGCGCGCAACCGCCCAGGCCAGCTGTCTGGCGGCCAGCGCCAGCGCGTGGCGATCGCCCGCGCCCTGGCGCATCGGCCCTCGCTGGTGTTGGCGGACGAGCCGACGGCCAATCTGGACAGCCAGACCGGCGCCGCCATTCTGGACCTGCTGCGCGATTTGCAGCGCCAGTATCAGCTGACCGTGGTGTTTTCTTCGCATGATCCGCAGGTGATCGCCGCCGCGGATGATCGCTACCTGGTGCGCGACGGCCGCGTCAGCCGTCCCCAACCGCAAGCCGAAAAGGAAATGGCATGAATACCGTGAAACTGGCCTGGCGCAATCTCTTGCGCAACCGCCGCCGCACGCTGGCCACCCTGGGCACCATGGTGGCGGGCGTGGTGGCCCTGCTGCTGTTCGGCGGCTACAACCGCACCGTGCAGTACGGTTTGCAAACCGGCTTCGTGCGCGGCGTGGGCCATCTGCAGATCCAGCAGAAGGACTTTTTCGAGTACGGCAGCGGCAATCCGGCGGCCTATGGCATACGCGACTACCAGCGCGTGATCCGCGTGGTCGAGAACGACCCGATGCTCAAACCCATGTTGCTGGTGGCCACGCCCACGCTGTCGCTGGGCGGCATCGCCGGCCACTACGCCGCCGGCGCCTCGCGCACTGTGTTCGCCCAGGGCAGCGAGGTGGATGGGCAGAACCGCATGCGGCAGTGGGACGACTACCATTTCGGCGTCCCGGCCAAGCCGGCGGCGCTGACCGGCAGCGCGCCCAATGCGGCGGTGATAGGCAAGGGCCTGGCGCGGGTGCTGCAACTGTGCGACGCGCTGAAAGTGGAGCATTGTTCGCCGCCGCCGAAGCAAGACAAGGGCGGCGAAAGCATGCCGGCCGACCTGGCCGCGCTGTCCGCCGCCGCGCCGCAACCCGAGCCCGACGGCGGCATCGAGCTGTTGGCCGCCACTGCCAGCGGCGCGCCCAATGTGGCTAGGCTGCAGGTGGTGAAGGCGCAGAGCATGGGGGTGAAGGAGCTGGACGATATGTACATCAGCCTGCACCTGGCTCAGGCGCAGCGGCTGGTGTACGGCGCCGACGAGCCGCGCGTCACCGCCATCGAGCTGCAATTGCGCCACACCGCGCAGATTCCGGCCGCCCGCGCCCGGCTGGCCCAGCTGTTCGCAGCGGCGTTGAAGGACCAGCCTTTGGCCGTGCATGACTTCACCGAGCTGCAGCCGCAATACGGCCAGATCACCGGCATGTTCGGCACCATCTTCGGCTTCCTGTCCATCCTGATAGGCTGCGTGTCGCTGTTCACCATCGCCAACACCATGAATATGGTGGTGATGGAGCGCACGGTGGAGATAGGCACGCTGCGCGCCATGGGCCTGCGCCGCGGCGGCATCCAGCGCCTGTTCCTGTGCGAGGGCGTGATGCTGGGCGGCCTGGGCAGCGTCTGCGGCATTGCGCTGTCCCTGCTGCTGGCAGCGCTGATCAACCACGCCGGGCTGACCTGGCTGCCGCCGGGTCAGGTGGATCCATCGCCCATCTATGTGAGGCTGTGGGGCGAGAGCGGCATGATGCTGGCCACCGCGCTGGGCTTGATGCTGATGGCCATGTTGTCCGCCTGGTGGCCGGCCCGCCGCGCCGCCCGCGCCGTGATCGTGGACGCGCTGCGCCACGCCTGAGGAGAAAAACATGAAAAAGATGTGGATAGCCTTGACCTTGGGCCTGTCTGTGGCCGGCTCTCAGGCCCTGGCCGCGCCGGACGCGCAGACGATACTGGCGGCCAGCGACGCGGTGCGCAATCCGGGCAAGCCGTTTGGCTTGATCGTCTCCCTGGTCGGCTACAAGGACGGCCAGGAGAACGAGCGCAGCGCGCTGGCGGTGTATTCGCGAGCCGACGAGAAGAGCGGCCAGTACCGCAGCCTGCTGCGCTTCGTCAGCCCGGCGCGCGACGCCGGCAAGCTGATGTTGAAGAACGGCAACGATCTGTGGTTCTACGATCCGGCCAGCAAGGCCAGCGTGCCGATTTCGCCGCAGCAGCGTCTGCTGGGCCAGGCTTCCAACGGCGACGTGGTGACGGTGAACCTGGCGCTGGATTACACCGCCAAGCTGGACGGAGAGGAGGACATCCAGGACGGCGACCGCCAGACGCGGCATTGCTACAAGCTGCGCCTGACGGCGCGCAACGGCGGCGTCACCTATCACGCCATCGACTTGTGGCTGGACAAGGATGGCTATCGCAGCCGCAAGGCCAAGTTTTACTCGGAGAGCGGCAGCCTGCTGAAAACGGCGTACTACCGCGGCTACCGGGAGGCGCTGGGCCGGGAGCGGCCCAGCGAGACCGTGATCATAGACGGCCTCAACCCCAAGTGGGTGACGGTGATGCGCAACAGCGACTACGCCTGGCGCGAGGTGCCGGAAGCCTGGCTGCAGCGCGACTACCTGCCGCGCTTCCGGGCGGAGTAAGCGATGCGAACCTGGTGCATGCTGGCGCTGGCGGCGCTGCCGGCGGCGGCTCTGGCCGATGACGACGCGTCGGCCTTGCAGTTGGCGGACCAAACGCCGGCCATGACGGACAAACCGCGCGACCTGCAGCTGCTGTTCGAAGCCGCCGCCATCGTCAACCAAACCATGCCGGATTCGCAGCGGCTGTCTGTCGACCTGCGCTGGGACGGCCGGCTCAGTCCGGACTGGCGGGCGGTGCTGTCGGACAGGCTGGATCAGCGCTTCGACAATTCGCCCGCGCGCAGCCATGGCGTCAACACGCTGCGCGAAGCCTATCTGAGCCGCGCCTTCGGCAATGAGAACATCTTGGACATAGGCCGCGTCAACACGCGCTACGGCGTCGGCGTCGGCTACAATCCCACGGATTTTCTGGGCGAGGGCGCGGTGCGCTCGGTGGTGTCGGCCGATCAGGAAAGCTTGCGACAGAACCGCCTGGGCAACGTCATGCTGCGCTGGCAAAAGCTGTGGGAAGCCGCCTCGCTGACCGCGATCTGGTCGCCCAAGCTGGCCGACGCGCCCACCTCCAACGGCCTGAGTCCGGACTGGGGCGCGAGCAATCCCAAGCAAAGGGCGTTGCTGGCTTTCAGTTATCAATTTTCAGAAAGCTGGAACCCGCAATGGCTGCTGTTTCACGAGCGCGGGGATTCGCCGCAGCTCGGTTTCAACCTCAGCCATGTGCTGACCGATTCGACCGTAGCCTACGTCGAATGGGCCGGCGGGCAGGCAGAGAGCGATTGGCGGCGTTGGCTGGGTGAGGAGGCCGGCGGCTGGCGCAACCGGCTGGCGCTGGGCAGCACCTGGACCGGCGCCAACAAGCTGAGCTTGACGCTCGAGGGCCAGTACGACGGCGCGGCGCCCGAGGCGGCCGAGTGGGACCGTCTGCGGCAAAGCCCGTTCTATGGGTCTTATCGCCAGGGCATGGCAAACTCGACCTCGCTGTTGACGCGGCGCGCGGCCCTGTTGCGCGCCAGCTGGCAGGACGCGCTGGTGGACAGCCTGGACCTGGCCGCGATGCGGCAGACCAGCCTGGTGGACCGTAGCGGCATGAACTGGGTAGAGGCGCGCTACCATTGGTCCCATGTCGATCTGGCCTTGCAGTGGCAGCGATTCGACGGCGGGCCGCTGACGCAGTATGGCGCGGCGATGCCGCAGCAGAGTTGGCAACTGGTGTTCGATTATTTTTATTGAGGCCTAATCATGAATGCATACCAGCGCTGGTCCGGCGTACTTCAGGAGTTTGCCATCTGCAGCTGCATCAACTTGGCCATCGCTTTGTTCTTTTCCTCGTTGGGTGGCTGGGGCCGTCTATACGACAACGTGCTGATTTCGTTTTGCATAGGCTATAGCTGTTGGTTGAGCGGTAGCGTGCTGGGCCGGCTCAAGCTGAATCGCGCGCTGGTCTATGTCTTAGTGCTGCTGTTCAGCGTGCCGTTCGGCTTAAAGCTGGCGGCTTGGCTGGGCGCATTCGATGTGTTGGCGCAAGCTTTGCGTGTGCCGGAGCGGGCGTATCTGTTTCTCGTGCCGACCTTACTGGTGGCGATGTTCGCCATGACGCTGAGCCTGCTGTACTACCGTTCGCAGGCGCTGGCCGGCGAGTTGGAGGCCACGCGCCGGCGCGAGGCGGAAAGCCGCGAGGCGCAGACGGCGGCGCAGCTGGCCATGCTGCAAGCGCAGATCGAGCCGCACTTTCTGTTCAACACCCTGGCCAATGTGCAGAGCCTGATCGAGATAGATCCGCCGCGCGCCTCGACCATGCTGCGGCATTTGAACACCTATCTGCGCGCCAGCCTGGCGCGCAGCCGCAATGCCCAGGGGACTTTGGGCCAGGAGCTGGAACTGGTGGGCGCGCTGCTGGACATCGCCGCCATCCGCATGGGCGAGCGGCTGCGCGTCCGCGTGCAGGTGGCGGAAGAGTTGAAGTCGCTGCCGCTGCCGCCGCTGCTATTGCAGCCCCTGGTGGAAAACGCGCTGAAGCACGGCCTGGAGCCCAGCGTGACGGGCGGCGAAATCGCCATCCTGGCCGAGCGCGACGGCGCCGCGCTCAGGCTGATGGTGAGCGACAGCGGCGTCGGCATCGCCGAATCCGCGCCGGCCGGCGTCGGCCTGGCCAATATCCGCGAGCGGCTGGCCGCGCTGTATGGGCCGGCGGCGCAACTGCGCCTGTCGCCGAGCCAGCCGCGCGGCGTGCTGGCGGAATTGGTGTTGCCAATCGCATAATTGTTCGAACTGGCCGCGAGGAGAGTAAAGCCATGCCGACTGCCCTGATCGCCGATGACGAGCCGCTGTTGGCCGCCGCGCTGCAATCCGCTCTGGCCCGGCTGTGGCCGCAACTCGCCGTCATTGCCGTCGCGCACGACGGCGCGATCGCGCTGGCCGAGATCAACCGGCTGCGGCCGGACTTCGCTTTCCTGGACATTCGCATGCCGGGCTTGGACGGCATGGCGGTGGCCCGGAGCGTGGCAGGCTGCCGCGTGGTCTTTGTCACCGCCTATGACGAATACGCCTTGCAGGCCTTCGACGCGGCGGCGATGGACTACTTGTTGAAGCCGATTGACGACCCGCGGCTGCTGCGTTGCATCAGCCGCTTGCAGCAGCTCGCGTCGACCGTCGCCATGCCCGCGCCGGCGCCAGCCGAAGCGCAGCCGGAATACCTCAACTGGATCACGGCGGGGCTGGGCAACAGCAAGCGGCTGATAGCGGCAAGCGAGGTACTGTATTTCAAGGCCTGCGACAAATACACCGAACTGGTGCTGGCAACCGAAACCCAACTGATCCGCACACCGCTGAAAGAATTGGCGGCGCGGCTCAACCCGCGAGAGTTCGCGCAGATTCACCGCGGGCTGCTCGTTCGGCTATCGGCCGTGCAGTCCATCGAGCAGGATATGTTGGGGCGCAACTTTGTGCTGTTGAAAGATCGGGAGGACAAGCTGCCGCTCAGCCGCAGCTACGCTGCCCAGTTCAAATCCATGTAGGGCGGAAGCCCGGCCAAGCCGGGCGTTCCGCCTTCAGGATGCGATGGCGAGAACCAACGGGAAAAAGAATTTAACCAAACTTTCCAATGTCGTACGCTCTACCGTGTTGAGAAATTTGCTACACAGGAAGCATTGCCGTCCCCCCTGGAGTTTCCGATGCAGCTCTTGTCTCCGCCCCGCTTCATCCTGGCCATGACGGCTATGCTGTGCGCCGCTTGCGGCGGAGGAGGCGACTCCTCTTCCACTTCCAGCGCCGGTTCCTCCAGCGGTTCCAGCTCGAAAAGCGGCAGCTACTCCACCGCCGGCGTGCTGTGCAGCTATTCGGAGAGCACTTTCAACAGCTCGGCCTCGGTCAACGCCACCAGCACGGCGGTGTGGAGCTGCACCAGCAGCGCCCGCCAGCTCAGCGCCAACGGCCTGCCTGATCACTCGGTCGGCACCTTCCCCAATGTTAATAACCCCAACACCATCAGCGCGCAGTCGGTGACGCCCAGCTTCGCCTTGTCGCCCAGCCTGTCCGGCGGCAGCAAGACGGTGCAACCCACCGGCTACGCGCTGAACGGCGTGAAGTTCGATCCGGCCACGGCCGGCAGCTGCGACAACTCGGGCAGTTGCACCCTGATCGGCAATACCGGCAGTTGGAGCATAGAGGCGCTGGGACAAAACAGCTTCAACTTCGGCGTGGACAGCAATAACGCCCACGTGCAGCCCAACGGCGCCTACCACTACCATGGCATGCCCACCGGCTTGATGACGGAACTGGGCAAGGGCGCGGCGATGACGCTGGTGGGCTGGGCCGAGGACGGCTTTCCCATCTACGCCCGCTATGGCTACAGCAGCGCCAACGACGCCGCTTCCGCCATCAAGACCTTGATCGGCAGCTACCAGCTGAAATCGACGCCGGATTCCGGGCGGCCGTCCACCTCGCTCTATCCCATGGGCACCTTCAGCCAGGACTACCAGTACGTGGCCGGCTCCGGCGATCTGGACGAATGCAATGGCCGCACCGGCGTGACGCCGGAGTTCCCGGGCGGCATCTATTACTACGCGATCACCGACAGCTATCCCTATATTTCGCGTTGCGTGAAGGGGAGCTGATATGTGGAAGACCCTGCTGATGTGGCTGGCGCTATGCCTGCCTTGCCAGGCGCATTTGATGGTGGCGCAGCATGGCACGCTGAACCTGGCGCATGGCGGCGGCTATATGGTGTTGTCGCTGCCGGTCAGCTCGTTCCAGGGCCTGAGCCTGAAGACGCCGGGACGCATCACCTTGCCGGAGCTGAGGGTCGGCCATGCCGCGATAGAGGCGCAATTGCAGCGCGAGGCGCAGTTGCTGGCTTATGGCAGGCCGCTGCCGCTGCAGGGCCTCATGCTCAGTTTCTCCGTCAACGAGGGCAGCGACAGCACGGATCAGCTGGTGGCGCTGGGCCGCTATCCGCTGCCGCCGTTGGAGGCGCCGCTGGCGTTTCGCGTGGGCTTGTACGGCGCGGTGCCGGTCGAGCGGCGCTATGAAATCACGGTGACGCGGCCGGGCGAAAGCGAGCTGCTAGTGTTGACGCCCGATAGCGAAAGCCGGCCGCTGTGGCGCTCCGCCTGGGCGGTAATGGGCGATTACTTCAAGCTGGGCGTCAACCACATCCTGACCGGCTTCGACCACATGCTGTTCCTGCTGGTGGTGCTATCCGCTGGATGGCGCTGGCGCGCCGTAGTGCTGGCGCTGTCCGCCTTCACCGTCGGCCACGCCATCACTCTGGCCGCCTGCGTCTGGGGCGGGCTGGCAGCGTCGCCGGCCATCGTCGAACCAGCCATCGCCGCCACCATCGTCGGCATGGCGCTGCTGGACTGGCGCGCCCGCATGCGCGGCGCGGTCATGCCGGTAGGCCTGCGCATTGGCCTGGTGTTCGGTTTCGCCCTGATCCACGGTCTGGGTTTCGCTGGGGCCTTGGCGGAGCTGGGGCTGGACCCCGGTCATCGCCTGCCCAGCGTGGCCGGCTTCAATCTGGGCATAGAAGCCGGCCAGTTGCTGGTGGCCGCGCTGTATGGGCTTGTAGTCTGGCTGGCTAAGAAAGTGGACGAGGGGCATGGGCTGCGGCTGGCGCGGCTGGCTAACTGGGCCGGCATAGCCGCCGGCAGTTTTTGGCTGGCGAGCCGGCTGCTAGGCGTGGGCTGAGGCGGCCTGCGCATTCAATCGCCGCGCGGCAGCGTGAAGATTTTGGGCGGCTCCGGCGCGCCCTCCGCATTGGCTAGCGGTTTGCGCAGCTCGCTTTCCCGCTTGATCCAGGTCCGGGCAGCTCGCCGCCGCTTGGGCTAGGCTGACAGCATACTGTTCGCCAAGCCAGAAAGCATGCAAGATGCCAGCATCATATTTCCGTCCCCGTTTGCTCGATACGCTGCGCCATTACAACGGCAAACAGCTGCGGGCCGATTTCATGGCTGGCGTGACCGTCGGCATCGTCGCCCTGCCTTTGGCCATGGCCTTCGCCATCGCCAGCGGGGTGCCGCCTCAGGCTGGCATCGTCACCGCGGTCATCGCGGGTTCGCTGGCGGCCGCGCTTGGAGGCACCCGTTTATGCGTCACGGGCCCCACCGGCGCCTTCATCGTCATCTTGTATGGCATCGTCAGCAAGTATGGCGTGGCCAATCTGCTGGTCTGTACGTTCATGGCCGGGGTGATGCTGGTGCTGATGGGCGCGCTCAGGCTGGGGCAGGTGATACGTTTTTTCCCGATGCCGCTGATCACGGGCTTCACCAACGGCATCGCCGTGCTGATTTTCCTGACGCAGCTGAAGGATTTTTTCGGTCTTCCCATCGCCAAGATGCCGTCCGGCTTCTTCGCCGTGATGGCGACGCTGCGCGCGCATTTTTCCGGCTTGCACTGGCCGACCACGCTGTTGTCCGCAGCCCTGCTGGCGTTGATCCTGCTATGGCCCAAGCGGCTGAATCGGCTTGTGCCGTCGCCGTTTGCCGCGCTGGTGGCGGCCACGCTCGCCGTCTCGCTGTTCGATCTGCCGGTGGCGACGCTGGGCAGCCGTTTCGGCGGCATTCCGCAAGGGTTTCCATCGCCGACCGGGCTGGACTTGAACCTGCTCCATTTATCCGATCTGCTGGCGCCGGCCTTCACTATCGCGCTGCTGGGCGCGATCGAGTCCCTGCTATGCGCCGTGGTGGTGGACAGCCTCACCGCCGACCGGCATGACGCCAACCAGGAGTTGATAGGACAGGGCATCGCCAATATGGTGGCGCCGTTCTTCGGCGGCATCCCGGCTACCGGCGCGGTGGTGCGTTCGGTCACCAATATAGGCAATGGCGCGCGCACGCCGCTGGCGGCTATTTTTCATGCGGCGCTGTTGCTATTGGTGCTGCTGTTGGCTGCGCCACTGGCGGCCCATGTGCCGTTGGCCGCGCTGGCGGCCATCCTGGTGGCGGTGGCCTTGAAGATGGGCGACTGGGATATCCGCAAGGCGCGGCAGTTTCCGCTGCACGACACCTTGATCCTGGTGGTGACCTTTGTGTTGACTGTGGCGTTTGATTTGACTGTGGCTGTCGAGATCGGCCTGTTGTTGGCCGCCATGTTTTTCATTCGCAGCATGGCTGGCCATACCGCCATCCGCCGTTTGCAACCGGAACACGCCCAGCTGTTCGAGCGCCACAGCATTGCCGGCAAGAACGTGCCGGATGGCTGCGCGGCATTCCGCATCGAGGGGGCGCTGTTCTTCGGCGCGGCGGACTGTGTGGACATCGTTCTGAAGGAGGCGCCGCAAGCCCGGGTGGTGATCCTGCAATTGCACCGCCTCGTTCTGCTGGATACATCCGGTCTGCTTGCGCTGGAGGGCTTGCGTTCACGGCTGGCGGAGCAGGGCAAGATGCTGATTCTGTGTGGCGCGGCGGATGAGGTGATGGACATGCTCGAGGGATCCCGCCTGGCGGAACGGCTAGGCGAGGACAATTTGCAGCCGGACCTGGCTTGCGCATTGCAAAGAGCGGAGCTGGTGTTGATGGAGGGCGTGGTGTGGGCATAGGGCCGTACGCGTTCCGGCGTTCGGCCCTTGGCGAAATCAGCGGCTCTTCTTCTGCTTGCGCAGCTTCAGCCAGCGCGCGACGGCGTGACCCACCGCCAGCGGCGACAGCGGCACCAGGGCCAGCAGGCCGTGGCCATCGCGGTAGCCGGGATTGACGCTGACGAAGAAGCGGTCGGCGGGCTTGGCGGAGTTCTGCCAGTACAGATGATCGTCCTTGCCGTCGCGGGTGAGGATGCCCACATTGGCGATGAACGGTTTTTCCGGCGATAGCGGCGTCAACTGGAAGCTGGAGAACAGCTCATAGGCCTTGGCCGCCAGCGGGTGGCTGTCGTCCTGGCCAGGCGCCGGCCACATGCGGCGCGAGAACTTGTGCATCACCGCATAGCTGGACGGATGCAGCATCACGCCGAAGAAATACAGCGGACGCAGCGGGTGGCTCAGCCAGTGGCGCATGACCTGGCTGATCAGGAAGGCGAAGTTGCTGTTCTTGCCGCGATAGGCTTTGAGCAGTCCGGACTGTACGCGCAGCACGCTGCAAACGCGTTTGCCGATCTGGCGGCGATAGCGGTGCATGGCGCAATAGCCCACCAGGCGGCCGTCGCCGTCGCGGTGCAGCAGCAGGCTGCTATGTTCCGTGGGCGGCGAGATGATCATGGATTTAAAGCCGGAATAGTCCATGCCGGCGAAGACGGCGTCGTGAACCTGGAACAGCTCCCTGGCCAGCGCCTCGCGCGCTTCCGGCGCGAGTTTGGCGGGTACGATGCGGATCGAGCGGGCGATTTCAGCCATTTCATTCTCCTTGTGCGTTGCAGCAATGAAATGGCGGCGATGTTAGAAAAGCGCGCAGATGGACACTACTGTCCTTTTTGCATACTCATTAATCATTAAATTGTTACAAATAAAATGTCCTTATCATTTCATGCGCTTATGAAACGATCGTATGAATTTGTATGGATTGCCGCAGCCGCAGGCTAGCGGTTCAACTGTCCGATAGGCCGGCGCTGGATGAGTGGCGAATCTGCGCGCGAGCGACGCGGTATGCGGCCGAATGACGGGAGCGACAGCAAGTTTCGCCGCCGACAAGCCGCTTGCCACGGACGGGGGCCGGCAAAATCTGGGGCCGGCGCCAGTCAGGCGCTAGTAACCCTGCACGCGCCGCACGAGTCCGGCGGGGGCCTGGCCGGCCGCCAGCAGCCGCAGTTTGGAGACGATCTGCTCCACCGAAGGCTGGCGCAGCGTGATGGCGGCGACATGCGGGGTGATGGCCACGGCGGGGTGCCGCCACAAGGGATGCGTTGCCGGCAGCGGTTCTTCCGGGAAGACATCCAACTGCGCGCCGCGCAGATGGTCGCTATCCAGCAGTTCCAGCAGCGCGTCCAGATCCAGCAGGTCGCCGCGTCCGGCATTGATGACCAGGGCGCCCTGCGGCAGCCTGGTCAGTCTCTCCGCGCTCAGCAGGCCGCGCGTTTCCGGCGTGGAAGGCAGCACGCAGGCCAGAACCTGGCTGTCCGCCAAGATTTGCTCCAGTCCGCCGCCGCCATGCAGGCAGCGCACATGCTCCACTGTTTTGGCGCTGCGGCTCCAGCCGCTGACGCGATAGCCATCCGCCGCCAGGGCGCGCGCCACGGCCGCCCCTATCTCGCCCAGCCCCAGCACGCCGACGCGGATATCGCCTGGCAGGCGCGGCGCCAGCTTGCGCCATTGCCCTTCCGCCTGTTGGCGGCGATACAGGTCCATATTGCGTTGATAGCCCAGCACGCCGTAGCGGACGTATTCCGCCATCTGCGCGGCCATGCCGCCGTCCAGCAGCCGGTACACCGGCAGATCGGCCGGCAAGTCCGGCCGCGACATCAGCTTGTCCACGCCAGCGCCGAGCGCGAACAGGGCTTCCAGTTTGGGCATGTCGGCAAGGAGGTCATCGGGCAAGCCCCAGGTGACGAGATGGCGAACGGCGGACAGGTCGGCGTGTTCGAGGTCGGTGAACGCTTCTTCCGGCATCGCGGCGCGGAAGAGTTCGAGATACGCGGAGACTTCCTTCGGGCTGGGCGTGTGGATCAGGATCATGGCTTTGGTTTGGGTCAGGATTATGACCATAGTATACCTGGCTGGGTGGATAGCCGCGCGGCTAGGGACAAACCGCAAGCCATTGATCTTGGGGGATGGGCCTCGCTATACCAAGGGCATGGCTTGGTGCGGGGAGAGCGGCATGTGGGATGAGACTATCCATGGTTTGACGCAGGCGCGCGCGCTAAGAAGTTTGGTCGATGGCGCGGCGGCTAGCGGCGAGGGCTGGCTGCTGGCCAGCGATGTGGAAGGGCCGCTGTTCCTGGGCGACTTCATCGCCGAGGCGTTGACCGCCAGGCTGAAGCCGGAGGCGGGCGCAGTGGATGCCACGCCGTCTTATGGACAAATCCTGTATGGAGAAGGCTATCACGCCTTTGCCGAGGATATCGCGCGACAGCGGCGGCCCTCGGGACGGCGCATCGGCATGCCGCCCGCCGGGGGCTACACGCTGGCGCAGGAGGGCACGGACACCATTTTCGCCTTGCCCATGCTGCTGGCTGCGGGAGTGGACTATGCCTATCTGGCGGAGATGGCGCTGCGATCTGCGGCGACGCCGGGCGCAGAGGGCATGGCGTTGGGGCTGGAGAAAATGGGCTGGCGGATGGCGGGCATCACCACGGCGCCGCAGCAGCCTTACCGTCAAGTGGCGGAACAATGCGGCTGGCTGGCCCCGGAGCGGGTGCTGGGTTCGCCATTTCCTTTGGCGGAAGCCGAGGCCTGCCTGCGCCGACATGGCCGCTGGGGGATGGAAATGGCGTTGGCGCAGGCCTATCTGCGCGACGCCTTTGCCCTGATAGACGGCATGTCCGAAGTCTGGATGGACGGCGCGACGCGGCGGCGGCATTTCTCGAATGCCGGCCGGCAATTGCTGCGGCAGCGGTTTCGCCGCTTTTATCGGGATGAGCTGGGCATTTCCTATGCGCCGGGCGAGCGGCGTGGCCGATTGGCGCCTACTGCGTTGGGCCGCATCGTGGAGGCCAGCGTCATGGTGGGGGACCGTTCCAAGGCCGCGCTCGCCCTGAGCCTGGCGCGGCGCGGCGGCGGGGTGGCGCGCCTGGTGGCCATGGGAGACGGCGCCAACGACGCGGAAATGCTGCGCCGCGCGCCGTGGTCCATCGGCGTCAATGGCCCTGACGCGGCGCGGGCGGCCGGCATTGGCCTGGTGACCGACGACATGCGGCATGCGCTGGTGCTGCTGAAATGGATAGAAAAGGGCGTGGGCGACGTCGACGCCGTCATCGCGCGGGTCCGGGAGGAGCTGGACGGCGCGGCGTTGGTGCACCGCGGGGGCGCGGGGCTGACGCCCGAGCTGGAAGAACGGCACAGGCAGATGAAGCGGAAGCTGCGCGGTGAGTTCGTCACCTATTGAGGCCCTGAGCTGGGCAGGGCGGGGGCGCAGCCTGTCCGGCGCCGGGCTGGCCGTATTGTCCATGTGCTGCGTGCAGTTCGGCGCGGCGTGGTCGCAGCCGGCCTCGGCAAGCCTGGGCGCTTTGCGCGCCACCGCTTGGCGGCTGGTTTTCGCCGCCTTGCTCCTGCTGTTATGGAAACGGCCGGCTTTGCCGCGGCTGGGCGGCGGCGCATGGTCAAGCATCCTGCTGCTGGGAGCGGCGATGGCGGGGCTGCTGATGAGTTTTTTCTCAGCCACCCGCACCCTGCCGCAGGGTTTGGCGGTGGCCATCAACTTGCTTGGACCCTTGCTGCTGGCCTGGTGGACGGGCAGCGGGCCGCGCCGCGGCTGGTGGCCATTGCTGGCCCTGACGGGCATTCTGGCCTTATCCAGGCATGGCGAGCGCTGGGCGGCGGACGCGGCGGGGTTGGGGTGGGCAGCCTTGGGCGCGGCGTGCTGGGCGGCCTACATCGCCATGCTGCGGCGGGTGGGCGAGCGCTGCCCGGGCGGGGATGGCGTGGCGCTGGCCTTGCCGGCGGCCGCCTTGCTGGTTTCCCCCTGGTGCGGGTTTGCCGCCGCGCCGTCTGGCGCCGTGCTGCTGCAGCTGGCTGGATTGTCGCTGTTGATGCCCGTTTTGCCTTATTTGCTGGAGTTGGCGGCGCTGCGGCGCATGAGCACGGCCTCCTTCGGCGTGTTGATGAGCCTGGAGCCGGCCGTGGCGGTGCTGGCCGGCGCGCTGGCGCTGGGCCAGTCCGCGACGCCGCTGCAGCTGGTTGGCCTGGCCATGGTGACGGCGGCCAGCTTGGGCGCCTTGTCCGAATCCTAGCCGGCGTAGCGCGCGCCCAGCCGGCGCATCGCGCCTATCAATTCCGCTTCTGTGTTGTCATCGCGGGCGATCCGCTCCGCAGCCAGCGGCTTCAACTGCGCATGCTCGCCTATCTGCACCGCGTGGCGCGCGGCGCTGAACATGGATAGATCGTTGCTGTCGTTGCCGAAGCACACCAACTGGTCCGCGGCGATGCCGTGGCGCAACAGGGCGGCCATCTTGCTGACGCCCTTGGCCGTGATGTCCACGATCTGCTGGTCCGAATGATGATGGACGGCGATGTCGTCGCGCTCGGCCAGCGCCAGCTGCAGGGCCGGGCCGTCGGCGCATTCGGTGACCAGCAGCTTGACCGGCAGCCGGATGTCGTCGCGCGCGACCCGGTTGGCCCGGCGAGCCGGATCGACCCAGCCCATGAACGGATGATCGGGGTCGCCGCGGTAGTGATAGTGCCAGGGCAGGTCTACCAGATAGGAGGCTTCCAAGCGTTCCGCCAGCTCGCACAATTGGTCCAGCGTGCGCTTGGCCAGCGGCTGGGTATCGCACAATTCGCCTTGATGGTAGGTCATGGCACCGTTGGAGCCGACGAATAGTCCATGGTGAAAACGCTCGCCCAGCAAGTGTAGCATGTCGCGATAGGGGCGGGCGGAGGCGAAGCCGATCTGGTGCCCCTGTTCTTCCAGTCCGCTCAGCGCGTCTTGTATGGCGGGGCTGATGGTATGGCCGTCGAAGCAAAGGGTGCCATCTATGTCGAAGATGAAGTGCATGGATATTGAGCCGTGCGCAATGGCGGAATTCGGTTGCAGCTGATGTAAATGGTTAGTAAATGTGAATTTTTGGCTTACATTTCCTATGACGAGTGCCGATAAGAGGAGGGTGCTTATTATACGGGAGGCCTGAAATGGCTGTGAATGGCGGGATATCGATTTCTTTTAGACCTCAAACGTTCATGCAGCCCGCCATTCAGGCTGAAGCGCGGAGTGCCAGCAATGCCGCGGCTGGCGGTCAAGCGGCCCCGCTGCTGGATGTCCAGGGACGGGAGGTCGGTTCTCCCGAATCGCGTTATGGCTTGAGTACGCGGACCTTGCAGCTACTCAAGCAATATGATGTGCGCAGCATGTCAGGTTCCGATCTGTATGCATTGACGGAAATGCTGGATTCGAACGGTGAAATGGACAGTCAGGTGGCAAGCGCCACCCGCGGGGACATAGATAACAATGGCTGGAATGGCGGCGGCGCCTGCAACGCCGTGCAGATATTCGCCAAGCGGCATGACGATGTGCAGGCCAGCGTCAAGGCGGGAGAAACCTCGGCGCGTCTCGCCAGCTACTCCCTGGATAACTATTCACGCGTGCAGCAGGCGCTGGAAAAACTGGGCGCGATACACGATGCCTTGCAGGGAGAGGACAAGGTGCAGTCGGCCGCCAGCGACAGCATGAAACAGGCGCTGGATTTGTCGCGCTTCGAGCGATGGAGCCAGGCGATGACCCGCGCCGAGAGCTCCGGCGAAAAAGTGCCGCTGAGCAAAGAGACCGCCGAATCGGTCAGCAGGGTTTTGCAGCGCGCGGGCGCGGATTTGCCGCCACCGCCTGATGGGCAGGACAAGGGTGCCTGGGTGAAGCAGGCTTTGCAGGCATACCGCTCCTGGCAAACGCAGCATCCTGGCAGCAAGCTGGACATCGATCTGCAAACGGCGGAGCAGGAAGACAAGACCGTTTTCAAGACCAAAAACCAGCCGAAGCCGACCCCGGAGACGGCGGGAGCGCCATTGCCGCCGCCATCATCCACGCCGGCCCAGCGGGCCCAGGCGGCGCTGACGCAGCAGGCGGAGGCGCAATACGGCATGGGGATGTCAACCTTGCAACTGATCAAGAGCACCGATATCGGCAGTCTGTCCATGGAGCAAGTCAAGCAGTACAGCACGCTCTTGCAGGCAAGCGGCGTTCTGTCTCAGGATAATGCGGATTCCTTGCTGCCATTGACGCAAAGAGGGATGGTGGATTCGCTGAGTTACTACAAGCGAGATTTGAGCTGGTTGCACAGCATGCTGAAACTGGGACTGACGCCGCAATACGCTACCGCAGCCGGCATGGTGGATTTGTCGGACGTCAACGCACGGATATCGAACGATCAGCAAGGACAGCGCGTGCTGGAGCGTTTGCAGCGGCTGCATGAGACATTGCAAAGCGATGAGCGGGTGCCGGCAACCGCTTCGGGTAGTCTGCGGCAGGCCAGCGATCAGGCCGCTTTCGATAATTGGGCCCGGGTGGAGCAAAAAGGCGCGCGCAATGCGCAGAACGCGGGCTTGGAGTACCGCAACCAGAACGACGTGGACGGCATTTTCCGCGTGTTGCAGCGTCTGGGCGTGGAGCTGACGCCTTTGGACGGGGACAGCACGACGGGGCAGCGGCTGCAGCAGGCATGGCAGGACTATCAGCAATGGCGGGGTAGCCAGTATGGCGGGCAAGCGGCGACGAGCCTGCCGGTCAAGCGTACTATCGATACATTCGCCTGAGCGGTTAGTTTTCCGGCGCTGCGCTGGCAAGTTCGTTCAGGCAACGGGCCTGCCAATCCCATTCTGATTCGAATGCAGACGGGGTCGCCGCTGCGCCATAGCCGGCTTCTCCATACACGGCGGCATAGGCCGCGTAGTCCGCCGCCGGCAGGGCGCGGCCGGCCAGGGCCATCGCCACGGCATGGCTGGCCGATACCGCCGCGTGGCCGCAGCCGTCCAGCGAAGGCGATCCGGGATGGCCGCGGGCCAGCTCGGCGGCTCGCCGGGCCAGGACATCCAGCGCTGCATGGTCTGTCTCGCCCGCCAGATAGCGTTGCAGACCATCCAGACAGGCTTGGACTTCCTGGTTTTCTAGCAGATGTTCGACGCGCCGGGCGCAGGCCAGGCCAAAGCGCAGGCGCAACGTTTCGCGTTCCGGCGCGTCCAGCCGCAGCGCCGCGGCCAGCGCCTTCAGGGCATCGTTCATCGCCGCTCAGGTCAGGCAGATGGCGTCGCTCTCCAGCGCGCCTTCCAGCCTCAATATGTTTTCCAGCGCGGAGAAACAAGCCGGGTCCAGCGCGCTGCCCAGGTTTTGCCGCATGATGTCCAGCGTTTTGGGCACGGGGTTTTCCGGGTGATAGGGCCGTTCGGCGTGGATGGCGTCGAAGATGTCCGCCGTGGTGATGATGCGGGTTTCCAGCGCGATTTCACTGGCCTTGAGGCCGCGCGGATAGCCCTTGCCGTCCAGCCGCTCATGGTGGGCGCCGGCCACCTGGGCCAGTTCGGAGAACGATTCTATGCGGCCGAGTATGGTCTCGGTGTAGCCGGGATGGCGGCGGATGGCGGCCCATTCCGCCTCGTCCAGCGCGCCGGGCTTGTCCAGCACGGTGTTGCTGACGCCCAGCTTGCCCACGTCGTGCAGCAGCGCGCCGCGCTTGAGCCAGCGCCGGCGCTGCGCGCCCAGGCCCAGCTCCTCGCCAATCCGGTCCGCGTAATGGCCCACGCGTTGGCTGTGGCCGGCGGTGAACGGGCTCTTGGAGTCCACCACTTGGCCGAAGCCCTCGGCGATTTCGTCCATATAGTCCTCGTCCAGCGGCACGGCGCATTGCGCCGGCTCCAGCTCCAGCACGGCCTGCTCGATGTCGTCGGCCTCAAGTTGCCGCCAGAAGGCGTCGTCATTGGCCGCGCCGCGGAAGGCGGCCACCAGTTCCGGGTCGAACCAGCCGCCGCCGCGGCTCACAGCCTCGTCCAGCGCGGCATGGCGGCCATGGGTGATGTGGAACACGTCTATCACCTGGGCCAGCAGCGCGATGCGCGCGTTGAGCGGAATGGCGTCCCCGCGCAGGCCCAGCGGCCGGCCAGAGCCGTCCCAGTGCTCGTCCAGGCACTGGATGCCGCGCGCCACATTGTCGTTGAAGCGCAACTGGCGCGCGATGTCCGCGCCGCGGTGGCAGCGCGTGTTGATCAACTCGTCCGCCATCTCCCTGCCGCGCAGCAGCACCTGGACGATGGACGAAGCGCGCTGACCCCAGCTGGCGGCGTGGGTGCCGGTGTTGCCGAATACGAAGCTCAGCATTTGCGGCAGGCTGGCGCCCACCAGTTTGAAGTCCTGTTTGAAGCGGCGGTCGTCGGTCAGATAAAGCTCGCTGATGCGGGCGGAATTGCTGCTGCAACCCAGGTCTTTCAGCAGGATGGCATAGTACAGGTCCCACAGCGCCTGCGGCTCCAGGCCGATGGCGCGGCCGATATGCATGCCTATCCAGCAACTGCGCACGCAATGGCCCTCCGGCTGGCCTTCGGTGATGTCCAGCGCGTAGCTGAGCGCGCCTATCAGTTGCGACAGTTTGAGCGTGGCGGCCATAGCGGTGTCCTCGCCGCGGGGAATGCTTTGTTTATGCGCGGCCGGCGGCGTTTTGGCAATGCGGTTCACATTCGAATAATTGCTGTGGGCAGATGCTGGACGCCATGGGGCGGCGATGGGCAGAATGCCGGCAGCATTCCCGTGGTTTCGCCTTCCCGCAATCCTTATGGAGCCCGCCGCCATGCCTCACGCCATCTCTCTGGATTCCCTGACTTCCCATGATTTCGAGACCGTCGCCGCGCTCGGCGCCGCAATCTGGCGCAAGCATTTCATCTCCATGATCACGCTGGAGCAGATCGATTACATGGTGTCCGGCCGCTACACGCCGGAGAAACTAAGCCGCTACCTGGACGCGCCGGACCGCTGGTTCCGCCTGCTGCGCGTGGATGGCCAGCCGTCCGGCTATTGCAGCTACGCGCTGACCGGGCAGCCCGGTGAGATGAAGCTGGAGCAGCTGTATCTGCTGGAAGCATTGCGCGGCCTGGGCCTGGGCGGCCGCATGATGGACGAAGTGGAAGCCGCAGCCCGGGCCAAGGGCTGCGCCATGCTGATGCTGACGGTGAACCGCCACAACGCCGACGCCATCGCCGTGTATGAAAAACGCGGCTTCAGCGTGCGGGAGCAGGTGGTGGCCGATATCGGCAATGGGTTTGTGATGGATGATTATGTGATGGCAAAGCGGTTGAGGTAATTTTCTGGACGATGGACAAGCTGCGCCGCGGCTCAAATTTTGAGAGCGGCATTGTTCTTTGTATTCAATGAATAACGACTTATGCTGCGGGGTATTTAATGACTTTGACATTTTTGTTAATTTGAATTAATGTAAACATCGTTTACGTGGTCAACGGTAAGGGGCTGATATATGAAGATAAAGCTATTGGTGGTTGCGTTGGGTGCGGTCTCGGGTATAGCTCAGGCAGGTTGGCGGCCGGTGATTCGCAGCGATAATCTGAATGTCGCGGTAAATTATGGCGGCGGCTCGGTAGCTTATGCAGAGAGCCGGATTGGAGTTATGGGGCCATTGGGCAGGGTGGTGAGCCAGCTCAAGGCTTTGCCCTACGACTTGCAGCAGGGGTTGAATGGCCGGGTAGCGCCAATGATCAACCAGAATGGAGCTTCTTTTCAGGGAGGCTCAGTGAGCGGTAATGCAGTGGTGACAATTCAGCCTTCTGCTAGTGGTGTGACCTACCTGTCGGTTTCCGGACTCAATTATCAGGTGACCAGCCACTTCTCCGCCCGAAAGTGGGGGGTGATCAAAGCCGACTGCACCAACACACTGACGCTGAGCAATATTGCAGTGACTGGACAGTATGGATCCGTCAACGGGGTATTGGACCCAGGGCCATTCAACGCTGAACTCGTAGGCAAATGAACGGTCAGTATTTATTTGCGATATGCCACATGCTAACCCTCGCCATCCTTTCCTCCA
>NZ_PQWB01000004.1 GCF_002924365.1 Chromobacterium alticapitis | reverse complement strand
TTTTCCTGTGGCCGGCGGTGGAGGCCTTGTGGCAGTCGGCGCAGCGGCAGGACCCGTTCGGCCTGGACAGCCAGTTCGTCGGCCTGGCCAATTTCAGCCAGCTGTTCCATGACCCGTACTACCTGGGCACGGTGCGCACCACCTTGCTGTTCAGCGCGCTGGTGACCTTGCTGGGCACCGGCAGCGCGCTGATTCTGGCTGTGATGGCAAACCAGATCACGCGCGGCAAGCGCGTTTACCAGACGGTGCTGATCGCGCCGTATGCCATCGCGCCCTCCGTGGTGGCCGTGCTGTGGCTGTTCCTGTTCAACCCCAGCCTGGGCTGGGTCAGCTATTTGCTGCGCGGCATGGGCTATGAATGGAACCACGCCCTGAACGGCGGCCAGGCTTTGCTGCTGGTGGTGCTGGCCTCGGCCTGGAAGCAGATCAGCTATAACTTCCTGTTTTTCTACGCCGGTTTGCAGGCGATACCGGCGTCCTTGATCGAGGCCGCGGCGATAGACGGGGCCGGGCCGCTGCGCCGCTTCCGCGACCTGGTGTTTCCGCTGTTGTCGCCCACCAGCTTCTTCCTGCTGGTGGTCAATCTGGTCTATGCCTTCTTCGATACCTTCGCCGTGATAGACGCGGCCACCGGCGGCGGGCCGGGCAAGTCCACCGAGACCATGATCCTCAAGGTGTACCTGGAGGGCTTCAAGGGACTGGACCTGGGCAGCTCGGCTGCGCAGTCCGTGGTGTTGATGGCGGTGGTCGGCCTGTTGACCGTGGCCCAGTTCCGTTACGTGGAAAGAAAGGTGCAGTACTGATGGTGGAGAACCGCAAGGGGCTGGACCTGTTCTGCCACGCGATGCTGATCGCGGGCGCGCTGGTCGTGGTCTTTCCTTTGTATTTGATGTTCGCCGCGGCGAGCCAGAGCGCGGATCAGGTGACCCGCGTGCCCTTGTCGCTGCTGCCGGGCGGCGAGCTGTGGCATAACCTGTCCACCGTGCTGTGGAGCGGCAACGGCGGCTTGGCGGTGCCGCTGGCGCGCACGCTGTGGAACAGCCTGGTCATGGCGCTGCTGATCGCGGTCGGCAAGATCTTCATTTCCTTCCTGTCCGCCTATGCCATCGTTTACTTCCGCTTCCCCTTCCGCAAGACCGGCTTCGCGCTGATCTTCGCCACGCTGATGCTGCCGGTGGAGGTGCGGATTTTCCCGACGGTGGAGGTGGTGACCCAGATGGGCCTGATCAACAGCTACGCCGGCCTGACCTTGCCGCTGATCGCGTCCGCCACCGCCACCTTCCTGCTGCGCCAGTTCTTCATGACCTTGCCCAAGGAACTGATGGAGGCGGCGCGGGTGGATGGCGCGGGTCCCATCCGCTTCATGATCGACGTGGTGCTGCCCTTGTCGCGCACCAATCTGGCCGCGCTGTTCGTCATCACCTTCATCTATGGCTGGAACCAGTATCTGTGGCCGCTCTTGGTCACCCATGATCCGGCCATGTCCACCGCGGTGATTGCGATCAAGGGCATGCTGGGCGAAGGGGCGGTGCAGTGGCACCTGGTGATGGCGGCCGCGCTGCTGACCCTGCTGCCGCCCCTGGTAGTGGTGATAGGCATGCAGCGCTGGTTCGTCAAGGGCCTGGTGGACAACGAGAAATAAGAAAGAGCGCAGATGGCAAAATTGAGTCTGAAGCAAGTCGCCAAGCGCTATCCCGGCGCCGAGCGCAAGGTATTGGAGAGCATTTCGGTCGAGATCGCGGACGGCGAGTTCGTGGTCATCGTCGGCCCGTCCGGCTGCGGCAAGTCCACCTTGCTGCGCATGGTGGCCGGGCTGGAAAGCACGGAAGAGGGCGAGGTCCGCATCGGCGAGCGCCTGGTCAATGCGCTGGAGCCCAAGGACCGCGACATCGCGATGGTGTTCCAGAATTACGCGCTGTATCCGCACATGACGGTGGCGGAGAACATGGGATACGCCTTGAAGATCAAGGGCCTGGGCAAGGCCGACATCGCGGCGCGCGTGCAAAAAGTGGCGGCGGTGCTGGAGCTGGAGCCGCTGCTCTCGCGCCGGCCGCGCGAACTGTCCGGCGGCCAGCGCCAGCGCGTGGCCATGGGCCGCGCCATCGTGCGCGAGCCGGCGGTGTTCCTGTTCGACGAGCCGCTGTCCAATCTGGACGCCAAGCTGCGCGGCCAGATGCGGCTGGAAATCCAGCAACTGCATCGACGGCTGGCCACCACCAGCCTCTATGTCACTCACGATCAGGTGGAAGCGATGACGCTGGCCGACCGCGTCATCGTGCTGAACAAGGGCCATATCGAGCAGGTAGGGGCGCCTGACGAAATCTACGATAGGCCGGCTTCCACCTTCGTCGCTGGCTTCATGGGCTCGCCGGGCATGAATGTGTTCGAGGCGCGGGCGGACGAGCGCGGCGAACGCTTGCTGTTGGGCGACGGCGTCGAGCTGGCTTTGCCGCAAGCCGAGCCGGAACTGGCCGGGCGCGCGCTGCGCGTCGGCATCCGGCCCGAGCACCTGCGCCAGGGCGGCGAAGCCGGAGCGCGGCTGAGCCTGGGCGTGGACAATGTGGAAATGCTGGGGGCGGACAATTACGCCTACGGCCGTCTGGCGGGCCAGCCAGCGGTGGCGCGGCTGCCGCACGGCCAGCGGCCGGCGCCGGGCAGCCGGCTGGAAGTGACGGTGCGGCCGGAGGCGCTGCACCTGTTTGACGCGGAAACTCAACGGAGAATCGAATATGTCGCAGCACCCCAAGCAGCCCTGGCCGTATCCTGAGGTCGTCGCTCACCGCGGCGGCGGCACGCTGGCGCCGGAAAACACTATCGCCGGCTTCCGCGAGGGTATCCGCTATGGCTACCGCGCGGCGGAGTGCGACGTCAAGCTATCGGCCGACAATGTCTGTTTCCTGCTGCACGACGACACGGTGGATCGCACCAGCAACGGCAAGGGCGAGGCCAAGGCCAAGACCATGGCCGAGCTGTCCATGCTCGACGCCGGCGGCTGGAAGGGCGCCGCCCATGCCGGCGAGGCGCTGCCCACGCTGGCCAATGTGGCGGCCTACTGCCAGGCGCAGGCCATGCTGCTGAACATCGAGATCAAGCCCTGCCCGGGCCGTTTCGAGGAAACCGGCCGCCTGGTGGCGCAAGAGGCGGCGCGGTTGTGGGCCGGCGCGTCGGTTCCGCCCTTGCTGTCCTCGTTCGAGATCGACGCGCTGCGCGCGGCTCAGGCCGCCGCGCCGGCGCTGCCGCGCGCCTTCCTGTGCGAGGCGATTCCGGCTAACTGGCGCGACATCCTGGCGGAGCTGGATTGCGTGGCGCTGCATTGCGATCACGTCACGCTGACCGAGGCGCTGGCGCGCGACATCAAGCAGGCTGGCTACCAGCTGCTGTGCTACACCGTGAATACGCTGGAAAGAGCGCAAACCCTGCGCGGCTGGGGCGTGGACAGCGTCTGCACCGACCGCGTGGACCTGCTGGCGCCGCAGCGGCCGCTGGCGGCCCAGTAGCCGCGCAGTCGCGCATGAAAAAGCCCGCTGCATGCAGCGGGCTTTTTTGCGAGGGCGGGGGTTAAACGGTGAAGCGCCCGGCCACGTTGAGCAGGCGCTGCGAGATGGTTTGCAGCTCGGCGGCCGTTTCGGCGCTGGCCTTGACCGCCAGCGTGTTCTGCTCGGACATCCGAGACACCTGCTCCACGTTCTGCGCCAGCGTCTGGCTGGCATGGCTCTGCTCGCGCAGCGAGTCGGTGATCTGGTGGATGCTGGACAGCACGTCGGTGATGCGGTGGCGGATGTCGTGCATGCTGCTGCCGGCCTCGCGCGCGCGCGTCTGGCCGTCCATGATGGTCTGCATGCCCACTTGCATGCTCTGCGTGCCGCGTTGCGCCGTGCTCTGGATCTGGCCGACGATATTGCTGATTTCGGTGGTGGACAACGCGGTGCGTTCGGCCAGCTTGCGCACCTCGTCCGCCACCACGGCGAAGCCGCGGCCCATCTCACCGGCGCGCGCGGCCTCTATCGCCGCGTTCAACGCCAATAGATTGGTCTGTTCAGCCACGTCGCGGATCACGTCGACGATGCCGGCGATAGACTGCGACTGCCTGCCCAGATCGCCTATGGTGTCCGACACCGTGGACACATCGCGCACGATGCCGTCCATGCTGTGGCTGGTGGCGGCGATGACCTTGTCGCCCTGGTCGGATTCGCGCACGGCGTCGGTGGACAGCCGGTCCGCCTGCTCGGATTGTTCGGCGCAGACCGACAGGCTGGTGCTTAGTTGCTCTATCGCCGCCGCCATGCTGGCGGCCGCCTCGTTTTGCTGGCAACTGCTGCTGGTGATGCTGTGCGCGCTCTGCGCCATTTCCGCGGCGGCGCTGTTCACCTCGTTGGCGGTATCCATCAACTGGGCCACGGTGTCGCGCAACTGGTTGCGCATGCGGCGGATAGCGGCCAGCAGGCTGGTTTCGTCGCCATCGCGCAGCTGGATGCGGGTGTCCAGCCGGCCGGAGGCGATTTGCTCTACTACCTCTTGCACATGCAGCGGCTCGCCGCCCAGCTGCAGCGTGATGGACAAATACAGCTGGTGGAACAGGAAGATGGCCAGCAGCATGGCGGCCACGCCTATGCCGATATAGCTGTTGCGTTGCAGGGCGGTATGGTCGATCCGCGCTTGCAGCAGGCCGTCCAACCGGGACAGGCCTGTGGCCATGTAGGCGGCGATGGCCTGGGCGTTTTCGGCGGTGTGGCCGGATATCTTCAGCCCGCTGGCGCCGATTTTGCCGGCCACCGCGTCGTCAATGCCGCCGGCCTGGCTTTTCAGGATGGCGGCCAGCTTGTCTCCGTAGCCGGATAGATCGGCCTTGAGGCCGGCGTTGTTGGCGAAGGCCTTGCCGGCGTCGCTAGTCAAACCATCGCTGGCTTCGGCGATCAGCGGACGCAGTTCGACCAGGCGGTCGCGCTGGGCCGGCTCCAGCGCATGATTGGCCTCGGCCAGCGCCGCGATGGCGTTGGCTTCGCCCAGATGGATCAGCAGCGTGGGCAGCTTGGCGGTGGCGGCATCCATCAGGTAATAGGAGTCGATGTCCGGGTCCAGCGTCAGATTGGAGTTGTCGCTGATGGCGCCTATCAGATTGTTCAGCTTGTCGTTGAAGGCGCTGTAGGCGGCGATCTGCTGGGCGGGGGCGGCATTGCCCGCCGATTGCAGCGCGGCCCAGCCTGATTCGGCGTCCTTCCAGGCGCTGTCGCTGCCCAGCGCGCCGCCTAGCTGGCCGTTGGCGGTTTTCAAGGCCTGCCACTTCGCCTGCAACTGCTGCGCGGCATCGCCCAGCGCGCTGCGGGCTTGGGCGTCGCCTAGCGCCGCGCGCACGGCCAGTTCCTGCTGCTGCTGGACGGCGGCCAGGCAGGCCGTCAGCGGCTGCATGTAGACGACGCCTATTTTTTCCTTGGCGGTGAAGTCGATATTGTCCTGGTTGGTGCGGTACAAGCCATAAACCAGATAGAGCAGCGCGAAGGCGAACAATACGCCGATGACGGCGAAACGCTGCGGGTAGCTGAGGCGCTGCATCAGCCTGACGATGGGGGTGGTCATGGCATTACTCCTACCGTATCGCCACGGCCTGGGTAGCCGGGCAAGGTCGGACGGAACATAGCTTCCGTCCTTCAACTGTATAAGTGAATTTGCTTATTACAAGACGGAATCATAGCCATTTACACGAACGGCGGGTATCGCGGATGAGATAGACGCGGAAAGACCGCCTCGCGCGGGGCGCGAGGCGGGGAAGCCTAGATGGTTTTGGAGTAGCGGGCGTGGGTTTGCCGCTCGCGCAGGTGGCGGTCGAACAGCATGGCGATATTGCGGATCAGGAAGCGCCCCTTGGGCTCCACCATCAGGAAATCGCCGTCGAAGGACAGCAGGCCCTGGTGCTGGAAGGCGCGGATCTGCGGCATTTCCTCATTGAAATATTGGGCGAAGTTGATGCTGAAGATTTCCTCTATGGCCTCCACCGACAGCGCGAAGCGGCACATCAGGCCCTGGATGATGGTCCGGCGCAGCAGGTCGTCGTTGTCCAGCGTGATGCCGCGCACGATGGGCAGCTTGCCCGCGTCCAGCGACGCGTAATAGCCGTCCAGCGTCTTGTCGTTCTGGCAGTAGCTGGAGCCCACCTTGCTGATGGCGGACACGCCGAAGGCCAGCATGTCGCAGTCCGCATGGGTGGAGTAGCCCTGGAAGTTGCGTTGCAGCCGTCCCTGGCGCAGCGCCACGGCTAGTTCGTCGTCAGGCTTGGCGAAATGGTCCATGCCGATGAACACATAGCCAGCGTCGGTCAGCATCTTCACCGCGTCCTGCAGGATGTCCAGCTTGGTCGAGGTCGAGGGCAGGTCGGCTTCGTGGATGCGCCGCTGCGGCATGAACACGGTGGGCAGGTGGGCGTAGTTGTACAGCGCCAGCCGGTCCGGATTCAGCTCCAGCGCCTTTTGCAGCGTGCGCAGCATGGATTCGCGCGTTTGCAGCGGCAGACCGTAGATCAGGTCCAGGCTGACCGACTGGATGCCAGCCTCGCGTCCGGCCTCGATCACCGCGCGGGTTTCCTCTTCGCTCTGGATTCGGTTCACGGCCTTCTGCACTGCCGGTTCGAAGTCCTGCACGCCCACGCTGATGCGGTTGAAGCCGAATTTGGCCAGCTTGAGCATGGTTTCGCGCGATACCTTGCGCGGGTCGATCTCGATCGAATACTCGCCCTCGGGCATGAATTCGAAGTGCTCGCTCAGCATCGCCATCAGCCGTTCGAGCTGCGCGTCGGACAGGAAGGTGGGCGTGCCGCCGCCGAAGTGCAGCTGAATGACCTTCTCGCGGCAACCCAGTTGCGCCGCTACCAGCTGGATTTCCTTCTCCAGATGGTCCAGATAGATGTCCGCCTTGCTCTTGTCCTTGGTGATGATCTTGTTGCAGGCGCAGTAGAAACAGACGGTGTTGCAAAAAGGAATATGCACATACAGCGATAATGGCCTACGATTAGCGCCGATGCGGCGCTGTTGCAGGCGTAGCAGATAGTCGCTTTCGGAAAAATTTGATGTGAAGCGATCTGCGGTCGGGTACGATGTGTACCGCGGTCCGGCGCCATCCAGTCGTTCGATCAGCTCGCGATCGAACTCGAAATGGGCCGGAGAAAAGGGTTGGGTGGTTTTCATATCGCTTTCGGATGGTAAAACTTCTGGTGTACTGGTAAATTTGCGGAAAACCCCCATTGTCGGCATTGACTATGGTCAACCTTTACGAGCTTGCAGCCAAATAGCATGTCTGAACACAACCACACCCCCCTGCATACTTTGAAAGTCTCCTGCTCCAGCTGCAGTCTGCGCGAGCTGTGTTTGCCCGTTGGGCTGAACCGCGAGGAGATGAGCCAACTCGACACCGTGATCCGGCAGAGCCGCCGCTTGAAACGCGGCGAGTACCTGTTCCACAGCGGCGAGTCTTTCAAGTCCCTGTTCGCCGTGCGCACCGGCTTCTTCAAGACCTGCGTCGCCAGCCAGGACGGCCGCGAGCAGGTGACCGGCTTCCAGATGTCCGGCGAGCTGATGGGCCTGGACGGCATTTCCACCGGCAACCACAGCTGCGACGCCATCGCGCTGGAAGACAGCGAAGTGTGCGAGCTGCCGTTCAACCGCATGGAAACGCTGAGCCGCGACATTCCCAGCCTGCAGCACCATTTCTACCGGCTGATGAGCCGCGAGATCGTGCGCGACCAGAACGTGATGCTGCTCTTGGGCAATATGAAGGCGGAGGAGCGCATCGCCGCTTTCCTGCTGAACCTGTCCAGCCGTCTGTCCACCCGCGGCTTCGCCGCCAACGATTTCATCCTGCGGATGAGCCGCGAGGAAATCGGCAGCTTCCTGGGCCTGAAGCTGGAAACGGTCAGCCGCACGCTGTCCAAGTTCCAGCAGCAAGGCTGGATTACCGTGGACCACAAGCATATCCAGCTGGTGCTGTTGGACGAGCTGAAGAGCCTGATTTCCGGCTGCGCCCACGCCAACAACCACTAAGAGCGGTTATCGGCAATGAAAAAGGCAGACTATGGGTCTGCCTTTTTTCATGTCCGAGCGGCGGCGACGCGCTGCCGCAGCGCGGCCAGACGGGAAGGGTCCGGCCAGCCGGGCGGTGTGGCAAAGACGCGCGCCGCCTCATGCCACGCGCCATCCGCGCCGGGCCGCAGCTCAGCCACCAATTGCGGCGACGGCACCGCGAGTAGTTGTTCCCGCAACGCAGGCTCGTTCTGGACGCGGCTCTCGTCCAGCCTGGCCGGCGCCAGCCACGACAGCCTGGGCAGCCAGGCCCAGCGCGAATCGCCGCAGCGTCGGGGCCAATTTTCTTGCAGGGGCGCGTGCCAGCCGTGGAGTTGGCCGGGGGAGAGAAGAGTGGGCAAGGTCTGGTCTGCCGGGTAGAAGAACCAACCGCTCAAGCGGGAGGCGGCGCGGCAGCGTTCGAAACCCGCTGGCAGGTAGGGAAGCGCGTCCGGGTGGCGGGACAGCCGCAATTGCGTTGCGTTTTTGGTCTCTTTTAGCCGCCAGGCGTCATTGAGTCCGGGGCCGATCAAATCTTCTAGCGTGTCGCCTGTTTGCAGATAGAATTTGCTGGCGGTTTCCAGATGCCAAGGCTCGCCGTCCAGCCGCAGCAGGAAGTCGAACTCCCCTATGACGCGGCGTTCCCGGTTGAGGACTTGCAGGTTTTCGGCGACAAGCTCGATGTGCGGCGCATGGCGAAACCAGAAGGCGTACAGCCGCTCTGCGTATTTGCCCAGCCGAGTGGCCGGCGCGGCGGCGAGCCAGGCCTCCAGCGCCGCGGGCGAGCGGTCCAGTTCGGCCAGGCGCGCCGCGCCGTCCAGCCCCAGCAGGCGCTCGGGCGGAAAGTCGGCGCCGCACAACCAGGGCGAGGGCGAAGTTAGCAGAAAGGCGAGATCGCGCACCGCCGGGTGCGCATAGGGCAGCTCGTATCCAGGCTCAGTCCGCATTGCCGGAAGCTTTGCCGGCCGCGCGCTGCACCTGCTTGTAGAAGCCGCGCAGGATGTCGATTTCTTCGCGCAGCATGCCGGCGCGGTGGAACATGGTGCGCATGCGGCGCATCAGCCGCTCGCTGTTGCGGCGCTGGAAGTAGCCTATCTCGTCCATCGCCTGCTCCAGGTGGCCGCACATGCCGTCCACCTCGCTCTGCGTCGCCGCTGCGCCCTCGGCGCGCAGGTATTCCACGTCCACGTCGGTATGGCTGAACAGCTCGTAGGTCATCACTTGCACCGCCATCGCCAGGTTCAGCGAGAAGTAATCCGGGTTGCCGGGGATGGTTACCAGCCGGTTGCACTGCTCCACTTCCTCAATGGACAGGCCGAAGGTTTCGTTGCCGAATACCAGGGCGACCTGTTCGCCTTCGCGCGCGCGCGCGATCAGCTCTGGCGTGGTCTGGCGCGGCGTGGACAACGGGGTGGTCAGCTCGCGGCGGCGGCTGGTCAGCGCGCAGGCTACGGTGACGTCGGCCAGCGCTTCCTGCAAGGAGTTCACCACGGTGGCGCATTCCAGCAGGTCTACCGCGCCGGAAGCCAGCGTATTGGCCTCGTCGCTGGGAAACACCTTGGGTTCTACCAGGTACAAGCGGCTCAAACCCATGGTTTTCATCGCGCGGGCGGCGGAGCCGATGTTGCCCGGATGGTTGGGCCGCGCCAGCACCACGCGGATGTTTTTCAGAAAATCAGGTACTTGGGGTTTATTCATTGGCGTTTTCACATTAAAATAGCGGGCATATACCAAAAGCCCGCGCCCACGCGTCGGGTTTTTTTGTTCCTTAACCCAGATTGTTACCAGCGGATGTCGCGTCATGGACGGACATCCGCCCATCGTTCAAGTGTAGAGGCCGTCAATGCATCCGATGCTCAATGTCGCGGTTAAAGCCGCTCGCCGCGCAGGCAGTGTTATCCAGCGCGCGTCGCTTAACCTCGACGCCATCCGCGTAGAGAAGAAAAAGCACAATGACTTTGTGACCGAGGTGGATCGCGCTGCCGAAGAAGCGATCATCAACACCATTCTCGAAGCCTATCCGAAGCACGCGATTCTAGCAGAAGAGTCCGGCGCCAAAGGCGTGGGTTCCTCTGAGTACGAATGGATCATCGATCCCATCGACGGCACCACCAACTTCCTGCACGGCCATCAGCAGTACAGCATCTCGATCGCGCTGGCGCACAAGGGCCAGATCCAGCAGGCTGTGGTCTACGACCCGAGCCGCAACGATCTGTTCACCGCTTCGCGCGGCGTGGGCGCCTTCCTGAATGACCGCCGCATCCGCGTGTCCAAGCGCTTCATGATGAACGAGTGCGTGATCTCCACCGGCTTCCCGGTAGCCGATCAGAGCTACCTCGATCAATATCTGGGCATGCTGAAGGATGTGATCGGCAAGACCGCCGGCGTGCGCCGCGAAGGCTCCGCCGCGCTGGACCTGTGCAATGTGGCCTGCGGCCGCGTGGAAGGCTTCTTCGAGCTGAACCTGAAGCCGTGGGACATCGCGGCCGGCAGCCTGATCGTGCAGGAAGCGGGCGGCATCGTCACCGACTTCACCGGCGAGCAGGGCTGGCTAGAGTCCGGCGACATCGTGGCTGGCAGCCCCAAGGTGCTGGCCCAGTTGCTGGCCTTGTTGACCCCGCACGTGAAATAAGCGAATTCGCCTCAAAAACGGCAAGCCTGCGGGCTTGCCGTTTTTTTTTGCGCGGCCGGGGCGGAACTGCTGGCGCGCGCGGCGCTCTATGCTCAATATACCTTCTGGGGGTATTTGAATGGAGCGCGCAATGCAACGTCGTCGATTGATGCAATGGGGGGCCGCCCTGGCCCTGTCGCCTTGGCTGGTCCGAGCCGCGCGGGCCGACGCGTCCCACTCGGCGCATGGACTGTCCGCCGCGCAGCCCGAGCTGCCGGGGCCCTCGGCCCTGGGCATGCCGCGCGGAGGCGTCTTGCCGGAGCTGGCGCGGCTGCCGCTGGAAAGCCGCGACGGCGCGTTGCGAGGATGCCTGACCGCCGCGCCGCTGAACCAGCCCTTGCTGCCGGGCGGCAAGCCTACTGCTTTCTGGGCCTACAACGACAGCGTGCCGGGACCCGCCATCGAGCTGTACGAGGGCGAGGCCTTGGCTGTGCGCTTCGATAACCGCCTGCCGCAGTCCACCACCGTGCACTGGCACGGTTTGCCGATTCCGGCCGACCAGGACGGCAATCCGCATGACGCCGTGGCGCCCGGCCAAAGCCGCGACTACCGTTTCGCCTTGCCGCCGGACAGCGCCGGAACTTACTGGTACCACCCCCATCCGCATGGCCGCACCGCCGAGCAGGTCTATCGCGGCCTGGCCGGCGTATTCGTGGTGAGGAGCCGCCATGACCCCCTGGCCCATCTGCCGGAGCGCTGGCTGGTGTTGTCCGATCTGAAGCTGGACGAGGCGGGGCAGATCGCCGCCAATAGCGAGGCGGACTTGATGGATGGCCGCGAGGGCCAGTTCGCGCTGGTCAACGGCGCCTGGCAGCCCAGGCTGGCGCTGGGCGTGGGCGAGCGCCAACGCTGGCGGATCTGGAACGCCACCAGCGCCCGCGTGCTGAAACTGGCGCTGCCGGCGCATGAGGTGTGGCTGGTAGGCACCGACGGCGGCTTGATAGAGCGGCCTCGCCGCATCGAATACTTGGTGTTGCCGCCCGGCGCGCGCGCGGAGCTGGCGGTGACCGGCCGTTTCGCGCCTGGCCAGCCCGCGGGGCTGCTCGCCTTGCCGTACGCGCGCGGCAAGATGATGGGGCCGGACCAGACCGCTACGCTGCCCTTGCTGGATATCGAAGCCGGTCCGGCCGTCGCCACCGCGGCCTTGCCCAAGCGGTTGCGCGCGATCAAGCCTTTGCCCAAGCCGGTGGTTCGCCGCCGCGTGGTGTTCAGTGAGGACATGGCCAATCCGGAGGCGATGTTCCTGATCAACGGCAAAACTTTCGACATGGACCGCGTGGATTTCGTCGGTAAGGTCGGCCAGGTTGAGGAATGGGAAATCGACAACCAGGCCGATATGGATCATCCCTTCCATCTGCACGGCACCCAGTTCCAGGTGACGGAGCGGCATGACGGCAAGGGCTGGCGCAAGGAGCCCTACCTGGCCTGGCGCGACGTGGTCAACGTGCCGCCGCTGCAGAAGGTGAGGCTGCGCTTCCGCCAGGAGCTGCCGGGGCCGCGCATGTTCCACTGCCACATCCTGGAGCACGAGGACGCCGGCATGATGGGCGTGCTGGATGCGCGTGCCTAGCGATGCCCGAATGGGCGATAATGCCGGATTGACCGATTGAGGCCGACGATGACTGACTCCACCCGCACGCGAGACGATTGCTGCCATGAACCTCAGCCTGCCGAGCGCACGGTGGTGCATCCGGGCAAGGCCGCGCTGCTCAAGCGCCTGGCGCGCATAGAGGGCCAGGTGCGCGGCATCAGCGGCATGGTCGAATCCGACCGCTATTGCGTGGATGTGCTGACCCAGGTGGCGGCGGTGAAGTCCGCGCTGGACGCGGTGGCGCTGCAGCTGCTGGAAAACCACATGAAGGGCTGCGTGTCGCGCGCCATGCAACAGGGCGACGCCACCGGCATGGTGACCGAGCTGATAGACGTGGTGAAAAAAATACGCTGAAGAGGCAAGACATGAAACGACTGTTGTGGCTGGCCTGTTTGCTGGCAGGCGCCGCCCAGGCGGCGCCCATCCCGTTTGAGACCTACATCCGGCTGCACAAGGGCATGCTGGAGGCGGAGGTGATCTCCAAGGCCGGCGCGCCCGACTACAACAGCGACAGCCGGCAAGGCCGCTTCGCCAGCGGCGTGGCGGCGATCTCGACCTTGCGCCAGCTGAGCTGGCTGGCCAACGACAGCGTGCCCTACACCACCATCGTCACGCTGCGCGATGGCGTGGTGGTGGATATTACCCGCAGCAAGAAGTTGTAATTCCGCCGCGGTCGGCGCGCCGATGCGCGCGCTTTCCGCAAAAATCCCGGCTTTAACATTGCCTGTCCTCTGCAAAGTGCGTAGAATGCGGCGGTTTACTACCTTGCCTTTCGCAATCGCATGGCGGAAGGCTACGAATAGCCAAAAGGAGTTCACATGCGCCATTACGAAATCGTGTTCATCGTGCACCCGGACCAGTCCGAACAGGTCCCGGCCATGATCGAACGCTACAAGGGTATGGTTCTGGCCGCTGAAGGCAAGATCCATCGTCTGGAAGACTGGGGCCGCCGCCAACTGGCTTACCCGATCCAGAAGCTGCACAAAGCTCACTACGTTCTGATGAACGTTGAGTGCCAGTCGGAAACCCTGGCCGAGATCGAGCACGCCTTCAAGTTCAACGACGCTGTTCTGCGTCACCTCAGCATCAAGCTGGACCGCGCCATCACCGACGCGTCCCCGATGATGAAGGACGAAAAGGCTAAAAACCTGCTGGACGCCCACAGCCGGCAGCCGAGGCTGAAGCTTCTGCCTAATAGGCAGAGGTAACGGACTTGCAGAACCGTCTGGTATTGACCGTCACGGTTGAACGCGAGGATGCGCTGAGATACACGCCCGCCGGCTTGCCGGTAGTAGAAATGTGGCTCAAGCATCAGTCTAGACAGACAGCTGGCGGATTCGAACGCGATGTGGCCTGCGATATACAGGCCGTGTGGATAGGCGACGACGCCCGGAAACATTCCGGGAAACTGGCGGGACAGGTGATCAACGTCACCGGATTTCTCGGCCAGCGCAGTCTGCGCAATCCGCGGTTGGTACTCAATATCGAATATGTTGAATTTGTAAAAGGTTAGTCAAAATGGCTCGTCAACTCTTCAAGCGCAAGAAGTTCTGCCGCTTCACGGCAGAAGGCATCAAGGAAATCGACTACAAATCCGTTGATCTCCTGAAAGATTTCATCGCCGAAAACGGCAAAATCATCCCGGCTCGCATCACCGGTACCAAGGCTCGCTACCAGCGTCAGCTGACCACCGCTATCAAGCGTGCTCGCTTCCTGGCTTTCCTGCCGTACACCGACCAGCACTAAGACCGGGAAAGGAACTTAAAAGATGCAAATCATTCTGCTCGAAAAAGTTGCCAACCTGGGTCAACTGGGTGACGTGGTCAACGTGAAGAACGGCTTCGCCCGCAACTTCCTGATCCCGCAAGGCAAAGCCAAGCGCGCTACCGAAGCCAACCTGAAAGAGTTCGACGCTCGCCGCGCCGAACTGGAAGCAAAGCAAGCCGAAATCCTGGCCGACGCCAAGGTTCGCGCTGAGAAGCTGAACGAAGCCGTGGTCACCATCGCCCAGAAGGCTGGTGTGGACGGTCGTCTGTTCGGCTCCGTGACCAACGTGGACGTGGCTGAAGCCGTGACCGCGTTCGGCGTGGAAGTGAAGCGTTTCGAAGTTCGCCTGCCGAACGGCCCGTTCAAGGCCATCGGCGAGTACGACATCGAGATCGCCCTGCACCACGACGTGGTTACCCCGATCAAGATCGTTGTGGTCGGCGAAGCTTAATTCCTGTTTCAGGAATCTTCGAAAAGCCCGCTTCGGCGGGCTTTTTTGCGTTCATGGCTTGCTTGGTTGCGCTATGCAACGAATTAAACTATTGTTGCGTATCGCAACTTAAGGAAGCACGCCATGAATGAGCGAGAGCTGCGCGCCTTGTCGCGCGATGTGGTGAGAGGCTTGGGCATGCTGTCCAGCCATTGCGGCGAGGTGGCGCTGACGCCGGTGGAGGCGCATCTGCTGATCGAACTGGAGGATGGGCCGGCCAGCAATCAGCAGCTGGCGGACAGGCTGCGGGTGGACAAATCCAACAGCAGCCGGCCTTTGCAGCGCCTGCTTGAGCGCGCCTTGATCGTTTGGCGCGCGGACCCGGCCGACGGCCGCAGCAAGCTCGCGGAGTTGACGGATGCCGGGCGCGAGTGGCTGGCGCGGCTGCACGCGGCGATGGACGCCGACATGGGGCGGGTGCTGGCGCAATTGGATGAGGCGGAGCGGAGCAGGCTGGCGGATGGCCTGAACCTGTACCGGCGCGCGTTGCGCCAGGCCGAGCGCCAGCAGGGCTTCTCCATCCGGCCGCTGGCGGCGGCAGACAACGGTCCGCTGGCGGCGCTGATCCGCCGCGTGTCCGCCGAATACGGCCTGGGCGAGGGCTGCAGCTTTCAGGACCCGCAGTTGGATGCCTTGTTCCCGGTGTATAACCGGCTGGGTTCGCGCTATCTGGTCGTCGGGGGGGCGGATGGCCGCTTGCTGGGCGGCGGCGGCATCGCGCCGCTGGCGGGCGGAGAAAAGGGCGTGTGCGAGCTGCAAAAGATGTATTTCGACCGCGCGCTGCGTGGCCGCGGCCTGGGCCGCAGGCTGCTGCGACAGCTGCTGGGCAAAGCGCGCGCCCTGGGCTATCGGCAGTGCTATCTGGAAACCACCGCGGCGCTGAGCGAGGCGACGGGGCTATATCGCGCGGAAGGCTTTGTCGAACTAGGCGAGCGCTGGGGCGCTACCGGGCATGACGGCTGCGAAATCCGCATGGCGCTTGAGCTGTGACGGCGCGGCTGTCCGCAAGCGCGCAGGGGCGTTGCCGTGGGCTGTAGGCTTGAATATAAGACAGCACTGATCTTGGACAATTAAGCGGCTGGCCGATGCTGAGACAATCAGGCTCGGACATCTTGGGAGCCGCATCATGGTTTATCTGCAACTTCTGGTGGTGCTGGGCGCCATTTTCCTGGGCGTGCGGATGGGCGGCATAGGCCTGGGCGTGACCGGCGGCGCCGGCCTGTTTATCCTGACTTTCGTCTTTGGCCTCAAACCCGGCCACGCGCCTATCGACGTCATCCTGATCATCATCTCGGTCATCACCGCCTCGGCGGCGCTGCAATCGGCCAAGGGGCTGGATTACATGGTGGACGTGGCGGCGCGCTTCCTCAGACGCAATCCGCGCCACATCGTGCTGCTGGCGCCGCTGGTAGGTTGGCTATCCACTTTTCTGGCCGGCACCGGCTTCATCGCGCTGGCCCTGATGCCCATTGTGGTGGAAGTGGCCGAGAAAACCGGCATCCGGCCGGAGCGGCCGCTGGCCGGCCTGACCGTGGCTTCGCAGAACGCCATCGTCGCCTGCCCGGTATCGGCCGCCACCGTCGCGCTGGCCGCGGTGCTGGCGCCGCACGGCGTGGCCTTGACCGACATCATCATGATCAGCATTCCCGCCACTTTGCTGGGCGCGCTGGCCGGCGGCCTGGTCATGCTGCGTTACGGCTGTGAGCTGGCGGATGATCCGGTCTATCGGCAGCGGCTGGCCGCCGGCGAAATCCGCCGCCCCGAGGCGGGCGGCGCCATCGCCTTGCCGCGCGGCGCGGCCTGGTCGGTCTACGGCTTTCTGTTCACCATGGCGCTGATCGTGCTGTTGGCCGCCATGCCGCAACTGCGGCCGGCCTGGCCCGGAGCCAAGGGCATGGAGCCTGTCGCCATGGTGGACGTGATCCAGATGTGCATGCTGACGTATGCGGCGCTGACGGTGCTGCTGTGCAAGGCGGACCTGCACGCCATGGTGTCCGGCAGCATGTTCCGCTCCGGCGCGGTGGCGGCGGTCACTATACTCGGGGCGGCCTGGATGAGCGATACCTTCATCCAGGGCAATCTGCCGCTGTTCAAGCACAATATCGTCGACATCATCTCGACGGCGCCGTGGCTGTTCGCCTTCGCTGTGTTCACGATGGCGGTGATCTTGTTCAGCCAAGGAGCCACCACCAAGGTGATGATGCCGCTGGGGGCCTCGCTGGGCATCGCCGCGCCGGTGCTGATCGCCATCTACCCGGCAGTGGTGGGCGTGTATGTCTTGCCGAGCTACCCCAGCCTGATCGCCGCGGTGGAAATGGACTACACCGGCACCACGCGCATCGGCCGCTGGGTGTTCAATCACAGCTTCATCGTGCCGGGCTTGGTCAGCACCGCGGTATCGATCGCGGCGGGCTTCGCGCTGATGGCGCTGCGCTGAGCTTAGTCTTCCGTTTTCAGCACCACGCGCGCGCGCAGGCCGGGCGCGCCGTGTTCGGCGATGGCCAGCAGGCGGTCGATATTGGGGTGGCTGCCTGGATGCGCGCGGGCGGAGGCGGTATGTTCGGCGAATAATTCCAGCCCTTCGCGCGCAGCCTTGCGGTCTATGCGGCCATGGCGTTTGACCAGCGCGTGGTAGACGCGCAGCGAGCCGGCGGTGCCGGGGCGGTTTTCCAGCCGGTGCAGAGCCTCGCCTTCCGGGCTGAGCAGCACGATGGCGTCTATGCCGTCGGTGGCGGGCAGGGTGGACAGCAGATCCTGGAACGAAGTCATGCGATTCTCCTTGTTATGTGCGCGTGGGGTGCCGCTCTAGGATAAAGAACGAAGATGACAGTTCTAGTGCAAACATGTCAGTTATCTGACAGAAAGAATTAATTTCTGTTTCATTTTGGTGCCATGACATATAATTTTGCACCAAGTTAGTGCTTTTGGGCGAGATGCGGCGGAATGTAATCAGCAAAACAAGCGTTTTCGTTCTTTTTTGGGCTGGCACACTGTTTGCTTTATGAAAGCCAAGCTAGTGAGCGGAGCCGACAAGGCTCCCGCGCGCCAGTCTGCAAAGGGGAGGATGAGAGCGGCCAAGCCGCCTTTGGACGGGGTTGTCGAAGAGGTAAGCTTCGACAACCCCGATTCATTTCCAGCAGCCGCTCAGGGCTGATCGCCTATCAGGTAGCGCTGGCTCATCAGCTTGAAGTGCTCGCCGCCGGATTTCCCCAACAGCTCGAACAAGACCATCTCGCGGCTGACGATGGCGGCCCCTGCCGCGCGCAAGCGCGACAAGGCCAGTTCGATGTCCCGCGGCTGGCGGCTGGAGACGGCGTCGGCGACGACGAACACTTGCTTGCCGGCAGCTAGCAACTCCAGCGCCGTCTGCAGCACGCAAACGTGCGCCTCCATGCCGCAGACGATGATCTGCCGCTTCTGCGTCAACTCCGACGGCAGGCAATCCGCCGCCACGCAGGAGAAATGCAGCTTGTCCACCACTGGCGCTTGCGGCGCAGCCTCGCGCAGGGCGGCCACGGTGCCGCCCAGGCCGCGCGGGTATTGTTCGGAAAACACGATGGGCAGGCCGTTGTCGCGCGCCACGCCCACCAGCCAGCGGCTGCGCGCCAACAAACCTTCCGCGTCATGCACCGCCGGCAACAGCTTGTCCTGGATATCCACCACCAAGAGTCCGGCGTCCTGTTTTTGCATCAGCATATTCCGCTCCTGTCGATTCGAAACCACAGCTTAACGCCAAAGACAGGCAAGCGGGGCGGCGCAGCGATTAAATATGCCTATGTATTTTCCGTTTGCCGGGTCTGCCAGTCTTGGGCCAGCTCGCCGACCAAGCGGCGGCCCGGATTGTCTCCCTTCCGCCATTCTTCGATCGGGAATAGATCGAACAGGCCCACCTTGAACAGCGTGGGCACAGCCAGTTCCAGTTGCCGCACCACCTCGCCGCGCTCGCCCTGGTTGTAGGCGGCGATATTGACCAGCATGGCGGCCACGGTGCCGGTTTGCACCATGCTGCCGTCGCGCAGCTTCACCGCCGGCAGCGTTTCGCCGTCGGCGATGACTTTGCGGTTGACGGCGGATAGGGCTTCGGTATGTTCCACATGGCTCATATCATTCTCCTTGGTTTGGGTGAGCTCACAGTATCGCGCTGGCAGGATTGGCCTGCTTTCCATATAGTGCCAATAGATATTCTTAAGAGGCCAATATGGAATCTGCCATCCCCCCGGCTTGGGCGATCGCCGAATTGCGGCGCGGCGCGGGCGACCGCACCGAACGGCATGCCCATGCGGCTGGGCAGCTGGTTTGGCTCAGCGAAGGCGCGCTGGAACTGGAGGCGGACGATCAGCGCATTCTGTTGGCCGCTGACTGCGTGGGCTGGATTCCGCCGGGCATGCGGCACGGCGCGCATTACCACGGCGGGCTGCGCGGCTGGAGCTTGCGCTTGGAGGCCGGATGGCTTCCGGATATGCCGCCGTCGCTGCGGGTGTGGCGCGCCTCGCCGTTGTTGCGAGGCCTTTTCCTGCGGCTGGGTGCCTGGCCGGAACTGGCGGAGGCAGGCGCCGACAGGCGGCTGGCCGCTGTGCTGGCGGACGAACTGGCTTGGGCCGAAGCCTATCCGGCCAGCCTGGCCTGGCCGCGCCATCCTGCATTGCGCAAGCTGGCTCAAGCTTTGTTCGAGGAGCCGGCGCGGGATTGGGATTTGGCGCGCTGGGCTGGCCATATCGGCATGTCGCGGCGCAGCCTGATCCGCCATTTCCGCGCCGAAACCGGGATGGGGGTGGCGCAATGGCGCGAGCGGCTGCGCATGCTGCGGGCGCGCGCCTTGCTGGCGGAAGGGCGCTCGGTCAGCTACTGCGCGCTGGAGCTGGGTTATGCCGGCAGCAGCGCCTTTATTGTGGCGTTTCGCCGTTGCTTCGGCGAAACGCCGGGGCGCTATTGCTCCGCATAAAAATTATATTGCAATGCACAATAATTATTTGGCATGATAATCTGCCGGGCCTGGCGGCGATCCCACCTGCGCCCATCAACTCAGGAGACCCGCATGTCCCAATCCTATCTGATCCGTTCCGTCGAACCGTCCGACGCTGCCGCTATCCATCGTATCAAGACCTCGCCCGGCGTGTATCCCGATACGCTGCAGCTGCCGTATCAGCCGCTGTCCGTCACCGAGAAGCAGTTGAATGAGCGCCCGGCCAACATTCATCATCTGGTAGCCTGTCATGCCGAGGGCGAGGTGGTGGGTTCGGCCGGACTCATCGTCAACGAGGGCATGCGGGTGCGCCACAGCGCCAGCCTGTTTCTGGTGGTGCGCGACGACTGGCAGGGCAAGGGCGTGGGCGGCGCGCTGATGCGCGCGGTATTGGACATGGCCGACAACTGGCTGGGCCTGATCCGCGTTGAACTCAAAGTGGTGCACGACAATGCTCGCGCCATCGGCCTGTACGAGAAGTTCGGCTTCGAGCATGAAGGCCGCATGCGGCAGGAGCAGCTGCGCGCGGGCGAGCTGGAGGACGTGCTGGTGATGGGCCGGCTGAACTGGCCGCGGAGGGCGGAAGCATGAGCGCATACCGCATCCGTCATGCCGAGCCGCGCGACGCGGAGGCCTTGAACGCTGTCTTCAGCGATCCGGCCACCTTCAGCACCATGTTGGGCTTGCCTTATCCTGCGCTGAACAAACGCCGCGAGCGGCTGCAAAAGCACGAGTCCGGCCGCACCGTGCTGGTGGCGGTGGATGCGGCCGATCAGGCCGTGGGCTGGGCCGCCTTGGTTCCGGCGCGCCGCGAGCGCCTGCTGCGCACGGCTGAAATCGGCATCGGCATCGCCTCCGCGCTGCATGGCCAGGGCGTCGGTTCCTTATTGATGGCGGCGGCGCTGGATCTGGCCGACAACTGGCAGGGGCTGCGCCGCATCGAGCTGACGGTGTTCGCCGACAATCCGCGCGCCCAGGCCTTGTATCGTAAATTCGGTTTCGTCGAGGAGGCGCGCTTGCGCGCTTACGCCCTGCGAGACGGCGTCTATCACGACGTGCTGGCGATGGCGCGGCTGCGGGAAGGGGGCTGGCCATGAGCGCATTCCGCATTCGTCATTTGGAGCCGCGCGACGCGGCCGATTTGCAAGACTTGGCCTCGGACCCATCGGTGTACGGCAACACTCTGCAGCTGCCTTTCCCGTCCGCGGCCACCATGGCCGCGCGCATGGACAAGCTGCTGTGCGATGGGCGCTACCAGCTGGTCTGCGAAACCGCCGAGGGCAGGGTAGTGGGCAGCGCCGGCTTATGGCGCTTGAGCGAATCCAGGCTGGACCATATCGCCGGCTTCGGCATCAATGTGCACCGCGATTGGCAAGGGCGCGGCGTCGGCAAGCTGCTGACGGCGGCGCTATTGGATCTGGCGGACAACTGTCTGGGCCTGGAGCGCATCGAGCTGATGGTGTATGCCGACAACCTGCGCGCCCAGGCTCTGTATCGGCGCTTTGGCTTCGTGGAGGAGGCGCGGCTGCGCGCGCATTCTTTCCGCGCCGGCGCCTACCATGACACCTTGTTGATGGGAAGGCTGCGTCATGACGTCCGTGGGTGAGCGGACTGCATGGCCAGCCTTTGTGGTGTTGGATTTGCCGGAGCCGATCGCCGGGGCTGTGATGCGTTTGCGGCGGGCGCATTGCCCGCGCAGCGCGGCCCTGCCGGTGGAGATTACTCTGGCTGGCTCCTCCGGCGTCGCGCCTTTGCCGCCCGGCACCGCCATGGCCGATATCCGGCGCGTGGTCGATGACATGTGTCGGATGTTTCCCGCCTTCGAACTGGAGCTGGGCGCGATGCAGCAGTTCGCCGATAGCGGAGTATTCTTCTTCCCGCCACGCCAGCGCCAACCCTTCAATGCCTTGCATGCCTTCTTGCGAGAATCCGGGCTTCCTTTCGGCGCGGCGCGCTTTCCGTATCGGCCGCATTGCACGGTGCGCAACGGCGAAGCGGTGGAGGATGAGTCCGCCGCAGGCTTGCTGGCGCTGTCGGTGCCGACGGAGCGGAGCATGCTCCGGCAGGTATCGGTTTATGCGCTGGACGCGCAGAGATGCTGCCACCTGCTGTATCGGGCTGAGCTGTCAGCGTGAGCGGGCATGAAAAAACCGCGCCTGGACGATCCCGTCCCTGGCGCGGTTTTTATTGAGACTGCGCGCTTACTTTTGGGCTTGTACCTGGGCCGGTTCCTGGGTGGCTTGCGCGTTTTGCGCCGGAGCCTGAGTTTGGGCCTGGTTGGTTTGCTCGATTTGGGCATTCATGCGATCGCGCATGGCTTTCATATTGGCATTGCCTTCGCTGCCGGCCATGGCGGCGCCGGACAAGAGAATCAGGGACAGGGTGGCGATTGCGGTTTGCTTCAGCATGGCGGTTTCCTTTTCAGTATGTATCCAGCAAACGGTTATGCATCAAAATTACTGATGTTGCTTCAAGGCTGATTGCTGGTTCGTCTTGATGGGAGCCATTTTACGGTCAGCGTCTCTGCGATAAAATCGGAAAGAATCGAAGCAATTTTTCAAAAAAATTGAATGAGGCAAGATTGTGAAACTGACATTGGAGGCCTTGCAGGTGCTGGATGCCATCGAACAGCACGGCAGCTTCGCCGCGGCGGCTGAGGCGCTGTTCAAGGTTCCGTCGGCGCTGACCTATACCGTGCAGAAGCTGGAACAGGGCTTGGGCGTGGCGATTTACGACCGCAGCGGGCACCGGGCGAAGCTGACGCCGGTCGGCGAGCGGCTGCTGAAGGATGGCCGCCATCTGCTGGACGCGGCGCGCCAGCTGGAGCTGCGCGTCGGCAAGCAGGCGCAGGGCTGGGAGGACACGCTGCGCATCGTGGTGGGCGATTTGATCGAGTTCGAGCAACTCTTGCCCTCCATCGCCGATTTCGACCGGCTCGAGTCCGCCACCCGGCTGTACTTCATCCGGGAGAGCTTCGGCGGCATCTGGGACGCGTTGTACGACGACCGGGCCGATCTGGTGATAGGCGCGCCCAATCAGCCGCCGCCGGGGGATTATTTCACCCGCGATATCGGGGAATACGATTTCGTGTTGGTGGTGGCGCGGGGCCATCCGCTGGCGACCGCGGCGGAACCGCTGCCGCCGCATGTTTTGCGCCGTCATCGAGCGGTGGCGGTGGGCGATACTTCGCGCCGGCTGCCGGCTCGGAGCGGCGGCCTGCTGGAAGGCCAGCAGGTCCTGACAGTGCATGGCAGCCGGGAAAAGCTGCAGGCCATCCTGGCCGGGCTGGGCAGCGGGCACTTGCCGCGCTCGCATGTGCGGGCATATCTGTCGAGCGGCGAACTGGTGGAAAAAACGGTGGAGGAAAGCGGCAATCTGCCGCCCATGTGCTTTGCCTGGAAGCAGGAGCAGCCGGGGCGGGCGCTGCAATGGTTCGTCCGGCGTCTGGAGCGGGCGGTGGCGGAGGGAGAGCTGCGAGTCTAGCGGGAACGCCTGTCGCCAAGGGCAGGCGTGGTTGCCGCGCTTAGTGGTCGGAGGGGATGGAGTTGAACTGCGGGACCATGGGCGCCGGCATATGATGCAATTGCGCGTTCATCCTGCCGCGCATCGCCCACATATTGGCGAGTCCTTCGCTGCTGGCCATGGCGGGGCCGGAAAGCATGAGCATGGCGAGCGCGCCGAGGAGGAGGGGTTTCAACATGGCTATTCCTTGTCGAATATCTGGAATCAGGCCGTGTCAAGCCGCTGTGGGCAGGTGATGCGAAGTTGGGCAGCAGTTTGGCTTCGGTCAGCGGCGACGCGGCGGCATAGCGCCGCACCGCTGATTGACAGTGTAGGCCGCGTCAGGAGGATTGACGCGGCCGTTAGTGTGAATAAATTTTAAATTCAATAGTTTATGTTAGATGTCCTGGCCTTCGACGATGCCGTCATGGCCGCCGGCATGGCGCGGCAGAATCAGGTTCAGGATGATGGCCAGCAGGGAGCATAAGCCGACGCCGGACAGCGCGAAATCGCCCAGTTTCAGCGTCAGGCCGCCGATGCCGGCGGTCAGCACCACAGAGATGATCACCAGGTTGCGCGGCTGCATCAGGTCCACCTTGGCCTCGATCAGCGTCTTCAGGCCGATGGACGCGATGGTGCCGAACAGCAGCACCATGATGCCGCCCATCACCGGCATCGGGATGGATTGCAGCAGCGCGTTGAACTTGCCGAAGAAGGCCATGCAGATGGCGAACACCGCCGCCCAGGTCATGGTCACTGGGTTGAAGTTGCGGGTGATCATCACCGCGCCGGTCACTTCGGCGTAGGTGGTCACCGGCGGGCCGCCGATCAGGCCGGCCATGCACACGCCCAGGCCATCGCCGGCCAGGGTGCGGTGCAGGCCCGGCGTCTTGGTGTAGTCCTTGCCGGTGACGCCGCCTATGGCCATCACGCCGCCGATATGCTCGATGGCCGGAGCGATAGCCACCGGCAGCATGAAGGCTGCCGCCGCCCAGTTGACTTCCGGGCTGTGGAAGGCGGGCATGGCGAACCATGGCGCGGCGGCCAGCTTGGCGAAATCCACCACGCCCAGGAAAGCCGCGGCGATGTAGCCGACGACGACGCCTGCCAGGATGGGCACCAGCTTGAACATGCCGCGGGCGTAGATGGACACCACGATGGTGGTGGCCAGCGAGATGGCCGCCAGCAGCAGCGAGGTCTCATACGGCAGCACCTGCTTGCCGCCGGCCTGGCCCATGGCCATGCCGGAGGCCGCGGTGGCGACGGACAGGCCGATGATCATGATCACTGGGCCGATCACCACCGGCGGCAGCAGCTTGTTCACCAGCGCCATGCCGCGCCAGCGCACGATGGCGGCGAATACGAAATACATGAAGCCGGCGGCGAACAGGCCGAACATGGTGGCGCCCGGACCCCAGGTGTGCATCGAGTAAATGATGGGGCCGATGAAGGCGAAGGAGGAACCGAGGAAGATCGGCACCTGGCGTCCGGTGCAGGCCTGGAACAGCAGGGTGCCGAGGCCGGCGCCGAGCAAGGCCATCGCCGGGTTTAGGCCGGTGAGCAGCGGCACCAGCACCAGCGCGCCGAAGGCGACGAACAGGATCTGGGCGCCGGACACCGCCAGCTTCAGTTGTTGCATCATTGTTGTAGTTTCCTTGTGGTGAATCTATTGCAAACCGTTTCGTTGATTTTGCTTGCGCCAGCGCGGTGGGGAGCGTGCGCGCCCCCTCTCCCCCGGTCCCTCTCCCGCGAGGGGAGAGGGGAGAGGGGAGGCAAATCGTATGGCTGGCGGTTGCTTGGCGCATTGAGGCGCCCTTATTCTTTCCGCTTCCGCTTCCGCTTCCGCTTCCGCTTCCGCTTCCGCTTCCGCTTCCGCTTCCGCTTCCGCTTCCGCTTCCGCTTCCGCTTCCGCCGATGTCGCGTCGCGCCGTTCGCGGGAATGGCCGTCGGCCAACCCGAGCCACAAAGCTTCTGTTGGCGCGCTCGTCGCGCGGGTTGGCGCCATGCGCCATACCCGCGAAACCATCAAGCCCGTCATCCATGTCGCGCGGGTTTCGCCATTGGCGGGTGTGTCCTATGGCCAATCCGCGCCACGAGACTCATCGCCCGATATCCGGCTTGAGCGCGATGCCGCCTCAAAGCCCCTCTCCCCTTGCGGGAGAGGGGTTGGGGAGAGGGGGGCTTACACCGTGCAATACATCACCGCCTGCGCCAGCGTGTTGTCCACCTCGGCCGCCACCGTGCTATGGCGGCGGAAGTCCAGCACCATGTCCTGCACCGCGCGGTAGCATTCGTAGTTGGGCCGTGATTGGTAATGCAGCTCCACGCCCAGCCGCTCCGCAACTTTCTTTACCGTTGTCGGTTTGATGCAGACATGGACCTGCGGATCGAAGCAGGCCAGGAAGCAGCTGACGATGGGCCATTTGGCGGCGTTGGCCTTGGGGTCCATTCGCGCCATCGCCAAGGTATCCACATACGCGGCGAAGCTGTCCGGGCCGAAGTCATGCAGCACATCGCGCAGCGCCTGCACGAAGGGCAGGTTCAGGTCGCGGTTGTCCATATAGTTGCGGAAGGCGATCTTCTCAAAGGTGCTGACCGTGCTGGCCAGCGAGATGATCTGGCGGCAGGCGTGGGTGACGTCGGCCAGCTTGCCGCTGGCCAGCGCCGCGTCCAGCTTGTCGCGGGTCAGCTCGCTCTGGCACAGCGCCTCAGCCTTGGCGTAGCTTTTGTGCTTGCGCGCCAGCGCCTGCCAGTCCGGGTCCTGGAAACCGCCGGGGAAGCGGGCGAGAAAGTCGGCGTCCATCGTGGCGTAACGATCCATCATGCTTGATCTCCGAATAGCGGTTTGCTCATGATCTGGGATTGCGCGGCCAGGCCATGGCGGGCATAAAACGCTTGCGCCCCGTGGTTGAAGTCCATTACCTCCAGCCGCAGCTCGTCGGCGTCCTGCCCGCGCCCCCAGTCTTCGGCCGCGGCGAGCAGCAGGGAGCCTATGCCTTGCCCCTGGTGCGCCTCATCCACCACGATGGTGCCGATGCGGCAGATGCGCCGCGGCTGCAGGAAGGGAAGCGGCGGCGATGTTTGCGTCATCAGGGAGGCGAAGGCGAGCGTCTCGCCGTCGAGCACCGCCAGCAGAATGGCGCGGTCTTCGCCCTCCATGCGCTCGGCCCAGAAGGCGCGCTCGCTCGCCATGTCCACATCGCCGCGGAACAGTTCCGGCATGGCCAGGTGATGCTGGCGGTTGATCTGCGCCGTCAGGCGGCATACCGCGTCCAGGTCTTGCGCGTCAGCCTTGCGTATCAACATGAGATAGTCCCTGGGCTTGCAAAAAAGCCGCCGGCTGCGAAGGCAACGGGCGGCTGAGCGGGATGCATGGCGCTTAGGCCTGCTTGGTGCCGAAGATCTTGTCGCCGGCGTCGCCCAGGCCGGGGATGATGTAGCCGTGTTCGTTCAAGTGGCTGTCCAGGGAGGCTGCGTAGATCTGCACATCCGGGTGGGCGTCGTTGACGGTCTTCACGCCCTCCGGCGCGGCCACCATCACCACGGCCTTGATCGTTTTGCAGCCGTTGCGCTTGAGCAGTTCGATGGTGGCGACCAGGGAACCGCCGGTGGCCAGCATGGGATCGATGATGATGGCGATGCGCTCATCCAGATTGCCGACAAACTTCTCGAAATAGGATACCGGCTCCAGCGTCTCTTCGTTGCGGGCCAAGCCCACCACGCTGATCTTGGCCGAGGGCACCAGATCGAGCACGCCGTCCAGCATGCCGACGCCGGCGCGCAGGATGGGCACCACGGTGACCTTCTTGCCCTTGATCTGCTTGACGTCGATCTTGCCGCACCAGCCGTCTATGGTGACGCTTTCCAGCTCGAAGTCGCGGGTGGCTTCGTAGGCGAGCAGCCGCGCCAGCTCCTGGGTCAACTGGCGGAACTTCATGGTGCTGGTGTCGGCTTCGCGCAAGAGGCCCAACTTGTGCTGTACCAGTGGGTGATCAACGATGGTGATGTTCATTTCGGCTCCCTACCTTGGCAAAAAGCTGCTTGCCGGCGGTGGCAAACAGCTTTCGAATACATATGACAGCGGCAGCCGCAGGGCTGCCGTGGTGGTATGGGTGGGTATTCTAACGCTTCTCGGCTGTTGAAATCCACCTGGAAAATCCGGAGGCGGACATCGGCGCGCCGAACAGATAGCCCTGGGCGGCATCGCAGCCCAACTGGGCCAGCGCGGCGCAATCCATTTCGTTTTCCACGCCTATGGCGACGACGGCGACGCCGCGGCCGCGCGCCAGATTCAGGATGGCGGCCAGCGCGGCGCGCTGCTCCACGGCGGCTGACAGGTCTTGCGCGCAGCCGCGCCGCAGTTTCAACAGGCGGATAGCCGGCGGCAGCCAGCCATTCCCCGCGGTGAAATCGTCGGCGGCCACGGCGAAGCCGGCGGCGCTCAGCGCGGGCAAGGCGCGCTCGGCCGCGGCCTGCTGTTCGCGCAGCATGCGGCTATTGAATTCCAGGATCAGGCAGGAGGGCGGCAGATTCTGTATGCGCATTTGCTGCAGCAGCCGGGATGGCAATTCAGGGTCGAGCAGCGATTCGACGCCCAGGTTGACCGAAACCGGCAGCGCGATGCCGGCGCGTCGCCAGTCCTGGCAGGCGTACAGCGATTTTTCCAGCATCAGCTCGGTCAACTGGCGCAGCATGCCGCGCTGCTCCAGTATGGGGACGAAGCTGGCGGGGGGCAGGATGCCCAGCTCTGGATGTTGCCAGCGCGCCAGCGCCTCCACCGCGATGACGCGGCGGCTGCGCGGTTCGACTATGGGTTGAAACCAGGGCTGCAGTTGATCGTCGGCCAGCGCGCGCCAGATGTCTGCCATCGACATCGTGTCTACGGGCCGCCTATCCAGGTCGGGCGTGCAATGCATGGAGGGGCGCGCGGTGGGCCGCGCTTTCATGTGCTTGTAAAGAGCCAAGCATTTTAAGGCAGGGAGGGCTGGCCGGAAATGGTCCTTGTGCCAGGTCAGTCTGCTTGCCTCAAAATGAAAAACCCGGCCAAGGCCGGGCTTGCGCGGGCAGCGAGGGAATCACAGATCCTTCAGCATTTCCTGCAGTTCGCCGTTCTGGAACATTTCGTACATGATGTCGGAGCCGCCGACGAATTCGCCCTTGACGTACAGTTGCGGAATGGTCGGCCAGTTGGAGTAGTCCTTGATGCCCTGGCGGATGTCCGGGTCGCGCAGCACGTCCACGGTCAGGAAGTCGTCCACGCCGCAGGCTTTGAGGATTTGCACCGCGCGCGAGGAGAAGCCGCATTGCGGGAATTGGGCGGAGCCCTTCATGAACAGCACCACGGCGTTGTCGGCGACGGTCTGCTGGATATCTTGCTGAATCGACATGTCTTGCAATCCTATGGTTGGGCCGGCGGTCGGCCCGCCGCGAATACCCGATGTTTTCAATAGGTTATTTTACGTGCGGCCCGAGGGCGGGTCAATTTGCTCCATCCTGGCGCGCCATTGCGGCAGGAACAGTCTGACCTGTCCTTCGTAAAGCGCCCGGCGAGTGACCAGCCGCGACACCGAGGCCGCGAGCAGGGCGGTGGCCATCAGCGGAATCAGCATGGCCGAAGAGTTGGTCATTTCCATCACGATGACGAAGCCGGTCATCGGCGCCCGCGTCATGCCGGCGAAGAATCCCACCATGCCCAGCAGCACCACCATGGCCTGTGGCAAAAATGGCAAAAGCTGAGACATATTGAGGCCGAAACCGGCGCCCACGGCCAGCGAGGGCGCGAACATGCCGCCCGGCACGGCGCTGATGTGGCTGACGAACATGGTGATCAGCTTGAGCACGCCGTAATCCTGCAGCGCCGCGCCATGGCCCTCGATGATGTCGCGGGCGCGGAAATAGCCGGTGCCGAAAGTGCTGCCGTCGCTGAGGATGCCGATGACTGCCAGGACCAGGCCGCAGCCGGCGGCGAAGCGTATGGGGTAACGGCCGCGCCAGCCATGCAGCGGACCGGGCAAACGCTTGGATAAGCTGAGCATCAAGCGGCAGGCTAGGCCGCCGATGATGCCGCCGATGACGCCGCACAGCGGCACCGCCAGCCAGGCCTGCTTGCTCTCCATCGCCACAGGCACCACGCCGAAATAACTGTAGTTGCCATTGATGGCGAAGGTGGTGAGACCGGCGACGATGACCGACAGCAAAATGGTGGAACCGGCGCGCATGTCGAAAATGCGGCCCATCTCCTCGATGGCGAACATGATGCCGGCCAGCGGCGCGTTGAAGGCGGCGGCCACGCCGGCCGCGGCGCCGGCCAGGATGAAGCTGCGCGCCGCGCCCTCGTGCCGTTGCGCCGCCTTGCGGTTGAGCGAGTACTTGATCGCCGCGCCCACCTGGACGATGGGGCCTTCATAGCCGAAGGTGGCGCCGGAGCCGATGCCGATCAGCGTCAGCACGATCTTGCCGACGGCGGCACGCAGCGTGAAGCAATATTCGCGCAGTTTCTCCATGCCGGGCTCCAGCGCGGCGATGGATTGCGGAATGCCGCCGCCGGCGGAGCCGGGGAAGAAGCGGTGCATGATCCAGATCGCCAGCGCCAGGCCCGCCGGCGTGATCAGCAGGCTCCAGTAGGGCGAGGCGTCGTAGGCTTTGAAGAACAAGTCGTGCGACCAGTGGCTGCCCAGCGCGAACACATAGGCCACCAGGCCGATCAGGATGGCGGCGATCCAGACGGGCACCTGGCGCCGCATTTGCGCGGCGGACAGGTAGAGGAAGCGTAGGCGCCGATTCATGCGCAGCTGTCTGGAACGACGGGAGGACGAATCCTGCATGGCTTGGAGGCTCCTTGGCGGATGGTATCCGCTAAATAAATCATTTTTATCTAATATACAATTTATCCGCCTGGAATACGAGAGCGGCCCGCCTGCTTGGAGCAAACGGGCCGCGCCTTCATGCCTGGTCGCGCTTAGGCAGGGCTGCGTTCCAGCACCGCGGCGAAGAAGCCGTCGGTGTTATGCAAATGCGGCTTCAGTTCCAGGTAGTCGCCGCATTGCAGCGGAATCTTCTGTTCGGCCAGCACCTCGTCCATCTTCACCAGGCGGAAGTCCGCGTGCTCGGCCAGAAAGGCCTCGACGATGGCCTGGTTTTCCTGCGGCAGCAGGCTGCAAGTGGCGTAGACCAGGCGGCCGCCGCTCTTCACCAGCCGCGAGGCGGAGGCGAGGATGGAGGCTTGCTTGACGTTCAGTTCGGCCACGCTGTCCGGGCTCTGGCGGAATTTCAGGTCCGGGTTGCGGCGCAGGGTGCCCAGGCCGGAGCAGGGGGCATCTACCAGCACGCGGTCGGCCTTGCCGGCCAGGCGTTTCACCTTGGCGTCGTTCTCGTGCGCCAATAGCTGCGGATGCACATTGGACAGGCCGGAGCGGGCCTGGCGCGGCTTGAAGTTGGCGAGGCGCTTCTCAGATACATCAAACGCATATAGTCGGCCGCTGGATGACATCTGCGCGCCCAAAAGCAAGGTTTTGCCGCCGGCGCCGGCGCAGAAGTCCACCACCATCTCGCCGCGGCGCGCGCCGGTGATCAGGCCCAGGAGCTGGCTGCCTTCGTCCTGCACTTCAAACGCGCCGGCCTTGAACAGCTCGTGCTTGGACAATGCCGGCTTGTCTTTCAGGCGGATGCCCAGCGGCGAGTACGGCGTGGCTTCGCAGTGGATGCCTTCCGCGTTCAGCCGGTCCAGCAGTTCTTCGCGCTTCATTTTCATGGTGTTGACGCGCAGGTCCAGCGGCGCCATGGACATCAGGCCCTGGCCCAGCGCCTCCACCGCGTCCGGTTCTTGCTCGCCCAGGCGCTCGATCACCCATTGCGGCAGCTCGGCGCGGATTTCCAGGCTGTCTTCCAGCGCCTTGCCCTTGACCGTGCCCAGCCATTCGCGCTCGCCGGCGCTGGTGGCCTCGGACAGCTCTTTGACGTTCAGCTTGTTGAACTTCATCAAGGCGACCAGGGCCAGGCGGCGCGGCGTGGCTTTTTCCGGCGCGATCAGCGCGCGCAATTGGATCAGGCGGCGCAGCGCGCCGAAAGCGGTTTCCGCGATCAGGTGGCGGTCGGCGCTGCCCAGTTTGTTGTGCTCGCGGAAATAGGCGGACAGCACCGCGTCGGCGGGGCGGTCGAAGCGGGTCATCTGGCCGATGACGGTTTCCAGGTGTTTCAGTTGGCTATGGCTAATGTGCATTTTTGTTCCGTATCGTCGGTTGCGGCGGCAATTCCCACTGCCGCTTGCCGTTTACTTCAATGCGGATCGCTTTCAGCTCGATCCGCTTGTCCTTGTCGGCGCGCAGGATGCGCACCGGCAGATTGGCGAAGTCCGGCGCCAGCCAGAATTCGGAGACGTCGCCGTCTCCCTCCGCCCTGAACACGACGACGCGCATCTTGCCCGCGCCGGTGTCGTAATCGAAGGCGCCAGCCGGCGCCATCGGGTATTCGTAAATCTTCTTGGCCGTGGTGATCTGGATCGGCGCATGGCCCAGCGCGCCGCCTTTCAGCGCCAGCTGGAAGGCCAGGCTGAAGACGTCTTGCGCGCCGGATTTCAGCGGCTGCTGCTGTTCCGCATGGCTGCCGTACCGCAGCAGGCCGGCGCCGTAATCGAAGCGGGCGGATTCCTTCAGATCGCTGCCGCGGAAGGCCTGCAGGCTGTCCGGACGCAGGCCGGATTTGTCTATCGCCCCTTGTGCAAGATAGCGCAGCTTGGGGCCGATGAAAGGATTGACTGCGATGTCCAGCCGGTAGCCGCCGTTGCCCTGCTGCCAGTCCAGGTCGCCGAAGCCCACCATTGCGCCATTCCAGTAGCCCTGGTAGCGGATTTTGGCCGCCGCCGGGAATTTGCGCAGCGCGTTGTCCGGGTGAATGAAGCCTGCGTTGGCCTCATGCGCCGCTTCCGCGCGCGGCGCGCTGGCCGGTTGCGCCGCAGGGGCGCTGGCTTCGGCCGCTTGGCGCGGATGGAGGTTTTCCGCCGCGGGTTCCGAGCTGGCGCGCGCGGCGGCGGTTTCGGCTGTCGGCGCCGAAGATTCCGGCTTTGCCGCTTGCTCTGTCGGCTGCGAGGCCTGCGGCTTGCGGCGCGGCTTGCCGGAGGAGTCTTTTTTCGTCTTGGCCGGTTTCGTCTTGGCCGCGGCGCTGGGGCGCAGACTGACGCCGGCGCTGCCTGGCGCCGGCTTGTCCTGCGTTTCCAGCTGCAAGGCCTGCATCTTGACGTCTATCTTCTCAAGCTTAGGCGTGCTTTCCGGCGGCTGGCTGATCGCGGGCAGCAGGTCCGATCCAAGCAGAGCGAGATGCAGCAGCAGGGATAGGAATAGGGCGATCAGCAGCAGGCGGAAACGAGTCATTTAATCCTTGGCGACGGGGGCGGGCGACAGCAGGCTGGCCGCTGCGGCAGGGCCGCTGGCCACTTTGCCGTCTACGATGGCGATGTCGCCGGCGACGAAGCGGCGAACCGCTTCCGGGTACAGCTGGTGCTCCAGTTTCAATACGCGCGCGGCCAGGCTGTCCGGGGTGTCGTCGTCCAGCACGTTGATCGCCCCTTGCGAGACGATGGGGCCGTGGTCCAGCGCGGCGGTGACGAAGTGTACCGTGCATCCGGCCAGTTTGCAGCCCATTTCCAGCGCGCGCTCGTGCGTGTGCAGGCCGGGGAAGGATGGCAATAGCGAAGGATGGATGTTCAGCATGCGGCCTTCGTAGCGGGCGGTGAAGCCTTCGCTCAGGATGCGCATGAAGCCGGCCAGCACCACCAGGTCCGCCTCGTGGGCGTCTATCGCCTCGGCCAGCGCGGCGTCGAAGGCCTCGCGGCTGGCGTAGGCTTTGTGGTCAAGCGCCACGGCGGCGATGCCGCGCTCAGCGGCCCAGGCCAGGCCGGCCGCGTCCGGGCGGTTGGCAATCACCGCGGCGATGCGGGCGCCAGGAATGGCGGCGTTGACGATGGCCTGCATATTGGAGCCGCGGCCGGAAATCAGGATGACGATGTTTTTCATATGCCGATGATTGTCGATATTCACTTTGGCATGGGCCAAAAAACAAGCGCCGCCGGCAGGGCCAGCGGCGCGTTGGGCTAGCTGCGGCTCAGCCTCAGGCGATCTGGGTCTGGTGCTCGTCGCCTACTCGGGCGCGCACCTGGCCGATGCGGTACACGGTTTCGCCGGCTTCGCGCAGCGCGGCCATGGCCTGTTCCGCATGTTCCGGCGCGACCACTACCACCATGCCTATGCCGCAGTTGAAGGTGCGGTACATTTCCTGGATGTCCACATTGCCTTCGCGCTGCAGCCACTGGAACAGCTTGGGCAGCTCCCAGCTCTTGGCGTCGATCTGGGCTACGGTGTTTTCCGGCAGCACGCGCGGCGTGTTCTCGGTGATGCCGCCGCCGGTGATGTGGGCCATGCCCTTGACCGGCAGCGTCTCCATCAGCTTGAGCAGCGGCTTGACGTAGATGCGGGTGGGGGCGATTACCGCCTCGCGCAGCGTCTTGTCGCCGTCGAACGGCGCGTCCAGCTCCGGCTGGGCGCGGTCTATGATCTTGCGCACCAAGCTGTAGCCGTTGGAGTGCGCGCCGTTGGAGGCCAGACCCAGCACCACGTCGCCGGCGACGATGTCGCGGCCGGAGATCACTTTGCTCTTTTCCACCACGCCGACGGCGAAGCCCGCCAGGTCGTATTCGCCCGGCACGTACATGCCCGGCATCTCGGCGGTTTCGCCGCCGGTCAGCGCGCAGCCTGCCTGTTCGCAGCCGGCGGCGATGCCCTTGATCACCTCGGTGGCCTGGGCGACGTCCAGCTTGCCGCAGGCGAAGTAGTCGAGGAAGAACAGCGGCTCGGCGCCCTGCACCAGGATGTCGTTCACGCTCATCGCCACCAGATCGATGCCCACGGTGTCATGGAGGTTCCAGTCGAAAGCCAGCTTGAGCTTGGTGCCCACGCCGTCGGTGCCGGAAACCAGCACCGGCTCCTGATACTTCTTGGAGATCTCCACCAGTGCGCCGAAACCGCCTATGCCGCCGAGCACTTCCGGGCGCATGGTGCGCTTGGCAAAAGGCTTGATGTTTTCGACCAGCGCGTCGCCGGCGTCGATGTCTACGCCTGCATCACGGTAACTGAGGGACGTGGTGTTCAAGATAATCTCGCTTTCTGCAAACTTGAAATATTTTTACATCAAGCTTTCGCCGGTGCGAAAGCACTGTATTTTAACTGAAAAATGGCAAAAAGGCTGGGTAAACGGCGGCGAATTTGCTGCGCTGCGCCGATTTGAATTTGTCATGATTCTTGCTTGGGAAAATGGCGGTTCCAACGATGGGCCGTATCGTCGTAAAATCGCTCTTATTGATGTCAGCACGCAACGCCGCACCGTAAACTTGGACCAGCTCGTACTCGATCTCACGCCTACGCCGCTGCCGGCCTTCGACAATTTCCTGGCCGAGCGCAACCGCGAGGTGATCACCGCCCTGACCGCCACCGAAGGCGAACGCTTCATCTATCTATGGGGCGAGCCCGGTTGCGGCAAAACGCATTTATTGCAAGCCTGGATCGCCCACGCCGAGCGGTTGGGCCGCGCCGCCATTTACCTGGACGGCAAAGGCGACCATCTGCCGGACTTCGCGCGCGAGGCCAGCTTCATCGCCGTCGATCACGTGGACGACCTGGCGCCGGACGACCAGATCATGCTGTTCTCCTTCTACAACTCGCTGAAGGAGGGCGGCGAGGGCCGCCTGTTGATGGCGGGACGCAAGCCGCCGGTGGCGCTGTCCGTGCGCGACGATCTGCGCACCCGCCTGGGCTGGGGTCTGGTGCTGGAAGTGAAGGCGCTGTCCGACGACGACAAGCTGGCCGCCTTGCGCAGCCACGCCGCCAATCGCCAGCTGTCCATCCCGGACGACGTCTACCGCTATCTGCTCACCCACTGGCGGCGCGACCTGACCAGCCTGATTTCGATGATAGACATGCTGGACCGCTATTCGCTGGCGCTGCGGCGCCCGATCACGGTGCCGCTGGTGAAAAACATTTTGCAAACCGCCCCCACGGAATCATGAGCACATCCACCGCTAAACGCAGGCTTGCCCTGTTCGACCTCGACCACACCCTGATCGCCGGCGACTCCGACTTCGAATGGCCGCGCTTTCTGATCAAGCGCGGCATTCTGGACGCCGCCCAGTACGACGAGCGCAATACCTATTTCTACAGCCAGTACCAGAACGGCACGCTGGACATGGGCGAGTACCTGGCCTTCATCCTGGCGCCGCTGACGCGTTTCTCCCGCCATGAGCTGGACGAGCTGCACGCGGACTATCTGGAAAACCACATCAAGCCGCTGATTCCGAACAAGGCGCGCGAGCGCCTGGCCGCCCATCGGGCCGAGGGCGACGAGATCGTCATCATCACCGCGACCAACCGCTTCATCACCGGGCCGATCGCGCGCGAACTGGGCGTGGAGCACTTGATCGCCATCGAGCTGGAAGAAGACGGCGACGGCAACTTCACCGGCCGTCCCTCCGGCGTCTTGAGCTTCAAGGAAGGCAAGATCACTCGCATCGAGCAATGGCTGGCCGAGCGCGGCGAAGGCTGGGACAGCTATGCCGAAAGCTTCTTTTACAGCGACTCGCACAACGATCTGCCGCTGATGAAGCTGGTGGACCACCCGGTGGCGGTGGACGCCGACGATAAGCTGCGGGCTTATGCCGAAGAACATGGCTGGCCGGTGATCTCGCTGCGCGATTGAGTTTTTCCGGCAGCGGTATGACGCGCAGGGCGGGCAGGCCGGAGGCCTTGCCCGCGCTTTTGCTTTGATGGCCAGGCGAGTGGCTATGGCGTCGCGCCGCCGCCATCATGGTCGACGCGGGCAAGGCCCAAAGGCCTGCCCGCCCTACGGGGGTTGGTGAGGCGCAGGATGGGCAAGTCGTGATTTGCCCACGCGATGCGTAGGGCGGGCAGGCCACAGGCCTTGCCCGCGCTTTTGCTTTAGATGGCCTGGCGAGTGGCTATGGCGTCGCGCCGCCGCCATCATGGTCGACGCGGGCAAGGCCCAAGGGACTGCCCGCCCTACGGGGATGTCGAATGGATGCTTTGCAGGATTTCTTGCGCCGCGCCGAAGCGGCGCTGGCCCGGATAGAACCGATGCTGCCGCCGCCCAAGCGCGAGCCGGACTGGAGCGCTCAGGCCTTCCGCTGGCACCGCCAGGGATTGGCGGGTTGGTTGGAGGCGGTGCATGAGCCGCACGCGGTGGAGATGGATAAGCTGGCCTGCGTGGACGCGCAGCGCGATCAGCTGCTGGCCAATACCCGCCAGTTCGTCGCCGGCCTGCCGGCCAATAATGTCTTGCTGACCGGCGCGCGCGGCACCGGCAAGTCGTCCCTGGTGAAGGCGTTGCTGCCCGTGTTTGGTCGAGACCGGCTGCGCTTGATCGAGATAGACCGCGAGCATCTGGCGGACCTGCCGCAACTGGTGGAACTGCTGGCCGGCCGCGCGGAGCGCTTCATCCTGTATTGCGACGATCTGTCCTTCGAGCAGGGCGATGCCGGCTACAAGGCGCTGAAGAGCGCGCTGGACGGCGGCCTCTCGCGCCGCTGCGACAATCTTTTGGTGTACGCGACATCGAATCGCCGCCACCTGTTGCCTGAGCAGATGAGCGAAAACCGCGAGGGCTGGCTGCGCGACGGCGAAATCCATCCGGGGGAGGCGATAGAAGAGAAAGTATCGCTGTCCGACCGTTTCGGCCTGTGGCTGTCCTTCTACCCCTTCGATCAAGAGGCTTATCTCGCCGCGGTCAAGGGTTGGCTCGCTCATTTCGGCATCAAATACGGGGCCAAGGCCGAGCGCGCGGCGCTGCAGTGGAGCCTGGCGCGCGGCAGCCGCTCCGGCCGCGTGGCCTGGCAGTTCGCCTGCCAGTGGGCGGGCAGCGAGGGGTTGGCGCATGGAGCTGGCAAGAGCAAGCGCAAGGATTGAGCAAGCGGCTGGCTGCCCGTCTCCCAAGCTGTTAAGGTGGCGGCCTGCGCAATCAAGACAAAATCGCATGAGCAACAAGATCATAGACGTGGTGGCCGGCGCGCTGATGCGGCCGGACGGGACTTTCATGCTGGGCAGCCGTCCCGAGGGCAAACCTTATGCGGGCTACTGGGAGTTTCCCGGCGGCAAGGTGGAGCCGGGCGAGACGCATCTGGCCGCGCTCAAGCGGGAATTCGCCGAGGAAATGGGCATAGCCGTGACCTCAGCCACGCCATGGCTGACCAAGATCCATCATTACGAGCACGCCTCGGTCTATCTGCGCTTCTTCCGCATCTGGAGCTGGGGCGGCGAGCCGCAGCCGCGCGAGGGTCAGGCCTTCGCCTGGCAGACGCCGGGCTGCCTGACGGTGGAGCCCATGCTGCCGGCCAATGGCCACATTCTGAAATCATTGGAATTGCCGGACGGCTACGCCATCAGCTGCGCGCATGAAATCGGCGTGGCGGCGCAGCTGGAGGGCATGCGCGTGAAGCAGTGGCCCATGGTGCAAGTGCGCGAGCCGGAGATGAGCCGCGAGCAACTGGGCGATTTCGTCGCGCAGGCGGCCGAGGTCGTCCATGGCTACGGCGGCAAGCTGCTGGTCAATGCCGATCCGGCCTGGTGCGCGGACTGGCCGGTGGACGGCGTGCATCTTAACGGCGCGCGGCTGCACGCGCAGGAAACGCGGCCCGACTTTGCCTGGGTGGGCGCGTCCATTCATGGCGCGGCCGATTTGGCCAGGGCTGGAGAGTTGGGCCTGGATTACGCGCTGCTGGGCCATGTGGCCGCCACCGCCAGCCATCCGGGCCTGCCGCCTTTGGGCTGGGATGGTTTCGCCGCCGTGCTGGCGGGCGAGGTGCCCGTGCCGGTGTACGCGCTGGGCGGCCTGTCGCTGGCTGATTTAGCCGCGGCGCGTGCGCATGGCGCGCATGGCGTGGCCTGGATGCGCGGAGCCTGGCGATGACGGCCAAGCAGCGCAAATTATTGTTTCTGGGCGTGGCGCTGATCGTGTTCGGCGCGATCAAGGCCGGCCTGATCGTCTGGTATCTGAGCCACAAGCCGGTGGCGCAGCCGGCGCACAAGCTGGTTTGCGACATCGCGCGCGGCAGCTGCGCCTTGCCGGGCGGCGGTGGCTTGAGCTTCGACAGCTTGCCGGAGCATGGCAAACCGTTTGTGATCCGCTTGGCTGGCGTGGCGGCGGATGAGGCGCCGACAGCGGACTTCACCATGGCGGACATGGATATGGGCTTCAACCGCTACACCTTCGTGCGAGACGGGGCGGGCTGGCAGGCCAGGGTGACCTTGCCCATGTGCGTCAGCGGCAGCCGGGCCTGGCTGGTGGAGCTCAAACTAGGCAAGGCGGCGTATGCGCTGCCATTCAGCGTGGCGCGCTGAGGCGTCGGCCATCATGCAAAAAGCTCCCTTGCGGGAGCTTTTTTTCATCACGGCCAGGCTTACTTGGCGGCGGAAGCAGCCTTGTGGTGCTTCTCATGAGCCGCGCCGGACGCGTGCTTCTTGTGTTCCTTCTTGTGGTGCGACTTCTTGTGTTCTGCCTTGTGTTCCATCTTCTTCTCGGCGGCCGGAGCGGAGGCGGCCGGAGCGGCGAAAGCGGAGCCTGCGAAAGCAGCAGCGATCAGAGCAGCCATCAGTTTCTTCATGATGTTTACCTTCCTGTTGTGACTGATTGGTATTGGCGAATGGCGCCATCGGGTCGGGCCCGACCTTGTTCAGATAGGGGACAAGTCAGGAAGTTGCCATCCGCGCGGGGCATTTTTTGTAAATGGCATATGCGGGTCGTTTACACCAGATAACTGAGGACCAGGCCGGCGAACAGCGCCGCGCCGACGCGGTTGTTGTCGAGGAAGGCCTTGAAGCACTTGGCGCGGTCGCGGTTCTTGATGTCGCGGTATTGCAGGCCTATCAGCGCGGCGGCCGCAGCCAGGCCCAGATAGTAGGGCCAGGCCAGCGCCAGATGCAGGCCGATTCCGGCCATCAGCGCCAGAAACACGGCATGGCACAGCATCACGCCGGCTACGTCGTAGTCGCCCATGGTGATGGCCGAGGTCTTGATGCCGATTTTCAGGTCATCCGGCTTGTCCGCTATGGCGTAGGCGGTGTCGTAGGCCACCACCCAGAACAGATTGGCCAGCAGCAGCAGCCAGGCCAGCGCCGGCACTTGCCCGGTTTCGGCGGCGAAGCCCATCGGGATGCCAAACGAAAAGGCAATGCCCAGATAGGCCTGCGGCATGGGGAAGAAGCGCTTGGTGAACGGATAGCTGGCCGCCACCAGCACCGCCGGCACGCTGAGCAGCTTGGTCAGATTGTTCAGCGGCAGCACCAGCAGGAAGGACAGCAGGGCGAGGAAGGCGGCTAGCAGCAGCGCTTCTTTCTTGCTGACCGCGCCGCGCGCGAACGGGCGTTGGCTGGTGCGGGCGACATGGGCGTCGAAGTCGCGGTCGGCGTAATCGTTGATCACGCAGCCGGCGGAGCGCATCAGGAAAGTGCCCAGGCAGAAGATGGCGACCACGGGCAGGTGCGGCTTGCCGCCGGTGGCCATCCATAGCCCCCACAGCGTGGGCCACAGCAGGAGCAGGGTGCCGATGGGCTTATCCCAGCGCATCAGTTGGCGGTAGTTCTCGTAGCGGTCGCGGAGCCGGGCGGTAGCAATCACAGCAAATCCTTCAGGGCGGGCAGGAAGAGTTCGGTCAGCAGCAAGGGCGCGCCATGCAGCAGGAAGCGGCAGCGGCGGGCCGGGTAGGCTGCGGCTTGCTCGGTTGCGGCGGCGGCGGCGGCCTGAGGGTGGTCGGGCGCCAGCAGCGCGTAGCGCAGCGGCTCGCGCGCCAGTTCCGGCAGTTCGCCGAACAGCGTCAGGCCCAGGGAGCGGCTGCCGCGCTCCAGCACTGGCAGCCAGGCCGGGCAGGATGGCGCGACCACGCTGCGCGCGTATACCACCGGCACCTCGTCCAGCGTCAGCAGCACATGGCGCGCGTACAGCGGCGCGCCCTCGGGCAGGCTCAGCGGCGCGGCTTCGTCGGTCTGGACGATGTCGCCGCCCTGGCTCAGCACGGATACCGCGAAGCGGCGGCCGCCGGCTTGCAGCCTCAGGCTCAGCGAGGCAGGCTCGGTCAGACAGTCCAGCAGGGAGGCGGGCAGGGCGGGCGGCGCGGCGCGCCAGGGGGAATCATTAACCATGGCGCGCATTATGCCAAAAGCGGGCGCGGCTTGTCGCCTGCGGCGGTGTTCGCGGCCAGGCCTTGCCGTTATCATGAGGCGGAACCTTGGACGGAGCGGGGCCATGCTGGATTTGATGCTGTGTTTGCTGGGTTTTCAATTGCTGGGCGAGGCGCTGGCGCGCGCGCTGGATTGGCCTTTGCCGGGGCCGGTGCTGGGTTTGCTCTTGCTGTTCGCCGCGCTGTGGCTGCGGCGCGGCGTGCCGGCCACGCTGCAGCGCGAGACGCCGCGTTTTCTCGGCCACATGTCTCTGCTGTTCATCCCGGCGGGCGGCGCGCTGATGGCTTACTCGCCCTTGCTGCGTTCGCATGGCTGGCAATTGGCCCTGATCCTGCTGGTTTCCACGCTGCTCACGCTGTTGGCGACCGGCGGCTTGTTGAAACTGTTGCTGCGTCGGAGGCTCCAATGAGCGGAGCCGTGCCCCAAACCATGCTCGATTCGCCGCTGAGCGGTTTGTTTGTCACCTTGCTGGCGTATCGTCTGGCGCTGGCGGCCCATAAGCGCAGCGGCGGCCATCCGCTGGCCAACCCGGTGCTGCTGGGCGTGCTGCTGGTGTTGGCCTGGCTGTGGCTCAGCGGCGGCAGTTATCAGCAGTACATGAACGGCGCGCGCTTCATCCAGTTGCTGCTGGGGCCGGCCACGGTGGCGCTGGCGGTGCCGCTGTACGGTAATCTGCCGCGGCTGAAGCGCGCGGCCGGGCCCTTGCTGCTCAGCATAGGCGCGGGCGGGCTGGTCGGCATGGCCAGCGCGG
>NZ_PQWB01000048.1 GCF_002924365.1 Chromobacterium alticapitis | reverse complement strand
AGCCGCTGGCGCACCGCCAGCGCGCCCAGCCCCAGCTCGCCGGACACCCAGACGTCGTCGCCCGCTCGCGCCGCGGCGCGGCGCAAAGCCTGACCGGCCGGCGCCTCGCCTAAAATCGTCACCGACAGCGCCAGCGGGCCGCGCGTGGTATCTCCGCCTACCAGCTCCACGCCATGCGCGTCGGCCAGGGCGAAAAAACCCGCGGCGAATTCGGCCGCCCAGGCGCCGTCAGCCTTTGGCAGAGCCATGGACAACAAGGCCCAGCGCGGACGCGCGCCCATGGCAGCCAAGTCGGACAAATTGACCGCCAACGTCTTGTGGCCCAGCGCGCGCGGCGCGACATCGGCGAAAAAGTGGCGGCCCTCCACCAGCATATCCACCGACATGTGCAAGTCATGGCCCGGCGTCGGCCGCACGATGGCGGCGTCGTCGCCCACGCCCAGCAGCGCGGACGGCGCCGGCCGCTTGAAATAACGCGCTATCAGTTCGAACTCGTTCATGGCCTCTCACGCAAAAACACCCGCCGGTGGCGGGTGTCGTCGATAAGGGCGGCACGCCGCGAGGCGTGTCCGCTCAATCCTGCTTGCGGCGCTGCTTCTGCGCCAGCACTTCGTCGCCGCGCACATCGGCGGCCAGCTTGTCCAGCACGCCGTTGACGAATTTGTGGCCATCGGTGCCGCCGAAAGTCTTGGTGATCTCGATGGCTTCGTTGATGATCACCGGATACGGCGTTTCCGGGCTTTGCGTCAGCTCCAGCGCGGCCATCAGCAGCACGGCGCGCTCCACCGGACTGACTTCGTCTTCGGCGCGTTCGTAATAGCGGCTAACCTGGGCGGACAGCAGTTCCACGTCCTTCAGCACGCCGTACAGGATGCCACGGAACAGGGCCTCGTCGGCCTTGGCGAAGTATTCATTCTCGCGCAGGTGTTTTTCGATCAGCGAAGCCGGACGGTCCGGGTTCAGTTCCCATTCGTAAATGCCTTGCACGGCGAATTCGCGTGCGCGGCGGCGAGCGGTTTTCATGGTGGCGATTCCTTGAAAGAGCGAGGGAAGCGCGCGCGCCTCCCTGGTTGTCGAGCGGGCGGGCGGCTATCAGCCGCGCAGCACCTTGTGCAGATTCGCCATCTCCACCGCGACGCGGGCGGCGTCGCCGCCCTTTTCCAGCACGCGGACTTCCGCCTGCTCGTCGTTCTCGGTGGTCAGGATGGCGTTGGCGATCGGGATGTCGAAATCGAGGCCGACGCGAGTGACGCCGGCGCCGGATTCGTTCGATACCAGTTCGAAATGATAGGTTTCGCCGCGGATCACCGCGCCCAGCGCCACCAGCGCGTCGAAGCGACCGGTCTTGGCCATGGTCTGCAGCACCAGCGGGGCCTCCAGCGCGCCAGGCACCGTGGCCAGGGTCACGTCGCCGGCGTCCACGCCCAGCTTAGCCAGCTCGGCCAGGCAAGCGTCGCGCAGGCCGTGGCAGACCGGGGTGTTGAAACGCGCCATCACGATGCCGATTTTCAGGCCCTTGCCGGACAGATTGGGTTCGATACGCTGGATAGCTTCAAGCATTGGGTAGTCCTCGCGGCGAAAACACTAAGGAAAGCCGGCAATTGTAGCGCAAGCGCGCCGATTAAGCCACGCCCGGGCCGCCTTCGCCATCGACGCGGAAATGGTGCGGCTGGCAGAAACCCGTCACGTCCAGCTCGAAGCCGGTCATGGACGGCAGACTGACCGGACTGGACATCAACTTCATCTTGCCCACGCCCAGGGCCTTGAGCATTTGCGCGCCGATGCCGAAAGTCTTGCTGTCCCATTTCTGCCGCGCCGGCTCTTGGCCCAGCGCGCGCTGCGCCAGGTCCGCGCCGGTTTCGTCGCGGTACAGCAGCACCACCACGCCGCAGCCCTCTTCTTCTATCGTTTCCAGCGCATTGGGCAAGGTCCAGGAGTGATGGCTGCACAAGGGCGCCAGCACGTCGATGACAGACAGCGGCTCATGCACGCGCACCAGGGTGTCATGCTCGGCGCGGATCTTGCCCTTGCTCAGCGCCAGGTGGGTGGCGGAAGTAGTGATGTCGCGAAACACGTGCAGGTCAAAGCTTCCGAACGGCGTATCCACCTCGCGCTCGCCCACTTTCTCCACCAGGGATTCGGTGCGGCTGCGGTACTGGATCAGATCGGCGATGGTGCCTATCTTCAAGCCGTGCACCTTGGCGAACTCCAGCAATTCCGGCAGGCGCGCCATGGTGCCGTCGTCGTTCATGATCTCGCAGATCACGCCGGCCGGTTCCACGCCGGCCAACATCGCCAGGTCGCAGCCGGCCTCGGTATGGCCGGCGCGCACCAGCACGCCGCCGTTCTGCGCCTTCAGCGGAAACACATGGCCTGGCTGCACCAGGTCGCTGGCCTTGGCCAGGCGCGCGACAGCGGTTTGTATGGTATGGGAGCGGTCTGCCGCGGAAATGCCGGTGGTCACCCCCTCAGCCGCCTCGATGGACACGGTGAAGTTGGTGCCGAAGCTGGTGCCGTTGTTGGTCGCCATCATCGGCAGGTTCAGCAGCTTGCAGCGCTCTTCGCTCAAGGTCAGGCAAATCAGGCCGCGGCCGTATTTGGCCATGAAATTGATCGCTTCCGGCGTGACGAACTCCGCCGCCATCACCAGGTCGCCTTCGTTCTCGCGGTCTTCCGCGTCCATCAGCACCACCATCTTGCCCGCCTTGATGTCGGCGATGATGTCTTGAATCGGGGATATGGCCATTGCTTCTTCCTTTGTCGCTTCGCCCGTTCTACGCAGGCAACAGATCCAGCGCCCGGTACTCGCCGAGCCTCGCCACTTCGCCATCCTTCAGCGCCAGCGGCCTATTGAACAAGGGGCCGTCCACCACCAGGGTGTGGAACTCGCCCCCCTCGCCGCAAGGGTCCACGCCCTCGGCCAGCATTTCGTCTATCAAAGCCGCGTCGAACACGCGGCCCAGCCATTTTTCATCTATCAAGCTGGTGTTGACCATCACGATGCGGGCGGCAAAACCCGCCGCCACGAACTCTCGCGCCAGTTCCGCCCGACTTTCCTGCCACAGGGGCAGCATCGCGCGCAATCCGGCTTCGGCGCAAACCTGTTCTTCCCATTCGCGGTGCGCATCCAGATCGATGTCGCCGAACACCGCGGCCTGACAGCCATCCGCCGCCGCCGCGCGCAATTGCGTCACGAAGACTTCGCGATAATCATTCCAGCTCGCGCAGCCCAATCTTTGCGGCAAACCCAAGGCCGCCGCCTGCAGCGCCAGCACCTCGGGCCGCGCGCCATGCGAACGCGAACGTTCGCCGCTCTCGTCCAACATGGTCAACAACGCGACTGGTTTCACCCCGTGGCGAACCGCGCGCCACAAAGCGAGGCAGCTATCCTTGCCGCCGCTCCAGGAAACCACGGCGCACGCGCCGCTCAAGATCACGCAGCCGCTCCGCGCTGCGCCAGCACGCGCTCCACGGTATCGACAATGGCCTGGGTTTGCGGGTCGATCTCGATATTGATGCCGTCGCCCACCCCGCGGCCGGCGATATTGGTTCGCGCCAGCGTTTCCGGGATCAGGTGCACGCAGAATCGGCGACCCTCCACCGCGCCTATGGTCAGGCTGATGCCGTCTATGCCGACATAGCCCTTGGCGAACACGTATTTTTCCAGGCCGGCCGGCAGCTCGAACCAGATGGTGCGGTTGTTCGGCGACTCGATCACTTCCGCAACCTTGGCTAGCCCCATCACGTGGCCGGACATGGCGTGGCCGCCAATGTCGTCGCCAAACTTCGCCGCGCGCTCCACATTGACGCCGTCGCCGGCCTTTAGATCGCCCAGATTGGTGACACGCAGCGTTTCCCGCATCAGATCGAAGTGGACCAGATCGCCATCCACCCGAGTGACGGTCAGGCAGCAGCCATTGTGCGCGACCGAAGCGCCCAGTTGCAGCCCGGCCAGCATGGCCTGCGGCAGGCGAACGACGTGGGTGCGGAAATCCTGCTTTTCTTCGATGGCGACCACTTGGGCCACGCCCTGGACGATGCCGGTGAACACGGGTAACGCTCCTTCAATCTGCATGAGTGGCGTCATTGTACTCCGCTATCAATCAGGCCGTCGCCATATTCACGCCGCCTTGTCCGCCGCTCTCAGCCAGCCAATTATGATTTCCGCGCAGCGGTTAAGTCCGGTAAAATGATCGGCTTTATTGAATTTCAAGCAAGTCGCCCATGTCTGCCGAACTCGCCCGCATCGCCGAAGAAGTCGCGCACCGCCGCACCTTCGCCATCATTTCCCACCCCGACGCCGGTAAAACCACGCTGACGGAAAAACTGCTGCTGTTCTCCGGCGCCATCCAGATGGCCGGCACGGTGAAGGGCAAGAAGGGCGGCAAGTTCGCCACCTCCGACTGGATGGAAATCGAGAAACAGCGCGGCATTTCGGTGGCATCGTCGGTGATGCAGTTCGACTACCGCGACCACGTGGTGAACCTGCTGGACACTCCGGGCCACCAGGACTTCTCCGAAGATACCTACCGCGTGCTGACCGCCGTGGACAGCGCGCTGATGGTGATCGACGCCGCCAAGGGCGTGGAAGAGCAGACCATCAAGCTGCTCAATGTCTGCCGCCTGCGCAATACGCCCATCGTCACCTTCATGAACAAGTGCGACCGCGAAGTGCGCGACAGCCTGGAGCTGCTGGACGAAGTGGAGGACGTGCTGAAAATCCGCTGCTCGCCCATCACCTGGCCCATAGGCATGGGCAAGACCTTCCGCGGCGTGTACAGCCTGCTGAACGACGCGGTGATCCTGTTCGAAGCCGGCGCGGAGAAGCTGGTTTCGGATATCGAGGTCATCCAGGGCATAGACAACCCGCGCCTGGACGAACTGTTCCCGCTGGAAATGGAGCATCTGCGCATGGAGATCGAACTGGTCAAGGGCGCGTCCAACGAATGGAGCCTGGAAGCGTTCCTGGCCGGCACGCTGACCCCGGTGTTCTTCGGCTCGGCCATCAACAACTTCGGCGTGCGCGAAATCCTCAACGCCCTGATCGATTGGGCTCCGGCGCCGCAAACGCGCGACGCCACCGTCCGCAGCGTAGATCCGAAAGAAGCCAAATTCTCCGGCTTCGTGTTCAAGATCCAGGCCAATATGGACCCCAAGCACCGCGACCGCATCGCCTTCCTGCGCGTCTGCTCCGGCCAGTTCGAGCGCGGCATGAAGATGAAGCACTTGCGCCTGAACCGCGACATCGCCGCCTCCAGCGTGGTGACGTTCATGTCGCATGATCGCGAGATCGTGGAAGAGGCGTTTGCCGGCGACATCATCGGCATCCCCAACCACGGCAACATCCAGATCGGCGACAGCTTCTCCGAGGGCGAAGAGCTGGCCTTTACCGGCATCCCGTTCTTCGCGCCGGAAATGTTCCGCTCGGTGCGCATCAAGAACCCGTTGAAGCTGAAACAGCTGCAAAAAGGCTTGCAGCAGCTGGGCGAAGAAGGCGCGGTGCAAGTGTTCAAGCCGCACAGCGGCGGCGACTTGATCCTAGGCGCGGTAGGCGTGCTGCAGTTCGAAGTGGTGGCCAGCCGCCTGGCGGCGGAATACGGCGTGGACGCGATGTTCGAGTCGGCCAGCATCTGGTCCGCGCGCTGGTTCAGCTGCGATGACCGCAAGAAGTTGGACGAATTCGTCAAGGCGCTGCAGATGAATATCGCGACCGATGCCGGCGGCAACCTGGCCTACCTCGCGCCCAACCGCGTCAATCTGCAACTGACGCAGGAGCGCTGGCCCGACATCGTGTTCCACGAAACGCGAGAGCACGCCGTCAAACTGAACGACTGAACCCATGCGCACCCTCCTCGACCTGATCGATTTCCTGCGGGCAAACTACTCGCATGAAATCGTCCGCTCACTGCTGCTGGTCCTGACGCTGCTGATCATCCGCATCGTGGTCGACCGCCTGCTGGCGGCCAGCAGCAGCGTGCCGGTAGAGGAAAGGCGCCGCTGGTCCATCAACACCCGCAACGGCCTGTTTTTGGCGGGATTGGCCGGCATAGGATTCATCTGGGCCAACGAGCTGCAGACGCTGGCTGTCTCCATGCTGGCCTTCGCCGCCGCGCTGATCCTCGCCACCAAGGAGTTGATCATGTGCCTGTCCGGCGGCGTGGTGCGTCAGATGTCGGACAGCTACGGCCTTGGCGACCACATCGAGATCGGCGCCGTGCGCGGCCGCGTGGTTGACATCGGCCTCTTGTCCACCACGGTGATGGAAATCGGGCCCAATCATAGCTCGCACCAGATGACCGGCCGCGCGCTCACCTTCCCCAACAGCCTGCTGCTGTCCACGCCGGTGATCCGGGAAAACTACATGGGCGAATACGTGATGCACATCATCAATGTGCCACTCGCCTACACCGTGCCGCCCGCACAGGGTGAACGCATGCTGATGGCTGCCGCGGAACACGCCTGTCTGCCGCACATGGACGCCGCCAAACAGCATATGGAAGACATGGCCAAGCGCTACTTGGTGGACATTCCATCAGTGGAGCCGCGGATTTCCATTCAACCGGTCGATGAAAAGCGCTACCAGTTGATCTTGCGCATCGCCATCCCCGCTCGGGAAAGGCAACGTGTGGAACAAGCCATCCTGCACCAGTTCATGGCGGACTGCTATCCAGCCTTCGCCGCTCAATAAACTAGAGCAACAGCTCCAAACATCGTATACAATCGCGCTACGCCAAGCTATCACCAGCCAGTGGATCATGAGCAAAACTCGAATCAAGACTTACGACCGCATCATCCAGGAGAGCCTCAAGCTGTTCAATGAACAGGGCGAGCGCAGCATCACCACCAACCATATCGCCGCGCACCTTGGCATCAGCCCCGGCAATCTGTACTACCACTTCCGCAACAAGGAAGAAATCGTCTACCAGATTTTCATGATGTACCGCGAATTCATCAACCAGCGGCTGGCCGTGCCGGAAGACCGCAAGATGACGGTAGACGACCTGGTCAACTACCTGGATACCGCCTTCCTGGCGATGTGGCAGTTCCGCTTCATGTTCTACGATCTTCCCGGTCTACTGGCGCGCAATCCGCAAATGCAGTCCGAATACCACCAGTTCGTGAACACGGAACTGAAGAACATCCTGGGCGAACACTTCCGCGAGTTCATCCGCTTGGGCTTGCTGAAAATGGACGAAGAGGATATCGAAGCCGTCAGCATCAATATTTGGCTGGTGGTGAAGTTCTGGTTCGCCTTCGAACAGACTTCACGCCCCAAGGCGCCCATCACCGAGGAATCGGGCCATCGCGGCGTGTTGCAGGTGCTGGCCCTGCTCAAACCTTATGTGCAACCGGAATACATGCACGCCTTTCGCGCGCTGAACGAACGGCACGCCGCGCGCAAAGCCTGATATCCAACAAGACAAAAGCCACCCGAAGGTGGCTTTTGTTGCTTCTCGGCAACGCGAATGCAGGCCACTCAGGCCGCTTGCGCCGCTCCAGGCACCAAATACTCGCCCAAGGCGCCCTTCGCAAGCAGATCGCGCAGGAAATTGCCAGGTTTGGTCCCCGCATACTCAAGCTGGCGACCGCTGCGCCTGGCCACCGCCCCATCCGCGCAAACCTCCATCTCCGCCTCCAGATTCCACTGCATGGAAGGCGCATCCGGATCCACCGGCTCCAGCGATACGGTCAGCCGAAAGCGACCATCGCGGGAGTACACATCCAGCAAGCCCAACAGGCCCAGATTATTGCGGACATCCGCATCATCCGCATCAAAAGCACCTGCAGCAACACCCTGCAGCACCAGCACTTCAGGAAAAGTCGTAGTCATGGCATCTACCCCGAGGGTCTCCCCTCCTAAGCAAACTATTGGATTATTGTGATCGCCATCATGAATTAAACTCATTGAATCGCAATCCGACATTCATCGATGTCTGTGCTCATCATGCGTACATTTGCCCGTCCAGACAATGCCCATCTGGGGAAAACCCGCATCTGACGCATTAGAACTGTACTTTTGGACACCGGCAACATAGTGCCCAAGCGACACCAAAAACAATAAATGACAATGACAACGCAATCTGGCGCAAAAAAATCTCGCCGCCCGCTTACTACCTAGAAAATCACACCCCTCCCTCCAGCCTCCTGCTCCATGCGTCACACATGGAACGCCCCCTCCTCCAGACACCATGCAGCATTGAGCTGAACGAGCCATAGCGTGCCCTCCCAACCCTAGCCACAAGCCAGGACACCCCCGTCCCAGGATAGCCATCCTAACGACTTGCGCATCGACGGCCTGCCGGTTTCCAGAAGGCGGTGAATTACCGTAAAATCAAGCAAAACCTACTCCCACGCATCATGGCTGGCGCCCCTGGACAAAACAGGCTTCTAGGATCGCGCAACCCCGTCGTTACACCACATTCGGCAACCCAGCCGGCAGCCTGCCCAACAGAGTAGCAGGGATGCCGAGCGATATCGCAGGTCATACCTGGCGATACACCCATCAAAACCGAGGATTGAATCTCAAATGCTATTGATGATCGACAATTACGACTCCTTCACCTACAACCTGGTGCAGTACTTCGGCGAACTGGGGCAGGAAGTGAAAGTGTTTCGCAACGATGAGGTCTCGCTGGAACAAATCGAGGCGCTAAAGCCTCAGTATCTGGTCATCTCGCCCGGCCCATGCACGCCAAGCGAGGCCGGCGTGTCCGTGCCGGCCATTCAGTACTTCGCCGGCAAGCTGCCCATCATGGGGGTATGCCTGGGCCACCAGGGCATAGGCCAGGCCTTTGGCGGCAAGATCATCCATGCCAAACAGCTGATGCACGGCAAGGTCTCGCCCGTCAGCCACCTGGACAGAGGCATGTTCCGCGGCCTGCCCAATCCCGTCACCTGCACCCGCTACCATTCACTGGTGATAGAGCGCGAATCGCTGCCGGACTGCCTGGAAGTCACCGCCTGGACCGAAGACGGCGAGATCATGGGCGTGCGCCACAAAACTTTGCCAATCGAGGGCGTGCAGTTCCACCCGGAATCCATCCTGACCGAGCAAGGCCACCGCATGCTGAACAATTTTCTGCAGGAATTCGCCTGATGCGATTTGCAGCTCCGCTCATCGCCGCGATGTTGACGGCGCCCGCCTCCGCCGGCGCGCTGGAAGACTGCGAGCAAAGCCAGTCCAACACCCCCGCAGTGGCCGACTGTCTGAGACAGAAGCAAACCGACGCCAGCCGCCGGCTGCTTGCCCAAGAGGGCAAGACGCTGGCGGACATGCACGCGCTGGACGCCGTCACGGATAGCCGCTTCCACGCCGCGCGCGAACTGCGGCAAGCTCAGCAGGCCTACGAAACCTATCGCCGCCAGCAATGCGACTGGGTGGCGGCCAGCTACGCCAGCGGCAACGGCGCCGATCGCGCCCGCCTTGCCTGCCAAATCGATCTAGACATGCAAAGGCTGACCGAGCTCAGCCGGCACCGCCGATAGGAATACCCAGCCATGATTACCCCGCAAGCCGCGCTGAACCGACTGATAGACGGCAACGAGCTGTTTTACGATGAAATGCTGGCGCTGATGCGCCAGATCATGCGCGGCGAACTGACGCCCGCTCAAACCGCAGCCATTTTGATCGGCCTGCGGGTCAAGGTGGAGTCGGTATCGGAAATCGCCGCCGCCGCCACGGTAATGCGCGAATTCGCCACCCAGGTGCCGGTGACTGACCGCCGCCATCTGGTGGACACCTGCGGCACAGGCGGCGACAAGTCGCACACTTTCAATATTTCCACCACCGCGTCCTTCGTCGCGGCGGCGGCAGGCGCGCGCGTCGCCAAGCACGGCGGCCGTTCGGTATCGTCCAGTTCCGGCAGCGCAGACGTGCTGGAACTGCTTGGCGTCAATCTGAACCTGTCGCCGGAGCAAGTGGGCCTGTGCCTGGATGAGATCGGCCTGGGCTTCATGTTCGCCCCCAACCACCACAGCGCGATGAAGCACGTGGCGCCCATCCGCAAGGAACTGGGCGCGCGCACTATCTTCAACATCCTGGGGCCGCTGACCAATCCGGCCGGCGCCGGCAATCAATTACTGGGCGTATTTCATCCCGATCTGGTAGGCATCCTGTCCCGCGTGCTGAAGCAACTGGGCAGCCAGCACGTGATGGTAGTCCATGGCCGAGATGGACTGGACGAATTGACGCTGTCCGGCCCCTCCATGGTGGCGGAGTTGAAAAACGGCGAAATCCTGGAATATGAACTGGAGCCCGGCGAATTCGGCCTGATGGAGTGCGAGCTGCGCGAACTGCGCGCCACTACGGCGGAACAATCGCGCGACCGCCTGCTGTCCGTGCTGGACGGCGAACATGGCCCCGCGCGCGACATCGTGTTGTACAACGCCGGAGCGGCGATTTACACAGCTGACCTCGCCTCAAGCCTGGCCGATGGTGTTACCATAGCGCGCGCAGCCTTGGACAGCGGCAAGGCTCGACAGAAACTCAATGAATTGATCGCAATGACCCATAAATTTGGTCATTGACGCGAAAATGGCGGCCCCAAGAGGCCGCTCAAGGCTCCACATAACATATGGACCGTGTCGGCACATTATGAACAAACTATCCAAAGACATTTTCAAGGCCTATGACATCCGCGGCATCGTCGGCAAAACGCTGACCGCTGCCGTTGCCAGACAAATTGGCCAGGCGGTAGCCTCCGAGGCTCGCGCCCGCAAAGTCAAAGCCATCGTAATCGGCCGCGATGGCCGCCTGTCCGGCCCCGAACTCAGCGAAGCGCTGGCTGAAGGCATCCGCGCCGCCGGCCTGGACGTGATCGACATCGGCCGCGTCGCCACCCCGATGCTGTACTTCGCCGCCCACCAATTGGGCACGCTGTCCGGCGTAATGGTGACCGGCAGCCACAACCCGCCGGACTACAACGGCTTCAAGATGATGCTGGCCGGCGACACTCTGGCCGGCGACGACATCCAGAAGCTGTACCAGCGCATCACGGACGGCGACCTTGCCGAAGGCGAAGGCGGCTACCGCACCGAAGACATCGCCGAAGCCTATTTCGAGCGCATTACTTCCGACATCAAGCTGGAGCGCCCGCTGAACATCGTGGTGGACAGCGGCAACGGCGTGGCCGGCGCCTTCGGCCCGCTGCTGTACCGCCGCCTGGGCTGCAAGGTTCGCGAACTGTTCTGCGACGTGGACGGCAACTTCCCCAACCACCACCCAGACCCGGCCAAGCCGGAAAACCTGAAAGACGTGATCGAGGCGCTGCAGAAGACCGACGCTGAAATCGGCCTGGCCTTCGACGGCGACGGCGACCGCCTGGGCGTGGTGACCAAGGACGGCAATATCATCTGGCCAGATCGCCAGCTGATGCTGTACGCCGCCGACGTGCTGGAGCGCAACCCCAAGGCCAAGGTGATCTTCGACGTCAAATCCACCCGCCTGCTCAAGCCGTGGATCAAGAAAAACGGCGGCGTGCCCGTAATGGCGCGCACCGGCCACAGCTTCATCAAGGCCAAGATCAAGGAAACCGGCGCACTGCTGGCCGGCGAAATGAGCGGCCACGTCTTCTTCAAGGAACGCTGGTACGGCTTCGACGATGGCATCTACACCGGCGCCCGCTTGCTGGAAGTGCTGTCGCGCGTGGAAGACCCGAGCGAACTCCTGAACGCGCTGCCCAACGCCGTCTCCACGCCGGAGCTGAACATAAAGATGGCCAAGGAGGGCGAGAATCACGCTCTGATCGCCAAGCTGCAGGAATCAGCCAAGTTCGACGGCGCCGAGGAGGTCAATACACTGGACGGCCTGCGCGTAGAGTACAAAGATGGATTTGGCCTGGCCCGCGCCTCCAACACCACGCCAGTGATCGTACTGCGCTTCGAGGCAGACAATGAGGAGGCGCTGGAACGCATCAAGGGCGACTTCCGCCGCGTGCTGGGCACCGCAACCGACGCCAAGCTGCCATTCTAATCATGATAAGGCTGCTTCAGGCGGCCTCCACCGGCAAAACATGGTTGACTCAAGCCATCCCACGCCGGCCGAATTAAGTGATCAGGGGACATGGGCCAACCATGTCCCCGTTGCATTGAAAGGAATACCATGTACCAACTGGCCGCCAGCCACTTCTCCACCGTACGGGACCTGCTGCGCTTCGCCGTCTCCCGCTTCAACGAGGCCGAGCTGACCTATGGCCACGGCACCAGCAACGCCCACGACGAGGCCGCCTACCTGATCCTGTCCGCACTGCAATTGCCCATAGACAAGCTGGACCCGTATCTGGACGCCAAGCTGCTGCCGGAAGAACTGGAAAACGTGGTGGAGCTGATCCGCCGCCGCGCGGAAGACAAGGTGCCGGTCGCCTACCTGACCAACGAAGCCTGGCAGGGCGAGTTCAACTTCTATGTCGACGAGCGCGTGCTGGTGCCGCGCTCCTTCATCTACGAACTGCTGGGCGAACCGTTGGCGCCGTGGATCGAACACCCGGAGCTGGTGCATCGCGCGCTGGACCTGTGCACCGGCTCCGGCTGCCTGGCCATCCAGCTTGCCCTCCACTACCCGGACGCCGAGGTCGACGCTATCGACATCTCGCTGGATGCGCTGGAAGTGGCGGCAGTCAATATCGAGCACTACGGCCTAGAGGATCGAATCAACCTGATCCACACCGACATGTTCGAGGGCATTGAAGAGAAGTACGACCTGATCATCTCCAACCCGCCCTATGTCGATGCTGAATCGGTGGACGAACTGCCGCAGGAATACCTGCACGAGCCGGAAATCGCGCTCGGTTCCGGCGAAGACGGCCTGGACGCCACCCGCGAAATCCTGCGCCGCGCGCCGGACTTCCTGAACGAACGTGGCGTGCTGATGGTGGAAATCGGCCACAACCGCGACATGCTGGAAGAATGCTTCCCCGCCCTGCCCTTCATGTGGATGGAAACGCAAAGCGGCGATGGCTTCGTCTTCCTGCTGACGCGTGAAGATATAGTCAACGCCGCGATCTAATCAGACCGCAAAGCCGCCAAACTAAAGGGTTTGGCAGCTTTTTTCATTCCGTTCCAGTTCAGATCGGCTTTGTTGCATAACCCCGCACCAGCTGCGGTATGCTAAGGCGATGAACACCGTAGCACCCCAGAACAAGAAGCCCAAGCAACGCTACACGACCACCAACTGGCATGACTACGACGCGGCTCTGACCGCACGCGGATCGCTCCTGGTCTGGCTCGACAAAGACATGAAGTGGCTGGCGGAACCTACCGGCAATAACGGCCGACCAGCCAAATACACCGACGCGGCCATCCAGTTTGTCTGAGCATTAAATGCTTGTTCAATCTGCCATTGCGCCAGAGTCTGAGCATGGCGCAAAGCCTGCTACAATTAGCGGGATTCGACTGGCCGGCGCCGGACCACTCCACCGTATGCCGTCGCCAGCTCACTTTGCAGGTCAAGATTGGCTATCGCCGCAACAACGGCCCGCTGCATCTGCTGGTTGACAGTACAGGCATCCAGTTTCTTGGCGAAGGCGAGTGGAAACGCAAAAAACATGGCGCCGAATATCGTCGGCAGTGGCGCAAGGTACACCTTGGCATCGATGCCGAAACGCTGGAAACCTGGGCCATCGAGGTGACTGGCAATGGTGCGGGAGACGCGCCGATACTGCCGGAGCTGTTGATGCCGTTGCCAGCGGATGAGCCAATCGCTACGGCGACGCTGGATGGCGCTTATGACACCCAGGGCTGTTACGCAGTGCTACTTGAACGGGGAGTCATGCCCGTGATTCCGCCGCGCAAGAACGCCAAGCCGTGGAAGTCGAAAATTGCCGGCAGCGAGGTGCGCAATGCAGCCATTGCGGCATGCAAGCGTTTGGGGCGTCGAATCTGGAAACGCTGGAGCGGCTATCACCGCCGCAGTCTGGTGGAAACGAAAATGCACTGTTTCAAGCGGTTGGGTAGCCGAGTGATGGCGCGCACCTTTGACCGACAGGTGGCGGAACTACAAGTGCGCGCGGCGCTATTGAACCGCTTTACCGCCCTTGGCAGACCGTGGCGGTAGCGGCGATGGGCTAAATCCGTTTGGGGAAAGGGGATGTTCACTCTTGGGCGGGGTTATGCAACAAAGCTGAAGCTTGCCCAAACCCTCTCGAGCCGGGCCAAGTTTCCAGAAGCGTTTGCTCAGATCATCGTCCGGGATGCGATACCCCGCCCCTCCCGGGGCAGGGCAAGCTTCCAGAGACCTTCGCCCGGATAATCATCCGGGCAGTATCCGGCAGTTACATAGACTCCAGCACCTTGATGCCCAGCAGGTCCAGGCCGGTGCGCAAGGTCTTGGCAGTCAGCGCGGACAGCTGCAGACGGCTGGCGCGGACCTCGCCCTCGCTCTTCAGGATCGGGCAGGCTTCGTAGAAGCGCGAGAACAGCGTGGCGATCTGGTACAGGTACTGCGACAGATAATGCGGGTAGCAGCCTTCCACCACGGCGTTCAGCGTATCCTCGAACTGCGCCAGCGCGGCGGCCAGCTGTTTCTCGGCCGGTTCGGTGATGACGATCTTGGCGTTGGCGTCATAACCCTCGGCCTTGCGGAACACGCTCTGCACGCGGGTATACGCGTACTGCAGATACGGAGCGGTATTGCCTTCGAACGCCAGCATGGTGTCCCAGTTGAAGATGTAATCGCTCATCCGATTCTTGGACAAGTCGGCGTACTTCACCGCGCCTATGCCCACCGCGTTGGCGATCTCGCGCTTCTGCTCTTCGGACAGGTCCGGGTTCTTTTCCGACACCAGCGCGTAGGCGCGCTCTTGCGCTTCATGCAGCAGTTCGATCAACTTCACCGTGCCGCCGGAACGGGTCTTGAACGGCTTGCCGTCGTCGCCCATCATCACGCCGAAACCAACGTGCTCCAGCTTCATCGCGTCCGGTGCGAAACCGGCCTTGCGGCAGATGCTGAACATCTGGGCAAAGTGCTGGCTCTGGCGCGCGTCCACCACGTAAATCACGCGGTCCAGCTTCAGCTCGCGGTGACGGTAGCGCACCGCGCCGATATCGGTGGTGGTATAGATGAAGCCGCCATCCTTCTTCTGGACGATCACGCCCATCGGCTGGTCTTCCTGGGTGCGGAACTCCTCCAGAAACACCACCTGGGCACCGTCGCTCTCGGTCAGCAGGCCGGCCGCGCGCAGTTCCTGCACGATCACCGGCAGATCGTCGTTATACGACGACTCGCCGCGCACGTGCTCGCGCTTCAAGCCGACGTTCAGCGTCTGATACACCTCTTCGCAATGCTTCAGCGACACGTCGACGAATTGGCGCCACAGTTTCAACACGTCCTCGTCGCCGCCTTGCAGCTTCACCACGTAGTCGCGCGCGGTGTTGGCGAAGTCTTCGCTCTCGTCGAAACGGATCTTGGCGTTGCGGTAGAAGGTTTCCAGATCGGACAACTGCAGGTCGGCATCGCCGGCGTGGCTGGTTTCCACCAGATAGGCCACCAGCATGCCGAACTGGGTGCCCCAGTCGCCCACGTGGTTGGCGCGGACCACGTCGTGGCCCACGTATTCCATCACGCGCGCCAGCGCGTCGCCGATGATGGACGAGCGCAAATGGCCGACGTGCATTTCCTTGGCCAGATTGGGCGAGGAATACTCCACCATCACGCGCTGCGGCTGGATCGGCGCGATGCCCAGCTTGTCGTCTTTCAGGGCGGCTTCGCTTCGTCGGGCCAGATATTCAGGGGCTAGATGAATATTGATGAAACCCGGACCGGCGATTTCCACCTTGTCGGCAATGCCGGCAAGATCCAGCGCGGCGACGACCTTTTCGGCCAGCACGCGCGGGTTGGTTTTCAGCGCCTTGGCAGCGCCCATTACACCGTTGGCCTGGTAGTCGCCGAATTCCGGCTTAGAAGCCGGCTGGACCACGGCAGGCGCGTCAGGCGCGCCGGCTGCCGCCAGCGCTGCCTGTACCCGTTCGTTGATCAGTTGATGAATAGTCATTAGATAGCCCCAGGAATTGCCGCGAAAACGAATATTTGCCTTCGCTTCTGAAAAAACATCGATGTTTGATTGTATGCGCCCACGCCAATGCGGGCAATGCTTGATCCGGCCGCGCCGGCTATCAATCGCCGTTCATTTGATCCATCACGGCGTTTGCCGCGATGAGGCCGCATCCAGCCAGAACGTTTCGCCTATGGCCGGCACCGTGAAAGCCGCCGGATCCATGCCTTGCCTATGCAAGGCCTCCGCCAGGTCCAGCGGCGGCTGATGCAAGGGCTCATCGGTCAGCACGAAGGTGCCCCAGTGCACCGCCAATGCGCGCCGCGGCCGCAGAATGCGGAAAATCTCCACCGCCTCGGCCGGATCTATGTGCTGGGCCGCCAGGAACCAGCGCGGCTGATAGGCGCCGATGGGCAGCAAGGCCAGGTCGACCTGTCCCAAATGCTCGGCAATGCGCGCGAAAAGTTCAGGATGATACCCGGTATCGCCCGGATACCAAAGCTGCGCGCCGCCGCCTTTCGCCGCAAAGCCGCCCCACAGCGCGCGATTGCGGTCTCCCAAAGCCCAGCGCTTGCTCCAGTGCTGCGCCGGCGTCAACGTCAGCTCGATCTCGCCGTATCGATGGCGCTGCCACCAATCCAGCTCGACAATACGGCCAGCCGGCGCGCCCGCGCGCAACAAGGTCCGCCCCACGCCCAACGGCGCGACGAACAGCGGCGAGCCGCCCTCCTGCGCCGCGAGCCGGCGCAGGGTATGAAAATCCAGATGGTCGTAATGATTGTGCGTCACCATCACCACATCGATGCGCGGCAGCTCATGCAAAGACATGGCGGGCGGCAACAGCCGCTTGGGCCCGGCCCACTGCAGCGGCGAGGCCCGCGGCGACCACACCGGGTCCAGCAGCAAATTCATTCCGGCCAGTTGGATCAGGCCGCTGGCATGGCCGATCCAGGTATAGGACGGTCGCTCTCGATTGGCCGCCAGCGCGGCGATGTCCGGAACCATGCGGCGGATATCCTGCAGGCGATGCTCTACCCGTAGCCTTCGGCGCTGCCAGTTCCAGCGCAGCAGGTCGGTGAAGCCAGGCTGTTTGAACGGATAGAGATTGCGATAGCCCTCTGGCCCGTGATGTGCTTGGGCGGAGTCACGGCGATAGCGCGGCAGCGGCCAGCGCAACAGGTCTAACAGCATGGGCAAGAATCAGCGAGGAATGATGCGGGCATTTTGCCGCAAGATGGCTGAATAAAAAAGCGGCGGGCTCTGCCCGCCGCCGCTTGCCGACTACCACGCTCAGAAGGTATACACTGCCTGCGCGCCCAGCATGTCGTTGCTCTTCTTGTTGGTGCCATCGTTGCGCAGGAAAACGTTCTGACTGGCCCAATCATGTCGGTACTCAAACTTCAAGGTGAACTGGTCCGTCGGGAAGAACAACAGGTCCGCCGTCAGCGCCATGCGATTGGCGCCCTTGCAATTCGTGGCGCCGCTGGCAAGACAGGCCGGGTCGATGCCGAAACCGTTGGTGCTGTCATTTCCGCTAGCGCCCAAGGCTACGCCCCCCCCACCGCCTCCGTTCTTGCTGTCGTTCAGGTAGTCATAACGCAAGGTTGCGCCCATCTTGCCGAGGCTGTCCGTCATCCATTTGCGATGGCCCAGCAGGGACACGCCATACCACTGCGCATTGCCGCCATTCCAGCCCGCCTTCGATTGCTGGCCGTAATCCAGCTCGGCGTTGTACTGGATATCGCCCAGGGTGTAGCTGGCGTCGGCCTCGGTGAAGAAGTAATTCGAGTACGGATTGGCCGATGTGCATTGATAGCCGTAACCGACATTGCCAGCTTGGCAGCCATTGGCGGGCGGGACTTGTGGGTTCTGTGAAGAACTTGTCAGCAAGGTTTGCCTGCCGGCATTAAATGACCACCCAAGATCCAGCGCGCTGCTCCAGGTGTAATCGACCCGCGCGGTAAAAGTTGGCGTATTGTTGCTCTTTACCTGCGGGTTGCCGTTGGCCGCGTTGGCTCCGGTATTGGCCAGGTTGGCATGGGTGCGGTACTGCTCGTTGGCCAGCAGGAACTTCCACGCCCATACGTCGTGGCTCCAGTTGAAGCCCGCGCCGATATAGCTGCCCGGGTCGCTGAAGTCGTACAGCAAACCATGGGTCAGCGTCAGCATCTGGTTGGACTGTTGAACTTCGTAGCCGCCGAAGCTGTTCATCAAGCCGGCGTTGAAGGTCCAGGTGTCGGTCAACGGGAAGTTGATCACCGCGGTGTTGATGATGTTGTTGCCGCTGCCGCCATCCAGCAGCGTATTGCCGCTGCCGCGGTTGGGCATGATGCTGATTTCCGTGCTTGGCGCAGTGGGACCAACGCCGAAGGTCTTCTTGATGTCCAGATAGACGTCGCCGAATGTGCTGTTGCTGTAGGCGTAGACGTTCTGGTGGTTCAGGAACTGAAAGCCCGCGCTGTTGTTGTTGCGGTTATAGATATAGGTGGGGTCCAGGTAGCCCGTCACGCTAAGCCCCGCCAGCGGTCCATCGGTGGCTGCCGTGTTAAGCTTGTCCACCTTCAGCTCCATATTGGCCACGCGTTCCTTCAACTCCGCCTTGGCGTCGTCATCCGCCGCAGATGCCTCCGGCGCAGACCTGACGGCCGAAGCCGCCTCCACCGCCTTCTGCAGGTCCGCCATCTGCTGCTGCAGCTTCAGCATCTGCGCCTTCAGCCGGGCGATTTCTTCGGTCTTGGCATCCGCCATGGCCACACCGGGCAGCGCCGCGATCAGGGCGCTGATCAATATCCGCTTCATCGTCATTTCTCCTTGTGCCGCATTGCTGTTGTTGTTTCCACCGCAACCGTTTCAAGCACTGGCGAATGCCAGGCGCATCTCCTTTTCGCGCTTGCGGTTCAAAGCGCTCATATAGACATTGGCGGCCACCACGCCTACCGACACCACCACGATGAACAAGGTGGCCAAGGCGTTCATCTCGGGGTTCAGGCCCAGGCGCACCCGCGAGAACACCACCATGGGCAGCGTGGTGGAGCCGGGGCCGGACAGGAAGGCCGTCAGCACCAGGTCGTCCAGCGACAGCGTGAACGACAGCAGCCAGCCGGACACCAGCGCTTGCGAAATCAGCGGCAGCGTGATGACGAAGAACACCTTGAGCGGCCGCGCGCCCAAGTCCATCGCCGCCTCCTCCAGCGAAAGGTTCAGCTCTCTCACCCGCGACTGCACCACGATGGTGACGTAGGACACGCACAGCATCACGTGGCCTATCCAGATGGTGAAGACCCCTCTGCCCTCCGGCCAGCCCAGGCTCTGCTCCATCGCCACGAACAAGAGCAGCAGCGAAATGCCCTGGATCACCTCGGGAATCACCAGCGGCGCGTTGATCATGCCGGTGAACAGCGTGAACAGGCGGAAGCGGCCGAAACGCCCCAGCACGAAGCCGGCCCAGGTGCCCATCACCACCGATGCCGTCGCCGTCATCAGCGCAATCTTCAGGCTGAGCCAGGCCGCAGTGATCAGCTCGTCGTCTTCCAGCAACGCGCCGTACCATTTGGTGGAGAAGCCGGACCATACCGTGACCAGCTTGGACTCGTTGAACGAATAGATCACCAGCAGCAGGATGGGCAGGTACAAAAAGGCGTAGCCCAGTCCCAGCACCAGGAAAGACAAGGGTTTGCTCGGCTTGATCATCGCGCTTCCTCCATGCTCTTGACTTGGTAGTGCTGGAACAGCGCCATCGGCACCAACAACAACAGCACCATGCAGCAGGTCACGGTGGCGGCCATCGGCCAGTCCATATTGTTGAAGAACTCGTCCCACATCACACGGCCTATCATCAGCGTGTCCGAGCCGCCCAAGAGTTCCGGAATCACGTATTCGCCCACCGCCGGGATGAACACCAGCAGGCTCCCGGCGATGATGCCGTTCTTGGACAAGGGCAGCGTCACCTGCCAGAACGCGCGCCATGGCTTGGCGCCCAGGTCGTAGGCGGCCTCCAGCAAGGTCAGGTCCATTTTCACCAGGTGGGCGTACAAGGGCATGATCATGAACGGCAGGTAGGAGAACACCATGCCGATGTAGACAGCCCAATTGGTGTGATACAGATGCAGCGGCGTATCGATCACGCCCAGCCATAGCAAGAACTGGTTCAGGAAACCGTCGTTCTTCAGGATGCCTATCCAGGCATAGACCCGGATCAGGTAGGAGGTCCAGAACGGCAGCATCACCATCATCATCAGCGTATTGCGCGTCGAGCCCTCCGCTCGAGCGATGTAATAGGCCATCGGGTAGCCTATGAGCAGGCACAGCACGGTGGAGACGAAGGCCATCTTGACCGAACTGAGGTAGGTGGCGAAGTACAGATCGTCGCTCAGCATGAACTGGTAGTGTCCAATATTGAGCGCGATGGAATAGACGTCGTTTTCCAGCTTGGTCAGCGGCGTGTACGGCGGAATGCCCAATTGCTGCTGGGAAAAGCTGATGCCGACGACCAGCAGGAAGGGCAACAGAAAGAATACGAACAAGAACAGGAAAGGCACGGCGATCGCCGTTGTCCTGCCCGATGGCGTCCAGCGTTTCAGATCCGGTAGTTTCATGGCGGCACCACGACGCTCAAGGCGTCCGAACATTGCATCCCCATCGGCGAAGCGGCTTCGCCGACACCTTCAGACCGCCCGGCATGGGCGGACAATGTCCCACGGCTGTCCATCCGTCCCGGCGAGGCCGGGCGGCGGACTATATAGTTTTGCGAGCATGAAAGCCGGGCGGCTGGCGCCCGGCGGCGGACTGGCTTAGCGGCCGGTCTTCAACTGCGTCCACAACCGGTTTTGCAGACGCATGATGTCCGGCGGCAGCGGCTTCAGCAGGAACAGCGTCTTCATCACCGATTCCGGCGGGTAGATGGTCGGATCGCTGGCGATTTCAGGCTTGACGAACTTGCGCGCCGCCGCGTTGGCCGTCGGATAGAACACCTCGTCGGTGATCGCCGCGTTGACCTCGGGCGATTCGATATAGTTGATCCACTTCAACGCAGCCTCCGGATGCGGCGCGTCCTTCGGGATCACCATCACGTCGAACCAGATAGGCGCGCCGGATTTGGGGATGACATAGCCCAGCTGGTAGGCGCGCTTGGCCTCGGCCGCGCGGTGCTTGGCAATGTTGACGTCGCCGGACCAGCCCAAAGCCAAACAGATGTCGCCGTTGGCCAGGTCGTTGATGTAGCCAGACGAATTGAACTGGGTGATATAGGGACGGATTTTCTTCAAGGCCTCGAACGCGGCCTGGTAGTCGGCCGGGTTCTTGCTGTTCGGGTCCTTGCCCAGGTGGTGCAGCGTCACCGCGAACACGTCGTTGGCCTGATCCAGCACCGACACGCCGCAATCCTTCAGCTTGGACACGTATTTCGGATCGAACAGGATGTCCCAGCTGTCCAGCGGCACGTTATTGCCGAGAATCGCCTTGACCTTGGTGAAGTTGTAACCCAGGCCATCGGTGCCGTAGGCCCAGGGCACGCCATGGGCGTTGCCGGGGTCGGCATCCACGATCTTGGCCATCAGCGCCTTGTCCAAGTTGGCCAGATTGGGGATTTTGGACTTGTCCAGCTTCTGGTAGATGCCGGCTTCGATCTGCTTGGCCATGAAGTTGGAGGTGGGCACCACGATGTCGTAGCCGGCTCGGCCGGTCAGCATCTTGGCTTGCAGAGTATCATCGCTGTCGTAGACGTCATACCTCACCTTGATGCCAGCCTGCTTTTCAAAGCCGGGGATGGTGGATTTCGCGATGTAGTCCGACCAGTTGTAGACATTCAGCATCTTGTCGTCGGCCAAGGCCCCGCTCGCCGGCAGCAGCATCAGCAACGAGTACAGGACTTTGTGAACCAGTTTCTTCTTCATGACAGGCTTCCTAAGTAGCACGACCATAAATGCTCCCGCAACGAAGCGGGAGATCCCGAGGAACTGCATTCTTCAGCGCGTCGTCGCCCTGAGGCATCGCCGGCCGCCGCATGGCGGGCCGCGTCAATCCCAAAATACACCCAAGACGGGGACGCGCAATATGCTCAAGCGTTACAGCATGTAACCCCGGATTGCATCCGGAATGAACGAATCGACGGAATGGTTCAGAAAGAAGCGAAAGGACGTTGCCTGAGGCGGGGAGGAGAATGCGGCGCTCGCGACGAAACCTCTACGCGGCAAAGCGTGGGACAGCCTGGCCAATGATGGTCGTTTTGCATCATGACTTCCTCTCTCTATCTCCAACTGCGTCTCTGGTGTTTAAAAAAATCGCACACCATAATTTTTATGTAATTACTTTTTAATCAGATTTACCGATTGCCGCAATAGATAAACCACCTTGCTTACATAAAAATCCCACAGCTTGTGTCGTGGACGCCAATCGCCGTTTATGATCATCAACGCCCTAAGCTCCCGCTTAGTTGCGGAGAACGCGGCCGGCCCGCCATTTAAGACTTTGGCATAAATTAATTGAGGCAAAAAATAGCTTACGTCGCTCCCGACTGCCGCGCCTACCTCCAGACAGCATTCATGCAACACCCCCTTCGCCATAAAGCAAAAAGGCTGCCAGAGGCAGCCTTTTTCGCGAAGCGCGGCAAAATCACAGCAAGCGGGTGATTAGCGCCTTGCCGTCGTAACCGGCCAAGCCCGGAATCCGCACCTGCATGCCGTTGCCCGGCGCAACCTGCACCGCTTCGCCGTTACGGGTCATCTGGGCCAGTTCGATCACGCGGTTGCCGGACGGATGGATCACTTCCAGCTTGTCCCCCACCGCAAAGCGGTTCTTCACTTCGATCAATGCCCAACCTTCCGCATCCACCTCGATCACGTCGCCGACGTACTGGCTCTGCTTGGCCTTGGAGTGGCCGGTCAGGTAGTTCTGGTAGTCCTGGCTCTGATGACGCTCCAGGAAGCCCGGCGTGTAGCCGCGGTTGGCCAGGCCGTCCAGATCTGACAACAGGCCGAGGTCGAAGGGGCGGCCGGCCACGGCGTCGTCTATCGCCTTGCGATAGACCTGGGCCGCGCGCGCCACATAGTACAAGCTCTTGGTGCGCCCCTCGATCTTCAGCGAGTCCACGCCTATCTTGGCCAGCTTCTCCACCTGCTCCACCGCGCGCAGGTCCTTGGAGTTCATGATGTAGGTGCCGTGCTCGTCCTCGATGATGGGCATCAGTTCGCCCGGACGGCTGCCCTCCTCGATCAGATAGGTCTTGTCGGCCAGCGGATGGCGCTGCTGGCTGCCGCAGGACGAGAAATTCTGGTTGGCCTCTTCCAGCGCCTTGTTGAAGTCGAAATTGATGACTTGAACGTCGCCGGCGTCGTCGCCCTGCGTGTCATGCACTTTGTAGTCCCAACGACAGGCGTTGGTGCAAGTGCCCTGGTTGGGATCGCGGTGGTTGAAATAGCCGGATAGCAGGCAACGGCCGGAGTAGGCGATGCACAATGCACCATGAACGAACACTTCCAGCTCGATATCGGGGCATTCCTGGCGAATCTCCGCGATCTCGTCCAGGCTCAGTTCTCGCGACAGGATGATGCGCGACACGCCCAGCTTCTGCCAGAACTTCACGCCCATGTAGTTGACGGTATTGGCCTGAACCGACAGATGGACCGGCACCTCCGGCCACTTTTCGCGCACCATCATGATCAAACCCGGATCGGCCATGATCAGCGCGTCCGGCTTCATCGCGATCACCGGCTCCATATCGGCCATGTAAGTCTTGATCTTGCTGTTGTGCGGCAGGATGTTGCTGGCGACGAAGAACAACTTGCCCCGCGCGTGCGCCTCGTCTATGCCCTGCTTCAGCTCTTCCAGTTTGAAATCGTTGTTGCGGGCGCGCAGGCTGTAACGCGGTTGGCCGGCGTACACGGCGTCGGCGCCGAAATCATAGGCGGCGCGCATCTTGTCCAGCGTGCCGGCCGGCAGCAGAAGTTCGGGGGCTTTGATCATTGAGTGATGACTTCTTGGTGTTCAGTTGAGCAGGCAGGAAACCGGCAAAGGCTTGCGGTCCGGCTTGACGAAGGCCTTGCGGGCGGAGTCGGCTGACAGGCGCTCGGACGAATAATGCTGTTCCAGCACAGCACGCGCATCCTGCGCCAGGTCCCGGCAATTATTCAGGAAGGCCTGCCAGTCATCCGCCAGCACCGGATTGGATGCCACCCGGCTGTAAGCGATGGCCAGAAGCGCCATCGTCAGCGTGTGGTTGTACTTGGCCGCTTCGCCATTCGCCATGGCGAAACGCGACAGCGTGTGCGCGCAACGAGCAGCGGCCTCCGGAGCCGGATAGTCCCGCCGGTAGCCCCAGGCTGCGTACAGATGGGCTTGATGATTGAAATCCGATGCAGGCAGCGCATTGGCTTCCAGCTGGCGCAGGAATACCCGGTGCTCCATGATGCAGACACTCCGCAAGTGCAAAAAACGACAGGCTCCACGGCATGGCGGAGCCTGTTTGGGTGATATTCGGCCGCGATTATGCGCGGCCGGACATTCAGCGTCAAGCCCGCCCGCAGCGGAAACGCAACTTTAAATCGCTGTTTTTAAAAGCCGTTTTATTTTCGTGGTTTTTGCAATAAGGTCATCAAGGCCAGCAGCTGTCCAGCCATGGCCAACAGCAGGACCAGCGGGCACAACAGTTTCAACAGCAAGCTGCCCGCCTCGCCGGCCTGCCACAGCGCCGATGCCGCGCTGAACAGCACGGTGGAGGCGACCAGGACAAAGATGGCGAATTTGCGGTTGCTCCGCATGCGCGTGATCAGATTTTTCATGACTGCGAGATCCAGATAGGGAAAATCAGGCGTCGACGGGCGGCTCGCTCAGCCGTGCCAAGGCCGCCAGTTCGTCGTCGAAGAAGCCCGCGGCTTCGCGCGCGGGCAGATTATAGTCGCCGCGATGCAGTTGCATCGCGTGTTCTTCCAATAGACGGCGGAAGGTCGCTTGAGGTTCCAGCCCGCGCTGGCGGCACAATTCGCAAAACCAATGATTGCCTATCCGCACATGTCCGACCTCATCGCGCAGAATGATGTCCAGCGCCGCGACGCTGACCGCGTCGCCGATGGCGGCCAACCGCCGCTGTATCCCGGGCGTAACATCCAGACCGCGGGCCTCCAGCACGCGCGGCACCAGCGCCATGCGCGCCAGCGGGTCTTGGTCGGTCTTGCGAGTCATCGCCCACAGCCCGTCATGCGCAGGAAAATCGCCGTAGCGGAAATCCAAATCCGCCAAGCGCGCCTGCAACAAACGGAAATGACCGGCCTCCTCCGCCGCCACTCGGAGCCAGTCGTCGACGAAAGCGTCCGGCAGCTCGCGAAAACGCCAGGCGGCGTCCAAGGCCAGATTGACGGCATTGAATTCGATGTGGGCGATGGCGTGCAATAAGGCACCATGTCCTTGCCGCGAGGACAGGCTGCGCCGCGGCACCCTGGCGGGATGAACCAGTTCAGGCCTCTCCGGCCTCCCCGCTTCAGCCAGCGGGTACGCCGCGGGAGCGTCAAGCCGCGCCAGCGCGCCGGCTCGCCAGTCCCGGCGCAAGCGCTCTGTCAGCCGCAGCTTGCCCTCGACCTCGCGGCACAGCAGCGCCTGCTCCAGCCGAGAATAAAGCGATCGAGTATCGGAAAAATGCGTCATGCAGCGGATTTTATGCGCCCCGCTGCGCCAGGCCAAGCGCGGCTCAGACGATGGCCTCGGTCTGGACGGCCAGCCAGCCGTCGAAGCGTGTCAGTTGCTCCTCGAGCATCGGCATGGCCCTTCGCGCCGCCTCTATGTCCTGCGCCTTGCCTGCCTTCTCTACCGCCTCTGCGGCGGCGCCCATATCGTTGGCGCCCACCATGCGGCTGGCGCCCTTGATGCGATGGGCTGCGAAGCCCACTTTCTCCGGATCGCCCGCCTGCAGCGCCTCGTGCAAGCTCGCCACGTCCTCGACGTTGCCAGTCTGGAATTCGCGGAGGATCTCCAGCTCCACGCTGAGCTCGCCATTGCTGTACACCTCCAGCACGCTGCGATCTATGGGCATGAGCGCTTGGCCACTCTCCTCCACCGCCTTCTCCATAGGCGCTGCCTCCTCTGCGGGCGCAGCGAGAATAGCCGGCGACTCCGCGTTCGCAGACGCCATCCACTTGCGCAAGGCAGCCTCCAACGCATGGATGGACAAGGGCTTGGTCAGGAAATCATCCATGCCGGCTTCCCGCGTTTTATCCACCTCCTCCTTGGCCGCATTGGCGGTGCAGGCGACGATGGGCGTGCGGCCGCGCTCGGGATGCGAAGCCTCATGCGCGCGCACCAGCCGGGCCAACTGATAGCCGTCTATGCCTGGCATGTGGCAATCGGTCAGAATCAAGGAATAGCGGCCGGCCAGCCACTTGCTGAAGGCTCTGTCGCCATCCTCCGCCCAATCCGCCGGATAACCGAGCTTCTCCAGCTGTTTCAGCGTCAGCTTGCGATTAGTGGGATTATCCTCGGCGAACAGGATGGGAAAACCCATGCGCGCCCCGTCCGCGGCATCGCCCTGAGCGGACGCCTGCGTCAGTTCCTTCGGCACGCGCTGTTCCGGCAGCACCACCGGCTCCACCTGCTCGGCCAGCCACTCCAGCTCCAGCAACAAACGGGCGCAGCTGCCCTTGCCCGGCTCGCTCTCCATTTCCACATGGCCGCCCATCAGGCCGGCCAGCCTCCTGCAGATGGCCAGGCCCAGTCCGGTGCCGCCAAAGCGGCGCGTGGTTTCGGAGTCCGCCTGGGTAAACGGCTGAAACAGCTTGCTCAACTGCTCCTGCGACATGCCTATGCCAGTATCTTCAATCTCGAACGACAGCACTTGATAGTTGGAGACGGTGTCCATCACCTTGACCCGGATCTCCACCCGTCCGCTGGAGGTGAACTTGATCGCGTTGCTGATGAAGTTTTGCAGAATCTGCCTGACGCGCAGCGGGTCCATCACCAGGGTAGGCGCCAGCCTCTCGTCCAGCGCCAGCGTCAGGGCCAGACCCTTCTTGTTGGCGTTTTCCTGATACAGGCTGCGCACGCTGTCCATGAACGGCCGCACCGCGGTGCGGGCCGGCACGATTTCCATGCGGTCCGCCTCTATCTTCGAGAAATCCAGGATGTCGTCGATCAGCCGCAACAACGTGTTGGCGGAGTCCTGTATGGTTGACACCGTATCGCGCTGCTCCGCGTCCAGCCGCGTCATGGCCAGCAGTTCCAGCATGCCCAGCACGCCGTTCATCGGCGTGCGTATCTCGTGGCTCATCGTGGCGAGGAAGGCGCTCTTGGCGCGGTTGGCCGCATTGGCCTGGTCGCGCGCCATGCGCAGCTCGAATTCAGCCATCTTGCGCTCGGTGATGTCGAGACAGGCCAGGATGATGACGGACTCCGACGCGTCCGGAAACAGCAGCTGCCCTTCGAACAACACCCAGATCGGCCTGCCGGTGCCGGTCAGGCACTCCAGCTCGCAATGGATGCGCGCGTTCTCCTGCTGCATCTTGGACATCTGTTCGGCCAGTTCGTACCAGCCGTGCTCGGACGCCAGCAGTTCCATCAAATGCATGCCGGACAAGCCGTATTCGTCGCCGACATCGAAAATGCCCTCGGCCGTCAGGTTCGCCCGCGTGATTTGGAAATGCTCGTTCAAGCGCAGCAAACCCACCGGCGACGCCGAATACACCGCCTCCTCTTCCTGCAGCACCGCGCGCAGCTGCGCCTCGGACAGCTTGCGTCTGTCCTCTTCGGCGTAAAACCCCAGGATGTTGGCGTAAGCGCCCAGCAAAGGCAGGATGCTGATGCCCAGTTGCGACAAGGTGGGCCGCAGCAGGCAAACGCCAGCGGCCACCTCGCCGGCCAGCATCACTGGCAGCGACACCCAAGAGGGCTGGGCGGACAGGCTGCGGAACAGGGCCGGTAAGGGCGCATCCGCCATGGACAACTGCTGGATTTGCGGCAGGAAGTCCGGCCATTCGCCGGCCTGCAGCCGCAGGGACTCGTCGCTGCCCTCCATGGTCGACCACGCCACCAACACGCAGCGCTCCGAACTCGTGAACTCCAGGAAGGTGTCATGCAGCCGGCTGAAGACCGCTTCGCGCGCAGAGCGCGACAACAACAGCGCTTCGATCTCCGAGATCACCGACAGCAAGGCCACGCTGCGCTCCAGCGAAGCCTCGGCCAGGCGGCGCTTGTGTTCGTCCCGCACAATCAGAATGTGCAGAGGGCTGCCGTTGCTCTCCATATAACGGTTTATGGTCAACAAGGCATGAAAATGCTCGCCGCCGCCACCCATGCCTTCCACTGGCATGGATCGCCCTTCCTGGATTTCCAGCGCGGCCAAAACCGCATGCAGTTCGTCATTCATCACGAACAGCTGCCTGGCCGGCATGCCCAGCAAGGCGCTCATGGCATAGCCGAACATCCGCCCAGCGCCCTCGTTCGCCATTTTGATGACGCCGCGCGAATCTATCACTAACATGGCGTCGCCCGACACATCGAGCATGCGCTGCAGAAACTCCAGCGGCTTGATTACCTTGCGCACCATCACGTACAACAGGAAGGCCAGCAACACGATCTCCGCCAGACCGAACAACCCCTCCTTCACCAGCGCCCGCCTGGCGTCGTCGCGGCTGCTCCTCACGGCAGCGGCCGCATGATCGGACACCGAGTCCAGCGCCTGGCTGAACGCTTCCGACAGCTGGACCTGGTTGGCTTGGAAATCAGTGGCCTGAGCAAATTGCAGCTTCCCATCCAGTTGCTCCAATTGCAGTTGCGCCAGCAATTGCTGCTTGCCGGCAAGCACAACCAGCTTCGCGAACAGCCCGGACAACCTGGGGTCCCGCACGCTGTCCACCCTGGGCCTCAGCTTGGCCAGCGTCAACATGCCGGCCGCCAGTTTGCGCGCCAAGTCCTCTTCGACATGCCGGTCCAGCCTGCGGGACAGCGACGCGCGCAGCGACAGCGCCTGCGCGCAGGAGCTCAGCCAATATTCCGACATCCACAAATCCTGCTGCAACCAGGCCAGATTGTTGATGTCGGGATCGCCGCTGGCCGCCATGGACACCACGGCGTCGCTCAGCAAACGTTGAACCTGCTCCTGCACCTCCCGAGTTTGTTCATAGAGGCTGGTGGTCAAGGCTACGTTGGGACCGGCGCGCGCGCGCCAGATTTCATCGGCCCGCGCGCGCAACTGCTGGAATTGCCGCAGCGATTGCTGCAGATGAATCAGCTTTTCCTCAAGCTGCCCATCCTGCCGCCTGTGCAGCGAGGCGGCCAAGGCGAAATAATCATCGTCTACTTGCTTGGCCAATTGATCGAGATGGCCCTGCTGCTCCGCGCTGGGCGCGCCGCCAAGCAACATCATGCGCAACAATCCGCTCTCGGCCTGCTGAGCCTCGCCGAAACGGTAAAGCAAATCCGCGTCCCGGCTCCAATCCCCCAAGCGGCTGGCTTGCTGAAACTGCCCCCAGGCGCTCGCTTGCAATTGCAGCATGACGCCGACTTGCAGGATGCCCAGCAGCAATACGATGGCCAGCACAGTGCGTCCTATCGCAATCGCCTGACTGTGCCGCGGCCTGGTGTGCGTCATGACTAGTTTCTCGCGACCGGATTCACCGTGGACTCGGGACTTTCCAGCACGAAGATCTGCGCAACGCCATAGCGCTCGCTGTAATCTTTCAATACCGTCAGCTGATTGGCCGAAATAGTGGCGCCGCGCGGCAATAGCAAGTGACCGGCCTTGCTGCGCAAATCGCGCGTCAAGCGCGAACCCGGCTTGATTTGGTCCAAAGACAGGCAGCATTCCTCCGGCTCGTCCTGCGCCACCGGCGCCCTGGACTCAAACAGACGACCGAACACTTTCTTGTCATATTCAGTGCCCGTAGCAACGTGGTAATAGCTGAATGGATCAATCTCCGGCCGGACACGCTGCATCGCCGTCTGAATCGCTTTTTCCACATCCGCCGGCTTGGGCGGCTTGACCACGAAGCCGTCGGCATGCAACTGACTGGCCAGCACCACATTGCTCCTGTCCGCGTGCCCGGACAGAAAGACAAACGGCAAATTGGACACATTGGCGGTATGGCCGCAACGCAATTCCTTGAGCAAATCCATGCCGTTCATCGGTTGCATCTGCACGTCGCACAGCATGATGTCCACCATGCGGATGTCCAACAGCCGCATCGCGGCGGTGCCATCCGCCGCCTGGAAGATATGTTCCTGACGTATGCCCATGCTTTGCAAAGCCTGGGAAATCAGCGTGCGCACCAGCGTCTGGTCGTCGACGATCAAGATGCGCAGACGGACCAAATCGACCGAAATCATCGTGTCTCCTCAAATGGCGGATGCGCCGCCGTCCGATGCGGACTTACTTCCCCAATGCTCCCGCGCCACCTCGACCAGTTCTCCCTCAGGCACAGCCAAACCCAGCACATCTCCCGTGCCGCTGACGCAGCCCATGGCCTGAGCCAGCGTCAAGGCATCGTCGTCATCGATGCGGCCGGCGCATACCGCGGTCTGCGGCAAGCCGAAGTAGCGCAGCAAGCGCAGCGCGCCAGCGTCCTCTCCTTGCAAGACTCTCATCCAGCGCAAGGTTTCCAGCGGCACATTGAGCTGATCGAATGGAAACTTGAACAGATTGCTGACCGCAAGCGAACCCTGGCCGAAATCGCCCGCCTGCAGGTGAAACCCCAGATAGCGGATCTTGGCGATATTTTCGAAACACACGGCATCGGCGCCCCGTCTCAATCCATCGGCCAGCTCGAAACCGATGCGCCGCGGCAGAACGCCACATTGCTGCAGCAGCGAATAGCAATGATCGAACACGTTGTCAGCGCTCAAACAGGCTTCGTCTATCCGCACGCTGACGGGACACTCGTCGAACGCCGTTTGCCTGGACACTTCCAGCAGCAGCCTTGCAATCCTCTCCACCAGCGTCTCCAGCGCCACCGCCGACGCCATGCGCCGGCCGGCCAGCAGTCTCAGCAGGTGCTCCATTGGATAACGCCTGTCGTCCTCCAGAACCAGAGCGGCTAGGTGAAAACCGCAAAGCCGTCGATCCGCCAGCGTCACGACGGGGGTAAATTCCAAGCGGTAGTTGTCATTGCCCAAGCGGCTCAGCAGGCGCTCGATATCCGTCGGGTCCGGCTGCGCGGCTCGTTCCAGTTCATTGAATATGCTGTTGAGCATGCCGACGAAAGCGTCGGCGGAGTATGGCTTGGCCAGGAAACGGGTGCAGGCTATGCCCAGGGCCGATGACATATCGGCGATGGTCTGCAGGGTTTTGCCATCGTAGCCGGAAATGATGAGCAAGGCGGACTGGTAGCCGAGACGGGCCACGTTTTTGATGAAATCGATGCCGTTCATGCCGGGCATGCCGATATCGGTTATCACCAAGTGGTAGCCGCCCTCCGCGATGCTGCGAAGCGCCTCAGCCGGATCGCTGAATTCATCGATTTCGACCGCGAAGCGGCTGAAAAAGCTTGCCTGACGCGAGATCAGCTTGCGCAGCACCAACTGATCGTCCAGTATCAGGAACCGCTTGGGTTTCAGCTCCATGCCGACCGCCCCTTTCCAGGCTATGCCAAACCGGCTCCGCCGCGAGCGCGGCCATATCCAGGCGGCGCGCCGCTAAGACATCGGCGTAAATCCGCCACGCAATACCATGTATAGGTCGACATGCCGCGCAGCACAAGCCTCCTCCCGCCCGGCCGCGCGCTGAGCTATCATGACAATCTGATTCCGCCAGGAGACCACCATGCGTTTCGACTCCAACCAGCTCGGCGCCGTAGAAGTGGACGAGAGCACCGTCATCACCTTTCCGCAAGGGATACCCGCACTGGAAAATTGCACACACTTCAAACTGTTTCACGATGCGACCCATCCGCAGCCCAATATGTTCTGGCTGCAATCGCTGGACGATCCCGGCATCACTTTCAGCCTGGCCCTGCCCGATCGCCTGGGCGTGCGCTTCGAGATAGAGTTGAACGAGGAGGAAGTCGCGACCCTGCAATTGCAGGACCCACAGGACGCCGCCATTTTGTTGATGCTGTATCGCCCGCTGGATCTGGAGCGCGATGTCCATCCCGCGCTTGGGCAGCTGCAGGCTAACCTGTGCAATCCCCTGGTCGTCAGCTTGTCTTCGCGGATAGGCATCCAGAAGACTGGCCTGAAGATCGACATCCTGCTGCACACCGCATGAGTGAAGCCAAACGCTGTCCGTGGTGCGGCGACGATCCGCTGTATGTCGCCTACCACGATGAGGAATGGGGCCGCCCGGAACGCGACGACCGCAAGCTGTTCGAGATGCTGGTGCTGGAAGGCGCCCAGGCCGGGCTGTCCTGGATCACCATACTGAGAAAACGCGAGGGCTACCGCGCGGCCTTCCACGGCTTTGATCCGGAAAAAGTGGCGGCGATGGGAGACGCGGACGTGGCGCGCCTGATGGGCGATCCCGGCATCGTGCGCAACCGGCTGAAAATCCACAGCGCCATCCGCAATGCCAAGGTGTTTCTGCAAATGCAACGCGAGCACGGCAACTTCGCCGACTGGCTGTGGGCGCATGTGGATGGCCAGCCCATCGTGCGGCAGCGTGATGACGCGCGCGTGCCGGCCAGCACCGAGCTGTCCGACCGCATCAGCAAGGAATTGAAGAAAGCCGGCATGAACTTCGTCGGCAGCACAGTGATCTACGCCTATCTGCAGGCCTGCGGCCTGGTCAACGACCATTTGCCCGGTTGCTACCTGCATCCGGCCGCGGCCGACTGAACTTGGCCTTGGCCCGCGCATGAAAAACGGCCGCTTCCGATGAAGCGGCCGTGTCTTTGACGCCCAGCGAGCGTCGGCTCAGTCGAACACTAGCCGCTCGTTGCGCGCCTCCACCATCACCGTGGACTTGGGCGGGTACTGGCCGGCCAGGATAGCCTTGGCCAACGGGTTTTCCAGCTCGGCCTGGATCGCGCGCTTCAGCGGCCGCGCGCCGTACACCGGATCGAAACCCGCCTCGGACAGCAGCGCCAGCGCTTCGTCGCTGATCTGCAGATTCAGGTCCAACTTGGCCAGCCGGCTTTCCAGGCTCTTCAGCTGGATGCGGGCGATGGACTGGATGTGTTTTTCATCCAGCCCGTGGAACACCACCACCTCGTCGATGCGGTTGATGAATTCCGGCCGGAACTGGCTCTTCACCTCCGCCATCACGGCAAGCTTGATCACCTGATAATCGTCCGTCGCCATCGCCTGGATCTGCTGGCTGCCGATATTGGACGTCATCACGATCACCGTGTTCTTGAAGTCCACGGTGCGGCCCTGGCCGTCGGTCAGCCGGCCGTCGTCCAACACCTGCAGCAACACATTGAACACGTCCGGATGCGCCTTCTCCACCTCGTCCAGCAGGATTACGCTGTACGGCTTGCGGCGCACTTGCTCGGTCAGGTAGCCGCCTTCCTCGTAGCCTACATAGCCCGGAGGCGCGCCGATCAAGCGCGCTACGGAATGCTTCTCCATGTACTCGGACATGTCGATGCGGATCAGATGCTCCTCGCTGTCGAACAGGAAGCTGGCCAGAGTCTTGCACAGCTCGGTCTTGCCGACGCCGGTCGGCCCCAGGAACAAGAACGATCCATACGGCTTGTTCGGATCGGCCAAGCCGGAGCGCGAGCGGCGGATGGCGTCGGCCACCGCGGTCACCGCCTCGTCCTGTCCCACCACGCGCTGGTGCAGCACCTCCTCCATCCTCAACAGCTTTTCGCGCTCGCCGGTCAGCATCTTGGACACCGGGATGCCGGTGGCGCGGCTGATCACCTCGGCGATTTCCTCGGCGCCCACCTGGGTGCGCAGCAGGCGGTTGGGCTGGGCCTCGCCCTTGTCGCCCGCAGCCTCGGCTTCCTTCAGCCGCGCTTCCAGCTGCGGCAGCTTGCCGTACTGCAGTTCCGCCAGCTTCTGCCAGTCGCCCTTGCGCTTGAGCTCCTCCATGTCCACCTTGAGGCGCTCGATTTCCTCCTTGATGCTCTGGGTGCCTTGCTGGGCGGCCTTCTCAGCTTTCCAGATCTCATCCAGATCGGCATATTCGCGCGACAACTCGGCGATCTCATCCTCGATCAGCCTCAGCCGCTTCTGACTGGCCTCGTCGCTTTCCTTCCTCACCGCCTCGCGCTCTATCTTCAGCTGGATCAAACGGCGATCCAGCTTGTCCATCGCTTCCGGCTTGGAATCCAGCTCCATCTTGATCTTGGACGCCGCCTCGTCAATCAGGTCTATGGCTTTGTCCGGCAGGAAGCGGTCGGTGATGTAGCGCTGGCTCAATTCCGCCGCGGCGACGATGGCCGGGTCGGTAATGTCCACGCCGTGGTGGATTTCGTATTTTTCCTGCAAGCCGCGCAGGATGGCGATGGTGTCTTCCACCGACGGCTCGCCCACCAGCACTTTCTGGAAGCGGCGCTCCAGCGCAGCGTCCTTCTCGATGTACTTGCGGTATTCGTCCAGCGTGGTGGCGCCGATGCAGTGCAGCTCGCCGCGCGCCAGCGCCGGCTTCAGCATATTGCCGGCATCCATCGCGCCTTCGGCCTTGCCCGCGCCCACCAGGGTATGGATTTCGTCGATGAAGATCAGGGTCTGGCCGTCGTCTTTGGCCAGATCGTTCAGCACCGCCTTCAGCCGCTCTTCGAACTCGCCGCGGAACTTGGCTCCGGCGATCAAGGCCGCCAAGTCCAGCACCAACAGGCGCTTGTTCTTCAGACTTTCCGGCACTTCGCCGTTGACGATGCGCTGCGCCAGCCCCTCGACGATGGCCGTCTTGCCCACGCCCGGCTCGCCTATCAGCACCGGGTTGTTCTTGGTGCGGCGCTGCAGCACCTGGATGGCGCGGCGGATTTCGTCGTCGCGGCCGATGACCGGATCAAGCTTGCCCTGACGCGCGCGCTCGGTCAGGTCCATGGTGTATTTCTTCAGCGCCTCGCGCTGGTCTTCGGCATCCGCGCTGCTGACGTTCTCGCCGCCGCGCACCGCGTCTATCGCCGCCTGTATGGACGCGTGGCTGCCGCCGTGCTCCTTCAGCAAGCGGCCGGTCTCGCCCTTGTCCTGGCTCAGCGAGGACAGGAACAGCTCGCTGGCGATGAATTCGTCGCCCAGCTTCATCGCGATCTTGTCGGTGACATTGAGCAGATTGGCCAGATCGCGCGACACGGTGATCTCGCCGCCGTAGCCTTGCACGCGCGGCAAACGCTCCAGGGCCTGCTTCAAGCTGGCCTTCAGCGCCGGCACGTTGACGCCGGCGCGCGCCAGCAGGCCGCCCACGCCGGCCTCGGCGTCGTCCAGCATGGCCAGCAGCAGGTGCTGCGGCTCGATGTATGGGTTGTCATTGGCTACAGCCAGGCTCTGGGCATCCCCCAGCGCCTGCTGGAACTTGGTGGTCAGCTTGTCGAATCGCATGGTCTGCGCCTCCCTGAAAACTTGTCGATGCTCTTCATTTGGGGGACAGAGATAACCATTTCAAGAGCGCGCCATCGACATTCGCGCCAGACCGCGTCAGGTATGGAACACGTTCACTTCCTGTTTAAGGGAATCCGCCAGCCGCGCCATTTCGCCGGCGGTATCGGCGGAGCGTTCGGCAGCCTCGTTATTGGTTTCCGCCAGACCGGCCACCTGGGAGATCTGCTCGGTTATATCCGCCACCGTCTGCCGCTGCGCCGCCAGTTCCTGATTGATAGCCGACACCACCGCCATCGAGCGTTCGGCATCTGCGACGATGGAGGCCATGGCCTGGCGCGCGCTGGCGGTGATGGCCGCGCCTTCGGAGGCGCAGCTGACCGACTGCCGCATCGCCTGCACTGCCTGCGCCGTCGCCTGCTGCATGGCCGCAATCATTTCGCCTATCTGGCGCGTGGACTGGCTGGTGCGTTCGGCCAGTTTGCGCACCTCGTCCGCCACCACGGCGAAGCCGCGGCCCATCTCGCCGGCGCGCGCCGCCTCGATGGCCGCATTCAGCGCCAGCAGATTGGTCTGGTCGGCGATGTCGTGAATCACATTGACGATGTCGCTGATCTGGCGCGCGTTGTTCTCCAGCGCCTGCAGGCTGTCCGCCGCGTTGTCCAGGGTGGCCGAGATGCGGTTGACCTCGTCCACCGCCGCCACCAGGCTGGCGCTGCCGTTCTGCGCCGCTTCGCTGGAAGCCTGGGCCACCTCGCTGGCCTGGGCCGCCACCTGCTCGATCTGCTGCACGCCGGCGATCAGCAAGTCGGCGTTCTGCGCCATCTGCTGGGCGCTGTTGCGCTGCTCGCCAGACGAGGCCGCCGCCGCGCTGGCCTTCTGCGACAGGTCCTGCGCGGCCTGGTCCAGGTTTTCCGCATGCTGGCCAGTTCGGTTCAGCGCTTGCTGGAAGCTGTCCAGCAAGCTGTTCAGCGCGCTCGCCATCTCGCCCATTTCATCGCGCCGCCCCATGTTCAAACGGCGCTGCAGATCATGGTTGTCCTGAATGAACGCCACTTCGCCCACCAGCCGGCGCACCGGCCGCGTCACCAGCACGCGCGTCACCAACCAGGAGCCCAGCGCCAGCACCAGCAGCAGCACGCCGCAGCCGACGGCCAGCCAAACGGTCAGCATGCGGTTTTCGCGCTGCAGCTCGGACTCGGTCTCGTCGCTGACCAGCAGCCAGTTCCAGGGACCGAACGCGGCATAGGATAAGGTATGAGCGGCGCTGCCCTTTTCCGCCGGCAATCGCGCGGTGAAGCTGCCTTCGCTCGATTTCAGGATGTCGCGCAAATAAGGCTGGCCAGCCGCATCCACCGATTTGTCGACGGAACGACCGTTGAGCTTGGGATGCAGTAGGTAGCGGCCGTAATTGGGCGAGGCTGGATTGATGTCGATCACATCGATGTGGCCGCTCTCCTCCAGCTTCACCTTGCCCAGCCGCACCAGCAGGCTGGCGATGCCCTCGGTGGCGCCGACGCCGACGAAGGTGGCGCCTATCACCTTGCCTTCGCCGTTCTTGATCGGGCTATAGCTGGTGATGTAGTCCTTGCCGTATAAATTGGCCAGGCCGATGTAGCTGTCGCCGGACTTCAGCTTGTCATAGGCCGCATTGGCATGCTCCAGCTTGCTGCCCATCGCGCGATTGCCGTTTTCCATCAACAGCGTGGTGGCGATGCGGACAAAGTCGTCGCCGTCCCGCACATAGATGGAGGCGACGTTGCCGCTGACCGTGGAAAAGTGATCCACCATCTGGTTGTTGCCATTGAGCGCGACATTGCCCATGAGCAGCGTCGGCGTCGCCGCGCCGGCCACGTTGACCTTCTGCTCCGGCTTCAGGCTGAAGCCGGATGGAAACTCTGCCAGAAAGACTTTTTCGAATTGGCGCGTGGATATCTTCAATGATTCGTTGAAGCCGTCCACCATGTTCAGCGATTGCGCCAACAACTGGCTCTGCACCTTTCGCGTGCGCTCCAGCAGCATCTTCTGGCTGAACAGATACAAGGGATACATGATGGCGCAGGCCACCACCACCATCAGCAGCGTCTGGGTCAGCACCAGACGGCCGCCAATGCTCATTGCTCGCTTCATCACCGCTCCCCGACCCCGCCGGCCGCGCAGGCCGGGAGTCATCCACTGCGCCGCCCCTGTTGCTGGCCGGGGCTGGCTGTCGTTGTGCGGACGCCCTCCGCCGGGCCGCCCTGGCTTCATCTTATTACAAGCTTCCGCGTTAGAAACGCCGCCGACGCGACTAAATGAATTTCATCCGCGCGATGCTGCTTAGCCGCATCCTGACAATTCAACGGCATACGATTATTTTCGCCGCGCCATCCCGCCCCGCTCGGACTGGCGGCAGTGTATTGGCCATGCGACAATCCGCCCCGAATCCATTCTATTCCGCCCCGCGGGGCGGCAACCGATGACAAGCACACCCCACGCCGGCGCGGCCGGCCCTGCCCAACTGGACTGGCAAGACGGCCAACCGTACTCCCTCGCCTTCGGCGACGTGTATTTCTCGCGCGACTCCGGCCTGGATGAAACCCGGCACGTGTTTCTCAAACACAATCAGCTGGAAGCGCGCTTCGCCGCGCTAGGGCCTGGCGATGGTTTCGCCATCGCCGAAACCGGCTTCGGCACCGGCCTGAACTTCCTGTGCGCCTGGCAATGCTTCGCAGCGCACGCGCCGGCCGAAGCCCGGCTGCACTTCGTCAGCGCGGAGAAATACCCGCTGTCGCCGCGCGACCTCGCCCAAGCGCTGGCGCTGTGGCCGGAACTGGACACCTGGGCGGCCCAGCTGCTGGCGCAGTACGATGTCCTGACGCCGGGCTGGCACCGCTTCGTGCTGGCGGAAGGACGGGTAACGCTGACGCTGATGGTGGGCGACGCGCTGGAGGCGCTGCCGCGGCTGGACGCCCGCATCGACGCCTGGTTCCTGGATGGCTTCGCCCCAGCCAAAAATCCGGACATGTGGCAACCCGCCCTGTTCCGGCAGATGGCCAGGCTGTCCGCCCCCGGCGCCAGCTTTTCCACCTTCACCAGCGCCGGCGTGGTGAGGCGCGGTCTGGCCGAGGCCGGCTTCGAGGTGAAGAAAGCGCCCGGCCACGGCCAAAAACGCCACATCAGCCACGGCTGGATCGCCGAACCGCCTCGCGACGACTGGCAGCCGCCCTGGTATGCCCGTCCGCCGCGGAGCTGGCGCGAACGCAGCGCCATCGTGGTGGGCGGCGGCGCTGCCGGCGCGGCCTCCGCGCGCAGCCTGGCGCAGCGCGGCTGGCAAGTCACCCTGATAGAGCGGCTGCCCCAGCTCGCCGCCGCCGCTTCCGGCAATCCGCAGGGCGTGCTGTACGCCAAGCTGTCGCCGCATATGACGCCGCTGACCCAACTGGTGCTGGCTGGCTACAGCTACAGCTTGCGAGCATTGGATGGATTGCTGCCAGCGGACGGCGAGGACTGGCAGCGCTGCGGCGTGCTGCAGCTGGCCTATGACGAGAAGGAAGACGCCAAGCAGCGCGAACTGGCCGCCCTGGGCTTGCCCGAGGAAACGATGATCCGCCTGGAACGGGAAGAGGCATCGCAGCGCGCCGGCCTGCCCCTGCCCAGCGGCGGGCTGTTCTTCCCGCAAGGCGGCTGGGTGCACCCGCCGGCCCTGGTGCGCCGACTGGCGGACCACCCCAATATCCAAGTCCGCGCCAGCCATACCGTGCTGGAGCTGGACTACAACCCGTCGGAGCGCTGCTGGCTGGCCAGCGACGAAAGCGGCCCCTTGGCCATGGCCTCGGTCGTGGTGCTGGCCGCCGCGGCGGAAACTGCCCAGTTCGACGCCACCAGCCATCTGCCGCTCAAGAAAATCCGCGGCCAGGTCACGGAGGTGGCCGCCAGCGAGGGCAGCGGCGCGCTGCGCACCGTGCTGTGCGGCGAAGGGTATGTCTCGCCGGCGCGCCAGGGCCGGCACTGCCTGGGCGCCACCTTCAAGTTCGACGCCGACGACCTGGCGACCCGGGACGAAGAACATGAAGAAAATCTGGCCATGCTGGCCGGCCTGGCGCCGGCGCTGCGGCAGTCGCTGGGCGCCGCGCCGAGCATCGTCGGCGGCCGCGCGGCCTTCCGCTGCACCAGCCCGGACTACCTGCCGCTGATCGGCCCGGTGGCCGCCAAACGGGACTTCGTCGCCGCCTACCGCGAGCTGGCGCGCGACGCCACGCTGCGTCCCGAGGCGGACTGTCCCTGGATGGAGAATCTGTACGTCAACGCGGCGCACGGCTCGCGCGGCATGATCACCGCGCCGCTGTCCGGCGAAATTCTGGCCGCCCTGCTGGAGGGCGAGCCGGCGCCGCTGCCGATGGACCTGATGCAGGCCGTCCATCCCAGCCGCTTCCTGCTGCGCGACCTGATGCGGCGCAAGCTGGACCTGGCCGCCTTCTGACTCAGGCGGCCGGCGCCCCCTTCAGGATGGCCTCGCGTATCGGGTCCGGAATCGGCACGGATTTTTCCGCCTTGTAGTCCACCCACACCAAGGTGACGTCGGCGCTGGCATACACCGTGTCCGGATCGCCCTGCTTGTAGAAATGGTGGCGCAGCTTCAGGCTGCTGCGCCCCAGCTTTTCCAGCTCCACGGTGATTTCCACCGTCGCCGGATAGGTCAGCTGCTTGCGGTAGGTGCAACTGGTGCTGGCCAGCACCGGCCCCACCGCGTCCGGGTCTATGCCGTAGCCCAGCGACTGCAGCCACTCGACCCGCACCTGCTCCAGATAACGAAAATAATAGGTATTGTTCAAATGCCCCACCGCATCCATATCGCCCCAGCGCATGGCGATGGCGCGGCGATCGATCACCGGAAACTGCGTAGTCAACTCCGTCACTCCCTTGGCGCAAAAATTGTCATGATAAACGCAAAACCCGCGGTCATCGCTCGTTCCAGGCGCTTTCGCCAATAGTTTTTCCAAAGTGTTAAGACATCAGCCTTTTCATTACATGCCGTCACACAAGCCATCAGAAATCACGCTACTTCCCATCTCAGCATACCGACATACTGCGCTTGTCAGTTCGCCGACTCCATGGAGCCAGCGAGCCGGACGCGATCGGATGGCTGCGCCGCCAAGCGGCAGGCGATCCGGTCACCTGAGCGAAGGTGCAATTCAGAGCCCCCTGGGGCTCTTTTTTTTCGCTCGGCAAATTTTATGACATATTGATTTCAATCAACGCCCCACTCCTGCCCCGCCTTTAGCATTCCATCGTCACGCGCCTCACGCGCGAAATATCCATTACGCTGGCGAGAACTCCTCATGGCGCAGGTGCTTTACGACGACGGCAACCACAAATGTATCGCCTTCACCGAACTGGTGCAGGGCGACGGCATCCAGTCCAACCAGTTCGCGATCATCGACCAGGGCGAAGGCATCCTGCTAGACCCAGGCGGCAATCTGACCTACAAACACCTGCTGGCGGAGATGGCCGCTTACTTCCTGCCTTCGCGCACCCGCTACATCTTCGCCTCGCACCAGGACCCGGACATCGTCGCTTCCGCCAATGGCTGGCTGCTGATCACCGACGCCAAGATCATCATCGCCGAGGAATGGGCGCGCTTCCTGCCCCACTTCTGCGTGCGCGGCGCCACCGACGGCCGACTGATCTCCATCCCGCCGCCTGGCATGCTGCTGAATCTGGGCGGCTGCGAGCTGCGCATCGTGCCGGCGCATTATCTGCACACCGTAGGCTTCTTCCAGATTTACGACCCCATCAGCAAAATCCTGTTCTCCGGCGACATCGGCGCCTCGCTGATGGACGGCAAGGAAGCCGGCCTGCCAGTGCGAGACTTCGAACGCCACCTGCGCGACAGCCATATGGAAGGCTTCCACCGCCGCTATATGAGCAATAACAAGGTTTGCCGGCTATGGGCCCAGATGGTGCGCCGGCTGGACGTGGAATGGCTGGTGCCGCAGCACGGCGGCTCCTACCAGGGCAAGGAGATGGTGGGCCGTTTCCTGGATTGGTTCGAACGGCTGGAATGCGGCACCGACCTGCTCGGCAGCCAAGACTACGAGCTGCGGCAACAACATCTGCCGCTGCCATGAATGCCTCTTCCTGGACGGACTTGGTCTTCCCGCACGCCCGCGACGGCTGGCTGGCGCTGGCTGCGCTTAGCGCCGCGCTGGCGCTAGGCCTGGCTCTGCTGTCCCGCCTGCGCCGACGCGCCGACACATGCGCGCCCATCCCCGTCCCGCCAGCGGAGGAACCGCCGCTCGCCGCTGGGCTGGGCGAAATCCTCGATTACGAAGTCAGCGCGGTGGACGCGCTGACCGAGGTGGAGATTTTCATCCAGTTCAAGCAGCCGGAAAACGCCGCCCAGGCCTTGCGCGCCTACGTGGAGCGCTACGCCGGCCACTCCAGAAAGCATCTGCAGCGGCTGGCCGAGCTGCATCTGCAACTGGGACAGATACACGACTACGCCGCCAACATCGCCAGCCTGCACGACCAGGCGCTGCTGGACCACGCGCAATTGACCGAGGCCGTGCTGCTGGGACTGCGGCGCGACTTCAACAATCTGCCGCTGCGCCTGCTGGCCGAGCAGCGGCTGGGCATGGAGATGCAGGACATCGCCGCCGCGCTGGGCCGTGACGCAGAAGACGCCCCGCCGCCGCCCGTCGATGCGGCCGCCGCATCGGAATCCGTTCCGGCCCCGGACGGCCAAGGCGCGCCGCTGACGCCGGTCTCGCTGATCGCAGGCTTCCGGCCATTGTCGGCGCTGAGCGGCATGGAGCGCGAGGTGGTCTCCAGTTTGCTGCCAAACGAGCGCCAGGCGCGCATCCTGCTGTCCTGCCAAGACTTCCGCCACGCGCTGCCCGTGCTGGAGGGCATTCTGCAACTGCGCCCCGGTTCGCTGTCACACCGGCTGGACGCGCTATACGTGCACTACCAGCAACACGATCTGGACGACTACTGCCGCTCGCTCTGGCATTTCCACCTCACGCTAGGCCCCTACGGCGCGCGGCTGAAGGAGCAATTGGTCCACGCCGGACTGGTGCTGGGCAGCCATCCGGTGCTGAAACAATTGGCGGCGCGGCCGGATCGGCCCGAACTGGAGCGCATCGGCCGCCAGGCCGGCTACAGCCAAAGCGCCGCCATCGCGCCCCGTCCCCGGCGGCAACTGGTAGAAAAGTGCGCCGCGCCGACAGAGGGCGAGACTGTCGATCCGCTGAGCGAGGCCGAACGCTACCTGGAGTACGGCCAGGTGGACCAGGCCTCCAGAGTGCTGGAGCAAGCCATACAGGCCCGGCCGGACGACGCCGCCCTGTACCCGCCGCTGCTGCAGTTGTACGAGCGGCAGGACGATCTGCCCCGCTTCACCTGGCTGCTGCGCAGGCTGAAGGAAGACGGCCGGCAGCCGCCCGACGAAGTCACGCTGACCTTGAGCGCCTTTGTCCAAACCATGCAGGGACGGCGGCAGCGTGGACTTGCCGCTTGACGCCTCCCGCCTGCTCTTGCCCGCAACCGAGGTTTGCGTGCTGACCGCGGGCATGGACACGCGCAAGCTCGCGCTGCTGCGGCTGGCGTTCAAAATGCATGCGGCGCGGCGCTACCGCCTGGCCGTCGACGCGCCGGAGCTGACGCCTGAGATGGCCTTGGTGGACATAGACGGCGAAGGTTGGCCGCTTTGGCAACGCTTCCGCCGGGACCATCCCGCCCTGCCGGCAGCCATCGTCACCGTCAGCCCGCCGACAGACGCCCCGGCGCCCGTGCTGGGCAAGCCGTTGCGCATCGAAGAGCTGTTCCCCCTGCTCAGCGAACTGCGCCACGCGCCGCCGCCCGAACCGGACAAGTGGACGCCGCCGCCCCGGCAAGTCGCCTCGCCCGCCCCGGCGCGCACGGCCCCCGCCCGGATAGAGCGTTTCGACCCAGAGCGCGGCCTGCTGGGCCTGGCCTGCCTGATGCAGCGCCAGGCGCGGGACGCGGCCATTCTGGCGGACGGCGCCCCCATCGCAGCCATCGCCGGCAGCCGCGGCCAGGCCTATCTGCTGTGCGAGGAGGCCCGCCTGCGCGAATTGTGCCGCGGCGAGGCCATGGTCCAGCCTGGCGACTGGCCCGAGACCGAGCGGCTTGCCAACGCCTCCCCCCATCCCTTAAAACCGCTGCTGTGGCAGTGGGCCATCTGGACCGCCCGCGGCCGCCTGCTCTGCGCCATCCAGGCCGACACGCCGCTGCGCCTGCGGCATTGGCCCAATCTCACGCGGCTGGCGCCCATACCCGACGCTCACCGCGTCTGCGCGCTGCTGGCGCGCGCGCCGGTCAATCTGCGCATCGTCGCCCGCCTGCTGCACGTCGCTCCGGCCAACCTGTTCGACTTCCTAGCCGCAGCCCACAGCATCGGCGCGCTGGACATAGGCGCTGGCACCATGCTTAACGTCATCTCCACGCCGCCCATACGCGGCGCGCCGCCCGTCGCGGCAGCCCCGCCTCCTAGCGCGCGCGGCGGATTGCTATCGCGCCTGCTGCGCAAGATCAACGGCCTGTGAACCATCGGAACGAGCACGCATGCCCAGCCACGACAACAAGATCATCTTCGCCGGCCCGGTGGGGGCCGGCAAAACCACCGCCATCGCCGCCATCAGCGACATCGAACCGGTGCGCACCGACGCCGCGGCATCCGACATGACGCTGCGGCGCAAGGCGGAAACCACCGTCGCGCTGGATTACGGCCTGCTGCGGCTGGAGCAGGGCTGCAAAGTGCATTTATACGGCACCCCCGGCCAGGAGCGCTTCGACTTCATGTGGGACATCGTCAGCCGCGGCGGCATCGGCCTGGCGCTGCTGCTGGACAACACCCGGCCCCAACCGGCCAAAGACTTGCAATTCTTTCTGAACGCCTTCCAGCCCCTGCTGCTGCGGGCGCCGCTGGTGGTGGGCCTCAGCAAGACGGACCTGCGGCCGAAACCGGACGCCGAGTCCTACGCGCTGCTGCTGGCGCGCTGCGGCTTGCGGCCGCCGGTATTCGAAGTGGACTGCCGCCGCCGCGAGGACATCAAGCAGTTGGTGCTGGCCTTGCTGTATTCGCGGGATCCGGGGCTGGAGGCTTGAGATGGATGGCGTATTGAAACTGAAGGACCAGCTCTATCCCATGGCCACGCCGGCCGGGGCCTATTTCGCCGTGGCCAGCCAGGAGGCCACCCTGCCGCGCCGCCTGCTGTCGCAGATACTGCGCCTGGGCCACACCGTGCCGCTGACGCGCGAGCTGTTGGCCGAATGGTGCGACGGCGACGCCGAATCGGCGCTGGACGCCCTGTACCGACTACAGCGGCTGGATTTCGTCCACGGCACGGAAACGCCGCGCCCGCCCTTGGGCGGCAATCTGGAAAGCCAGCTGCCGCCAGTGCTCGCCGCTCTGTCCGATTGCGGCAAGGCCATGCTGGCGGACGATAACGGCCTTTATTACGCCGCGGCCGGCTTTCACCACGAAACGGCGGAGGAAGTGGCCGCGCTGGCCGGCGACATTGTCAGCCTGAGCCGCCGCCACGCCCTGCTGCTGCGGCAGCACCTGCAATTGGCCAGCTCGGCCTGGGCGGTGGCCGACCCGGCCGGCATCAGTGAACTCGCCTTCTATCCGCTGCACATCGGCCAGCAATCGTTTGTCCTGACCATAGGCGGCGCGCCGCGCCTGCAAGACCAGCACTTCGTGACGCTGGTGGAGCTGCTGGCCCGGCGCTACGCCTGACTTTCCGGAGATTACCCATGCGTGAACAAATGCTTAAATCGATACTGAAGGACCTGAACGGCGCGACCGCCGACATCGAAGCCTCGGCCATCATCTCGGCCGACGGTCTGACCATGGCGTCCTTGCTGCCGCAGGAAGTGGACGAAGACCGCGTGGGCGCCATGGCCGCGGCCATGCTGTCGCTGGGCGAGCGCACCGCGCGCGAACTGGCGCGCGGCGAGCTGGAGCAAGTCATGGTCAAGGGCGACAACGGCTACATCCTGATGAGTCACGCCAGCCGCGACGCGGTGCTGGCCGTCATCGCCCGCAAAGAGGCCAAACTGGGCCTGATCTTCCTGGACGCCAAGCGCGCCGCCCGCGCCATCGCCGAAATTTTGTGAAGCCTCGGGACTGTACGACGCGGGGCCGGGCATGCAGAATGCGCTTTGTTTGCCGCTTCCCGCGTAACCATCATGTGGAAATCCATCCTGGCCATAGGCGTCGGCGCCGCCAGCGGCGCCCTGCTGCGCTGGTTTCTGGGGCTGCGCCTAAACAGCCTGCTCCCCGCCCTGCCGCTGGGCACGCTGGCCGCCAATCTTCTGGGCGGCTACATCATAGGCCTGGCCGTGGCCTTCTTCGCCGAGCTGTCCAGTCTATCGCCGCTGTGGCGGCTGTTGATCATCACCGGTTTCTGCGGCGGCCTCACCACGTTTTCCACTTTCTCCGCGGAGGTGGTGGATCTGCTGCGCCAGGGACAGCTGATGCCGGCGCTGACCGTCATCGCCGTGCATGTCAGCGGCTCGCTGCTGATGACCATGGCCGGCATCGCCAGCTGGCAGCTGCTGCGCCGCTGAGCGTTCTGCCCGAGGTCTTTTGCAAGGGTGTTTGAAAACTTCGCTCAATACAATTTGCAGACGCTAAGTATTCACCCCAGGGGTTAAGCGCCGGTCCCTGGTCTAAGGTCAAGCTCTGGAAGACAGTCCAAGCGAGAACAAGATGGCCAATCCGCTTACCCTGATGCTGCCGCTGCGGGCCGATGCTGAAGCCTCAGCCTTGCTGGAAGCGATTCACGCCGGCCAGGATACGCTGAACCGGGCGCTAAGCCTGGTCGACACCCTGCATTTCGCGCGCCTGCTGCTTCTGGACCGTGCGGCGCCCGATCTTCGACCGGGGCCGACGCTCAGCGGCAACCATGTATTGGCCATGCTGGCCGAATACGACGGAGAGCTGGAGGACTGCATCCGCTCGCTCGCGCGCGAGCTTGGGCCGCAGCTGGATAGCCTGCTGGCCTTCGTCGACGGCGGTTCCCGCCTGGTGCCGGCAATCGCCTGCATCAGCGAACTGGCGGACTTCGTCTCGCAACACGACGTTTCGCGCGGACCGGCCGGATTGGCGCACTTCGAGGCCTATCGCGCCACCGCGCGCGAAATCGCCGCGGCGCTGCCCTGAGCCGCCGACAAACTCAAGGCCGCAAGGCTCGGGCACGTCGCCTTGCGCCGCCGCTTCAAACAAAACGCCCCGCGATGCTTCGCGGGGCGTTGCTCATATCGGCGAAAGACTGCTCGCGCTCAAGCGCGGATGCGGCGCAGCACCTCTTCCTTGCCGATCAGCGCCAGCACCGCGTCAACCGACGGCGTTTGCGTGGTGCCGCACACCAGCACGCGCAGCGGCATGCCCAGCTGGCCCATCTTGATGCCTTCCTCGGCGCAGAAGGGCTTGAACAGCTCATGGATGGACTCGGCGCTCCAGGCTTCCAGCGCGGCCAGCTTGTCGGCGAAACGGCCCATGCGCGCGATGGCGTCGCCGGCCAGATGCTTCTCCACGTCGGCGGCGGCCGGTTCGCGCTTCTGGTAGAAATAATCGACCTCCAGCGCCAGCGCGTTCAGGTCTTGCACGCGCTCCTTGACCAACGCCAGCACGTCGTTCATGGCAGGGCCGTTGGCGGTTTCCACCTTGGCAGCAGCCAGGCGAGGCGCGATCAGCTCAGCCAAACGGCCGTTGTCGGCGGCCTTGATGTGCTGCGCGTTCAGCCACAGGAATTTTTCCTGGTTGAAACGGCTGGCCGACGGACTCACCGCCTCCAGCGTGAACCATTCGACGAACTGCTCCATGGTGAAGAATTCGTCGTCGCCGTGGCCCCAGCCCAGACGCGCCAGGTAGTTCAGCAGCGCTTCCGGCAGGATGCCCTTGTCGGCGTAATCCACCACGCTGACCGCGTCGCGGCGCTTGGACATCTTCTGGCCGTCCTCATTCAGGATCATCGGCAGATGGCCGTACACCGGCAGCGGCGCGCCCAGCGCCAGCAGGATGTTGATCTGGCGCGGGGTGTTGTTGACGTGGTCGTCGCCGCGGATCACGTGGGTGATCTGCATGTCCCAGTCGTCCACCACCACGCAGAAGTTATAGGTGGGGCTGCCGTCCGGGCGGGCGATGATCAAATCGTCCAGCTCTTCATTGGAAATCTCGATGCGGCCCTTGACCGCGTCGTCCCAGGCCACTGCGCCGGTAAGCGGCGTCTTGAAGCGCACCACCGGCTCCACGCCTTCCGGGATGGCCGGCAGGGTCTTGCCGGCCTCCGGACGCCAGCGTCGATCGTAGCGCGGCTTATCGCCGCGCGCTTCCTGTTCCGCGCGCATCGCTTCCAACTCTTCCTTGCTGCAATAGCAATGGTAGGCGTGGCCGGAAGCCAGCAACTGCTGGATCACTTCCTTGTAACGATCAAAACGCTGCGTCTGGTAGAACGGACCTTCGTCGTAGTCCAGGCCCACCCAGTGCATGCCGTCCATGATCGCCTTCACCGATTCCGGCGTGGAGCGCTCCAGGTCGGTGTCTTCGATGCGCAGCACGAACACGCCCTGGTTTTTGCGGGCAAAGGCCCAGGAGAACAGCGCGGTGCGGACGCCGCCGATATGCAGATAGCCGGTCGGGCTGGGAGCGAAACGGGTACGGATCATGATGGGTTGGACTCTAGAAAAATACTCAAAGGCGCTATTGTACGCCGCCAACAAAAAAGCCCGCAAACTCGCGGGCCTCATGAGGTCAGATCATGCCTGGCGCGGATCGGACCGGCAGCATCTCGGACAGCAGCCACAGCGCGGTCAGCGCCAGCGCCGCCGCCATCGCGAAATTGAACAGCCGCAGGCGCGCCGGCGAGTCCAGGAAGCGGCGGATAGCCACGCCGGAACCAGCCCAGGCCGCGATGCAGGGCAGGCTGGTGACGAAGGTGATCAGCGCGAACAGCGCGGCGGCGCGCCACGGGTTCATATGCGCCGGCAGGAACACCATGACCAGATTGAAGCCCATCAGCCACACTTTGGGGTTGAGCCAGTTGAACATCAGCCCGCCGAGAAAGCCCATGGGCCGCGCGCCGGCCTCCACGTTCTTGGCGCCACCCGCGCGCGCCATGCCCCAGGACAGCCACAGCAGATAGCCGCAGCCAGCCACCGCCAGATACAGCTGCAGCGAGGCCATGGTCGCCATCACCTCGCCCAGGAATACAGTCAGCAAGCCTATCTGCAGCGACAAGCCGAGGGTCATGCCCAGCAGCGACGGCAACGTGCGGGAGAAACCGAAATTGACGCCGGACGAGGCCAGCACCAGGTTGTTGGGGCCTGGGGTGATGGACATCACCAGCAGATAAGTAACAAGCGCGAGCAGATTCATGACGACTCCCAGACTGCAACCGACACGGCGTCGGCATCCACGGGGCAGGCCCCCGACTCAAGGCCGTCATCTTATGCTTTCCCGCTGGACAATTACAGATTCAGAAAAATAGAATTGAAACCATAACAGTTGAACAGTTGCAAAACTGTTATGATCAATTTCGTTCGAAACTGTACCGTTCGCATGCGCAGGAGAAAAACATGAGCCAGGAGCCGCTGTACCAGCAGCTGGTCAATGAGTGGATAGAACTGATCCAGAACGGCACGGTGCGGCCCGGCGAACGCCTGCCCTCGGTGCGCAAGGCCTGCGCCATGCACAAGGTCAGCCCGTCCACCATCCTGCAGACCTACCGCACGCTGGAGGACCGCGGCCTGATCGAGGCGCGGCCGCAGTCCGGTTTCTACGTCAAGTCGGCCGCCACTCTGCCCTTGCCGCGCATGCGCCGGCAAAGCGCCGCCCACCACACCGGCGAAGTGGTGGACCAGATCGAGGCGGTGATGGGCTCGCAAAACCAGGCGGACTTCATCGACCTGTCGCTGGCCAGCCCGCGCGGCAGCGACTTCTACCCCACCAGCCGCTTCAAGCACATCATGGGCCGCCTGCTGCGCCAACAGCCGGAACTGACCACCGACTACCCCTTTCCGCCTGGCTCCGAGCGGCTGCGGCGGCAGATCGCCCAGCGCGCGGTCGGCTGGGGCTGCGTGCTGGCGGCGGATGATCTGGTGATCAGCAATGGCTGCACCGAGGCGCTGCAACTGGCGCTGCGCGCCACCTGCAAACCCGGCGACACCGTGGGCGTGGAATCGCCTACCTATTTCGCGCTGCTGCCCATGCTGAAGGATTTGGGGCTGAGCGTGATCGAGATTCCCACCCATCCCACCAGCGGGCTGGCGCTGGACGCGCTGGAGTTGCTGCTGTCGGAAAAGCGGCTCAACGCCGTCGTCGCCATGCCCACCGTGCATAACCCGCTGGGCAGCACCATGCCGCCGGAAGCCAAGCAGCGGCTGGCGCAGCTGGTCAACGATTACCAGGTGCCGCTGATCGAGGACGTGCCGCATGCCGATTTGTTCTACGGCGCCACGACGCCGGACGCGGTGAAGGCTTATGACCGCGATGGCTGGGTGCTGCTGTGCGCCAGCTACAGCAAGACGCTGGCGCCGGGCTTCCGCATCGGTTGGATCGCCCCCGGCCGCTTCCTCAGCGAGGTCCGGCGGCTGAAATTCTCCAGCAGCCTGGGCCAGCCGGCGCTGCTGGAGGAAACGCTGGCGGAATATCTGGAAAGCGGCGGCTACGACCACCATCTGCGGCTGATCCGCCGCCACTTCATGAGCCAGATGGAAAAGCTGCGCGGCGCGGTGGCGCAGCATTTCCCCGCCGGCACCCGCGCCACGCTGCCCTCCGGCGGCTGCCTGCTATGGGTGGAGCTGCCCAGCCACGCCGACACCATGCAGCTGTTCCGCGCCGCGCTGGCCGAACGCATCACCGTGGTGCCAGGCGCGATGTATTCGGCCAAGGGCCGTTACCGCAACTGCCTGCGCCTGTCCTGCTGTTACCCGTGGAACGAGGCTTACCAGCGGGCGCTGGCGCGGGTGGGCGAATTGGCTGGAGAGTTGGCCGGCTGACGCGGCCTCAACTACGGCTGATCGACACGCCGCCATCCGCCAGCAACGCGGCGCCGGTGGTGAAGCTGGAGGCGTCGGAAGCCAGATACAACGCCGACTGCGCGATTTCCTCCGGCCGCGCCAGCCGCTTGAGCGCATGCAGCCCTTCCACCCAGGCCCTGGCTTCGGCGCTGTTGGCCGCCTCCCGTCCCATCGGCGTATCGGTGCCGCCCGGCAGCAACGCGTTCACCCTAATGCCGCGGCCGCCGAACTCGCCGGCCAAAACCTGGGTCAGGCCTATCAGCCCAGCTTTGCTGGCCGCATACGCCGCCATATTCGGCAGCCCCGCGCTATAACCCACAAAACTGGAGACAAAGATCAGCGAACCGCCGCCGCGCCGCGACATGGCCGGCAACTGATGCTTGGCGCCCAGGAACGCGCCGGTCAGATTGATGTCCAGCGTGCGTTGCCACTGCGCCAAAGACAGCTCCGGCGTCGGCATCGCCTCGCCCAGCGTCCCTGCGTTGTTGACGGCGATATCCAGCCCGCCAAAGCTGGCCTCGGCCAGGCGCACGGCCTCTTGCGCGCATGCCTCGTCCGCTACATCGCCCGCCAGCGCCACCGCGCGCGCGCCGCTAGCGGACAACTCGTCCAGCAGCGCATCCAAAGCCTGCCGCCGTCGCGCCACCAAAACCAGGGCTGCGCCGTTTTGCGCAAATAATTTGGCCGTCTCGCGGCCTATGCCGGAGCTCGCGCCCGTCACCAGGGCGACCTGGCCCGCCAATGCTTCCATGCTCTGCTCCTTTTGGGTGAACCACACCCGCAAAGTGACAGAGGATGGCAACGGCCGGCGACCCGATTCTTGCCAACTTGGATAGCCCCATTTCCCATATTAAAAAATGCGATATGGAACCTGCCTTTTATTTCTTTGCGTTTGAAATACTTTGCGGATAAGTTCGAGCGGATCGCCATTGATATTGACTAAGCGGAGGAATGCCCCATGAAGCTGGAAACGCTTGCTGTCCACGCCGGCTATAGCCCGGACCCGACAACCAAGGCCGTAGCCGTGCCGCTGTACCAGACCACCAGCTACGCCTTCGACAGCACTCAACACGGGGCGGACCTGTTCGACCTGAAAGTTCAGGGCAATATCTACACCCGCATCATGAACCCCACCACCGATGTGCTGGAGAAGAGAATCGCGGCGCTGGAGGGCGGCATAGGCGCGTTGGCGGTGGCGTCGGGCATGGCGGCCATCGCCTACGCCATCCAGACCATAGCCGAAACCGGCGACAACATCGTCGCCACCCGCACCCTGTACGGCGGCACCTATAATCTGTTCGCCCACACCTTTCCGCAGCTGGGCATCGAGGTCCGCTTCGTCGACTACAAAGACCCGGCCGCGATAGCCGGCCTGGTCGACGAGCGCACCAAGGCGGTGTTCTGCGAATCGATAGGCAATCCGTTGGGCAATGTGGTGGACTTCGCCGCCTTCGCCGACGAGGCGCACCGCCACGGTCTGCCGCTGATCGTGGACAACACCGTGCCTTCGCCTTATCTATGCCGGCCGTTCGAGCATGGCGCCGACATCGTGGTGCACAGCCTGACCAAATACCTGGGCGGCCACGGCAACAGCATAGGCGGCGCCATCGTCGATTCCGGCAAGTTTCCGTGGGGGCAGCATAAAGACCGCTTCAAGCGTCTGAATGAACCGGACGTCAGCTACCACGGCGTCAATTACGTGGAAGCGCTGGGCGAGGCCGCCTACATCGCGCGCGCGCGCGTGGTGCCGCTGCGCAATATGGGCGCGGCGCTGTCGCCGTTCAACGCCTTCCTGATCCTGCAAGGCATAGAGACGCTGGCGCTGCGCATGGACCGCATCTGCGACAACGCCTTGAAAGCGGCGAGCTTCCTGCAAGACAGCCCAGCCGTGGAATGGGTGGAGTACGCCGGCCTGCCGGGTCACCCAAGCAAACCGCTGGCGGACCGCTATCTGGGCGGCCGCGCCTCCGGCATCCTGTCTTTCGGCATCAAGGGCGGCGCGGAAGCCGGCGGCCGCTTCATCGATGCGCTGCAGTTGGTGACGCGCTTGGTGAACATAGGCGACGCCAAATCCCTAGCCTGCCACCCGGCTACCACCACCCACCGCCAGCTGTCGCCGGAAGAGCAGCTGCAGGCCGGCGTGCGGCCGGAGCTGGTGCGGCTGTCCATCGGCATAGAACATATCGACGACATCCTGGCGGACATCGCCCAGGCGTTGAGGGCGGCGGCGCAGTAAACGACAAGGGCCGCATAACGCGGCCCTTCCCCAAACCCACCCCTTAACCCGTCCGATGGGCCGCGCGAGCGCGCTGGCTGACCGGCGGCCCCGGCTCGCGCGGCGCCTGCTCGTCCGTAGCAGGCAAGGGCTGCGGCAAGCTCATTCTGGATAGCCATGGCAGCGGGCTCAGCGCGCCGCTGACCTGGGCCTTGGCGCTCTTGCAGCTAATGCAAACCGGCGTGCCGTTGCGCTGCTTCAGCGCATTGTCCACCCGCTGCCCATACAACGCAATTTGATGCTGGCGTTGCCAGGCCAACAAGGTATCCGCCAAGTAAGGCATGGACGGATCATCCTGCTTGTAGTGGTTGCGGTAGACGGTCAGCCACAGCTGGCCGGCCTCGTCCTCGTTCAGCAGAATGGTTTGATAAGCCACGGTGACGGCGTCGCCGCGGCTGACGGTATTGGCCAGCGCCAGCGCGTCGTCGTTGCGCAGCCTCACGCAGCCATGGCTGCGAAAGCCCGGCACGGACGCCGGCGCGTTGGTGCCGTGAAAACCCAGGCCCAGCTTGCTTTCGCCGAAGCGCACGAACACCGGCCCCAGCGGATTGTCCGGCCCCGGCGGCACTACGGTCTGCACCGGCTTGCCGTTGCGCTTCATCTCGTCCTGGATGGACTTGGGCACATGCCAGCTGGGATCGCGGTAAATGCCGGTGATGTCGAAACTGCCTATCGGCGTCTGCGTCAGCATCTTGCCGACGGCCACCGGAAAAACGCGGTCCAGCTTGCCGTCCTGATACAGGAACAGCCGCGCCTGCGGCAGGTTCAACACCAAGTGCCGCCCCGCCGCGCTGATCTGCACATCCGGCGCCGGCGTTTCCGCCGCCGCTGCCGGCAGCGCCAGGCAGGCGGCCACAGCCAACAGCGCCAGACGCGCGCGCGCCGCGCTCATTCGATTGCTTTGCATCATGCGCCGATTCTAACAGAAAGGGTTTCATTGTAAAAAAACCAGCACGAATCGGCGATTTTTGAGAAAATCCGCCCCTTACCGTTTGATTTTGCAAGCAAGACGATGACGCACCCACAGACTATCGCCCTGGTCGAATCGCTGGATCACGAAGGCCGGGGGGTCGCCCACGTTGACGGCAAGACCATCTTCATCGATGGCGCCCTGCCTTACGAAAAAGTTATCTACAGCAGCTACCGCAAGAAGCCCAGCTACGAAAACGCCCAGACCAGCGCCGTGCTGAAGGAAAGCTTCATGCGCGCCAACCCGCGCTGTCCGCACTTCGGCGTCTGCGGCGGCTGTTCGATGCAGCACGTGGAGTTCACCGCCCAAGTGGCGATCAAGCAGCGCGTGCTGGAAGACAATTTGAAGCGCATCGGCAAGGTCAAGGCCGAGCGCGTGCTCACGCCCATCGCCGGACCGGCCTGGCACTACCGTCATCGCGCCCGCCTGTCCGCCCGCATGGTGGCCAAGAAGGGCGGCGTGCTGGTGGGCTTCCACGAGAAAAACTCCAGCTACATCGCCGAGATGCGCGAATGCCACATCCTGCCCAAGCACATCTCCGACCTGATCATGCCGCTGCGCGCGATGATAGCCACGCTGTCCATCAGCCAGCGCATGCCGCAAGTGGAAGTGGCCGTCGGCGACAGGCTGGACATCCTGGTGTTCCGCAATATGGACGACATCACCGACGCCGACTTCGCCATCCTGAAGGCGTTTTCCGACCAGCGCGGCACGGCCGAACGTCCGCTGCAGATCTGGCTGCAGCCCAAGGGCCCGGAGACCTGCTACCCGATCTATCCGCTGGACGCGCCCAAGCTGACCTACAGCATGCCGGAATACGCGGTGGAGATGCCCTACTACCCCACCGAATTCACCCAGGTGAATCCGCAGATCAACGCGGTGATGGTGGCGCGCGCGCTGAAGTTCCTGGATCCCCAACCGGGCGAGCGCATCGCCGACATGTTCTGCGGCATCGGCAATTTCACCTTGCCCATCGCCCGTTCCGGCGCGGTGGTGCATGGCATGGAAGGCAGCCAGCCGCTGGTCAAGCGCGCGGTGGAGAACGCCACGCATAACCAGCTGCAGGACAAGGTGAGCTACGAGATGGCCAACTTGTTCGAAGTGACCGAGGAGTCCTTCGCCGCGCTGGGGCATTTCGACAAGATGCTGGTGGACCCGCCGCGCGACGGCGCGGTGCAGCTGCTCAAGGCCATCACCGAGGAAACCGCGCCCAAGCGCATCGTCTACGTGTCCTGCAACCCGGCCACGCTGGCGCGCGACGCCGGCATCCTGGTCAATACCAAGGGTTACACGCTGAAGACGGCCGGCATCATCAATATGTTCCCGCACACCGCGCACGTCGAGTCCGTGGCCTGGTTCGAGAAAACCAGCCCGTGCAAGACGCGCAAGGAAGTCGAAGAGATTGAGGCGATGGAAGCCGCCGAACGCGAAGCCGCCAAGGCGGCGCGCCAAGCGGAAGACGACGCCGAAAAAGCCCGCAAAGCCCAGGAAGCGGCCGAACGCGCCGCCGCCAAAGAAGCCCGCCGCGCGCATTACTTCGCGGAAAAAGCCCGCCGCGACTCCGAGACCACTCCCTCTGAAGCGTAAAAATCAGCCCGGCTTTGACCAAACGGTCAATCCGGGCTAGATTATCTTCATCTAAAGACAGATTGTTTGATCTAAAGAAAAGTCTTCCGGCAAACTTCAGCGCATTGTGCTTACACCGAGACCGCCTATCCATCGGGCATGGCGGCAAGAGGTGGCGCTGCCCCGGCCCTCGCGGCCGGACCGGCATCCCCAATAACAATCGGACATACGCGGCTCCGGCCGCGATCATGCCCTGCTCGTAACTTGCCCCCGGCAACGGGAAACCCAAAAGCGACATTATCATGCATATCGTTCAATTCCTGATCGGCCTCCTCGTGGTATTGGCCCTGACGCAACTGGTCGCGCGCGACCGGAAGAACATCAAGATTCGCTCCGTCATCCAGCTGTTGGTTGTCGAGATCGCGCTGGCCTTCTTCCTGCTGAACACGCCTTACGGCCTCGCCATCGTCGGCAGCATTTCCGGCGTATTCACCAAACTGATGACCTTCGCCAAGGACGGCACCGACTTCGCCTTCGGCGGCATCCAGAACAAAAACGAGTTCAGCTTCTTTCTGATGGTGCTGATGCCCATCGTCTTCATCTCGGTGCTGATCGGCATTCTGCAGCACATCCGCGTGCTGCCGGTGGTGATCCGCGCCGTGGGCTTCGTGCTGTCCAAGGTCAGCGGCATGGGCAAGATCGAGTCGTTCAACGCCATCAGCTCGATGATGGTGGGCCAGTCCGAGAACTTCATCGCCTACAAGAACATCATCCATACCTTCGACGAAAAGCGCATGTACACGCTGGCCGCCACCGCCATGTCCACCGTGTCCATGTCCATCGTCGGCTCCTATATGCAGATGATAGAGCCGCGCTTCGTTGTGACCGCGCTGGTGCTCAACCTGTTCAGCACCTTCGTCGTGCTATCGCTGATCAACCCCTACGACAGCGCGCTCGGCGACGACGATCTGATCAGCAGCGAAGCGCATCGCGTATCCTTCTTCGAAATGCTGGGCGAATACATCCTGACCGGCTTCAAGATCGCCGTGATCGTGGCCGCCATGCTGGTGGGTTTCATCGCGCTGATTTCCTGCGTGAACTTCATCTTCACCTCCATCTTCGGCATCAACTTCCAGACCATGCTGGGCTATGTGTTCTGGCCGTTCGCCTGGCTGATGGGCGTGCCGACGCATGAAGCGCTGACCGCCAGCAGCATCATGGCCACCAAGCTGGTGACCAACGAGTTCGTCGCCATGCTGGAACTGAAGAACCAGGCTGCCCACTTGTCCAGCTACACCCGCGGCGTGCTGTCCATCTTCCTGGTCTCCTTCGCCAACTTCAGCTCCATCGGCATCATCGCCGGCGCGGTGAAAGGCCTGAACGAAGAGCGCGGCAATATGGTGTCCCGCTTCGGCCTGAAGCTGGTTTACGGCTCCTCGCTGGTCAGCATCCTGTCCGCGCTGATCGCCGGCCTGGTTCTGGCCTCTTACTAAGCGGCCCCGCCGCCCGCAGACGCAGCCGCCCGCTCTCGCGGGCGGTTTTGTTTTATCCCGCGCTGACGCATAATGGCCGCCTGATCCACTTGAAAGATCCGCCATGCAGCACAAGCCGCTCAGCGAACAAGACTACCAACGCCTGTCCTCCATCCTGGCCCGATTCTCAGCTCAAGGCTGCATGAATCTGGAGCAGTTGGACGGCTTTTTCGCCGCGCTGCTGGCCGGTCCGGAAGCCATCCGTCCCGCGGAGTGCCTGCCCATCATTCTGGGCGAAGCCTTCGACGACGAAGCCTCCTTTCCCAGCGAAAAAGCGCTGGAACAGTTCGTTTCCCTGCTGCGCGGCCACTGGCAGGACATCGCAGACGCGCTGAACGGCGGCGAGTTCCAGCCTTGGCTGGAGGCTGGAACCGATGGCCTGGTTCGCGGCAACGACTGGTGCGAAGGCTTTGTTTCCGGCATGGAGCTGCTGAACGACGACTGGGGCCTGCTGTTCGATTCCCCCGGACACGCGCCCCTGCTCGAGCCCATCATGGCGCTGGGCTTCGAACGCCATCCCGACGCCGAAATGCGTCCCTTCATCGAGGATCTGTCGGAACCACAGCGAGCGGAGTTGCTATCCGCGATTTCGCCCTCGGTGCACGGCATCCATGATTTCTTCGCCGCCATCCGCCGCCAACTGGAGCAGGAAGAGCAGGCAAGCGAGTCCCACTCGCGGCGCCACCATTAATCTGCCGGTAAACCTTTCTCGCCCGGCGCGCGTTAACATGAGGTTGACCATTCTTCGGCCAGCCGGCCAGCCATCATGCGCCGGCAGCCTCAGTCCATTTGCAAGGGGTAATCCATGAATCCAATCGAAGCTCTGCTGTTCGCCGTGATCCAGGGCGTCAGCGAGTTGTTTCCGGTCAGCAGCCTGGGCCACGGCGTGCTGATCCCGGACTGGCTGCACTGGTCCATCAACCGCACCCATCCGGACTTCCTGCCCTTCATGGTCATGCTGCACCTGGGCACCGCCGCGGCATTGTTGATCTATTTCCGCAGAGACTGGATAGACCTGATCGGCGGTTGGCTCAAGGCCGGCGGCCGCGCCTCCAATCCGCACGCGCGCCTGATGTGGCTGGTGATCGCCGGCACCATTCCGGCCGGCCTGCTCGGCCTCTTGCTGGAAAAGCAGTTGCGCGCCCTGTTCACCAGCACCACCGCCGTACTGATCTTCCTGGCGCTGAACGGCCTGCTGCTGATGCTGGGCGACCGCCTGAAAAAGAAAACCGCCTCCCATGACCTATCCGAGCTGAGCTTCGCCGGCGCGTTCAAGATAGGCGCCGGCCAGGCGCTAGCGCTGCTGCCGGGCTTCTCCCGCTCCGGCGCCACCCTGGTGACTGGCCTGGCCCACGGCCTGGACTACGCCTCCTCGGCGCGCTTCTCCTTCCTGCTGGCCACCCCCATCATCACCGCGGCCGGCTTGCTGGAAATCCCCAAACTGGCCCGCCACGGCCAAGGCTCCGCCGAATGGGGCCTGCTGCTGGCCTGCGGCGCGGTCTCCGGCCTCTGCGCCTACGCCAGCACCTGGTTTCTGATGCGTTACTTCAAGAAGACGGAGATCGAATCGCTGCGCCCCTTCGGCTTCTATTGCCTGCTGGTCGGCATAGGCGGTCTGCTAGCCAAAGTTCTGTAAGCATCTGGACTTACGCGGATAATTCTATAAAATATCGGTAGACAGTAATTCTACGTATTGAAATCTGGCGCACCCCAGACTAAACCATCCGACGGCTCACACCGACCCGGCCCCGCTCACGCGGGGACCGGGCGATGGCTTTTGGAATCACTGCGCAGGAGGCCATAAGACCTTCCTCATCAAATATATTTCTGGAAGAATGAGTTTTGGAAGAACGCAATAGAAATGATCGCCTGCCCAATGACCTGGCCAGGCGCGCCACCGCCATCATCGAACTGCCCGATGGCGTTCTCGTCACCGCCAATCGCGGCGGCCGCTACAACCTGCCCGGCGGCAAAGCCAATCGCGGCGAGCTGCGCTCCCAGGCCCTGATCCGCGAAGTGCGGGAAGAGACCGGGCTGCGCATCAACTCCATGCTTTATCTGTTCGACCACATCACCCCATTCAACGCGCACAAGGTCTACTTGTGCATCGCCCAGGGCCAGCCCAAGCCGCAGAACGAAATCGAGCGCATCGCGCTGGTCTCTTCGCCGGACACCGACATGGACCTGTTCGTGGAGGGCCGCGCCATCCTGCGCCGCTACGCCCGCCTGCGCAACGAGGAAACCGCCAAAGGCCAGGCGCTGCGCGCCATGCTGGGCCTAGCCCGCTATATCGCCAAAGTGGACTGAACCTCCCCGCAAAAAAAGACACGCCGGAGCGTGTCTTTTTTCATGCGGGCCTCCTCGCCAACGGCTATTTGGCGACGGCCGCCGCGCCCGAGCTGGCCGCGCCTTTCTCATGCATCATCGCCACCATGTCGGCCGGCAAATCCACCCAACCCAGCGCATTGGCCAGCGACAAGGTCGCCGCCAGCAAAACCAGCGCCAGCGGCGCGAACAGCACCACACCGGCCAGCACGCGCAGTTTGGATACGCCGGACACCTTGGACAAGGCGTTCACCAGCACGACCAGCCCCGCCATGGACAGCAGCATGTCCGCACCGGACGACACATCCTCCGGCAGCCAGCTGGTCAGCGGCTCGATGAATTGCAGTCCGCTGGCCACCACCACCAGGCCAAACAACGACCCCGTCGCCTCGCCCTTGGCCAAGCGCAGCCAAAAACCGATGAAGCGGGTGAAGAACAGCGTCTCCAGCCAGGTGAACAACACCATATAGCCGATGCGGCCGGCGATATTGCTACCCAACTCGGCGGTATCGCCGCTGGCGATCAGGCCCAGCGCCGTCAGCAGCAGCGCCGGCTGCCACCACGGGTATTGATAGGCAGCCAGCGGCTTGACCCGCAGGCGCAACAAGTCGAACACGTCATCGATC
>NZ_PQWB01000047.1 GCF_002924365.1 Chromobacterium alticapitis | reverse complement strand
TTCATGGGCGATGTTTACGAGGGCTTGAACGCCGCCACCCTGGACGCGCGCGCCATCGACTATCTGCAAAGCCATTTGCGCATCCTGTCCGGACTCTACGGCGTACTGCGCCCACTGGATCTGATGCAGGCTTACCGGCTGGAAATGGGCACCCGCCTGGCGAATGGCCGCGGCAAGAACCTATATGAGTTCTGGGGCGAAACCATCACCGCCAAGCTCAACGAGCAGCTGGCCGAACAGGGACAAAGCACGCTGGTCAACCTGGCCTCGGACGAATACTTCAAGTCGGTCAAACCCAAAGCCCTGAACGCCGCCGTCATCACCCCGGTGTTCCAGGACCGTAAAAACGGCCAGTACAAAATCATCAGTTTCTACGCCAAACGCGCGCGCGGCCTGATGGCGCGCTGGGCGGCCGAGCGCGGCGTCGCCGATCCGGACGCGCTGCGCGATTTCGACAGCGAAGGCTACAACTTCGACGCTTCCGCCTCCAGCGAGCTGACCTGGGTCTTCCGCCGCGACCGCGAATGACTGGCGCGGCCACGGCCGCATCATTACGGCCGCGCCATTCAAGGACAAAGGCATGATCACAACCCGCCTCGCCACCACAGCCGACATCGACACGATCGCCGAGCTGTTTTACCAGATCGACCTGCACTATTTCGGCCCGGAGCTAGCCAGCCAGGAAGCCTCCGCCAGGTATGCGCAAAGCAATCTGTTCCAGCCGCACTGCGGCGTGCAGATCATGCTCGCGGAACGCGACGACGCAGCCATCGGCCTCGCCACGTTCTCATTGCTGTATCCCGCCCCCTCGTACAGCGGTCAGCTGTATATGAAGGACCTGTTCACGCTGCGTCAAGCGCGCGGCCACGGGGCGGGCAAAACGCTGCTGCGCGCCTTGGCACGCTTCGCCCTGCTCCATGACTGCCAACGCCTGGACTGGACGGCCGAGCGCGGCAACCAGGCCGCTCTGGACTTCTATCGCCGCATCGGCGCCCGTGTCGTGGACGATAAGATTTACTACCGGATGGACGGCGGGCATCTACACGACTTTGCCGCGGAAAAGGCTTGATCGCATCGGGGCAAGATTGACATTAGGAATGTCTGGAAAAAATTCGGCATCTTATGACAAATCTTGACGCAACTCATGCCATACGGGTTTGCAGCTCCCTACAATCGATTGTTTCGATTGCAACCAGTATGCGGGAGCTGTTGAATGAAAAAGAATTTCCCGGTGACGGGAGTGGAGCATCGCTTCGAGCAAGGCCTGATCGTCTCGCGAACCGACCTCAAAGGCATGATCACCCACGTCAACGACGCCTTCGTCGCGATTTCCGGCTTCAGCCGCGACGAACTACTCGGCAGCAACCATAACATCGTCCGCCATCCGGACATGCCGCCCGTGCTGTTCGACGACTTGTGGAGCACGCTGAAGCGACGGACGCCATGGCGCGGCTTGGTCAAAAACCGCTGCAAGAACGGCGACCACTATTGGGTGGACGCGCTGGTGGTGCCGGTAAGACAGCAAGGGACGCTGACTGGTTATATGTCCATCCGCTCGCCGGCCAGTCGAGACGGCATCGCCGAAGCCGAACGGCTATACCCCCAACTGATGCAAGGCGCGCGCCTGCCGACACGCCAAACCCATGGCATGGAAGAAGGCTGGATTCGGCGAGCCTTCGCCGCCGCCCTCTTTCTGGTTCTACTCAGTCTAGCCGGTTTGAGCAACAGCATGGCGGGATGGTTCGCAGGGCTGCTGGGCGCATTGACACTCGCCACCTGGCAAGGCTTCGAGGTCTGGCGCGGCCGCCATCAGCACAAACTGCTTCAAGCCTGCGAGAACATCGCGGAGGGACGGCTGGACCAGGCGCTGTCCATTGCCGGACGCGGCGAGAGCGGCAGGCTGGAAAGCGCGCTGGCCTGCATGCAAGTGCACCTGAAAGTCGTGATAGACGAACTGCAAATGACTGCCCTCGACCTGGAGCAAGACGCCCGCCAGTTGAACGATACCCTGCACGGCGTGGTGGCTCGAGTGGCCGCCGGCGCCGACAATCTGGACAGCATGTGCGCGGCCATCGCTCAACTTTCCGGCTCGATTGAGCAAGTGGCCAGCCATGCCGAGGACACCGCCAAGCTAAGCCACGCCTCCAGTTCCACCTTACGCCACGGGGCCGCCCAAATGGCGCAATCCAAGGAAATGGGCGCCGCCACCGTGCAGACGGTCAACGGCGCCCAGGACTCCATTCACTCGCTGACCGGCGCCATCGGCAATATCAGCCAAGTGGCGCAAACCATACGCGATATCGCGGAACAGACCAACCTGCTGGCGCTAAATGCGGCGATAGAGGCTGCCAGAGCCGGCGAGCAAGGCCGTGGCTTCGCCGTCGTGGCGGATGAAGTGCGCAAACTGGCGGAACGCACCAGCCTTAGCACAGGAGAAATCAAACAGTTGTTGACTCAAGTACGCCAGGCTTCCGACGCCAGCGTGGCAGCCATGGACAAAGTTTGCAGCGAAACTCGAGCCAGCAACACGGCGCAGGAGACCACCCACGCCCAACTGGAAGGCACGCTGGCATCCATCCACCGCGTCAGCGAAATGATGCAGGACATCGCCGGCACCAATAGCCAGCAATCGGCCACGGCAGGCCAGTTGACCGGACAAATGCAAGACATCGCCCAGCAACTGGAAGCCACGCATATCCATATAGACCAAGCGCATGGCACGGTTGCCGACTTCAATCGGCGCGCGCAAAGGCTGAGCCAGATGGCGGGCCACTTTCAGTTTCAACTGGGCGAACGAGACACCTGAGACGGCGGAAATGAAAAAACCGAAGCCTAGGCTTCGGTTTTTTATTGGTTGCGGGGGCAGGATTCGAACCTACGACCTTCGGGTTATGAGCCCGACGAGCTACCAGACTGCTCCACCCCGCGTCTGAATTCTGTTCTGCGCTTCGTGCAGAGGAGTGAACTATACCGCACCCCCTAAACCCTGTCAACCACTTCAGCTGAAGAATTTCAATATTATGCCCAAACCACCCATTCATACTCTTTAACAGAAGCCGCGCGCCAACACATAAGCCATCAACAAAAGACCGCTACATTGACAGCATGGTCGGCAACGAAGCGAAAGCGACGATGTCCGCCGCCAGGTTTGAACTGCCATTCAACCCAGCGCGCGAAACCGGCCTTGTGCATTTTGACGGGTGTTGCATTCTGCGCGCGACTGCCAGCGCGCGCCGAGCGGTGATACCTGTTCTCCTAAGTGTTCATCACGGAACTTCGGGCCGCCTAGCGCGGCCCATTTTTTTATCTGGTCACTTAGAAGACGGCGGACAGTATACCCGGATTGGGTAAGCCATGCTACCCCCGCCCTTCATGCCTACGCCACCGCCAGCTTGTCGCCCAACTGGCGCCGCAACAGCCAGGTTGCCGCCATCAAACCGCCGTATATCGCATACCCTATCCAGGGCAAAAGCAGCAAGGAGCGCTCCACAGGCCAATGCCAGGCCAGCCAGCTGCGCAAGGCCGTTTCCAGCACCAACCCGCCGCCCCACAAAGCCGTCATCAGCCGCATGGCTCGCCGGAACGCCGCCCGCTGCCACAAGCACTCGCAATGCGCTCTTCCATCTTCGCGCTGACGTTCGATAGTCGCTCGCGCCAGATAAAAGACCAGCGGCTTGGGCAATAACAGCGATGCCAGGAAGGCGACGCCGAACATGCCGGACAACAGCGACTCGCGCAGCAGCAGCATTTTTTCGCTGCCGCCCAGCGCCAGGGCGCCCAGCGACAAGCCTATGCCCAGCAATACCAGCATGCTCAAGGCATCGACGCGCCTATCCCGCCACAACTCCCAGACACTCCATAACAGCGGCGGCAGCGCGGACAGCAGCAGGCCGCCCATTTCACCCCAATACGGCTTGCCCCAGCGGTAGCACAGCCAAGGCAGCGCAAAGTTGACGCCCAGCTCCAGCAACAGCCTGACTCTACGCGACATGGCCATCTTTCCAGTTAAAACCGTCAAACTGCCGCCTTCTCATTCCATTGTCAACAAAAGCAAAGCCCCGCATTTGCGGGGCCGTTTCACGTCTGCGGTCTTCGCGACCGCCGGCAAGCGGAATCAGGCAGCCGCCTGAATGAAGCCATTGGCCGGATACATGGCGCTGGCCAAGCCAAGCGCCGACTTGAACGTCACTTCGAACATCTTGCCTACCTGGCGGATGCTGACTACTTCGTAGTGCTCCACGTCGCCGCTGTCCTTATGCTCGAATACTTTGTAGCCGGGTTGCAATTGCGAAATCTTCATTATGGTTTCCTTATTCTTTTTTTAAACAAAACAAGCGCATATAAGTCTTTTAGTCACTGCCGGCCGAGAAAAGTTCCCGCCCCGACCTTCCCTGATCTTGGCCTACTGTAGCAAGCCATGATGACAGCCCGGTTAAGCGGCTGCCTGCGGGCAAAGCCCCAGAAAGCAAAGCCCCAGCTACCAATATGGTCGCCGGGGCCACGTTATCCAAGATGGATCAACTTAACTGGTAATACTACTTATTTACCATGATCTGGATCAAAAATGCCAGCTGAAATCGTTCAACCAACGCGCATGCCAGGCTTCACGCCCGCATCCACGTCCAGCAAGAACAGGCCTTCGCTGTCGTCCACGCCGGAGGCGCATACAATCATGCCCTGCGACACACCAAAGCGCATTTTGCGCTCAGCCAGATTGGCCACCACGATCACATGGCGGCCCACCAGCTTTTCCGGCTCCTGGTAAGCTTTGCGGATGCCGGAGAAGATGTTGCGGGTTTCAAAGCCCAGGTCCACCTTGAACTGCAAGAGCTTGTCCGAGCCTTCGACAAAGCCGCATTCCAGCACCTTGCCGACGCGCAGGTCGACTTTGGCGAAGTCGTCGATCTTGATGGTTTCGGCCAGCGGCTCGTGCGCGGAGGCGGCCGGAGTATCTTGGGTAGCTTGCATATTCTGTTTGTTCGCTTCTATCAGTTTATCGATCAGCGCCGGGTCTATGCGCTGCATCAGGTGCTGGTAGGCATTGATCTTGTCGCCCAGCAGCAGGGTTTGCGCGTCGCTCCAGGACAGCGGCGCCGCGTTCAGGAAGGCCTCCACGCTTTCCGCCAGCTTGGGCAGCACCGGCTTCAGGTAGATGGTCAGCAGGCGGAAGGCGTTGATCAGCACGGTGCAGACCTCCTGCAGACGCGCGTCCTGCCCCTCCTGCTTGGCCAGTTCCCACGGCTTGTTGGCATCCACGTAGCCGTTGACCACGTCGGCCAAGGCCATCACATCGCGCAGCGCCTTGGCGTATTCGCGCGCCTCGTAAGCTGCGGCCAACTCATCGGCCGCCGCCTGCAGCTTGGCCAGGATGTCCATATCGGACACCGTGCCGGCCAGTTGCCCATCAAAGCGTTTGGCGATGAAGCCTGCGGAGCGGCTGGCGATGTTGACGAACTTGCCGATCAGGTCGGAGTTCACACGCGCCACGAAATCGTTGAGGTTGAGGTCGATGTCCTCGATGCGGCTGTTGAGCTTGGCAGCAATGTAATAGCGCATCCATTCCGGGTTCAGGCCGCAATCCAGATAGCTCTTGGCCTGAATGAAGGTGCCGCGCGACTTGGACATCTTTTGGCCGTCCACGGTCAGGAAGCCGTGGGCGAACACGCCGGTCGGCGCGCGCAAGCCGGAATAGTTCAGCATCGCCGGCCAGAACAGCGCATGGAAGTACAGGATGTCCTTGCCGATGAAGTGGTACATCTCGGTTTTGGAATCCTTGCCGAACCACTCGTCGAAGTTCAGGTCGCTGCGCTCGCACAGGTTCTTGAAGCTGGCCATGTAGCCGATGGGCGCGTCCAGCCACACATAGAAGTATTTGCCCGGCGCGTCCGGAATTTCGAAGCCGAAGTACGGCGCGTCGCGGCTGATGTCCCAGTCCTGCAGGCCGCCGCCTATCCACTCGTTCATCTTGTTCAGCGATTCCGGCTGCAGATGCGGCTGCGCGCTGCCGTCGGCGCGGAGGGTGGAACCCGAGGTCCAGCCCTTGAGGAAGTCGGCGCACTCGCCCAGGCGGAAGAAGTAGTGCTCGGAAGTCTTCAGTACCGGCGTGGCGCCGGATACGGCCGAGTACGGATTCTTCAGTTCGGTGGGGTTGTAAGTCGCGCCGCAGACTTCGCAGTTGTCGCCGTACTGATCCTTGGCGGAGCACTTCGGGCACTCGCCCTTGACGAAACGGTCCGGCAGGAACATCTGCTTTTCCGGGTCATACAGCTGCTCAATGGTGCGCACGGCGATCTTGTCGTCGGCGCGCAATGCCTTGTACACCTGCTCAGCCAAAGCCTTGTTTTCCGGGCTGTTGGTGCTGTAGTAATTGTCGTAGCCGATGCCGAAGCCGCTGAAATCATACAGGTGCTCGGCCTTGACCCGTTCGATCAGTTGCTCGGGGGTGATGCCCTGCTTCTCGGCGGCCAGCATGATGGGCGCGCCGTGGGTGTCGTCGGCGCAGACGTAATAGCACTCGTGGCCGCGCATCTTCTGGAAGCGCACCCAGATGTCGGTCTGGATATGTTCGAGCATATGGCCGAGGTGAATCGCGCCATTGGCGTAAGGCAATGCGCTGGTCACCAGAATCTTGCGTTGAGTCATGTTGGGGACATCCGTGATAAGCAATCTCAAGCGATCGATTATAGAGACAGAATGGTCGGCCGGCCATCGCCCGCCGCGCCGCAGCAAAAACACAAGCCCGGTACGTTACGCGGCCGGGCTTGTGAACATGGCGATGGGAAAGATCAAGCGCCCTGGCTAGCCAGCTCGCCTTGCGGCGCGGCAGGCGCGGCGCGCTCAGCCATCGCGAGGCCTACCATCTTGCGGCCCAGCATCACGTAGATCAGCGAGAAGCACAGCGCCAGCGCGGCGAAACCGCCAAGACCGAAGGCATGGTAAACCTGACGGAATAGCTCGATGCCCACCGCGTAGCCCGCCATCGACAGCATGCTCATGCCTGCCGAGATGGTGCCGCGGCCGGCCACGTCGCAAGACATCAACGCGAAGCGGTACAGCACGCCGAAGGCCATGCCCTCGCCGAAAGCCATCAGGCTCATGCCGGCCACCATCCAATATTGCGGCTCGGAAGAGAAGGCCACGCCGGCAGCCATCAGCGCCAGGCCGCCGACAATGGGCCACATGCCCACCAGCGCGGAACGGCCCAGCGGCCAACGGTCGGCGATCACGGCCAAGGCCAGGTTGCCGGCGATCAGGCCGCCGAATACCGGCAGTTGCATCAGGCCATATTCCACCGTGCTCATGCCCAGATCGCGCACCAGCAGCACCGGCGACAGCGCGATCCAGCCCATCAGCGGCAGCGCCAGCAGCGGGATGCACAGCGCGGACAGCACAAAGCGGCGATGGCCGAATACTTTCATATAATCGCGGCCCATGCTGGACAAGGGCAGCTTTTCATGGCTGGGCTTGACGGTTTCCGGCATGCGGAAGAACAGGCCAAGCAGCGCCAGCAGCGACAGCGCCGCGATGAACAGAAAGCCGCTGCGCCACGGCGCCAGCTCCATCAAGGCCGCGCCAGCCAGCGGGCCGACCAGCGGAGCGATCAACGCCACATTGGCCATCAGCGCAGTCACGCGCACGGCGGCGGTTTCCTCGAACGATTCCTGCAGCGAGGCATAGCCGACGGCATTGATGAAACACAGGCCTATGCCTTGCAGCAGACGCAACGCGATGAAGGCTTCGATGGAGCTGACCAGATAAGTGGCCAGACACATCACGGTAAAGTAGGCCACGCCGAACAACAGCACCGGGCGGCGGCCGATGCGGTCGGACAGCGGCCCGGTCAGCCAGGCGAGCAGCGCGCCGCCGGCCAGGAAGGCGGTCATGGAAGCGGGCGCCCAGGAGGCATCCACCAAAAATTCGCGAGTGACGGAGAGCATGGCCGGCTGCACCATGTCGTTGCAGATGTAGACGGCGAATTCGAACAGAACCAGGGCCAGCGGGAACAGCAGATTGGACCAGGTGAGTTTGGCGTGTTTGGACTGCATAAAGCGGGTAATGCCTTTCTTTGACAAAGAACAGGGCCCGCGGCCTGACGGGGCCGAGCCTGGGGACGAGGCTCGCGCCGCGCCGGAAAAAGCCGGCCATTCTACGCGCTTTGTCTCTTCATATCAAAAAAAACTGATAGACATCAGCCGCTTCCGTGATATCACCCCCTCTTCGCCTGGGCGCCGACGCGCAGATCGCGCGCGCGAAAACGCAATCCGGCGTAAAATACGCGGAAACATCCACCGCACATTCCGCATGCTCTCCAAACTTACCCGCCTGTTCGGCGGCCATGCCGCCCGGGCCACCCAAAACGAAACCATGGCACAGCTCGAAACCCTGATACTCGATACCCTGAAGCCGCTGATCGACACCGATACCGGCAAAAGCTACGTCGCGGCCAAAAACATCAAAAACCTCAAGTGCGGCGACGCTGAAATCAGCCTGGACGTGGTGCTGGGCTATCCGGCCAAGAGCCGGCTGGACGCTGTCCGCCAGCAATTCGAAACGGCCCTGGCCCCGCTGGCGGAAGGCCGCGCGCTGAAAGTGAACGTGTCAAGCCAGATCGTCAGCCACTCCGCCCAGCGCGGCGTGCCGCTGCTGCCCGGCGTGAAAAACGTGATCGCCGTCGCCTCCGGCAAGGGCGGCGTAGGCAAATCCACCACCGCCGCCAACCTGGCCCTGGCCCTGGCGGCGGAAGGCGCGCGCGTCGGCCTGCTGGACGCCGACATCTACGGCCCGTCCCAGCCCCTGATGATGGGCCTGCAGGGCCAGCGCCCGGAAGCGGTGGACGGCAAACTGATTCCGCTGTCCAACTACGGCGTGCAAACCATGTCCATCGGCTATCTGGTGGATGCAGACCAGGCCATGGTGTGGCGCGGCCCCATGGTCAGCCAGGCGCTGCAGCAACTACTCAACGACACCCGCTGGGACGATCTGGACTATCTGGTCATCGACATGCCGCCGGGCACCGGCGACATCCAGCTGACGCTGTCGCAAAAAGTGCCGGTCACCGGCGCACTGATCGTCACCACACCGCAGGACATCGCCCTGCTGGACGCGCGCAAGGGCGTCACCATGTTCCAGAAGGTGGGCGTGCCCATCCTGGGCCTGGTGGAAAACATGGCCATCCACATTTGCTCCCACTGCGGCCATGCGGAACACATTTTCGGCGAAGGCGGCGCGGCCAAGATGGCGCAGGACTTCGGCGTGGAGCTGCTGGGCTCGCTGCCGCTGGACCTGGCCATCCGCCTGGCGGTTGACGAAGGCAAGCCCAGCGTGGCGGCGGACCCCGCGGGCAAACCGGCCGAACTGTACCGCGGCATCGCCCGCCGCGTGGCGGTGAAGGTGGGCGAAAAGGCGCAGGATTTCTCCGGCAAATTCCCCAAGATCGTCATCCAGAACAACTAAGCCATGATCGCGATGTACGATTCCGGCCTGGGCGGGCTGTCGGTATGGCGCGCGGTGCGCGCCGCCCTGCCCGCCTGGCCCATCACCTATCTGGCTGACCAGGCCTACTGCCCCTACGGCTCGCGCAGCCGCGAGGAAATCATAGACCGCGCGCTGAAAGTGGGCCGCTACCTGGAAAGCCAGGGCGCCACCATCCTGGTAGTGGCCTGCAATACCGCCACCACCGCCGCCATCACCGCCATGCGCGAGGCGTTCTCGCTGCCCATCGTCGGCATAGAGCCGGCCATCAAGCCGGCCGCGGCCATGAGCCGGACCGGCCGCATCGCCGTGCTGGCTACGGAATACACGCTGGCCAGCGAGCGCGTGCAGACGCTGCTGGATGCCCACGCCGAAGGCGTGCAAGTGCTGCGCCGCGCCGGCCACGGCTGGGTGGAGCAAGTGGAGGCAGGCGAACTGTCCGGCGAGCGCACCCGCGCGCTGGTTCGCCGCGTGGTGGAGCCGCTGCTGGGCGAAAACATCGACCACATCGCGCTGGGCTGCACGCATTACCCGTTTCTCGAGCCGCTGATCCGTGAAGTCACCGGCGACGCGATCCGGCTGTACGACCCGGCCGAAGCCATCGCCCGCCGCGTGGCGGACCTGATCCAGCAACACGGTTTCGACAGCCAGGGCGACGGCTACTGCCGCTTCATCACCACGGCGGGCGACGGCGGCGACATGTCCTTGCGCCTGCCGCAACTGATAGGCCTGCCGTATCCGGTGGAGTCCGTGCCGCTGGCGTGACCCTGAACGCCGGGCAAGCTAGAATCATGCCATCCCTCTCATGAACGGCACGCGCAACATGAAAAAAACATCTCTCCTGCTACTGCTGGCCGCCTTCAGCCTGCCGGCGCTGGCCCAATCCAGTTGCACCGAGGCCGCCGCCCAGGCCAATCGCCAAGTCGGCAATCGCCTGAACGCGACCGAACTGGCCGACACCCTGAGCAGCCTGAACCGCGACGGCAAGTTGCCGGAAAAATTCGTCACCAAGCGCCAAGCCCAGGCCGCAGGCTGGCAGCCGGGCCGCAGCCTGTGGAAGCAGCCGGATCTGAAAGGCAAGTCCATAGGCGGCGACCGCTTCGGCAACTATGAAAAACGCCTGCCCGCCGGCAAGTGGCAGGAAGCGGACTTGAACTATAAAGGCGGCAAACGCGGCGCCTATAGACTGATCTTCAGCCAGCAAGGCCAGCGCTTCGTCACAGTAGACCACTACAACAGCTTCATCGAGGTAGCGCCATGTCGGTAATCGTTTGCGAGCTGCGCGGCATCCGCAGCCTGGAGCAGTTGTTTGACGAACTGAGCCGGCAGCTGCGGCTGCCCGCGCACTTCGGCCGCAACCTGGACGCGCTGTACGACAGCCTGAGCCAAGACGTTGCAGGCCCGTTCGAACTGGTCTGGCGCGACACAGACGAAGCGAAGCTGGCGCTGGGCGCGGACCTCTACGCCACCATTCTGGAAATCCTGGAGGCCGTGGCGGAAGAACGCGGCGACGTCACGCTGGACATCCATCACTAGGCGCGTGTTGTCCAGCCACTACACGGGCGGCCATGGCCGCCCTTTTTATTGCTTAAAATCCCGCTACCAGCCGCCTCCCGTCCCGATTCCGCAAAAAAGAACCACCTGCGCCATAAAATAGCGCCATGCACATTCGAATCTGAAAAGCAATTACCGAAATCCTGCCAAGACAAGCCAGCGCTAACGCACTATAATCGCTTCCCTTCGGCCGGCCCCGCCTGTCAGACAATTGCAGGCGAATTCCTCGTAATCGGGTCTAAAAACAATAAATCACCCGGCCAACTTCTCGCTGCTTGCCGGACTTCCGGCGCGTTTTCGCGACAGGATCGCCACGCGAATGTCATGTTACGAAAACGCTACGCTCGTTTAGAATCGTCACAGACAGGAACAACTCTAATGAAGTCGAAAAAACTCACGGCCTTCATCCTGGCCGGGATGCTGCTGGGCATCTTGGCTGGCTACTTCTTCCGTCAGTACGCCGGCAATGACGCCGCCGCGATCAAATCCTTCGCCGACGGCATGTCCATCCTCACCGACATCTTCCTGCGCCTGATCAAGATGATCATCGCCCCCTTGGTGATCTCCACGCTGGTGGTCGGCATCGCAAAAATGGGCGACGCCAAATCGGTGGGCCGCATCGGCGGCAAGACCATGGCCTGGTTCATCAGCGCTTCGCTGGTTTCGCTGACCCTGGGCCTGATCATGGTCAACATTCTGAAGCCGGGCGTGGCGCTGAATCTGCCGCTGCCGGACCTGCACGCCGACTCCGGCATCAAGGCCGGCGCGATCTCGCTGAAGGACTTCGTCACCCACGCCATTCCCAAGAGCGTGTTCGAGGCGATGGCCAACAACGAAATCCTGCAGATCGTGATCTTCTCGGTGTTCTTCGGCAGCGCGATGGCCGCGCTGGGCGAACGCTCCAAGGCGCTGATCGACGTCATCGACGTGATCGCCCACGTGATGCTGAAAGTCACCAGCTACGTGATGAACTTCGCCCCGCTGGCCGTGTTCGGCGCCATCGCCGCCACCGTGGCCAAGGAAGGCCTGTCCATCCTCGGCACCTACGGCAAGTTCATGGCCCAGTTCTACCTGTCCATCGGCATTCTGTGGGCGCTGCTGATCGCCGTCGGCGTGCTGATCGTCGGCCCGCGCCTGTTGCACCTGATGGGCATGATCAAGGAACCGCTGCTGCTGTCCTTCACCACCGCCAGCTCCGAAGCCGCCTACCCGAAAACCCTGGAACAACTGGAGCGCTTCGGCGTGTCCAACAAGATCGCCAGCTTCGTGCTGCCGATGGGCTACTCCTTCAACCTGGACGGCTCGATGATGTACTGCACTTTCGCAGTGATCTTCATCGCCCAGGCCTACGGTATCGATCTGACGCTGGCGCAGGAAATCTCCATGCTGCTGATCCTGATGCTGACCTCCAAGGGCATGGCCGGCGTGCCGCGCGCCTCTTTGGTGGTGATCGCCGCCACGCTGGCGCAATTCAATATCCCGGAAGCCGGCCTGCTGCTGCTGCTCGGCATCGACCACTTCCTGGACATGGGCCGCTCCGCCACCAATGTGGTGGGCAACTCCATCGCCACCGCCGTGGTCGCCAAATGGGAAGGCGAGCTGAAGCGCCACTGAGCTGCTTTCGCCCCCGCCAACGCCACCCTTCGCGGTGGCGTTTTTTATAGGTGAGCTATAAATTCTATTGACAGAATTTCCCGCCCCACCCATAATGCGCTCCTCGACTGACACCGGAGAGGTGGCAGAGTGGTCGAATGTACCTGACTCGAAATCAGGCGTACGTGCGAGCGTACCGAGGGTTCGAATCCCTCCCTCTCCGCCAGTAGAACGCAAACAAGCCCTGAGAAATCAGGGCTTTTTTGTTTTTCATCACCCACCCCCAACACACGCCCAAGCGACACCAATACATGATTGGCAGGCCAAAGCCTGATCTTTCTCAACCGCTATCCAAACAAACAGCCAAGCCCCCCCACCTGCGGAAGATCATCGTCCAGCTTTAGGCATGCAAACGGCAGGCATCAGCAGCACAGCCAAAACAGCGACGCCGGCCATGATGAACAACTTCACTCGACCAAGGACTAAACCAAGCACGCCTCAACCATTTCGCGCGCCGCAAAACGAACAAGTGCAAGCCAATGGCGCAGCCCCTGGAGACTCAAGCAATGAACTGGAAGCAACTGAGCAAGCAGCAGCAAGTCGCCGCTGTCATGATAACTTTCGCGCTCACGGCCTGGCCGGCCGTCGGCATAGACATGCCGCCGGCAGCGCATGAATACAATACAGACACCCGGCCCGCTCTATTTCTCAAGCACCGGCCATCGCTCGCGCTGACATTCGAGTCGCCCATTACCCCGGCCGACGCTATGGCGGGGACTATTCCAGCAGGCAAGCGCGAAGCATTCCTGCGGTACTGCGGAACACGCTACGGCACCGAAACCGCGGAAGACTGCCTGACGCCACTGCAAGCGCGCCTGCGCGACGCCGGATTTACCACCACCGAGCGCCGCTAGCCTTTCCCAGCTTGCGGAAGAGACGCATCGAGCTTTGGAATCACCAGCCAGCAAGATGTGCGACAAATGTGTTACTGCATTGCAGGAAGTCGACCAGCTCAAATTTGAACAGGTCCGACACCCCAGTTTTTGAGGACGTTTCTAGATGGACTCAATGCCGGACCCACCCACTGGCCAGCAGGACATAAACACAGATTGGCGCCAGCTTTCCGCAACTGCGATTTCAAACAGCAGCCGCGATAGACAGCCCAAAATGAGACATGCCAGCAAAGCATCGCGAGCCGCTAGGCCATAAACCAAACTGTTACCAAACAGGCCTCCCGGCGCTACGGTCTAAAATAGGCCTACAGCCCTTCAGAAAAGCAAAAGGCCCGCTCATCTGAACGGGCCTAAATGCTTGATATCTCTGGCAGGCAGTACAGGGCTCGAACCTGTGACCCTCGGAATCAAAATCCGATGCTCTACCAACTGAGCTAACTGCCAACACCTCTCGCTCCGCATTGCGTCTCGAGAGAAACGAACTATACTCTCAAAAAATCAGCTTGGCAAGCGATTTATTTAAATTTTCCCAAAATCCGATTAACGCCGGCAGCGCCAAATCAAACCAAATACCTTAACGCGCAAGCAACGCAAAAGAAAAGACCCAAGGCCTAAACCTTGGGTCTTGATCTTAATGGTGCCGGTAAGAGGAGTCGAACCCCCGACCTTCGCATTACGAATGCGCTGCTCTACCAACTGAGCTATACCGGCAAACCAATCTGTAAAAAAGCCCTGATTCTCTGAATTTGAAAATCAAGGCTTTTTAAATTCTGGTCGGAGTGAGAGGATTCGAACCTCCGGCCTCTACGTCCCGAACGTAGCGCTCTACCAGGCTAAGCTACACTCCGCTTCTTTTCGACTTGCGCCGAGGGAAACTACTATATCTCATCTGCAATTCACTGACAAGCATTTTGTTTAACTGGTCGGAGTGAGAGGATTCGAACCTCCGGCCTCTACGTCCCGAACGTAGCGCTCTACCAGGCTAAGCTACACTCCGACGACCGGCTAAACTGCTTGTCTGAAAATCTGCTGCTGCATCGCTTGCTGCGGTACAATCAACGGCTTCAGAGGACGCGCATTATGGAACAAATATGTGGTTTAGGCAACTATCTTTTTATCGATTGAGCGGCGAAAGCCTGGTGGACGCCGATAAGCTGTTGCAGGCATTGGAAAAACGTCCGTTTCAACCCTGCATGGGCCTGGATTGGTTCAGCGAAGGCTGGGTCGCCCCAGCCGGCCATCTGGACGCGCCGGTTTATGCCACGCGCGGCAGCCTGCTGGTTTCCATGCGGCGCGAAGACAAGGTATTGCCGGCTTCGGTGATCCGCGATTTCGTCGAAATGAAGGCGCAGGAGATCGAGGACAAGGAGCTGCGCAAGGTAGGCCGCAAGGAAAAGCAGGCCTTGAAGGAACAGGTCACCGACGACCTGCTGCCGCGCGCCTTCGTCCGCAGCGGCCGTACCAGCGCCTATCTGGACATCGCCCGCGGCTGGCTGATGGTGGACTCCGGCTCCTCCAGCAAGGCCGAGGCGCTGGTCTCCAAGCTGCGCGAGGCGCTGCCGCCGTTTCCGGCCGCCCTGCCGCGGACCAAGCTGGCGCCGCACACCGCGATGACGGACTGGCTGGCGGCCGGTGAAGCGCCCGGCGGCTTTGAGCTGGACGCGGACTGCGAGCTGAAGGACGGCAGCGAGAACGGCGCCGTGGTGCGCTGCAGCCGCATCGACCTGACCAGCGACGAGATCCGCCAGCATATCGCCACCGGCAAGCAGGCCACCAAGCTGGGCCTGATCTGGAACGAGAAGATTCGCTTCCAGCTGACCGACACCCTGCAACTGAAGCGCATCCAGTTTCTGGACGTGCTGCAGGACGAAGCCAGCCACGCCGGCGATGATCGTGAAAGCCTGTTCGAAGCCACCTTCATCCTGATGAACGAAGAGCTGGGGGAATTGGTGGAAGCGCTGGTGGAAGCCCTGGGAGGCCTGGAAGACAGCCAGACGTCGCCCAGCGCGGCAAGCGCGCCGGCCGCCGCGCCCTCGGCGAATTCTGGCGATACCGCCGATGTGCCCTGGGATTGAACTTCCGTTCAAGCAATAACACCCGGCCTGGCCGGGTTTTTTTGCGTCTTCGCCATGAAAGCGCGCAACGCCCGCCTCACTGTTTATCCCATGGAAACAATTAAGTGAGAAAACCGCCGTTTTTCCAGAACCTGCCGCGGCGTAAGCTGTCGCCATATACCATTGCAGGCACACCATCATGAACACCACGCAAGCCGCCTTATTCCTCTCCCACGGCGCGCCCACCCTGCCGATCGAAGACAGCCCCACCCGCCGCTTCCTGGAACAACTGGGCCGCGACTGGCCGCGCCCGCGCGCCATCGTCATCGTATCCGCCCACTGGGAGGAGCGCGTATACGCCGTCAATCTGCAGCCGCGCCCCGATACCATGTACGACTTCGGCGGCTTCCCGCCCATTCTGCGCACCATGCGCTATCCGGCCGCCACCGACACGGAACTGGCCGGCCGCGTCGCCGGCCTGCTGGACGACGCCGGCCTGCCGGTCGCCATCACGCGCGAGCGGCCGCTGGACCACGGCATGTGGACGCCGCTGATGCTGATGTTTCCGCAGGCCGACATACCTCTCGTGATGGTTTCGCTGCATCATCGCGCCGGCGCGGAGGAACATTACGCGCTGGGCCGCACCTTGCGGCCGCTGCGCGAGGAAAACGTGCTGATCATAGGCAGCGGCAGCTACACCCATAATCTATGGGAGCTGGGCCGCGACGGCAGCGCGCCCGCGCCGTGGGCGACCGGCTTCGCCGACTGGATGGACCAAGCCTTGCTGGAAAACCGGCGAGACGACGTGATCGCCTGGCAGCGGCAAGCGCCCCACGCCCGCGAGAATCACCCCAGCGACGAGCACTTCCAGCCGCTGCTGGTGGCGCTGGGAGCCGCCAGCGACGATGCCCCGCCCATCAAGCTGCACGACGACTGGCGCAGCGGCTCGCTATCCATGGCGTGCTGGCGCTTCGACTAGACTTACAGCGTGCGCAGCCGGCCGCGAAAGTCATCCAGCTTGCGGTAGCCCTTGGCCTGCATCAACTCCGCCAGTTCCGCGGCGATGCGGGCGAAGGCAGCCGGACCTTCGTGATAGAGGCAGGTGCCCACCTGCACCGCGCGCGCGCCGGCCAGGATGTGCATAAAGGCCTCGCGCCCGCTCCTGACGCCGCCGCAGCCGACGATGTCCTTGCCCGGCAACAGGCGGTAAAACTCCCGCACATTGGCCAGCGCCGTCGGCAGCACATAATCGCCGCCCAGGCCACCCAAGCCATCCTTGGGCTTGATCGCCACGGCCTCGCTGTCGATGTCCACCACCAAGCCATTGCCTATCGAGTTGATGCAAGTGACAAAGGCCAGCCGCGGATGGCGGTTCAAGATCTCCGCCATGGCAGCGAAATGCGCCTGATCGAAATACGGCGGCAGCTTGACGCCATAGCGGCCCGGCCAGGCTTGATCGAAAGCGTTCAGCGCCTCCGTCGTGGCGACGAAGTCATAGCCCAGCTGCGGCTTGCCCGGCACATTGGGACAGGACAGGTTGATCTCAGGGATGGCCGGCAGCCCCGCCGCCGCCAGCGTGCGCAGCATGGTCAGATTGTCCTCCAGCGTCATGCCGGACAAGGACAGGAACAGCGGCTTGCCGCAGGCGTAATCGTAGCGGCGCGCGTAATCCAGATAATAGGCGAAGCCGCGGTTGGGCAGGCCCATGGAGTTGATGCTGCCAAGCGCCGTGCGATGGTAGCGCGGCTCTGGATTGCCCTCGCGCGGCGCCAGCGTGGCGCTCTTGCTGATAAGGGCCGCGGCCGCGGAGGCGCGCACAGCCTCCAACTCGTCCTCCTCTCGGCACCACACGCCGGACGCGTTGTACAGGCAGCCAGGCATGGTCCGGCCCAGCCAGGTGACAGACAGGTCGACAGGGGAAAAATCAGGCATGGCGCGCTCCGCTTGGAATTGAAATCGCCGCATTATCAAGGCAATAGCCCGGCGTCGCGCTGAGCGGGGTCAAGGTTGAGCGAATGCGCCCCCCTCTCCCGCAAGGGGAGAGGGGCTTCCCTGCGGCAAAACATGGCGCAAACCGACCCGGGGCGGGCGCGAGCCTGGTTTCAAATCCGCGCGACGGAATTGACCATCAAGAACGCGACATCCAAACAAAACACCGTTTGCTCATCAACCTCGGCTTGGTCCGGAACACGGCTACCCCCGCGAGGGCGAGGCAATCCAGAGACGATCGTCTCCGCTCGAAAGGCCGCCCAATGAAAATGCCCGGCTCAAGGCCGGGCATTCGACAAAACCCTTCAAAAACTATCCAGCTTACATTTGCGACTGCTGGTAGTTTTCCACGCCCATCAGCTCGATCAGCTTCAGTTGCTGCTCCAGCCAGTGCGCGTGGTCGTTCTCGGTCTCTTCCAGCAGCACCATCAGCTCGTCGCGCGTGACGTAGTCGCGCACGCTTTCGCAATGGGCGATGACTTGCTTCAACAGCGCGCCGACGCGGTACTCCACCGCCAGATCCGCCTTCAGCATGGCTGGCACATCCTCGCCCACCTCGATGGCGACGCGGCGCGCCACATCCGGGCGGCCCTGCAGGAACAGGGTGCGAGCGATCAGCGTGCGCGCATGCTCCAGTTCGTCCTCGCGCTCGTGGTCTATGCGCTCGAACAGCTTGTGCAACCCCATGTCCTTGTACATCTCGGCATGGATGAAATACTGGTCCGCGGCGGACAGCTCTTCGGCCAGCAGCTCGTTGAGCAGCGCTATGGTCTTGGGATCGCCCTTCATGTTCTTATCCTGTCGTTCTGGGTCACGCAATCCATTATTCTAGGCCTTCAGCGCAGCAGATGCACGCCCTGGTAGAAGACGAAAGACAGGCTCCAGGCCAGCAACACCGACCAGGCGACCGACATCGCGGCGAAGCGCCAGCTCTTGGACTCGCGGTGCATGGCCGCCACCGTGGACAGGCAGGGCACGTACACCAGCGTGAAGATCAGGAAGCTCATCGCCGACACCCAGTCCAGATGCTGGACCAGCACGCCGCCCAGGCCGGCCTCGGACACGCCGTAGATCACCGCCAGGCTGCCCAGCAGGATTTCCTTGGCGATGAAGCCGAACAGCAGCGCCACCGCCAACTCGGCGCGTATGCCTATCGGGCTCAGCACCGGCGACAGCGCCTCGCCCAAGGCATAGGCCAGGGTCTTGCCGTGCCCGGCCGGGATATGGGTCAGCAGCCACACCATCACCACGCCGGCCAGGATGAAGGTGGAGGCCAAGCGCAGAAAGGCGCTCACCTCGCCCGTCGCCCGCGTCAGCATGTGGCGCGCGCCCGGCAGCCGGTATGGCGGCACTTCCAGCAGAAAGGCCTCGTCGCCGCGGTAGCGATGCTTGAACACCCATGCGGTGACGATGGCGGCGACGAAAGTCATCAAGTAGAGACCGGACACCACCCACGGCGCCTGGCTCTTGCTGAACAGGATGCCGGCGAAGAACACCACTACCTGCAGCCGCGCCGAACACAAGGAAAACGGGATCACCAGCATGGTCAGCAGCCGTTGCTTGCGTTCGCGCATCACGCGGGTGCCCATGATGGCCGGCACATTGCAGCCGAAACCCATCAGCTGCATCACGAAGCCGCGGCCATCCAGGCCCAGCCTGGTCATCATCGCGTCGGTCAGGAAGGCCGCTCGCGCCAGGTAGCCGCTATCCTCCACCATGGCCATCAGCACAAAGAACACGAACAGGATGGGCGCGAAGGTCAGCACCGTGGCCACGCCCTGCCACACGCCGTCCAGCAGCAGGCTTTGCAAGATGGCCGGCAAGGAAGCGATGGCCGGCGCCAGCGCCTGGTCCTTGACCCAATCCAGCCCGCCACCCACCGCGTCCTGCAGCGGCGTGCCTATCTGGTAGGTCAGATTAAACAGCAAAGCCATAAAGGCGAAGAACAAGGGCAGGCCCAGCCAAGGGTGCAGCAACCAGCGGTCCACTTTTTCCGTCAACAACACCGGCAACACCGGCGGCAAGCGCCAGCAGCCCTCCAACTTGCGCCGAGACAGGTCGATGGCGCGCTGCGCCTCCGGCACCGTCTCCAATTGCGCGTGAACGGCCGGCTCCGTGCGAGCCGCCAGCCGATTCAAGCCGTCCATCAGTTTGGGCCAGCCCTCCATGCGCTTGGCCGACACCAGCGCCACCGGCGCCTGCAGCCTTTCGGCCAGCGCGTCGACATCCACCGTCACGCCCAGCAACTTGGCCTCGTCCGCCATGTTCAGCGCCACCAGGCAGGGCAGGCCGCTGGCGATCACCTGCAGCGCCAGCGGCAGCTGGCGGTCCAGCTGGCTGGCGTTGAGCACCAGCACCGCGCCGTCGAACGGCGTGGACAGCAGTACGTCGCGCACCACCGCCTCGTCGTCGCTATAGCCGGTGAGGTCGTTGACGCCGGGCAGGTCGATCAGCTCCACCATCTTGCCGCCCAGGAGCAGCCGCGAGCTGATCAGCTCCACGGTCAGGCCGGGCCAGTTGCCCACGCGCTGCGACATGCCGGTCAGCCGGTTGAACAGCGTGGACTTGCCGGTATTGGGCAGGCCGATCAGGGCGAAGCGCTTCATGCAACCGCCCTCACGTCGATCAGGCGCGCCAAATTGCGGCGCAGCAGGAAGCGCGTGGCCCCCACTTCCAACAACAGCGGGCCGCCCCAGGGCGCGATCTTGCGCAAATGAAAACGGCAGCCCGGCACCAGGCCGAAGGCCGCCACGCGGCGAAACGCCTCCTCGGCCAGATTCAAGCGCTCGACGACGCCATGGCCGCCGGCGGGGAAGATATCCAGGGACGACATGATGATTCTTGTCCTGACAATAACGGGAATAATTTGCATTATTATATCGAAGGCCGCTCACCGATCCTGCGGCAATTTGCCGCAATCGCCGGACGGCTTGATCAAGGTCAAACGGCTTGGCGGGCTGCGCGCGCCGCCAAGCCGACGCCGCAAACCTCGCCAAAACGGTTAAAATTGTTTCATCGAGATAAACGACACACGGGCCTAACGACCATGAGCATCAAATCGGACAAGTGGATACGCCGGATGGCGGCCGAACAAGGCATGATCGAGCCGTTCGAGGCCAATCAGGTGAAAATGGCCGCCGACGGCCAAAAGCTGATTTCCTACGGCACCTCCAGCTACGGCTACGACATCCGCTGCGCCGACGAATTCAAGGTGTTCACCAATATCAACAGCACCATCGTCGACCCCAAGAGCTTCGACCCGAACTCCTTCGTGGAAGTCTCCGGCAAAGGCTATTGCATCATTCCGCCCAATAGCTTCGCGCTGGCGCGCACCGTCGAGTATTTCCGCATTCCGCGCAGCGTGCTGACCGTCTGCCTGGGCAAGTCCACCTACGCCCGCTGCGGCATCATCGTCAACGTCACCCCGTTCGAGCCGGAATGGGAAGGCTATGTGACGCTGGAATTCTCCAACACCACGCCGCTGCCGGCCAAGATCTACGCCAACGAGGGTGTGGCCCAGGTGCTGTTCTTCGAATCCGACGAAGTCTGCGACGTGTCGTACAAGGACCGCGCCGGCAAATACCAGGGCCAGGTGGGCGTCACCCTGCCGCGTCCCTGAGCCCCGTCCGATCCCGCTCAAACAGGATGGCTAAGGCCATCCTGTTTTGTTTTGCGCGTAAAAATCTCCCTCGCAATTTGCGCCATCTGTTCTAGGCTAAACAAAGGGTTAGCTGACATCCCGGTTGTGCCGACCCTTTGCACAGCAAGCTGTTTCTTCTTGGGGCGTCGCGGTTCCCCCTTGCCGCTGCGCCCCCTTTTTATGCCCGCCCCTTGTCTATCTGCCATACCGTCCGCATCTATCGTTTCCATGCAAACGGAAAGCCCATCGATGGACATCTACGACTTCTCCTTCCGCCGCCTGGACGGCGTCGAGCAATCCCTGGCCGACTACCGCGGCCGCGCGCTGCTGCTGGTCAACACCGCCAGCCGTTGCGGCTTCACCGGGCAATACGCCGGGCTGCAGCGACTGCATGCCGACTACGCTCCTCAGGGCCTGACCGTGATCGGCTTTCCCTGCAACCAGTTCGGCGCCCAGGAACCGGGCGCGGCGGATGAGATCGGCGCGTTCTGTCAGAAGAACTACGGCGTGGACTTCGTCATGGCGGACAAGGTGGACGTCAACGGCGACGGCGCCCACCCGCTGTGGCGCTATCTGAAGCAGCAGCAGCCCGGCCTGCTGGGCAGCGAAATGATCAAGTGGAACTTCACCAAATTCCTGGTGGACAAGCAGGGCCGCGTCGTCTCGCGCCACGCACCGCAAACCGAGCCGGCGGAGCTGGCCGCGCGCATCGCCGAGCTGTTGCAATGAGACAGGGGGCCGCGGCCCCTGTCTCCTTGCGCTTACAGATTCTTGATCTTCTCCAGCTCATCCGGGCTGTACTTCTTCTCGCTCGCCTTGGTCATATCGGTCAGCAAAGACTGGTTGACGTCGCGCGCAGACTGCACCGCCCACAGCATCACGCCGTTGCTCCACTGATTGGCCAGGCCCAGCGCCGTCTCCGGATTCGCGGCGTACAGCTGCTTCAGCATGGCGTCCATATGCGGCTGGCCGGCTTGCAACTGCCCCTCCGCCTTGCTCTGCCAAGCCCTCAGCACCGGCCCGTACTTGGCCGGATTGGTCTGGGCCAGCGTGGCGTTGCCGCGGAAGGCCCAGTAGGCCGATTGCCCCTCATACTGCGCGCTGCCGGCGCGCAACGGCGCGGCCACATCCCTCAGCGCGTTCTCGTACATGGGCACGAAAACCGCGCCGGCCGGGCTGCCGAAGGACTGCCAGGTCAGCACCGCGAACGGCTTGGGCAGATCGGCCCGCAGCTGGAAGATATGCGACTCTATGGTGCGGTCCATGCCTATCGGCCGCTCGGCGTCGCTGCGCTTAGCCAGCGGCGTGCCGGAGAAGTCGGCTCGCAGCAAGCCCGCCACATCGGCCACCGACAGCTTATGATCGGGCTTCTGCAGCAAGGGGTATTGATCCTGCCTTGTCGCCTGCTTGAGCGACGGTGTCAACCTATGCTGGGCCAGCCATTCGCGGTCCACGTTGTAGGGGTCGCCGGTCACGCCGAAGGCCTTGGCGAAATTGAAAGCGCGCTCGTCCACTGCAGGCAGCAGCTTATGCTGGCGGACAAAGTCCGCCAGGCCAGGGCTGGACAGCACATTGGCTTGGTCATGCAGATCCAGGCCATGCAGGCGCAGCCCATTGGCGACGATCAGATAACGGTCCTGCGGCACGCGGTAGGCCAGCCAGTGATGGCCGGAGCCGATTTCCAGATACCAGGCCTCGTCCGGATCGGCGATCAGCACGCCGTTGCCCTCGCCCGCGCCGTATTGCTGGATGTAGCGGCCCAACAGCGCCACACCCTCGCGCGCGCTCTTGGCTTGAGGCAGGATCAGGGAGGGAATCGCCGCCTCGATCACGCCGCTGTCCACCAGCGGATCCGCCGCCGCGGCCTGCTTGTTGATCTGGGCGCTATTGCTGGCGGACACCGCCACATTGAATTCGTTGACGCCGCGCTCTTCATACAGGCCGTCGCCGCTCAGGGTGTCGCCGTTCCAGTCCATCAGGCCGGTATAGCGGTACAAGGTCTTGGGCGCCGGCACCTTGAGGCCGTTCTTGAAGCTCAGTTGCTCGTCCTTGTCCGCGTCCCGCCGCGGATGGATCACCTCGCGCTTGTTCCAGTTATTGATGTAATAGTCCTCGTTGCGCGCGACGATCAGCGAGCCATCGCTGGATGCTTGCTTGCCGACGACGAGCGAGGTGCAAGCCAGCGCCGCGTCGGCGCCGAACAAGGCCAGCGCGGCGGCGGCCATCAAGGTGAAACGGGATTGGCGATGCATGACAGATTCTCCTGCTTAGAATGATCGCAGCGATGCTATGCCTGCCGTCCCGGCATGCCCATCTCTTTCCCGCCCTCCGCTTGATCGGCGTCAACGGCGCGAATCCGCCGCTTCGACTTTACAAATATCGATGTCGCCTGCCGGTAAAATTGCTGCAAAGCAAAAGGCCGGGCGTTGCGCCCGGCCTTGTCCGCCATGCATGGCCGCCACCTTCAGGATGCGCAGTCATCCAAGGCGCTGCGCGCGGAATGCGCCAGCTGGTCCAGCTCGTCGTCCAGATGCGCCTGCATGTCCAGCAAGGCGGCGCGCAATACCGCCGCGGCCAGCGCGGACTGTTCGCCATTGAACACCTGAGCCAGCACGCGCAACTCGCGGCAAGCCGTGAGATCCAGCGGCACCTCCAGCACGCGCACCGCGGGGATGTCCAGTTCCGCGACAAGCTCGACGTCGCCCGCGCGCTGGCTTTCCAGCGCTTCAAGCAGGGTTTTCAATGCCAGTCCCATCATGCCCTCCTTCCTTTGCGTTGCCCTATGCCAAGGCCAAGCTTGGCTCCTTGTCTCCCTTCGCCGCCTGGGCGCGAATATCATCCCGCGTCCGGCGGCGCCCTCCCTCCTCAGTGCCGACGCATGCCGCCGCCGGCGGCGCCGCTCAGGATGTCGCGGCAGGCCTGGGTGGCGCGCAGCATCTGCCCATCATCAAGCGCCTCCCACGCGTCCGCGATGGCGGCGCCCAGCAGCTCGCCCGCCAGCGCCTCGCTATTGTTTTCAAACACCGCGGCCAAAGCCAGCAATTCCAAGGCCAACTCGCCGGACAACGAGGCCGCGACGCTGCGTTGCGCTGCGGCCGGCATGCCGTCCAGAGGCGGGCGCGGCGCGCCCAGCCTGCCGATCAGGCTATCAATGCTCTTCCCCATCAATCCTCCCCATCCTCCATGACGCGCTCCCGCCGCGGCGTCCCCATCCGCAGCGAAGACTCTTTGACCATAGGCCAAGCCACCCTAAAAATCTGCGCTAGCCGCGCGACTCGAAACCGGCCAGAACGTTGGCCACGTTGTCGCCTATCGGCCCCACGGCATAACCGCCCTCCAGGCAGAACAGCGTGGGCAGCTTGAGTCCCGCCAGCCTCTCCCCCTGCGTGAGGAAGTCCGGCGTGTCCAGCTGGAAGCGCGAGATCGGATCGCCGCGGAAGGTGTCCACGCCCAGCGACACCACCAGCGCCTCCGCGCCGAAGCGGGCGATCTGCTCCAGCGCGCAGTCCAGCGCGAAGAACCAGGTGCTGACGCAGGAGCCCGCCGCCAGCGCCTCCGCGCCGAAGCGGGCGATCTGCTCCAGCGCGCAGTCCAGCGCGAAGAACCAGGTGCTGACGCAGGAGCCCGCCGCCAGCGGAAAGTTGAAGTTGTAGCCCAAGCCTTCGCCCTCGCCTTTTTCGTCGGCGAAGCCCAGGAAAAACGGGTACTCGGTGCGCGGGTCACCATGGATGGACAGGAACAAGACGTCGGATCTGTTGTAGAAAATGTCCTGGGTGCCGTTGCCATGGTGATAATCGACATCCAGCACCGCCACCCGGCGCAGGCCGTGGTCGCGCAGCGCCTGGGCGGCGATGGCGGCGTTATTGAAGAAACAATAACCGCCGCAATAGTCACGCGCGGCGTGATGGCCTGGCGGCCGGGTCAGCGCGAACACCGCGCGTTCGCCGCCTATCAGCCTTTCCGCGCCGCTCAACGCGACATCCGCCGCGCCAGTGGCGGCCTGCCAGGTGCCGGCGGTGATGGGGGTGCCGCAGTCCATCGAGTAATAGCAAAGCTGGCCTTCCACGTGCTCGGGAATCGCCTCGCGCAGCCTGCGGATTTGCCACATCTTGGGCAGCGCGTCGCAATCGCGGCCCAGCTCCGTCCAACACTGCCAGGCGGTCTCCAGGAAACGCACATAATCTTGGTCGTGTACGCGCAGGATGGGAGCCGCGCCATGGCTGCGCGGATGGACGACATCGCCCAGGCCGCGCCGGCGCACGGCAGCCAGCACCATGTCGGCGCGGGACGGATTTTCGAAACAGGGCTTGAGGGTGCCGTCTATCAGTTCGGAACGGCCGTTCTGCAAACGGTGGGAATCGGAGTAGATGGTGAGCATGGTCTTTTCCATAGATGGAAAACACTATGCTCCGGCCATGGCGGACGAACGGTCAAACCTTGATCAGGGCAAACTTGCGCCAGCGCAAGCGCCATTCAGGACACTTTGCCGCCCACGTAATACCAACGGCCATCCTCGTGAACGAAGCGGCTGACCTCATGCATGCGCTCGGCTTTGCCGCCCACCTTGCACCGGGCGATGAATTCAACCGTGCCCTCGCGGTCTCCTGCCAAACCCGCTTCGCAACGCTTGATTTCCAAGCCTATCCATTTCACCACGCCCGCGTCTTCCTCCAAGCCAAGCCTCTCCGGCCGCGTGGACGGATGCCAAGTGGCCAGCAGATAGTCCTCCAGCCCCAGCGCGAAGGCGCTGTAGCGCGAGCGCATCAGCGCCTGGGCGGTCGGCGCCGGCGGCGCGTCGGGATGGTGGTAACGGCCGCAGCAGGCGGCCAGACTCTCGCCGCCGCAAGGACAGGCGGCATTCTCTTGTTTCGTGGACTTCATTCAGTAACCCAGCGGCGGCAGGCCGTACAACTTGAGCAGGAAATTGGAGAAGGCAGGATCGGCCGGCTTGGACGCGTACTTGGGCCAGCGCCGCAGCCATTCGCGCAGATGCGCTTCCAGTTTGGCGCGGAAGGCGTCGGAATCCAGCCGGCCGGCGTCGCGCTCCACCGTCAGCTGGCGGTAATAGGCGAAGGTGTCGTTATCCACGGCATTGCCGCCGACGATGCGCAGCCGGGCGGCGTTAAGCTGGTCGGCCGCCGCGGTGCGGGTCAGCTCGCCAGACTTGACGCGATCGGCCAGCCGATTCGCCTCACCCAGCAGTTGGTCCACCTTGCTGGAGGCGGGGCGAACCGTTGGCGTCGAGGCCGCGCCGCCGCCAGGATGCACCGGCGCCGCGATCTGTTGCAGGCTGCCGCAGGCGGTCAGGCCGCCCAGCACCGTCAAACCGATGATCAGTCTTTTCATGGCGGCCATTGTAGCCCGTCAGGCCCTTGCGCCGTCAATGGCGCGGATTTCACAGACCGTGACGGATTGCGATAAAAAGCCCGGCGGCAGCCGGGCCTTAGCGCATACCGCGAAACGGCTTACCCCAGATGCTCGAACAGCACCGTCGACAGATAACGCTCGCCGAAGGACGGGATCACCACCACGATCAGCTTGCCGGCGTTTTCCGGACGCTTGGCCAGTTGCAGCGCCGACCATACTGCCGCGCCGGACGAGATGCCGACCAGAATGCCTTCCTTGGTGGCCACTTCGCGCGCCGTCTGCAATGCGTCTTCGTTCTTGACGCGAATGATTTCGTCGTAGACGCCAGTATTCAGGATGGCCGGCACGAAGCCCGCGCCTATGCCCTGAATCGGGTGCGGGCCCTTGGCGCCGCCGGACAGCACCGGCGAGGCGTCCGGCTCCACCGCAACGATCCGCACGCCCGGCTTGCGCGCCTTCAGCACCTCGCCGACGCCGGTGATGGTGCCGCCGGTGCCCACGCCGGCCACGAAGATGTCCACCTGGCCATCGGTGTCGTTCCACACTTCCTCCGCGGTGGTATGGCGGTGAATTTCCGGATTGGCGGGGTTCTCGAACTGCTGCGGCATGAAATAGGTGTCTGGATATTCGTCCACCAGCGCCTTAGCTCTGGCGATGGCGCCGCCCATGCCCTCCGGTCCCGGCGTCAGGATCAGCTCCGCGCCGTAGGCCTTCAGCAGCTGGCGGCGCTCCTTGCTCATGGTTTCCGGCATGGTGATCACCAGCTTGTAGCCGCGAGCCGCGCATACCATGGCCAGGCCGATGCCGGTATTGCCCGAGGTGGGCTCCACGATCACGGTGTCGGGACCGATTTTTCCGGCCTTTTCCGCCGCGTCCAGCATCGCCACGGCGATGCGGTCCTTGACGCTGTGCGCCGGATTGAAGAACTCGAGCTTGGCGACGATGGTGGCCCCGGCGCCTTCCGCGACGCGGTTGAGCTTGACCAGCGGGGTGTTGCCGATCAGGTCGGTGATGGTATTGGCGATGCGCATGATCTTATTCCTCATCCAGCTAAAATGACAATGCCGATATTCCACGGCATCATAATCAATCCGGCGCGGGCGACCTAATATTGTTTGCTTATATCCCGCAAACTAAACGCCAGTCGCCCCCGTCTAAAACCGCTTTGTTATAGTCAATGCAAACACAAGCAAGGTTCCTATGCCCATCCAGGAAAACCTGATTCCGCTGTCCGGCTGGCGCCGCAAGCTGTACATCATCATCTACGAGGCCGACACTCGCGCCGGCCGCATTTTCGACATGGCGCTGCTCGCCGCCATCCTGCTGTCCGTCATGTGCGTGATGCTGGAAAGCGTATCGTCCATCCGCCAGCAATACGGTCCGCTGCTGACCGCTCTGGACTGGACCTTCACCATTCTGTTCACCATCGAGTACGCATTGCGGCTGATCTGCGTGCATAAACCGCTGCGCTATGTGAAAAGCTTCTTCGGCGTCATAGATTTGCTGTCCATCCTGCCGCTGTATCTGGGCCTGTTCATCCCGGAAAGCCGCTTCCTGGCCGACATCCGCATCCTGCGTCTGCTCAGGATGTTCCGCATCCTCAAGCTCAGCCGCCATCTGGGCGAGGCCGCCCAGTTGCGCAAGGCCCTGCTGGCCAGCCAGCGCAAGATCACCGTGTTCCTGGTCACCGTGGTGCTGCTGGTCATCGTGCTGGGCACGCTGATGTATGTCATAGAAGGGCCGGAACACGGCTTCACCAGCATTCCGATCAGCATTTACTGGGCCATCGTCACGCTGACTACCGTCGGCTTCGGCGACATTACGCCTAAAACGCCGCTAGGCCAGGCGCTGGCCAGCCTGGTGATGATCACCGGCTATGGCATCATCGCGGTGCCCACCGGCATCGTCAGCGCTGAGATCGCTCGCAGCACCCCCGACCCTGTGCCCGAAAACCGCTCCGCCACTAGACTATGCCCGCACTGCTTCAGCGAAGGCCATGATTGGGATGCGCATTTCTGCAAGCACTGCGGCGGCCAGCTGCCGCGGCCATCCAAGGGCGAAGTCAGCTAGGCCGCCAGCGCGCGCTGGTAGGCATTCCGCACGCGCACATCAAACGCCACCAGCTGCACCTCGAGCCGGACTTCGGGCCGCTCCGACAGCCAGCGTCGCAGCGTCTCGACCGCCAACGCGCAGGCGGCGTCCAGCGGATAGCCGTAAACGCCGCAGCTGATGGCGGGGAAGGCGATGCTGGCCGCGCCGTGCCGCGCCGCCAGCGCGAGGCAATTGCGATAACACGCGGCCAGCAGCTCGGCCTCGCCATGGCCGCCGCCGCGCCAAACCGGCCCGACGGTATGAATCACATAGCGCGCGGGCAAGCCAAAGCCCGGCGTCAGCCTAGCCTCGCCCGTGGGGCAGCCTCCCAGCTTGGCGCAGGCTTCCAATAAGGCCGGCCCTGCCGCGCGGTGAATCGCGCCATCCACGCCGCCGCCGCCCAGCAGGCTGTTTGTTGGCGGCATTGACGATGGCGTCCACCGCCATCCGTGTGATGTCCGCCTGGACACATCGCAACAAAGCCGCCATGATCGCCTCCCTCGCCCGCATACCCGATGATAGGCTACCCGGCAGGCACGCTGTTGATATCATGCCTTCAGACCGGGCGATGCGGCGCGGTCCCCAGGCGCAAATAGCAAGCGTTTACTCAGTCGATGATATGCCATTAACATTTACATTCGAGCAAAGCGCCGCCCCGCCGTGGCCTGCCCATGCTGTGGATAACTTTGTTGACAAGTCGGTGCACAGCCGCCTAAAAGGCCCGCCGGCACAGGCTTCCGTGGCTTTTTCCGCCTGAGGAGGAAACAAATCAAGCTATTGATTTTATTGAAATTTAAATCAGATACCAAACACTATTCCGACCTCGCCAACATGGCAGGCCCTGAACATTTACTCCAGTGAGCGATTGTGGATCACTTGACAAGTCAAAATTTTTTTGAGCGTAACCAAGATGTAATCAGCGTCACCTCGCTCAACAGGATGGCGCGCGACTTGCTCGAAGCCGGCCTTCCACCGGTATGGATAGGCGGCGAAATCTCCAACCTGACGCTGGCCGCCTCCGGCCACGCGTATTTCTCGCTGAAGGACGGCGGCGCCCAGGTTCGCTGCGTGATGTTCCGCCACAAGCTGTCGCAACTGCCGTTCCGCCCGCAGGAAGGCATGCAAGTAGAACTGCGCGGCCAGGTGACCCTGTATGAGGCGCGCGGCGAGTTTCAGATCAATGTCGGCGAAATGCGCGCGGCCGGCCTGGGACGGCTGTACGAGGCCTTCGAACGGCTGAAGGCCAAGCTGCAGGCTGAGGGGCTGTTCGATACCGCCCGCAAGCGCGAGCTGCCCGCCCATCCGGCCGCCATCGGCATCGTCACCTCCCCCGCCGCGGCCGCGCTGCGCGACGTGGTCAGCACGCTGCGCCGCCGCATGCCCGGCATCCCGCTTATCCTCTATCCGGCCCAGGTGCAGGGTGAAGGCTCGGCGCGGCAGATCGCCGACGCCGTCCGCACGGCAGGGGAACGCGAGGAAGTGGATGTGCTGATCGTCTGCCGCGGCGGCGGCAGCATAGAGGACTTGTGGTCGTTCAATGAAGAGATCGTCGCCCGCGCCGTGGCGGCCTGCCCCATTCCCACCGTCAGCGGCGTCGGCCACGAAACCGACTTCACCATCTGCGACTTCGTCGCCGACCGCCGCGCGCCGACACCGACCGCCGCTGCGGAACTGGTGTCGCCCAATCGCGAACACCTAGCCATGCAGCTGGAGCAAACCAGGCGCGCGCTGGAACGCGCGCTGAGCCGGCTGCTGACCGACAAAGCCCAGCAACTGGACTTCCTAGGCCGTCGGCTGACCCATCCCGGCGCCAAGCTGCGGACGCAAGCCGACAAGCTGAATGCGCTGTCGCAAACGCTGCGCCAACGCGTGCACGGCGCCTTCGAGCAGGGCCGCTGGCGTCTGCAGCTGGCCAGCACCCGTCTCGCTCGCCACCAGCCGGACCTGGCGGGCCAGATCCAGAGCCTGCAGCAACGGCAGGCCAGGCTGCTGCGCGCGCGCGACCGCCTGCTGGAACGCCGCGCCCAGCAATTGGCGCGGCTGGAGGCCACGCTGACCGCGCTGAACCCGGAGGCGGTGCTGGCGCGCGGCTACGCCATTGTGCAGAAGCAAAACGGCCAGCCGGTGAAAAGCCCGGCCGAATTGCTCGATCATGAGAAAGTCACGCTGCGGCTGGCGGAAGGCAGCGTCGAGGCGCGCATCGAGCATGCGCATGGCGTGCAGCCGGAACTGCCGTTTTAACAGGCATGCCGTTCCGGAAGCCTTGCCTACGGGCAAGGCTTAGGGCTTGCCAGTCTTGCTAACCTCGCCTCGCCGAATTTGGTCAAACAATTGCTGCTGGGCGGAATCGCTTAGCGTCTCGGTTTTACCGCCATCATGATGCGGTATATTGCTGCCGGTGATATAGGTGGCATCGGAATACTTTTCTTCCTCTGCTACGCCATTGGAACCAGAGGGAGAGGCGCACGCAACCAGCAATGCGCCGATGCTCAGCGACAAGATCGGTTTCATGAATTTCATAGTTTCATCCGCTAGGAACTGGTTAGAGACAAGCGTGGCGCGATTATTCATTATTATTCCAATATCATACCAAACAAGCACGCCAAGCATGTAAACCTCAACCTAAAACCACTTTACATACGCAAAAAAAACCTGTCCGAGGACAGGTTTTTGCGCAAGCTGGACTGACGGTTAGCCTTGCCGCAGCGCCGGCGGCAGCGCGAATACCGTGTTCTCTTCCACGCCGGGCAGCTCCGCCACCTGGCTGACATCGAAAGTCTTGATCCGGTCTATCACCGCCTGCACCAGCACTTCCGGCGCGCTGGCGCCGGCCGTCACGCCGACCTTGCGTTTTCCGGCGAACCAGTCCGGCTCCAGCAGGTCCGCGTTGTCCACCATATAGGCGTCAACGCCCTTCAGCGCCGCCACTTCGCGCAGCCGGTTCGAATTGGAACTGTTGGGCGAGCCCACCACCACCACCATATCGCACTGCTCCGCCAATAGCTTCACCGCATCCTGCCGATTCTGCGTGGCATAGCAGATGTCGTCCTTCTTCGGGCTGTGGATATGCGGGAAACGGGCCTTCAACGCGGCGATGATGTCGCGTGTTTCGTCCACCGACAGCGTGGTCTGGCTGACATAGGACAACTGCTCCGGATTCCTCACCTGCAGCCTGGCCACGTCGGCCTCGTTCTCCACCAGATACATGCCGGCATCGGCCTGCCCCATCGTGCCTTCCACTTCCGGATGGCCGGCGTGGCCTATCATGATGATTTCCATATCGGCCTGGCGCATGCGCTTGACCTCGATATGCACCTTGGTCACCAGCGGACAGGTGGCGTCGAACACCGTCAAGCCCAGCGCCTCCGCCTCCGCGCGCACCGACAACGGCACGCCGTGGGCGGAATAGATCAGCGTGCTGCCGGCAGGCACATCCTTCAGTTCTTCGATGAACACCGCGCCCTTGGCGCGCAGATTGTCCACCACGAAACGGTTGTGCACCACTTCGTGGCGCACGTAGATGGGCGCGCCGTAAAGCTCGATGGCGCGCTCGACGATGGCGATGGCCCTATCCACGCCGGCGCAGAAGCCGCGCGGATTGGCAAGCATGATGGTCTTCGTCATCCGTATTTCCTTAATCAGGCCAGGGTCTTGCCCGGCGAATGCGCGAATGGCCCGCGCCGCGGGCCATCGCTTTGGTCAAGCGCCGCCGCGCTCAGCGCGCCGGCTTCTTCAGACTGTCCAGCACCATCAAGGCCGCGCCTACGCAGATGAAGGAGTCGGCCAGGTTGAACGCCGGGAAGTACCACTGGTTGTAGTAGTGCACCAGGATGAAGTCGATCACGTGGCCATACGCCAGCCGGTCTATCACATTGCCCAGCGCGCCGCCGATGATGAAGGCCGCGGCCAGGTTCATCAGGCCGGCGAAACGGCCCTTGACGATGCTCCAGCCCAGCCAGCCGGATACGGCGAAGGCTAGCAGCGTGAACAAATACTTCTGCCAGCCGCCAGCGTCATGCAGAAAGCTGAACGCCGCGCCCGGATTGTAGATCAGCGTGAAGCTGAAGAAACCGTCTATCACCGGCCTCGCTTCGCCATACTGGAAGCTGCCGTTGAAATACAGCTTGCTGAGCTGGTCCAGCACGATGACCAGCGCCGCCAGCGCGAACCACTTCGACCATCGGCGATCGCCGCTCATAGTCATTGCAGAATCCATCTATCGGTTCCCAATTGCAGACGGGGCCGCCTCCGCGGCCCCGGATCCGACGAGTCAGGCATGCAGCCGCTGCTCGCCCTTGCCGTCCAGGTTATCCACGCAGCGGCCGCACACCGCCCCGTGGCCGGCATGGCTGCCGATGTCGACGCGATAGTGCCAGCAGCGCTCGCACTTTTCATGCGCCGACGGCGTGACGCGGATGGCCAGTTCGGCCGCCTCGCTCACCGTCACCTTGGACACGATCAGCACGAACTTCAGCTCTTCGCCCAGGCTCAGCAGTTGGCGGGCCAGCTCGGCCGGCGCGGCGATGTCCAACTCCGCCTGCAAGGACGAGCCCAGCTTGTCGGCGCTGCGCAGCGTCTCGATTTCCTTGTTGGCGGCGGCGCGCAGCTCGCGGATGGCCTGCCACTTGATGGACAGAGCAGCCTCGCGCTCCGCGGCCTGGGCCGGGAATTCGTGCCAGATGTGATACAGCGTGGACTCTTCCTCGCTATCCACCAGCACGTTCCAGGCTTCGTCCGCGGTGAAGCACAGGATAGGCGCCACCATCAGCAGCAGGCTGCGCGTGATGTGGTACAGCGCGGTCTGCGCGCTGCGGCGGGCGCGGCTGTCGGCCTGGGTGGTGTACAGGCGGTCCTTGATCACGTCCAGATAGAACGCGCCCAGGTCTTCCGAGCAGTAACCGACCACGTCCTGCACCACGTGGTGGAAGGCGTAGCGGGAGTACAGCTCGCCCACCACTTTTTCCTGCACCTCTCTCGCGCGCAACAGCGCGTACTGGTCCAGCTCAACCATCTCGCCCAGCGGCACGGCGTGCTCCAGCGGATCGAAATCCGACAGGTTGGACAGCAGGAAGCGGATGGTGTTGCGCAGGCGGCGGTAGCTTTCCGTGGTGCGCTTCAGGATTTCCTGCGACAGCGACATGTCGCCGGAGTAGTCGGCGCTGGCCACCCACAGGCGCAGGATGTCCGCGCCCAACGTGCCGCAGATCTCTTCCGGCGCGATGCCGTTGCCCTTGGACTTGGACATCTTGTAGCCCTTGTCGTCCACGGTGAAGCCGTGGGTCAAGAGCTGTTTGTACGGCGCGCGGCCTATGGTGGCGCAGCCGGTCTTCAGCGATGACTGGAACCAGCCGCGGTGCTGGTCCGAGCCTTCCAGGTATAGATCCGCCGGCCAAGCCAGCTCCGGGCGCTGCTTCAGCACCGCGAAGTGAGTGGCGCCGGAGTCGAACCATACGTCCAGCGTGTCGGTCAGCTTGCGGTATTGCTCGGCCTCGTCACCCAGCAATTCCCTGGCGTCCAGGCTGAACCAGGCTTCGATGCCCTGCTGCTCGATGCGCAGCGCCACTTCCTCCAGCAGCTGGGCCGAACGCGGATGCAGCTCGCCCGACTCCTTGTGGATGAAGAAAGTCATCGGCACGCCCCAGTTGCGCTGGCGCGACACGCACCAGTCGGGGCTGTTCTTGATCATCGCGTCCAGGCGCGCGCGGCCCCAGGCCGGGAAGAACTCGGTAGCGTCCACGGCGCGCTGGCTGATCTCGCGCAGCGTCTCGCCGCCATTGGCCTTGCGGTCCATGCTGATGAACCACTGCGGCGTGGCGCGGAAAATGATAGGCGTCTTGTGGCGCCAGCAATGCGGGTAGCTGTGCTCCAGCTTGGCCTTGTGCACCAGCGTGCCATGCGACTCCAGCGTCTCGATCACGCGCGGATTGGCGTCCCACACCAGCATGCCGGCGAAGATTTCGGTGGTGCTCTTGTAGCGGCCATCGTCGGCCACCGGATTGGCGATTGGCAGCTTGTACTGCAGGCCGGCCTGGAAGTCTTCCAGACCGTGGGCCGGCGCGGTGTGCACCAGGCCGGTGCCGGCGTCGGTGGTGACGTGATCGCCCAAAATCACCGGCACCTGGCGGGCGTAGAACGGATGCTGCAGCGCGATCAATTCAAGCGCCTCGCCCTTGGCCTCGCCCAGCACGCGGTATTCCTCCACGCCATAGCGCTTCATCGCCGACTCGACCAGATCCTTGCCCAGGATCAGCTTGCCCTTGGGCGTATCGACCAATTGGTAATCCAGATTGGCGCCGGCGGCGACGGCCTGGTTGGCCGGCAGCGTCCACGGCGTAGTGGTCCAGATCACGGCCAGCGCGCCGGAAGCGTCCGCGTCGAAGGCGGCGGAGGCCTTGTCGGCGTCAATCACCTTGAAGCCGACGTCGATCGCCGGCGACACCTTGTCTTCGTATTCCACTTCGGCTTCGGCCAGCGAGGAGCCGCACTCGATGCACCAGTGCACCGGCTTCTCGCCCTTGCTCAGATAACCGTTTTCATAAATCTTGCCGAGCGTGCGGACGATGTCGGCCTCGGTCTTGAAGTCCATGGTCAGATAGGGATTGTCCCAATCGCCCAGCACGCCCAGGCGGATGAAGCCCTTCTTCTGGCGCGCCACCTGCTCCTTGGCGTATTCGCGGCACAGTTCGCGGAACTTGGCGGCCGGGATGTCCTTGCCATGCAGCTTCTCGACCATCAGCTCGATCGGCAGGCCATGGCAGTCCCAGCCCGGCACATAGGGCGCGTCGAAACCGGCCAGCGTCTTGGAGCGGACGATGATGTCCTTCAGCACCTTGTTGACCGCATGGCCCAGGTGAATGTCGTTGTTGGCGTACGGCGGGCCGTCATGCAGGATGAACTTGGGCCGGCCGGCGGACAGCTTGCGCAGCTTTTCATAGCGCTTTTCTTCCTGCCAGCGCTTGACCCAGGCCGGTTCGCGTTTAGCCAGATCCCCGCGCATGGCGAAGGGTGTATCCAGCAGGTTTACGGTTTTACGATAATCGATGCTCATGCCTGCTCTCGCTGCAAACTTGTCAAATAGGTCTTGGCGCTGGCCGCGTCGCGTTCTATCTGCGCCACCAGCGTCGCCAAATCATCATAGCGCGCTTCATCGCGCAGTTTCTTCAGGAAGCGCACGGTCAGCCGCTGGCCGTACAAATCGCCGGAAAAATCGAACAGATGCACTTCCAGCTTGTAGTCGGGCGTATCGCTGACCGTGGGATTCAAACCCAGGCTGGCCACGCCGCCCAGCCGCCCATCCGGGGTATCGACCTCGACGACGAACACGCCCTGCAAAGCCGGCTTCAAATGCGGCAAGTGGATGTTGGCGGTGGGAAAGCCTATAGTGCGTCCCAATTTTTTGCCGTGCATCACCTTGCCCGATATCCGGTATACCCCGCCCAGCAAGGCGTTGGCCGCATCCAGATCGCCCAAGGCCAGTTTTTCCCTGACCAGGGTGCTCGAGGCGCGCTCGCCCTGCACCAATACCGAGGGCATGGCCTCGGTGGCGAAATGCGGACAGGAGGCCAAAAGGTCGAAATGTCCCTTGCGGCCGGCGCCAAACTGGAAATCGTCGCCAATCAGCAGATAACGCGTCTGCAGCTCCTCCACCAGAACCTGATCGACAAATTGCGATGCCGTCATATTGGCGAAGCTGTGGTTGAAGCGGTAGACGAACACATAGTCCACCAGCCCCAGCCCCCGCAGCAGGGCGAACTTGTCGCGCAAGGTCGATAGCCGGGCCGGCGGCGCGGCGCGGCTGAAGAATTCGCGCGGGTGCGGCTCGAACGTCAACAAAGCGGTCGGCAGCCCGCGCGCCTGCGCCTCCAGGCGCAGCCTTTGCAGCATGCGGCGATGCCCTTGGTGCACGCCATCGAAATTGCCTATGGTCAACGCGCAGCCCGGCAGGGCGAAACGACGCGGATCCCCCAGAAATACCTGCATTTGCGGTCTTTTTTACACGTCCTGAAACCGTCGATTGTAGCCGCCAGCAGCCGACAGCGTCCAGCCATGATGCCAGCGGCGCAAAAAACAAAAAGCCCCGCCATAAGCGGGGCTTTTCATGGAGGCGTCTGGCTTACTTGGCCGGCTGCTCAACCATGGTTTCCTTCACGGCGTCGATTACGACTTCAACGCGACGATCAGACTCGATGCAAGCCTTGATTTCGGCGTTTTGCTTCTTGTTCTTCACGTATTTCGGGAACTTGGCCTTGCACTCTTCGGACATCTTGGCTTCAGCCTTGCCCTTGCCAACGGAAGTTACCTTCTCGGCCGGCACGCCTTCGTTCACGAAGTAGGACTTAACAGCGTCGGCGCGCTTCTGGGACAGAGCGTTGTTCAGCTTGTCGGAACCCATGAAGTCGGTGAAACCGTCGATTTCAACGCCAGTCAGGTGGCCTTGGCCGGCGTGGGCCTTCAGCTTGGCAACCAGCGGATCCAGTTCGTTCTTGGCATCGGCGCGCAGGGTGGACTTGTTGAAGTCGAACAGAACCTTGGCGGACAGGGTCACTTTTTCCTTCATCGGAACCAGAACCGGCTTCGGAGCAACCGGAGCAGCGACTACCGGCTTGGCCGCTTCGCGGTCGCCGCATTCAACCAGACCGTTGGCGGCCTTGTCGAAGGTGGAGGTGCGCCAGCATTCGCCGTAGTTGTTGCGAACAACACCGTCGGTGGACTGGTCTACGGCGTAACCCGGTTTAGCAGCAAAAGCGCTAGCGGAAACCAACAGGGCGGCAACCAGTGCGCTCAGTTTCAGCTGTTTAGTCATGTTATTCCCTCTTTAATCTATAAAATGGGTCGCAATGCGGGCTGACGCAAAGACCACGCGAACAAGTTGACTGCAAACATCAGAGATGGCTACATGCTGTGTTGATGCAGTTAACCCGCACTATAGGAATCCAGCAACACCATGTCAACACGGGGCCGGACGCGACGCCAGTCAAACGTTGCACAAATGCATCACATTTCGCTAATTATCGTAAAAACCTGTCTCCCGCACGCGACACATTACGGCTGTGTGACGCGCCGGCGAAACAGTGGCTGCGGCTGACGATAAGTGACTTGATAGCCATCGCTAAAGGTATTGTAATAACCCTTCACATCCAGCCGCTTGCCATCCTTGATCAGAAAGGCGTCGAATCCCACCTGCCACAAAGGGTGGATCAAATCCTGCCAGACATCGCCAACAGCCCGAAGTTCCCCATCGAAATGATATCGCTCGCGCAGCAACCTGGCGAGACTATAGCCGCGGCCATCGGTAAAGGCGGGAAAGTCAATCGCCACGACGGCCAGGCTGGGCAGATGCGGCAGCAGCCGCGCGGGCTCATCGTCCGGCGCCAGCCACACGCCCACCCGGCCCGGCCGGGCCTGCCATTGCGCCGCGTCCGCCAGCCAGGCGGCCAGGGGCACGATCACGTCGGCCTCCGCGGGCGCCGCAGGCAAGCCGCCCTGCTCGTCCGGCCGCAGCAGCGTCCATTCGTCGCGCCGCTCCTCGCCGTGCTTAATGTAGCGGGGCATAGACTCTCTCCTTGAACGGTTCCACGCCGACGCGGCGCAGGGTTTCGATAAAGCGCTCTCCGCCTTGCCGTTTTTCGACATAGACCTGCATGATCTTGCCGAAGGCCACCGGCACGTCGGCCTGGGCGAAGGACGGGCCTATCACCTTGCCGATGGCGGTGTCGCTGCCCTGGCTGCCGCCCAGCGTGATCTGGTACCACTCCTCGCCGTTCTTGTCGACGCCGAGTATGCCGATATTGCCGATGTGATGGTGGCCGCAGGCATTCATGCAGCCCGAAAAATTGCAGGCGATCTCGCCCAGATCATGCAGATAGTCCAGGTCGTCGAAAGTTTGCTGGATCGCGTTGGCCACCGGAATCGATCGCGCGTTGGCCAAGGAACAGAAGTCGCCGCCCGGGCAACTGATGATGTCGGTCAACAGGCCGATATTGGGCGTGGCCATGCGCTGCTGCCTGGCCTCCCGCCACAAGTCGTACAGGTCTTTCTGCGCCACGTCCGGCAACACCAGGTTCTGCTCGTGCGCCACACGCAGTTCGCCGAAGCCGAAGCGGTCCGCCCAGTCTGCCGCCGCCTCCATCTGCTCTGCCGTGATGTCTCCCGGCGGCGCGCCGGTTTCCTTCAACGACAGCACCACCGAGCGGTAGCCGGGCTGGCGGTGTTCGCGCGTATTGCGCTCATACCAACGGGCGAAGGCCTTGTCCTCGGCCAGCGGGGCGCTCAACTCGGCCGGATGATCGGCCAAGTCCGGATAAGCCGGATCGTCAAAGAAACTGGCGTAGTGGGCGACGTCCTCGTCGCGCAGCGTCGCCGGGCCGTCTTTCAGATGCAGCCATTCGTCTTCCACCTTGGCGGCGAAACCTGCCGGCGTCATGGCCTTGACCAGGATCTTGACCCGCGCCTTGTATTTGTTGTCGCGTCGGCCAAAACGGTTGTACACGCGCAAGACCGCGTCCAGATAGGTCAGCAGGTGCTGGCGCGGCAGGAATTCGCGTATCACCTCTCCCACCATGGGCGTGCGGCCCAGGCCGCCGCCGACGATGACCTTGAAGCCCGCCTCGCCGTCCGCGTTGCGGCTGACATGCAGGCCGATGTCGTGGACCATGGTGGCCGCGCGGTCCTCCACGCTGCCGGAGACGGCGATCTTGAACTTGCGCGGCAGGAAGGCGAATTCCGGGTGCAGCGTGCTCCACTGGCGGATGATTTCGCAATACGGCCGCGGGTCGAATAACTGGTCGGCGGCGACGCCCGCGAAGGCGTCGGTCGTGGTGTTGCGCACGCAGTTGCCGGAAGTCTGGATCGCGTGCATTTCCACCGTGGATAATTCTTCGAGAATGTCCGGCACCCTCTCCAGCGCCGGCCAGTTGAACTGGATGTTCTGTCGGGTGGTGAAATGGCCGTAGCCCTTGTCGTAGCGGCGGGCGATATCGGCCAGCTTGCGCAATTGCTCGCTGCGCAGGTGGCCGTACGGGATGGCCACGCGCAGCATGGGCGCGTGGCGCTGGATATACAGGCCGTTCATCAGCCGCAGCGGGCGGAACTCGTCCTCGGTCAGCTCGCCGGCCAGGAAGCGGCGCGTCTGATCGCGGAACTGCTCCACGCGTTCCCGCACCAGGCGGTGGTCGACTTCATCGTAACGATACATATTGGATTCCAGCAGAAAAGCCTATGGCGGCGGGTCAGACGGGGCGCTTCAGCGGACTGGCCTTGACGTGCAGCCCGCATTCCTTGGTTTCCGGGTTTTCCCACCACCAGCGGCCGGCGCGGATGTCCTCGCCCACGCTGATGGCGCGGGTACAGGGCGCGCAGCCTATCGAGGGGTAATGGCGGTCGTGCAGCGCGTTGTACGGCACCTCATTGTCGCGCAGGTACTGCCATACTTCGGCCTCGGTCCAATCCAATAACGGGCTGAACTTCAGCAGGCCATTGTCGGCGTCGTATTCCTTGTCGGCCAAATCCAGCCGCGTGGGCGATTGCTGGCGGCGCAAGCCTGTGATCCAGGCGGAACGGCCCGCCAGGGCGCGCTTGAGCGGCTCCAGCTTGCGGATCGCGCAACAGGATTTGCGCAGTTCCACGCTCTGGTAAAAACCGTTGATGCCGTGGAGGTTGACGTATTGTTCGGTGGCGGCGGTTTCCGGGAAATACACCTGCACCGGATGATCCGGGTAGCGCTCGCCCACTTGCTGCATCAACTCGTAGGTTTCGGCCGGCAAGCGGCCGGTATCCAGGCTGAAGCTCCGCAGGGGCAAAGCCAGGCGGGCGATCAGATCGGTCAGCACCATGTCTTCGGCGCCGTAACTATTGGCAAGCACCGCGTCTGGGTATTCGGCGGCTATCGTTTGCAGCAGGGCCGACGTGGCGGCAAGTTTGGACTCCAGGCTCATCAAGCGCTCCGGGGATGGTTCGAGGGTATCCTAACCAAAGCGCTTATAAACCTAAAAGAATATTGTGTTAGTATTTAATGACTGTAGGTTTTAAGGAGGACAGGCTTTCATATGAAACTACAACAACTGCGCTACCTGGTGGAGGTGGCCAAGCAGGGGCTCAACGTTTCCGAGGCGGCGGAAAAGCTGCATACCTCGCAACCGGGCATTTCCAAGCAGATCCGCTTGCTGGAGGACGAGCTGGGCATTCAGGTGTTCATTCGCAACGGCAAGCGCGTGGTTTCAGTGTCTGAACCCGGCAAGGAAGTGCTGCGCATCTCGGAGCGCATCCTGCGCGAGGCGCAAAACCTGAAGCGCGTCGGCGAGGAGTTCTCGCGCGAGTCCGAAGGCGCGCTCACCATCGCCACCACCCACACCCAGGCCCGCTACGCGCTGCCGCAGGCCATCGCCGAATTCGTGCGCCGCTATCCCAAGGTCAGACTGTCGCTGAAACAGGGCAGCCCGACCCAGATCTGCGAAATGGTGGTGTCCGGCGAAGCCGATCTGGCCATCGCCACCGAGGGCATCGCGCTGTACAAAGAGCTGGCCACCCTGCCCTGCTATGAATGGAACCGCTCCGTGGTGGTGCCCAAGGACCATCCGCTGGCCAAGCTGGATCATGAGATCACGCTGGCCGACATCGCCCGCTTCCCCATCGTCACTTACGATTTCGCCTTCGCCGGCCGCTCCAAGATCAACAAAGCCTTCGCCGACCAAGGCCTCAGCGCCAACGTGGTGCTGACCGCGATCGACACCGATGTGATCAAGACCTATGTCTCGCTGGGCCTGGGCATAGGCATCATCGCCACCATGGCTTACGAACCCGCGCGCGACCAAGGCCTGGTTTCGATAGACGCCGGCCACCTGTTCGAGCCGTCCACCACCAAGATAGGCATACGCAAGGACGCCTATCTGCGCGGTTTCGCCTATACCTTCATCGAACTGTTCGCGCCCCATCTGCACCGGCGCGAAGTGGACTCGGCGCTGCTGGCGCACGATGTCGACGGCGACGATGATTAAAACCCGTCCCGCCCCGCAGGGGCTTCGCCTCGTTCGCTCAAGCGCATACGCAAACGCCCCGGACCTGCCGGGGCGTTTTCTTGGGCGCTGCGGATTCGCGCTTACAGCGTCAGGCCGCCGGTCACCTCGATGGCCGCGCCATTGATGTAGCTGGCCTCGTCCGACGCCAGGAAGGCGTAGACGTTGGCGATCTCGGCCGGATCGGCCATGCGGCGCATCGGCACCTTGTCTTCCATCGCCTGCAGCACCTTCTCCGGCATGGCCTTCAGGATGGGCGTGGCGACGAAGCCCGGGCAGACCGCGTTGGCGCGTATGCCCTTCTTGCCCAGTTCCTTGGCCCAAGTCTTGACGAAGCCGATCACGCCGAACTTGGCGGCCGCGTAGTTGGTCTGGCCAAAGTTGCCGTAGACGCCGACCACCGACGAGGCGTTCAGGATCACGCCGCCTCCCTGCTCCACCATGGTGTCCACCACCGCGCGGGCACAGTTGTAAACGCCCTTCAGGTTGATGTCGATCACCTTGTCGAACTGCTCTTCGGTCATCTTGATCAACTGCGCGTCCTGCACGATGCCGGCATTGTTGACTAGGACGTCGATGCGGCCGCAACGGTTCTTCAGATCGGCCACCATTTCGGCGATCTGGCCCTTGTTGGTCACGTCTACCTTGTAGCCGTAAGCCTCGCCGCCCAGCGCCTTCAATTCATCGACCACGGCATTGACCGCGTCCAGGTTCAGGTCGCACACCGCGACGATGGCGCCCTCCTTGACGAATTTTTCAGCGGTGGCCTTGCCGATGCCGCTGGCGGAGCCGGTGATGATGGAAACCTTCCCTTTTAAACGCATGATATTTCCTTCTCTTACTGCTTTGCAGATCTCATCAGGCCGCCTAGGGACGGATGAGCACCAGATGTCTCCTGGCATCGACCCTCCCGGCCGGGTCCCTGATTATTGTTATCGCGCCGCGCGCGGCGCATGAAAAAGGCGGGAGTTGGTGCGCTGCAATATAGCGCACCCCCTCCCGCCGGTACAAGTTACGAGCTGCGACGGCTCGTAACCGGATTACTCCAGGCCCTTGCTGGCCAGATAGTCTTCATAGTTGCCGATGTAGTAGTCGTAGCCGCCCTTGCCGTCCAGCTCCAGCACGTGAGTCGCCAGAGAGCTCACGAATTGGCGATCGTGCGAGACGAAGATCAAGGTGCCCTTGTACTTTTCCAGCGCCATGTTCAGGGACTCGATCGACTCCATGTCCATATGGTTGGTCGGCTCGTCCATGATCATCACGTTAGGCTTCTGCAGGATCAGCTTGCCGTACAGCATGCGGCCCTTCTCGCCGCCGGACAGCACGCGCACCGCCTTGCCCACCTCGTCGCCGCCAAACAGCAAGCGGCCCAGCGTGGCGCGGATCGCCTGCTCATCGTCGCCTTCCTGGCCCCATTGGCGCATCCATTCGCTCAGGGTCCAGTCGCTGTCGAAATCAGCCTCGTGATCCTGCGCGAAATAGCCGATTTGCGCCTTCTCGGCCCACTTGATGGCGCCGTAATCGGCGGTCAGGCCTTCGGCGTAGGCTTGCTCGAACGCGCCGGCCAGCAGCTTGACCAGCGAGGTCTTGCCCGCGCCGTTGGGGCCGATGATGGCCAGACGGGCTCCGGCTTCCAGGATCAGGTTCAGATCCTTGAAAAGGACCTTGTTTTCATACGCCTTGTTGAGGTTCTCCACCTCCACCGCCTGGCGGTGCAGCTTGAACTTGTCGTCCATCTCGAAACGGATGAACGGGTTCTGGCGGCTGGACGGCTTCACTTCCACCATCTCGGACTTCAGTTTGTCCACCTGCTTCAGGCGCGAGGTGGCCTGGCGGGCCTTGGACTTGTTGGCGGAGAAGCGGGCCACGAACTCCTGCAGCTCCTGGATGCGCTCCTTGGCCTTGCTGTTGGACGACAGCTGACGCTCGCGCGCCTGGGCCGACGCGATCATGTAGTCGTCGTAATTGCCCGGGTAGATGCGGATGGTGTTGTAGTCCAAGTCCGCCATGTGGGTGCACACCGAGTTCAGGAAGTGGCGGTCGTGCGAGATGATGATCATGGTGGAGTTGCGCTCGTTCAGCACGTGCTCCAGCCAGCGGATGGTGTTGATGTCCAGGTTGTTGGTCGGTTCGTCCAACAGCAGGATGTCCGGATTGGAGAACAGCGCCTGCGCCAGCAGCACTCGCAGCTTCCAGCCCGGCGCCACTTCGCTCATCGGACCGAAGTGCTGATCGACCGGGATGCCCACGCCCATCAGCAGTTCGCCCGCGCGCGCTTCGGCGGTGTAGCCGTCGTACTCGGCGAACTTGGCCTCCAGGTCGGCCGCGCGCATGTAATCGTCTTCGGTGGCTTCCAGATTGGCGTAGATGGCGTCGCGTTCGCTCATCGCCGCCCACATCTCGGTGTGGCCCATCATCACCACATCGATTACGCGGCGCTCTTCGTAGCCGAATTGGTCCTGACGCAGCTTGCCCAGGCGCAGGCCGTTCTCGATGGCGACTTCGCCCGCGGTCTGCTCCAGGTCGCCACCCAGGATTTTCATGAAAGTGGATTTGCCGGAACCATTGGCGCCGATCAGGCCGTAACGGTTGCCTTCGCCGAATTTGACGGTCACCTTCTCGAACAAAGGTTTCACGCCAAACTGCATCGTAATATTGCTTGTGGTAATCACGCTTGAAGATCCTTCAGCCGTAAGCCGTAAGTATCGGAAAAACGTAGGATTCTAGCACACGCGCGATGATTTCCCGAGTCCTTCCAGCCTTGTTCGCCACGAACTTTTGCCAGCCAGACGAATTCCGCTACAATCGTAAGCCTTGTAAATCCTTATTCCAGATAGGCAGAACTATGCTTACCGGCAGCTTGGTAGCGCTCGTCACGCCGATGTCCAGCGATGGCGCGGTGGATTTTGCGGCGCTGCAACGATTGGTTGAGTTCCACATCGAAAACGGCACTTCCGGCATCGTCGCCGTCGGCACCACCGGCGAATCGGCCACGCTGTCGGTCGAAGAGCACATAGCAGTAGTGAAAGCGGTGGTGGAATACGCCAAGGGCCGGGTCAAAGTCATCGCGGGCGCGGGCGGCAACGCCACCAGCGAGGCGATCGAGCTGGGCCAGCTTTCGGCCGATGTCGGCGCCGACATGGTGCTGTCCGTGGTGCCGTACTACAACAAGCCCACCCAGGAAGGCATTTATCAGCACTTCCGCGCCATCGCCGACGAAAGCCCGCTGCCGGTCATCCTCTATAACGTGCCCGGCCGCACCGTGGCCGACATGAGCAACGACACCGCCTTGCGCCTGGCCCAGCACCCGAACATCGTCGGCCTGAAAGACGCCACCGGCGATATCGGCCGCGCCTGCGACCTGGCCCTGCGCGCGCCCAAGGATTTCGCGCTTTACTCCGGCGACGACGCCACCGGCATGGCCTTCATGCTGTGCGGCGGCCACGGCGTGATCTCGGTCACCGCCAATATCGCCCCCAAACTGATGAGCCAGCTGTGCGTGGCCGCCACCTCGGGCGAAGTCGCCCAAGCTCGCGCCATCAACGACAAGCTGCAAGGCCTGCACAAGCAGCTGTTCATCGAACCGAACCCGATTCCGGCCAAATGGGCGCTGTCGCGGATGCAACGCATCCCCGCCGGCATCCGCCTGCCCTTGACTCCGCTGAGCGCTTGCGCAGAGGCGGCCGTCGAAGCGGCAATGCAGCAAGCCGAAGTCATTTGATCACCCCCTGCTTGATGGGAGTACGCATGAAACGCAGCGCGTCCGTCGCGATCCTGCTGGCAACCGGCCTAATGGCCGCTTGCAGCAGCAGCCAGCAACCGCTCAGCAAAAATTTGGACTACAAGTCCGATGCGCCGAAAACCACCACCAATAGCCTGGAAGTGCCGCCGGACCTGACCGCGCCGCAAATCCAGAACAAATACAATCTGCCCGGCGGCGTCGTCGCCGCCAGCCCGGATGCCGCAGCGCCAGCAGCCGCTTCGCCGGTAGCCATCAACCAGCTGGACAATATCAAGATGGAACGCGCCGGCACCCAACGCTGGCTGCTGGTGGGCAACAAGAAGGCCGCCGAACTGTGGCCGGTGCTGAAAGCGTTCTGGCAGGAAAACGGCTTCGTGATCAAGAACGAGGACCCGGGCCTCGGCATCATGGAGACCGACTGGGCCGAAAACCGCGCCAAGCTGCCGAACGACGGCCTGCGCAAGCTGCTGGAAACCGTGGGCCTCGGCAGCGTGTACTCCACCGGCGAGCGCGACAAATTCCGCATCCGCCTGGAAAACACGCCGCAAGGCACCGAGGTGTATTTCTCGCACCGCGGCATGGAAGAGGTCTACGCCGACACCAGCAAGACCAATACTGTGTGGCAGCCGCGCGCCACCGATCCCAATCTGGAAGCCGAGCTGCTGGGCCGTTTCATGATGCGCCTGGGCATGAACGAAGAAAAAGCCAAGCAGCAGGTTCAACAGACCTTGGCCAAGCCGGCCAAGCCGCAAGACGCCATAGTGGACGGCCACCTGCAGCTGGCGGATGGCTTCGACCGCGCCTGGCGCCGCGTCGGCCTGGCGCTGGACCGCGTGGGCCTGGTCGTCACCGACCGCGACCGCTCGCAAGGCCTGTATTACGTGAAGCCGGCCAAGAGCGAGACCGACAACCCGGACAGCTCCGGCGGCTTCTGGTCCAGCCTGGCGTTCTGGAAGAGCAGCGACGGCAAAGCGGTTAAGCCGACCGAGCCGGAATACCGCATCAAGCTGCAGGAAAACGGCAACGGCGCCACCTCGCTGCAGATCCAGGACAAGCAAGGCAAGCCTCTTTCCGACGATTTCGTCAAAGCCGCCCTCGGCAAGCTGCAAACCGAGTTGCAATGACGCAACAGGCCTAGCCGCAGATACAACAGCCCGCTCGCAGCGGGCTGTTTTTTTATGCCTTGAACATCAATTGGCCGTTCTCATTGCAGAAAATAAATCCGCAGGAAACGCTGGACCAGGCTCGCTTTATATGTAACGCTTTGTATTGGGCCACGATATCTGTGGCTTTTTCCACAAAAGCGCTGGCTAGCCGATTGATATCTCTTGCTTGCAGACGCAAAAAAACCGGCCGAAGCCGGTTTTTTTGATGTTGCTCGCCGCGGAATTACTTAGCAGCGGAAGCAGCCGGAGCGGAAGCGTCAGCGGCCGGAGCGGAAGCGGCCGGAGCGGAAGCTTCAGCAGCCGGAGCGGAAGCGGCCGGAGCGGAAGCTTCGGCAGCCGGAGCGGAAGCTTCAGCCGGGGCTTCTTTCTTACCGCAAGCGGACAGGGCTACGGCCAGCAGGGCAGCAACGAGGAGCGACTGTTTCATTTTTTCTTTACCTTTGAGGATAAGTTGAACAAGACGTCAGTTATCGCACGGTCTCGACAATGAGCCGCGCGACTGAAAATCCATCAGTTCGCAAATTGTATCACGAAAAAAATGGCTGTATAGAGGGCAAAAATCTAAAAAAAACCCTGGGCGCGGCTGAGTCCGCCGACAGGCCCCGCAGACGTAAAAACGGGCGTTCGCATCCGAAATATTCACATTTATTGCGTTGCCTAATCGATACAAACTCAAAATGTGTTGCTAATTAGCAACATCACCCGACAAGCGCCAATATCCGGCCAGGTAGCCGTCGTACAAGACAGACAGCATTTCATCCGAATAGTCGCCCGCCGGCAGCCGGCGCAGATTGCCAAAGCGCCGCCAGGCCGCCAAGTCCTCCTCCGCCGCCTCCATCTTCTCGCCATTGCAATAAACGCAAGCGTCGCAAAACAGGATCTGGCTCTTGCGGTCCAGCTCCAGGCCGCGTTCAACCGCCTGCGCCGCGAACGCGTCCTCATCCAACTCATCCTCGGGCGCGCCGTAGAACACGTGAGCCTTGGGCTCGGTCAGGTAGTGCCCGAGAAAATCGCACACCGTATCCTTGTCCCAGCGGATCTGCGACAGCAGGCCGGCTACCTGCTCTATCATTTCGTCGCCGATGCGGGCCGGCTCGGCCTGCAGCTTCAGGTCTGGATCGGCGTAGACGCCGTCCAGGCAGATCCTGTCCTGCAAATACACCAGGAACTGCGTAGCCAGCTCTTGCGCCGGCGGCGCGCGGAAGCCTATCGAATACGTCATGCCCGGCTCCAGCGCCACGCCGTAGTGCGCGCAGTGCGGCGGCAGGTACAGCATGTCGCCATGCTCCAGCACAAACTCCTGCTCCATGCGGAAATCCTTCAGCACGCGGATGGGAGCGTCCTCGATGAAGTCGTCGTCGCGCTGAGACGAAATCTGCCAGCGCTTCTTGCCCCCCACCTGCAGCAGGAACACATCGTAGGCGTCGAAATGCGGGCCCACGGTGCCGCCAGGCGGAGCGTAGCTGATCATCAGATCGTCCAGCCTGGCATAAGGGATGAAGTTGAAACGCCACAGTATCTCGTCGATATGCGGCAAATGGTGATTGACGCCTTGCACCAGCAGCGTCCAGTCGGTCTCCGCCAGTTTGCGGAAGCGCGAAGCGCGGAACGGGCCGCGCTCCAGATGCCACTTGCCCTTCTTGTATTCGATCAGCCGCGACTCTGCGTCTTCCAGCTGCGCCAGCCTGGACAGCTCGGCGAAATCGACGTGCGGGCCGACGTCTTTCAGCGCGCCGCGGATCAACAGCGGCTTCTTGTGCCAGTATTCGGCCAGGAATTGTTCGGGCGACATGCCGCCCAGCAGGTTTACAGTATTCATCGTTTTTTTCACGGACGCTAAGGCCCGTCTATGGTTTACAATACGGCCAGGCGCTCAGACGCCCTATCTTGCGGAGGATAGGAACACCCTCGTGACCATCTCTGTCAAGTTTTTTCACCATCCTCACGGATAATCGACTCATGCAAATCGCCAAAAACACCATCGTCACGCTCCACTACGAGATGTTCGACGCCGACAACAACCTGCTCGACAAGACCGAAGAGCCGATCAGCTATCTGCACGGCGGCTACGATGGCATCTTCCCGTTGGTGGAAGAGGCGCTGGAAGGCAAGAACGTCGGCGAATCCGTTGACGTCAAGCTGACCTCCGACGACGCTTTCGGCGATCCGGAAGAAGAGCTGGTCCGCGTGGAAGACCTGGAAGTGTTCCCGGCCGACGTGGAAGTGGGCATGGTCTTCGAAGCCGATGATCCGGAAACCGGCGAACTGCTGCTGTTCCGCGTCACCGACATCGCCGACGGCAAGGCCGTGGTCGACGCCAACCACCCCTTGGCCGGCATGAGCATCCGTTTCTCCGCCAAGGTGGTGGAAGTGCGCGCAGCCAGCCAGGACGAAATCAGCCACGGCCACGCCCACGGCGAACACGGCCACCATCACTAAGCGTAATCGCCCAGGCCAAGCAGGCGGACCCAAGGGTCCGCTTTTGTTTTGGGCCAGGCCCGCGCCTAGCCGGCCGTACGACCGACGGTAACGCGATCCAGCCCCGCCAGGTCCGGCTCGGTTGCCACGTCCATGAAGCCGGCGGCCAGAAACAGGCCCCGCACCGCCTCGCCCTGATCATAGCCATGCTCCACCAGCAGCCAGCCGCCCGCATTCAGGCGCCCTGCCGCGCCCGCGGCGATCTCTCGCAGGCAGGACAGGCCGTCGTCCTCATCGGTCAGCGCGCCGCGCGGCTCGAAGCGCAGATCGCCTTCGGCCAGATGACGATCGTCGCGCTCGATATACGGCGGATTGGAAACGATCAGATCGAAGCGCGCCTTCTCCGGGAGAGGCGCATACCAGCTGCCATGGCGAAAATCGACCTCTGCGCCCAGGCTGCCGGCATTGCCGCTCGCCACGGCCAGGGCCTCGGCCGACACATCCACTGCGCACACCTGCCAGGCCGGCGCTTCCAGCGCCAGCGTCACGGCGATGATGCCGCTGCCAGTACCTAGATCCACCACCCGCATCGGCAACGCCTTGTCCGCCTTGGACAGCGCCAGCTCCACCAGATGCTCGGTCTCCGGCCGCGGAATCAGCACCGCCGGACTCACCTTGAAATCGCGTCCAAAAAATTCGCGCTCTCCTATCAGGTAGGCCATGGGTTCGCCGGCCAGCCGCCGCGCGGCCAGCGCCTCGAACGCCGACGCCGCGGCCTCGGGCAGCTCGCGTTCCGGGTAGCCGATGATGGCGGCGTGGCTCAGCTCAGGCCACGCGTGCATCAACAGCATCCGGCTTTCCAGCCGGGGCAAGGGGTGGCGCCGCAGCGCCTGTTCTATGGTCAGCATCATGCCTCTACAACAGGAACAGGGTGGCCAGCCCCAGGAATATCAGAAAACCGCCGGAGTCGGTGCAGGCGGTGATCAGCACGCTGGAGCCCAGCGCCGGGTCCTTGCCCAGCTTTTGCATCAGCGTCGGGATCAGCACCCCCATCGTCGCCGCCAGCATCAGGTTCAGCGTCATCGCCGCCAGCATCACCAGGCCCAGCGAAACGTTGCCGTACAGCAGCCAGGCCACGGCGCCGATCACGCTGCCCCAGACCATGCCATTGATCACGCTGACGCCCAGCTCCTTGCGCCACAACCGGCCGGCCTGGCCGGTCCGCATCTGGCCCATGGCCAGCGCGCGCACAATCATGGTAATGGTCTGGTTGCCGGAGTTGCCGCCTATGCCGGCGACGATGGGCATCAACGCGGCCAACGCCACCAACTGGGCGATGGAATGCTCGAAGGCGCCGATCACGCGCGAGGCGAAGAAGGCAGTGCACAAGTTGATGGCCAGCCAGGCCCAGCGGTTGCGCACGGAATCCATCACCGGCGCGAACAGATCCTCTTCCTCTTTCAAACCGGCCAGGTTCAGCACCTCGCTGTCGCCCTCTTCGCGGATCACGTCCACCATGGCGTCCACCGTCAGCCGGCCCAGCAGTGCGCCGCGCTCGTCCACCACCGGCGCCGTCACTAGGTCATAACGCTCGAAGGCCTGCGCCGCGTCCAGCGCCGGCTCGTCTGGATGAAAGCTCACCACCTCGGTGGCCATCGCGTCGGCCACCATGGCCTCCGGGTCCGACACCAGCAGCTTGCGGATGGGCAGCACGCCCCGCAAGCGCCCCGCTTCATCGGTAACGAAGATCTTGTCGGTCTGATTGGGCAGCTCGTCAAAACGGCGCAGGTAGCGCAGCACCACCTCGCAGCTGACGTCGGCGCGGATCTTCACCAGCTCGAAGTCCATCAGCGCGCCGACGCGGTCTTCTTCGTAAGACAGCACTTCCTGCAGCTGGCCGCGCGCCTCTTCGTCCAGCCGCCCCATCGCCTCGTACACCACATGGCGCGGCAGATGCGGCGCCAGTTCCGCCATATCGTCGGTATCCAGCGCCGCCAGGATAGCGACCAGCTGACCGGGCGCCATCGCCTCGACCAGCGATTCGAGCACCGCGTCCGACACCTCCAACAGAATGGCGCCGTCGCGGAGCGGCTCAATGAGGCGCCAGGCCAGCAGGCGGTCTTCCAGCGGCAAAGCCTCCAGCACGCGCGCGATGTCGGCCGGATGCAGCTGCGCCAGCTTATCCCGCAATTCGGCCAGATTCTCGCGCGCGCTCGCCGCCCCCGGCTCGCCGTCATCGGAACGCGGCGGCGCTTCCAGCTCGCGCTGACGCTCGATCAGGCGCTGCACCAGTTGCAGACTGTATTGCAGACGATCCGCGGATTGCGGGGTGACGGCAAGCGTCATGCAGACTCCTTTGCCCTGGCCGGGCAAAGCGCGCTGCGGGCCAAGGATTACGCCAAAAAGGGAAGAATGAAGGGGTGGCTGGGCAAGTCCATACGCAAAGCCGCGCTGAGCGCGCGGCGGTAAAAATCCAGCCGGAATCATAACACGAACGGGGCGGCCGGCTCAAAAGGCCGGCCGGGTTCTCGTTCGCCTCAGGGCAGATCGGCGTAGCCCATGCGCCGCTGGATGATGCGGGTTTTCTTGGCCAGGCCCGGCGCGTTGCGATGATCGTCGTAATAACGCGGATTGGGCACCATGGCTGCCAGTTTGGCCGCCTGCCCGCTGGACAAGCGCGCCGCGCTGGTGCGGAAATAATGGCGCGACGCCGCCTCGGCGCCGAACACGCCGTTGCCCCACTCGATCACATTCAAATAGATCTCGAAGATGCGGCGCTTGTCCAGGGTCTTCTCCAGCATGACCGTGATCAGCGCCTCCTCCAGCTTGCGCCAGGGCGTCTTGCCGCTGGACAGGAACAAGTTCTTGGCCAGTTGCTGGCTGATGGTGGAGCCGCCGGCGACGATATGGCCCTTTTTCAAGTTCTTTTCAAAAGCCGCCTCGATGCCGTCCCAATCGAAGCCTTCGTGATCGACGAACTTGGCGTCTTCCGCCGCGATCAGGGCTCGCTTCAGATTGGGCGATATCCTGTCGTACGGCACCCAGCGATGGCTCAGCTCAGCGTCCGGATCGTCCTGCTTCAGCTTGGCCAGCTGCTCGTTCATAAAGGAGCTGGCGTCGGGATTGTGATCCCGCCAATACAGGATGTGGCCGAATATCCAGAGGTTATACAGCAGAAAGGCGGCCAACAGGGCCGCCAGTATTTTCAGAAAAAGACGCATCATTTCACTCGCGCGGCGAGCCCCTTCTCATACGCATGACCGCTCAACGGCAGATTGCCATGGCGGGAACACAGGCCCGGCGGCGCCGGGCCGCGGCCGTCAGGCCAGCACTTCCCTCAACATATTGGTCACCTTGCGCGTATCCGGCTGCACGCCGCGCCAGATGGAGAACGACTCGGCCGCCTGCTCCACCAGCATGCCCAGGCCATCGGCCAGCATGCCGGCGTTTTCGCCCTGGGCGCGCTGCAGGAAGGGCGTCAGGCCGGCGCTGTAGACCATGTCGTAGGCCAGGGTGCGCGGCGTGAATACGCCGTGCGGCAGCGGCGGCATCTCGTTGTTCAGGCTGGTGGATGTGGCGTTGATGATGATGTCGAAGCTGCGGCCCTCCAGCGCGTCGTAGCCCACCGCCTCCACCTTGCCGTAGCGCGCGAAATGATGCGCCAGCGCCTCGGCCTTGATCACCGTGCGGTTGGCGATGGTCAGGCTGGCCGGCTTCTGTTCCAGAATCGGCTCCAGCACGCCGCGCACCGCGCCGCCGGCGCCGAGGATCAACACGCGTTGGCCGGTGATCGGGTAGTCCAGATTTTCCACGATGTCGCGCACCAGGCCCACGCCGTCGGTGTTGTCGCCGTACACCTTGCCGTCGCGGAAGGCCAGGGTATTCACCGCCTCGGCCGCGCGCGCGCGCTCGGTCAGCTCGCCGGCGTAGCGGAAGGCGTCGCCCTTGAACGGCAGGGTGATATTCAGGCCCTTGCCGCCCGCGGCCGCGAATTCGCGCACCACTTCATTGAACTTGCCGATGTCGGCGAACAGCTTTTCATAGCTGATGTCCTGGCCGGTGGCCTGGGCGAATTCCTGATGAATGAACGGCGACTGGCTATGGGAAATCGGGTTGCCGATAACGGCGTAACGGTCGGTCATGGTCGGCTTTCCAAAATTGTGGGCCGCTCGGCGGCGGCGGATTGTTGACAAAGCCCCCTCCCTCTCGAAAACGAGGCCCCCTTGCTGGGCAAGGGCGGGGAGATTGGGATATCAGCTGCGGATTCAAGCACTTATGTAGAGAGGACCGGCGATGCCGGATCCTGCAGAATCGTTCCCAATCACTTTATCAACAGCCTGGTGCCGCGCGCGGCGGCGTTGTCAGGCCACACTTTGCCGCGTAACGCCGCAAACTTCAACCGCCACCGTCAAACCGGCTCAGCCCTGCGTCCACGGCAGGCCGCGCTGGCGCCAGCCGCCCACCGTGTTGCGGCGGCCGCTCTCGTCCTTGTCGCCCTCGAAGCCTTCCAGCACGTTGTACACCTCGCTGTAGCCATTGGCCGCAGCCAGCCGCGCCACCTCGTCGGAACGGACGCCGGAGCGGCACATCACCAGCAGCACGGCCTCCGGATCGACCTGATGCTGCAGCTGGACCAGGAAATTGGGATTCAGCGCCATGCCGGGAAAGCTGCGCCATTCGATATTGACCGCCTGCGGCACCACGCCGACGAACTGCCACTCAGCATGGCTGCGCACGTCCAGCAGCACCGCCTTGGGCAGCCCCTGCATCAGTTCGTGGGCCTCGTCCGGCAGCACCGCCCCGCTATAGGGCAGACCCAGTCGCTCCGCCCGCTCATGGGCGGCCCGCAGTATTTCGTTCATGCGGCTCATGACGCTTTCCTCCTTCTGCAACACGCTTGGCTTATGCTGCCGATTATCTGCCCAGTCCCGGCCGCTGGCAAATAGCACCAATATGGTGCAAGTCAATATTCAGCGGCACCATTCTGGTTCAATTCAGTCCATTCCAGGCAGCTGGCTAAGGCCATGCGGCTATGACACAATGCAGCAGCTGCGTTTTTCGAGCTGGCACGCTTCCTGCTTAATGCCGGGCGTACCAATTTTCCGCACTTGCCCTTGGGTGCACGTTGCCTTTCAGGAGATAAACCATGGCAGTAGCCGACGTAGTCAAACTGATCCAAGAAAACGACGTCAAATTTGTCGATCTGCGCTTTACCGACACTCGCGGCAAAGAACAGCACGTCTCCATCCCGGCCCATGTGCTGCTCGACGACGCCGCGGAGTGGTTCGAACGCGGCCACGCCTTCGACGGCTCCTCCATCGCCGGCTGGAAAGGCATCCAGGCCTCCGACATGCTGCTGATCGCCGACCCGGCTACCGCCCGCATCGACCCGTTCTTCGACGAGCCGACCGTATTCATGCACTGCGACGTGATCGACCCGGCCGACGGCAAGGGCTATGACCGCGACCCGCGCTCCATCGCCAAGCGCGCCGAAGCCTACCTGAAGGCCTCCGGCATCGGCGACACCGCCTACTTCGGCCCGGAGCCGGAATTCTTCATTTTCGACAGCATCACCTGGGGCGCCGACATGTCCGGCTGCTTCGTCAAGATCAAGGCCGAAGAAGCGGCCTGGGCCTCGGCTGAAGAATTCGAAGGCGGCAATATGGGCCACCGCCCGGGCATCAAGGGCGGCTACTTCCCGGTCCCGCCGGTGGATTCCTCGCAGGACATCCGCTCCGCCATGGTGCTGCTGCTGGAAGAGCTGGGCATTCCGGTTGAAGTGCACCACCACGAAGTGGCCACCGCCGGCCAGAACGAAATCGGCACCAAGTTCAGCACGCTGACCCAGCGCGCCGACTGGACCCAGATCCTGAAGTACGTGGTGCACAACGTGGCCCACAGCTATGGCAAGACCGCCACCTTCATGCCCAAGCCCATCGTCGGCGACAACGGCTCCGGCATGCACGTGCACCAATCCATCTGGAAGGATGGCCAAAACCTGTTCGCGGGCGAAGGCTACGCCGGCCTGTCCGATACCGCCCTGTACTACATCGGCGGCATCATCAAGCACGCCAAGGCGCTGAACGCCATCACCAACCCGGGCACCAACTCCTACAAGCGTCTGGTTCCGCACTACGAAGCCCCGGTGAAGCTGGCTTACTCCGCCAAGAACCGCTCCGCCTCCATCCGCATCCCGCACGTGGCCAGCCCCAAGGCTCGCCGCATCGAAGCGCGCTTCCCGGATCCGCTGGCCAACCCGTACCTGTGCTTCTCCGCGCTGATGATGGCCGGCCTGGACGGCATCCAGAACAAGATCCACCCGGGCGATGCTGCGGACAAGAACCTGTACGATCTGCCGCCGGAAGAAGACAAGCTGATCCCGACCGTGTGCGCCTCGCTGGACGAAGCCCTGGCCGCGCTGGACGCGGACCGCGAGTTCCTGACCCGCGGCGGCGTGTTCTCCAATGAATGGATCGACGCCTACATCGAACTGAAGATGCAGGAAGTGAACCTGGCCCGCATGACCACCCACCCGGTCGAATTCGCGATGTATTACTCGCTTTAAACCGAGACACCGCGTGGAAGACGGCAGCCCCCGGGCTGCCGTTTTACATTTAAGCGCAGCCTCCCCCATGACGGCCACCGGCGATTTGCTTATCATTCAGGGGCACCCTTACCCGTTCCGGACCATGAAAACTCTCGCTTTATGCCTGCTGCTGGCCTGCGGCGGCGTCCAGGCCGCCACCATCTACAAATACGTGGACGCGCAAGGCAACGTCACTTACACCAATGTGCCGCTGCGCGGCTCGCAGCCCATCACGCTGAGCCCGCTGTCCACCTATCACGGCCGCAAGCCGGCCAACGGCGCCGATCGCTCCCCCGCCTCCGGCGGCGCTCCCATGGTGGACGCCGATACCCAGAAGCAGCGCGACGGCGGCCGCAAAAAAATTCTGGAGCAAGAGCTGTCCAACGAGGCCAAGGCGCTGGACGCCGCCAAGAAGGCGCTGGCGGACGGCAAGGCCGTGCGCCTGGGCGACGAGGCCCGCAACTACAAGAAATACCAGGACCGCGTGCAGAAGCTGCAGGACGAAGTCACCGATCGCGAAAAGAACGTGACCGCGCTGAAGAAGGAATTGGGTCTGCCCTAGCCTAATGCACCACTTCGGTGCAAACTACTCCCGCCACGCGCGTCCACGCCCCGCAAGCGCGCAAGCCAAAAGCTGGCGCGCTTATTGCTCGTCCATGACGCGGCCACGCCGCGCCTCCCATCCATCGAGAGCGGACCCCCATGCCGACCCCCAGCTTCGCCGGACTGGAATTATTAGACACCCCGGTGCTGATCTGCGACGCCGCCGCAGCGCTGCGCTTCGTCAATCCCGCCTGCGAGAGCCTGCTGGCGCTGGGCAGCCGCGAGCTGCTGCGCCACAGCCTGACCGATCTGTTCCAGCCCTGCCCGGCGCTGCAGCAGGCGCTGCGCACCGCTATGCGCCAGGGCGCCAGCTATATCGAGCACGATCTGGAGTTGCGGCCGCAGCACAACGACGCCGTGCTGCATGTGACCCTGTCCATCACGCCCATAGACGCGGATGCGCCGCTGGCGCTGATCGAGCTGCGGCCGCTGGACCAGCAACTCAAAATCGCCAACGAGGAGCGCTCGCTGCTGCAGCACCAAGCCAACCGCGAACTGATCCGCAACCTGGCGCACGAGATCAAGAACCCGCTGGGCGGCATACGCGGCGCGGCGCAATTGCTGGAGCACGAGCTGGCGGACCGGCCCGAGCTGAAGGAATACACCGAAGTCATCACCGAGGAGGCGCTGCGGCTGCAAACCCTGGTGGACCGCCTGCTCGCGCCGCACCGCAGCCACACCCGCAGCCAGATCAATATCCACGAAGTGCTGGAGCGCGTGCGCAGCATCGCGCTGGCCCAGCATCCGCAAGGCCTGGCGGTGGCGCGCGACTACGACACCAGCCTGCCGCTGTTGTCCGCGGACAAGGAGCAGTTGATCCAGGTGGTGCTCAACATCGTCAACAACGCGGTGCAGGCGCTGCGCGGCCAGGGCCGCATCGTGCTGCGCACCCGCGTCGCCCGCCAGATCACGCTGGCGCGCAAGCGCCACCAGCTGGCATTGAAATTGCAAATAGAAGACGACGGTCCCGGCATTCCCGACGACATCCGCGACCACATCTTCTATCCGCTGGTCACCGGCCGCGCCGAAGGCACCGGCCTGGGGCTGACGCTGGCGCAGGCCTTCGTCCATCAGCACGGCGGCAGCATAGAGTTCGAATCGCGGCCGGGGCAGACCTGCTTCACCGTGCTGCTGCCCTTCGCCAAAGAAGCGGGCTAACGATAATAAAGACACGAGGAGAAACCCCATGGCCCAACCGGTCTGGATCATTGACGACGACAAGGCGATACGCTGGGTGCTGGAAAAGGCGCTGACCCGCGCCGGCATAGGCTTTGACAGCTACGCCAGCGCCGACGACGCGCTGAACGCGCTGTACGACGCCACGCCGCAGGCCATCATTTCCGATATCCGCATGCCCGGCACCGACGGCCTGAAATTCCTGGCCAAGGTCAAGCAGGAACATCCGCAGTTGCCGGTCATCATCATGACCGCCCACTCGGACCTCGACTCCGCCGTGTCCGCCTTCCAGGGGGGCGCCTTCGAATACCTGCCCAAGCCCTTCGACATCGACCAGGCCGTGCTGCTGATCGAGCGCGCCCTGGCCGAAAGCCAGGCGCAGAGCGGCGGACCGGACAGCCCGGAGGCGCTGCCGGTGCTGCTGGGCCAGGCGCCGGCCATGCAGGATGTCTTCCGCGCCATCGGCCGCTTGGCGCAATCCAACGTCACCGTGCTGATCACCGGCGAATCCGGCACCGGCAAGGAGCGGGTGGCGGAAGCGCTGCACCGCCATTCGGTGCGTTCCGGCAAGCCCTTCATCGCGCTGAACACGGCGGCGATACCGAAGGATCTGCTGGAATCGGAGCTGTTCGGCCATGAGAAAGGCGCCTTCACCGGCGCGCTGGCCACGCGGCGCGGCCGTTTCGAGGAGTCGGAGGGCGGCACGCTGTTTCTCGATGAAATCGGCGACATGCCGACCGAGCTGCAAACCCGCCTCCTGCGCGTGCTGTCCGACGGCCATTTCTACCGCGTGGGCGGCCACACGCCGATCAAGGCCAATGTGCGGGTGATCGCCGCCACCCACCAGAACCTGGAACAACGCGTGCGCGACGGCCAGTTCCGCGAGGACCTGTACCACCGCCTCAACGTGATCCGGCTGCGCCTGCCGCCGCTGCGCGAGCGGCGCGAGGACATTCCGCTCCTGGCCCGCCACTTCCTGGCCAAGAGCGCGTCCCAACTCGGCGTGGAGCCCAAGCGGCTATCCGAGGCGGCGATGGCGCTGATCCAGCGCAGCGCCTTCACCGGCAATGTGCGCGAGCTGGAAAACCTGTGCCAATGGATCTGCGTGATGGCGCCCGGCCAAACCGTTGAGGTAGCCGACCTGCCGCCTGAGCTGCGCGAACCCGCAGCCGCCGCGGCGGCGCGCCAAAACGAAAGCTGGGAGCATGAATTGACCGAGGAAATCCGCCGCCGGCTGCAGGCTGGCGAAAGCGGCATCGTCGACGAGCTGACCCGGCGCTTTGAAACCGCCTGCATCCGCGCCGGACTCTCCCACACCGGCGGCCGCAAGGTGGAGGCGGCGCAGTTGCTAGGCTGGGGCCGAAACACGCTGACCCGCAAGATTCAGGAGCTGGGATTGGAAATTCAGGATGCCGGTTGATAATTATTAATCAACATCCCAATTAAGACTGCGTCATTTTTAATGTTTGCTGATAAAATCACGGCCTTCCCCATGCCCGATTCCAGCAATGCCACGTCCCTCCCTCGCACTGGCCGCGCTATGTCCGCTATCGCTGTGCGCCGCCGCGCCGCTGCAGCTGGCGGTCAGTTCGGCGCTGACCAGCCCCTACGTCATCGAGGATCCGTCGCCCGGCAACCCGCCGCGCGGCCGCGCCATCGAGCTGGCGCAGGCCGCCTTGCAGCGCTGCGACCTGCAGGGCCGCTTCTTGCGCCAGCCTGGGGAGCGCATTGTGCAGAATCTCGCGCTGAACCGGCTGGACGGCGCGCTGCTGCTGTCCTACCGCGATGACAGGAGCCGGAAAATGGTCTTTCCGCTGCAAGACGGACTGCCCGATCCCGCCCAGCGCATGACCCAGCTGAACTATGCCTTCTATGTGCGCAACGACAGCCATTTGCGCTGGAACGGCCGCTGGCTGGGCGGCATGGCGGGAACCGTGGGCGTCAATCAGGGCTGGTCCATAGGCCGGGAACTGATGGCGCGCGGCATGGAAGTGGAAGAAAGCGTGGGCATCGCGGACAACTTCGCCAAGCTGCAGGCCGGCCGCACCGACGCCTACGTGCTGCATCAGATCGCCGGCGACCTCTACCTGAGCCATCACCCGGAGCTGCAAATCCACCGCATGTCGCCGCCGCTGCGCAGCAAGCCCTATTACTGGGTGTTCAGCCGCGGCTACGCCCTGCAGCACCCGCGACAGGTGGCCTGCCTGTGGCGGCAAATGCCGCGGCTGCGCGCGCGCTACCTGGCGGAAGCCAGCCACTAAGCAAGGCTTGGGAAAAGAACGGGACGCTCAGCCGAAGCGCGCCAGTTCGCGCGCCCAGTCCAGCTTGCCATCAGCCGCCGGCTCGCCCTGCTCGGCCAGCCGCTCCGGCGGCACAAACCAGCACACCTCGAACAGCAGGCCATCCGGATCATGGCCGTACACGCTCTTGTGCACGCCGTGGTCCTCCTCCATGCCCAGCTTGTCCAGCTCGGCCAGTTCATCCCGTATGCGCTTCAGTTCCAGCAGGGTATCCACCTCCCATGCCAGATGGTATAGCCCGGCCTTGGGCTGATGCGGGTCCGGCGCTTCGCCGCGCGGGCTGAATGGGCCGGAGCGCTGCTGGCCCAGATTGCGCTGGAACAGCGCCAGATCGTGATCGTTGTCCGAATGCGCGGCCTGCGCGAACACGGCGCGGTCGGAAACGGCGCCGCCCTTGGGCCGGAAGCCCAGCACATCGCGGTAAAAGGCGGCGCTGCCGGCCACGTCGCTGACGTAGAGCACAGCGTGATTCAGTCGTTTGATGCCCATGATTGATCCTTTGAAACTGATGTCGTCCGTCCCGCGTCGAGCCGACTGTTCAGGTAGGCCTCGCCCATGCCGCGCAGCGGCGGCGGCACGCAGGCCAGCCAACGGTTGAAATGGATGCCCAGCAGACGGTTGTTGCCGGCGCGCGCCGCCACGGCCTCGGCCAGCGTGGGGTAGACGGGATCGTCCAGCCGCAAGTCCGCCGGCACGGCCTGGGCGTAGGCGTCGCGCCGGCCTTGCCAGTCGCAGCTCGCCTGCGCGCCCAGGCCATGACCCTGGCTGGCGCCGGAGCGCCGCAGCGACTGCAACTGCCGCGCGAAGGCCTGCCGCTCGAAGAGATAACTGTCGACATGCTTCCACTCCCCGTTCAGCCGCAGCCGCGTCACCGCATGGAACAGCCTGGCCGGCAGGCACAGCCATACCGGGAGCGGCACGGCGTGGCGCAGCACCCGCTTGTCCAGCGCCACGAAGCGCAGCGCCGCCTCGAAGCCGGCCTCGCGCAGCAGCGCGCACAGCAAATCGGCCTGGGCGTTGCAATGGCCGCGGCCCAGCGCCAGCGTCCGCAGCGGCGTCACCGACTCGAAGCCGCTGGTGAAGCCGAAGCGCACCCGCTCCCGCACGAAGTCATGCAGCGCGACGCACAACTCGCGGTCGTCGGCCGGCAAGGCCCGCCGCCTGATCTGCTCCAGCGTCCCGCCCAACGTAGCCGCTTCCATGCCAGTCTCCTTGACCGTATCGGACCGCCATTCTGAATGAATACCCCTGCCCAGCGCCAGCCTGGCTTCAGGCAGGCAGCGGCGACAAGCCCGGCAAAGTGGCGAAACTGGTGTCGCGCACCGTCTGCGCGAAGTCCTGCATATAGGCCCGCTCGGCATCCGACTCGCGCAGCGCCGCGTACAGCTGGCTGTAGAGGCCGCCCTCGCCCACCCGGCGCGCCGTCACATAGCCGCGCTCCAGATAGGGCTGCACCGCCCAGTACGGCAAGGCCGCCACGCCGCGGCGGCTGGCCACCAGCTGGATGATGGCGATGGTCAGCTCGGCGGTGCGTCGCGCCGGATCGACGCCGGCCGGCGCCAGCACCTTGCGCAGCAGGTCCAGCATCTCGTCCGCCACCGGGTAGTGGATCAGCGTCTCGCCGGCGAAATCGCCAGCCTCCCATACCGGCTTGGCCGCCAGCGGATGCTCCCGCGCGACGATGCCCACCATCTCATAAGCGAACAGCGGCAGGTGGATCACGCCAGCCTGCGGCTCGGCCTCGGACACGATGGCCAGGTCCGCCCGGTCGCTCAGCAACAGACCCACCGGATCGGCGTGGAAGCCGGACACGATGTCCAGCTCCACCGCCGGCCAATGCTGGCGGTACTGGTCCATCGCCGGCATCAGCCAATCGAAGCAGGTGTGGCACTCCACCGCCACTCGGATCTCGCCGGCCTCGCCCTGGCGGATGCGCGCCAGATCGCGCTCGGCCGCCGCCACCTTGGCCGTCAGCTCGCGCGCCAGCGCCAGCAGCCGCTCGCCGGCCGGCGTGAAGCGCAAGGGCTGGGTTTTGCGCTCGAACAGCGTCAGGCCGTACGCCGCCTCCAGCTGCTTCAACTGATGCGACAGCGCCGACTGCGTCAGATACACGCGCTGCGCCGCCTGCGACACGCTGCCGGTTTCGGCCAGCGCCAGCAGGCTTTTCAAGTGTCTCAACTCCAAGGCGCTCATCACAAATTCCATTCATATTGAACAGCAAAATAATGAGTTTGAATCATACACCGCAATGACAGATGCTGGTTCCATCAAGACAAGAACAGGAAGCATGCCATGAACCACACCACCCACCTGCTCGGTTTCCCGCGCATAGGCGCCAAGCGCGAACTGAAAACCCTGCTGGAAAGCCACTGGCGAGGCGACATCGACGAAGCCGCGCTGTTGCGCGGCGCCAAAGCGCTGCGCCAGAAGCACTGGCTGCTGCAAAAGGGCGCCGGCGTGGCGCTGAACCCGGTCGGCGACTTCTCGCTATACGACCACGTGCTGGACGCGCAGCTGCTGGTGGGCGCCGCGCCGCCGCGCTTCGGCTTTGCCGCCGCCTCACTCTCCACCGCGCAGTATTTCGAGCTGGCGCGCGGCAACGCGGCCCAGCCGGCGCTGGAAATGACCAAATGGTTCGATACCAACTATCACTACCTGGTGCCGGAATGGCAGACCGACACCGTCTTTGCCGCCCAGCCGCAGCGGCTGCTGACGCAGGTCCGCGAGGCGCGCGCGCTGGGCATGGCCGCCAAGCCGGCGCTGCTGGGGCCGCTCAGCCTGCTGTGGCTGGGCAAGGCCAAAGGCCAGCCTTTCGACAAGCTCAAGCTGCTGCCCGGCTTGGTCGCCGCCTATCGCGAAGTGCTGGCCGCGCTGCGCGCCGAAGGCGTGGAGTGGGCGCAGATAGACGAACCCATCCTGGCGCTGGACCTGGAGCCGGAATGGCTGGACGCCCTCGCGCCGGCCTATGCCGAGCTGAGCCCGCACGCGCCCAAACTATTGCTAGCGACTTACTTCGGCGGCGTGGCCGAACACGCGGCGCGGCTGAAGGCGCTGCCGGTGGCCGGCCTGCATCTGGACCTGGTGCGCGCGCCGGAGCAACTGGACGCCTTCGCCGTCGATTATCCGGCCGACAAAATACTGTCAGCCGGCGTCATCGACGGCCGCAATATCTGGCGCGCCGACCTGTCCGCGCTGCAGGACCGCCTGGCGCCGCTGGCCGAGCAATTGGGCGACAGGCTGTGGCTGGCCCCCAGCTGCTCGCTGCTGCACAGCCCCTTCGACGCCGCGGCCGAAACCGCGCTGGACCACGAACTGAAAAACTGGCTGGCCTTCGCCGTGCAAAAGCTGAACGAGCTGAAAACGCTGAAACGAGGGCTGGAGGAAGGGCGCGCCGCCATCGCCGACGAGCTGGCCGGCAGCGATTTCGCCCGCTCGCAGCGCCAAACCAGCCCACGCATCCATAATCCAGCCGTCTCGCAACGGTTAAGCAGGCTGCCGGCGAACGCCGACCGCCGCGCCAGCGCCTACCCGATCCGCGCCGAGAAGCAGCAAGCCTGGCTCCAACTGCCGCCGCTGCCCGCCACCACCATAGGCTCCTTCCCGCAGACGCCGGCCATCCGCGCCAGCCGCGCCGCGTTCAAAAAAGGCGAGCTGTCCGCCGACGACTACCGGCAGGCGATGGAGAAGGAAATCGAGCTGGCGATCCGCCGCCAGGAGGCGCTGGGGCTGGACGTGCTGGTGCACGGCGAGGCGGAACGCAACGACATGGTGGAGTATTTCGGCGAGCAGTTGGCCGGCTTCGCCTTCACCCAGGGCGGCTGGGTGCAGAGCTACGGCAGCCGCTGCGTCAAGCCGCCGCTGATCTACGGCGACGTCAGCCGCCCCGCAGCAATGACAGTGGACTGGGCGCGCTACGCGCAAAGCCTGACCGCCAAGCCGGTGAAGGGCATGCTGACCGGCCCGATCACCATCCTGCAGTGGAGCTTTGTCCGCGATGATCTGCCCAGAAGCGAAGTCTGCCGCCAGATCGCGCTGGCGCTGAACGACGAGGTTCTGGATCTCGAGGCCGCCGGCATCCGCGTGATCCAGATAGACGAGCCGGCGATACGCGAAGGCCTGCCGCTGAGGCGCGCCGAGCGCGACGGCTATCTGGCCTGGGCCGGCCAGGCCTTCCGCCTGTCCTGCCATGGCGTGGACGACGCGACGCAGATCCACACCCATATGTGTTATTCGGAATTCGGCGACATCCTCCCGGCCATCGCCGCGCTGGACGCCGACGTGATCACCATAGAGACCTCGCGCTCACGCATGGCGCTGCTGGAAGACTTTGGCCGTTTCCATTACCCCAACGCCATCGGCCCCGGCGTCTACGACATCCACAGCCCGCGGCTGCCGGGCGACGGCGAGATCCGGGCGCTGCTGGACAAGGCGCTGAAGGTGATTCCGGCCGATCGGCTGTGGATCAATCCCGATTGCGGACTAAAAACGCGCGGCTGGCCTGAAGTGGAAGCGGCGCTGGCCGCCATGGTGCGGGTAGGACGCGAGTTGAGAGCGGAGCTGGCGCAGCGCGCCTAAACGACGACGCCCCGGCAAGCGGGGCGTCGGACTGGGACAGGGGGAAGGTTCGGGGCTCACGGGTCCAGCATCCCCGGCGTCAGCATCACCTTCAGCCTGACCTGTTCGATGCCGTGGCGCTCGCGGCGGTTCAGCCACCACACCGAGCCCTTTTTCACGCTCCACATCTGTTGCTGTTCCGCCAGCAACTGGGCCGTCAGCCAGCCGATGTAAGGCTGATGGCCCACCACCACCACGGTGCCGCCGCCCTCAGGCCAATTGACCGCGCTCAGCACATCCTCAGCCCCGGCGCCGGGGTTCAGCTCCGGCAGCACGACATAGCTCTTGCTCAAGTACTCGGCCGTCTGCTTCGAACGCTTCGCTTCGGAAGCCAACAACACATAATCGTCCGGCAAACGGTCGCGCAGCCAGGACGCCATGCGGCTGGCCTGCCGCTGTCCGTGCCGAGTCAGCGCGCGGTCCAAATCCTCAATGCCGTCCTCGGCCTCGGCGTGGCGCCACAAAATCAAATCCATATCCATCTCCTTGTTTCGAGCCCCGCCTGTCTTCATATCGAAACAAGCGGGCCCTGCATGCTAACCGAGGTGCGCCCACCGCACCAGCCATGGCAGCAGCATGGCGGTGAACACCCCGTTCAAGCCCATCGCCAGGCCGGCGAAAGCGCCGGCCGTCTCTGACAAATGAAATACCCGCGCCGTGCCTATGCCATGCGCGGTCACGCCGGTGGCCACGCCCAGCACCATGTCGTCATGCCAGCCCAGCAGCTTGAACAAGGGCGGCGCCAGCACCGCGCCGACAATGCCGGACACGATGACGAACATCGCCGCCAGCTCCGGCGCGCCGCCCAGGCCGCCAGCCAGACTCATCGCGATGGGGGTGGTCACCGCGCGCGTAGCCAGCGACACCAGCACCTGCTGCTCGAATCCCAGCCACCAGCCCAGGCCG
>NZ_PQWB01000046.1 GCF_002924365.1 Chromobacterium alticapitis | reverse complement strand
TACCCCAGCTGCGCTGGTGCCGACTCAACATATTGCTCCGCTCCGAAAACCGCCATGCTCCGCTTGGCGCGAGTCTGGCTAATTTCGATCATACCCGCAAGCGGCTTGCAACTCGAAAAGTCTCTTGCCCTTTTCTTCATCATATGCCGATTCGACGCCGCCGACGCTCAAAACTTCGCGGCGGCGCGATTCGGCGCGGTTTCAAGAATCGAGCAGCAACCGGCCAAAAACCGGATATCAGGTCACAATGCCAATTGCAGTAAGATAAAATTAATCTAGCATAAATTCATGCGGTGGATGGATCGCGCCCTCTCGTGTTGGGCGTTGAGCGCTCACCGTCTAAGAGGGTGAGTTCCGGCCATGAGCTGCCGCTCGCGAGAGCCCTACCTGCATAGGTTTCCTTGAGTCAGAGTTGAATCCAGCTCACACGTGCCATCGACAACATTTCCAGGATTCACAACGACGTGAAAATTACCCAGCCGGCAGCGAAGAGAGGAGAAAACAGCCAGCCCTCGCGGGTCGGGATATAGGTGATGTCGGTTGTCCAGACTTGATCCGGCGCCGCCACGTCAAATTGCCGATTCAGCAGGTTGGGGGCCACTGGCAATGCATGCTTGCTGTTCGTCGTCACCTTATAGCGCCGCTTGTGCCTGGCGCGGATGCCGTGCAGCGTCATCAGCCGGCGGATGCGAGCCTTGCTAACCGGGAAACCGCGCGATTTAAGCTCCTGGCAAATCCTGGGTGAGCCGTAAGCGCCGTTAAACTCGGCGTGAACGCTGCGGATGAGCGCCAGAAGCTGGGCATCTGACAGCCACAGCGTCGGGCCGCCGCAGCCTTTCCAGTCGGCAAAGCCACTGGTGCTGACAGACAGCAAGCGGCACAGCGATTGCAAGGGGTAGGTGTCGCGCATCTTGTCGATCCAGGCGTACTTCACTGCGACTTCTTCGCGAAGTACGCCGTCGCTTTTCCCAGGATTTCGAGCTCCATCCTGAGGCGAGCATTTTCGGCACGCAGGCGAGAGAGCTTCATCTGTTCGGGCGTGATCGGCTTGCCCGTGCCGCCGGTCAACTTGCCGGCCTTGTGGGCTTTGCGCCAGTTGGCGAGCGTCTGCTCAGCAATGCCCAGTTCGCGGGCAACCTGGGCCTGAGGTTTGCCCTCGGACTCAACTTGCCGGACGGCTTCTTGTTTGAATTCGGCGGTGTAACTCTGCCGTGGAATCTTGTACATCGGTACCTCCGTATGCCAGTTTACCTGGCTATGCTTGGTATCCGAAATCTGCGCCCAACCTCAAGCTGGTAGTCTACTTCGCGTCGATTACCACCAAGCTTGAGAGAGTTGGAAGGCGGGACATGTTAAGTCATGGACTTGCCCATTTGTGTGCTTGCGGCGGCGCTGTTGCACAAATCCGCCCGTCCCGCGGCTTGGTAAGATAGTGGCATGACCAAGCCCGCTCCAAAACGCTATCGAACGACCAACTGGAACGC
>NZ_PQWB01000045.1 GCF_002924365.1 Chromobacterium alticapitis | reverse complement strand
ATATCCCGAGCCGCGTCTGGCGCTGGGTGCGGCCCTGTTATCGCTGGCGCATGCCGCCGCTGATATATCGGACGGGTTGCTGGCGGACCTGGGGCATATTTTGGATGAATCGGCCGTTGCGGCGGAGGTGTGGGCGGACGCGCTGCCTTCGCATCCGGCGCTGGAGGCGCGGCGCGCGGAATTCCTGTCCTGCCTGGCCGCCGGAGGCGATGATTATGAGCTGGTATTCACCGCGCCGCCGCAGCGTCGCGCGGCCATCGAAGCTGCCGCCGCGGCATGCGGCTGTCGCGTCAGCCGCATTGGGCGAGCGCTGGCGGGGCGGGGGGCGTGCCTGCTGGATGCGGCGGGACGGCAAGTGAAACTGGATAAGGAAGGTTATGACCACTTCGGCTGAAACTCTGAAAATCAAGCCAGACTGGCGTTTTTTGCTGCGCAACCCGGCCCACCTGCTGGCTTTCGGTTTCGGCAGCGGCCTGATGCGCAAGGCGCCGGGCACCTGGGGCACGCTGGTGGCCTATCCGCTGTTTTTCCCGCTGCATGCGCTGGGTGTGAGCGGCTGGACGCTGGCGGCCTTGTGCCTGCCGCTGTTCCTGATCGGCGTTTACATCTGTGATGTCACCGGCAAGGCGCTGGGCGTGCATGACTACGGCGGCATCGTGTGGGACGAAGTGGTGGGCATGTTGCTGGTGCTGGCTTTCGCGCCGGCCAGCTGGATGGGTTGGCTGGTGGCTTTTGCCCTGTTCCGCGTGTTCGACATCGTCAAACCGTGGCCGATCCGCTGGTTTGACGAGCGCGTCGGCGGCGGCTTCGGCGTGATGGTGGACGATGTGATCGCCGCGCTGTTCGCGTTGGCTGTGCAGGCGCTGATCTGGCGCTGATCGCGCAGCGTTCCCGGCTGCCGCGGCAGCCTTAAAATCGTTACAATTCGGATATAAAGTGACAGGTGGTTTGGCGGCGGTTTTCGCTGGCCGAGCGCCATGGACAATACCGTCCGCCCCATGCATGGGGCGGACATGATTCGGGGTTTTCGATTGTGTGGTTTGTAGTCATTCTGTTGGGATTGCTGGGCGTCGCCGCATGGCTGGTCTGGAGCGGGCGGGTATCGTTGCCGCAACTGACGCAAAAGTTGGACCGGATGTTGGGCGTGGAAGGGCGGGCCGAGCGTTACGAGCCGGACTATTTCGCCGAGGAACGGAAGCTGCCGGCCGAGGCTGAACAACCGTCAGCGCAGGCGCTGGACGCGCCATCCGCCATGCCGTCGCCGCAGCCGGCCGCTACGCCGCCTCAGGCAGAGCCGGCCGACCCCCACCGCTCGGCGCCGCGCATGCGCGAGGCGGAAGCGCCGCAGGCGCCGGTCCCCGGGCCGGCGCGTGAAACCATCGTTCTGCCCAGTAGGCCACAGCCAACGCGCCGCGAGCCGACGATCGAACTGCCCACGCTGGAATTGTCTCGCGAGTATCGCAAGAAGCCGCAAGCCGCGGCGCGGCGCGCCGAAGCCAGGGACTTGCCGGTGATAGGCCTGTCCGAAATGCAGAGCAATATGCAGCAGGATTATCGCCGCCGCCAGCGCGCGCGCGGCGTGGAGGGGAATGAGCCGGTGGAGGCGGGCATGCCGACCATAGCTCATCAGGAGGTGAGGGAGGCGGTGGCCAGCCTGCATGCGCATCGCCGCGCGCCGGTAGCGCCCAAGAAGACGCTGCCCCAGGTGGAGTTGGTGCCGATCCCGCGCGCCAAGCCTGAACCCAAACTTGAACCGATCAAGCCGCTGGTGATATTGGAGCCCTTGCGCAAGTCCGAGCCGGCGGAATCGATGCGAGCCGAGGAGGCCCGGCCCGCGCCTGAGATGCTTGTACCGCCGCAGGCCGATGACATCCACGCGGGGGGGGGCGCTCCGCAGGAGGCGGCGAGGCAGGAGGCGGCGCAGTGCGCGAGCGAGGCCGAATCTATGCTCCCGGCAATCGAGTCATGGCCTGTGCTGGTCGAGGCGTCCGGTGTGGCTTCGGCGCCAGGTGTCGAACCGCCGCCTGAGCCGGAGGGGACGACCGCTAGCGTCGCAGCCAAGCTTGCGCCTGCTGTCGACATGCATGCCGTGCCGATGGATGTCCAGGACGAGCCGGTGGCGCGCGCGCCTTGGCGCTGGCCGCAAACTCGCGAGGTGATGGCGCAGCGCGCTGACACAGTATCGGAGCCGACCGTTGCTCCGGTGTTCGTCCGCGAAGAAGATGTCGAGCCGCCGCGCGTCGCGGCACCGACGCTGTCGGAGACCGCCGCCAAGCTGGCGGCCCAGCCCATGCCTTGGGTGCTGGTGGATGAGGCTCCGCGCATCACCGAACCAGTCGCCGTCGCGTTGATCGAGACGGCAACTGCGCCGGCTGAGATATCCTCGCATGTCGCTGCGGCTGTTCCTGCCGAGCCTGCTGCGGATTCCGGCCCGGCATGGACCTTGATTGAGCAGCCGGACGAAGAGGCTGCGGAAGAGGAGGGCGAGCGCCCTTGCTACGACGACTCCATGCTGCCGGGCCTGGCGCTGTTGAGTCCCGCCGATGTGGCGCAGGAGGCATGCAGCCAGGACGAGCTGCTCGAGCGCGGCATCGTGATCGAGGAAAAGTGCGCCGAGTTCAAGGTCAAGGTCAGCGTGGTGGATGCTTACGCTGGACCGGTGATCACGCGCTACGAGGTGGAGCCGGCAGTGGGCGTGCGCGGCAACCAGGTGGTGAACTTGATGAAGGATTTGTCGCGCGCGCTGGGCCTCGCTTCCATCCGCGTGGTGGAGACGATTCCGGGCAAGACCTGCATGGGCCTGGAGCTGCCCAACCCCAAGCGGCAGATGATACGGTTGTCGGAAATCTTCTCCGCCGAGGTGTTCCAGCAGAACGCGTCGCGGCTGACGCTGGCCTTGGGCAAGGACATCACCGGCCAGCCGGTGGTGACTGACCTGGCCAAGGCGCCGCACCTCCTGGTGGCCGGCACCACGGGCTCGGGCAAGTCGGTGGGCGTAAACGCCATGATACTGTCCATGCTGTACAAGGCCACGCCGGACGAAGTGCGTTTCATCATGATAGATCCCAAGATGCTGGAGCTGTCGGTTTACAACGACATCCCGCATCTGCTGGCGCCGGTGGTGACGGATATGAAGCTGGCGGCCAATGCGCTGAACTGGTGCGTGGGCGAAATGGAGAAGCGCTACCGCCTGATGAGCGCGCTGGGTGTGCGAAATCTGGCCGGTTACAACCAGAAGGTGCGCGAGGCGGCCGAGCGGGGCAAGCGGATACCCAATCCGTTCAGCCTGACGCCGGAAACGCCTGAGCCGCTGGACAAGCTTCCCTTCATCGTGGTGGTGGTGGATGAATTCGCTGACCTGATGATGGTGGCCGGCAAGAAGATTGAAGAACTGATCGCGCGCCTGGCGCAAAAGGCTCGTGCCGCCGGCATCCATCTGATTCTGGCCACTCAGCGGCCGTCGGTGGACGTGATCACCGGCCTGATCAAGGCCAATATTCCGACTCGCATCGCTTTCCAGGTATCGAGCAAGGTGGACAGCCGCACCATTCTGGACCAGATGGGCGCCGAGTCATTACTGGGACAGGGCGACATGTTGTACCTGCCGCCCGGCACCGGCTATCCGCAGCGGGTGCACGGCGCCTTCGTCACCGACGACGAGGTGCATGCGGTGGTGGAGCATCTGAAGCAATATGGCGAGCCGGATTACGTGGAAGGCCTGCTGACCGGCGAAAGCGAGGCGGATGATGCCTCGGCGGACGCCACTGCCAAGGCGCAGGCGGCGACCGAAAGCGACCCGCTGTACGACGAAGCTGTGGAGATTGTGCTGCGCACGCGCAAGCCGTCCATTTCCGGCGTGCAGCGCCATCTGCGCATAGGCTACAACCGCGCGGCGCGGCTGATCGAGGAGATGGAAGCGGCCGGCATCGTCAGCCCGATGGAGAGCAACGGCAACCGCACCGTGCTGGTGCCGCAGCGCGAATTCTGAGGCGTGCCTCTTCGGAGGCTGGAAGTTCTTGGCATGGCCAATGCCGTCCACCTTGCATCGGTGGGCGGCATTTTTCATGCGGGGGTGCCAGCCTGTCAGGCAGAAGGGAACGTTTCATGCGCGGCTTAGGCTTGACAGGGAGATAGACTCAGGAGCGTTCGCTTGGGAACAGCGCCCCCAGTGGTGCGACTATCCGCTCCAGATAGGAGGCATCGATTTGGTCGAAGCTGGCGGCTTGGTCAGAATCGACATCCAGCACCGCTACGATTTTGCCGGCAGCGTCGCGCACCGGCACCACCACCTCGGAACGGGCGCTGGACGAGCAGGCGATATGGCCGGGGAAGGCGTCCACATCGTCCACCAGCAGCGTGCGCTCCTGCGCCCAAGCGCTGCCGCACACGCCGCGCCCAAAGGGAATGCGGGTGCAGGCTATGGGGCCCTGGAAGGGGCCCAGAACCAGCTGTTCGCCTTTGACCAGATAGAAGCCGGTCCATAGCCAGTCGAAGGTCATGGCCAGCGCCGACGACAGATTGGCCAGCGCGGCGATGAGGTCGGTTTCGCCTGCGATCAGGGCGTGGGCTTGCGGCAGCAGGGCTTGGTATTTCGCTTCCTTGCTGCCGCCTTCGATGATCAGGTTTTCTGCCATGGATATTGCGTGATCGAGTTGGGGAAGGCGACAGCATACACCGGTTCCGGAAAAAGAAAATGCCGCCCGGAGGGCGGCATGTGGGCGCGGCGAGGAGCCCGATTACATCATGTGCTGGCCGCCGTTCATGGCGATATTGCTGCCGGTGATGAAGCCGGCGTGCTCGGAACTGAGGAAGCCGACCAGAGCCGCGATTTCTTCCGGCTTGCCGAGGCGGCCGACCGGGATCTGGGCAACGATCTTGCTGCGCACGTCCTCGGGCACAGCCATCACCATTTCCGTGGCGATATAGCCCGGGGAGATGGTGTTCACGGTGACGCCCTTCTTGGCCACTTCCTGCGCCAGCGCCATGGTGAAGCCGTGCATGCCGGCCTTGGCCGCGGAGTAGTTGGTCTGGCCGAACTGGCCTTTTTGGCCGTTGATCGACGAGATGTTGACGATGCGGCCGAAGCCCGCTTCGATCATGGCGTCCAGCACCGGCTTGGTCATATTGAACACCGAGTCCAGGTTGGTACGGATCACCGCGTCCCAGTCGTCCTTGGTCTGCTTCTTGAAGCTGGCGTCGCGGGTGATGCCGGCGTTGTTGACCAAGATGGAGATGGGGCCGATGTCCTTGGTGATGCGCGCGGCCATTTCCTGGCAGGCGGCGAAATCGGTGACGTCGCACTGGTAGCAGTGGATGTCGTTGAAGCCCAGGCCCTTCATATCAGCCAGCCAGCCCTTTTCGCGGCCCGACTTGCTGTATGTGGTGATCACGGTGTGGCCGGCCTCGGCCAGGGTTTTGCAAATGGCGGTTCCGATACCGCCCATGCCACCGGTAACAAGCGCAATCCTTTTGGTCATGATGCTGGCTCCTCTGTTGGTGTCTAACTTATGCTTTCGTGATCTTTAACCTCTTTTGTTACAGCTTATTCAGCGTGATATAAAAAGTAAATAAGAAGTGTGTGCTCCCTTATTTACAAACCGCTTAGGACAGTTCCTGCGTCAAACGCTGCAGCAGGTCCAGTCTGTGAGCGGTAATCTCGCCGTTTTTCGCAGCATCCATGATCGCACAGTTGGGCTCCACTCGGTGCGAGCAGTTATGGAAACGACACTGTCCAATATATCTGCGCATCTCCGGGAAGTAGTACACCAGATCAACGGCTTGCAAGTGCTTGAGGCCGAATTCCTGCAGGCCTGGCGAATCGATCAGGTGACTGTTTTCGTCCAAGTGGTACAGCGCGGCATGAGTGGTGGTGTGGCGGCCGGAATCCAGAGCGGTGGATATATCGCCGATGCGAGCCTTGGCTTCGGGCAGCAAGGCATTGGTCAAGGTCGACTTGCCCATGCCGGACTGGCCCACTAGTACGCTGGTATGCCCGCGCAGCAAGGGTTGTAGCGGGCTGAAGTCCTGCTTGGCCGACAATGTAACCAGTTGGTAGCCGAGCTTCACATACAGTTGCAATTTTTCCAGAAGCGCCGCCGTTTCCGGCAAGTCGCACTTGTTGACCACGATGACGGGCTCGATGTCGCCGGCTTCCGCCGCGATCAGGCAGCGGCCCAGCAGCTCCTCGTTGGGCGTGGGCACGGCGGCGATCACGAACAGGATGCGCGTGACGTTGGCCGCGATGACCTTGGTTTTCCAGTCGTCCTGGCGATACAGCAGGCTGCGGCGCGCTTGGGCGCGTTCTATCACGGCCTGTTCCTGATTCTGGATCAGGATGTCCACGATGTCGCCGCAAGCGTAGTCGACGCGCTTGCCGCGGGTGGTGCAGTCATAAACATGGCCGTCGGCTTCAACGATGAAGCGGCGGCCGTGGCTGCGGATGATCTGTCCTGCGCTGGCTGTCATGGGCGCTTGATCAGGGCTTCGGTCTTGGCCGCGCAAATGAAGTCGTTCAGGGTCAGACCGCCGGCGTCATGCGTGCTGAAGTTCACCACCGCGCGGTTGTAATGCACCGACATGTCGGGATGGTGGTCTTCCTGATGGGCGATCCAAGCCAGCGCGTTCACGAAGGCCATGGTCTCGTGATAGTTGGCGAAGCGGTAGGTCTTGCTCAGCTCGATGCCGGCCACTTGCCAGTCGGGCAGCGTGGACAGCAGTTGCTTGACGGTGTTGTCGGCCAGCGGGCTGGCGCCGTGTTGTGGCGTGCAGGACAATTCCAGCAGGTTCATGCTTGGTTACCTTTCAGGTGTTGGATGCGTAGCGCGGCAGGCGGATGCGAATCGTAGAATGTCGAGTGGATGGGGTCGGGCGTCACCGTGGACGCGTTGTCTCGGTACAGCTTGACCAAGGCGCTGACCAGGTCGTCGGCGCGCGTATGCTCGGCGGCGAAGTCGTCGGCTTCGTACTCATGGCGGCGAGACAGCAAGCTGGACAGCGGGGTTAGGGGGAAGGTGAACGCCGGGATCGCGGTGAAGAACAGGATCAGCGCCATCGCGGTGCCGGGCGCGCTGACGCCCAGGCCCAGGTAGAACCACGGCGCATGCAGCAGCTGGCCCAGAGCCCACAACAGGGCCAGCGCCAGTCCGAAGGACAGGACGATGCGTTTGGCGATGTGGCGGCGCTTGAAGTGGCCCAGCTCGTGAGCCAGCACGGCCTCGATTTCGTCATGGCTCAGTTGAGACAGCAGGGTGTCGAAGAATACGATGCGCTTGGCCGCGCCGAAGCCGGTGAAATAAGCGTTGCCATGGCTGGAGCGGCGCGAACCGTCCATCACGAATACGCCTTGGCTCTTGAAGCCTGCCCTTTGCAGCAGCGATTCGATGCGAGCTCTCAGGGCCTCGTCTTGCAGTGGCTGGAACTGATTGAACATCGGCGCGATCACAGTTGGGAAAATCGCCAGCATCAGCAACTGGAAGGCGGACCAGATCAGCCAGACCCATAGCCACCACAAGGGGCCTGCGATGTCCATCATCCATAGCACCAGCGCCAGCAGGGGCAGGCCGATGGCCGCGCTGAGCAGCAAACCCTTGAGCTGATCGATCAGGTAGAGCCTGACGCTCATCTTGTTGAAGCCGAAACGCGTCTCGACGCTGAAGATGCCGTACAGGCTGAAAGGCAGGGAAGCCAGTCCGCCGATCACGGCCACGGCTGTGATCAAGGCCAGGCCGGACAGCAAGGACGAAGAGGTCAGCTGCATGGCGCGCAGGGCCAGCCATTGCAGCCCGCCGCCAAAAGTGAAGGCCGCGATCAGGGCGGTGTCCATCCAGGCGGACAGCAGGCCCAGCTTGGTTTTTGCGATGGTGTAGTCGGCGGCGTGCTGATGCTGTTCCAGGGTGATGCTGTCGCGGAAAGCCGCGGGAACGCGTCCGCGGTGCATGGCGACATGGCGGATGTGGCGCCAGCCCAGCCACAGTTTCAGACACAGCGTGAACGCCAGCGCGATGGCGAACAATATGGAGAATGCCTCGGTCATGGGTGTCGGTATGGGTATCGGGTTTGCCGCCGCGGCGGCAATGAAGGAAAATGGGAGGGTTTACTCAAGATTGGCTAGTATGGCACAAGATACCAATAACCTCATCTGGCTCGACATGGAAATGACGGGCCTGAATCCTGACGCTGACCGCATCATCGAAGTGGCGATGATAGTCACTGATAGCCAGCTGAACGTGCTGGCCGAATCCCCGGTGCTGGTGATCCACCAGCCGGATGCGGTGCTGGACGCGATGGACGACTGGAACAAGAACACGCACGGCAAGAGCGGTTTGATCGAAAAGGTGAAGAACTCTGCGGTCAATGAGGCCGAGGCTGAACAGCGCCTGTTGGAGTTCATGTCGCAATACGTGGCGGAGCGTGTCTCGCCGATGTGCGGCAACACCATACACCAGGACCGCCGCTTCATGGCGCGCTGGATGCCCAAGCTGGAGGCGTATTTCCACTATCGCAACCTGGATGTCTCCACGCTGAAGGAGCTGTGCAAGCGATGGAAGCCGGAAGTGGCGAAGGGGGTGATCAAACGCGGCAAGCATGAGGCGCTGGCGGACATCCTGGAGTCCATTGAAGAAATGCGGTATTACCGCGAGCATTTTCTCAAGCTGTAGGGGTAAGTGCTTTAAGAGGTGTGAGGTCAGCCTTATGTGCTGACCTTATTGTTTCTCATTTGATATTCCATTGGCAGAAAATATGGCTGTTCACCGCCACATCGACATCAATTCCACTCCGATCTGGGCCAAGCTGCACCAGCACCAGAGGGCGACCCGCCATATGCATATGCGCGAGTTGTTCGAGCTGGACCCGCACCGCTTCCAGCGTTTCTCGCTGGAGCTGGACGGGCTGTTGCTGGACTATTCCAAGAACCGCATTACCGAGCGCACGCTGGAGTTGCTGTTCGAGCTGGCCGCGGAGGCGGACCTAAAGGGTTGGATGGCCAGGATGCAAGGCGGCGAGCGCATCAATGTCAGCGAGAACCGCGCGGTGCTGCATACCGCTTTGCGCTTGCCAAGCGATGCCAGCTTGCAGGTGGATGGCCGAGATGCGGTGGCGGATGTCCATGCGGTATTGCAGTCCATGCGCGATTTCAGCGAGCAGGTGCGCGATGGCGTTTGGCTCGGTTTCGATGGGCAGCGTATCCGAGATGTCGTGAATTTGGGCATAGGCGGTTCTGATCTGGGTCCCGTGGTGGTCAAGGAGGGGTTGGCCTCCTACGCGCACCCGGAATTGAATATTCACTTCGTCTCCAATGTCGACGGCCAGCATCTGGCGAGGACGCTGGAGAGGCTGAGCCCGGCGACGACATTGTTCATCGTCGCGTCCAAATCTTTCACCACGCCGGAGACCTTGCTGAACGCCCAGGCGGCGCGAGGCTGGTTTCTGCAAGCGGCGACTGAAGGCGACATCGCCCGCCATTTCGTCGCGGTATCCACCAATGAGCCGGCGGTGAAGGCTTTCGGCATCGATCCGGCGCGCATGTTCGGCTTCTGGGACTGGGTGGGCGGGCGTTATTCCGTCTGGTCCGCCATTGGTCTGCCGGTGATGCTGGCCATAGGTTACGACAACTTCCGGGCCTTTCTGGATGGTGGCCATGCCATGGACCGCCATTTTTTCGAGTCGCCCTTTGCCGCCAATATGCCGGTGCTGCTGGCGCTCATCGGCATCTGGTACAACACCTTCTATCAGGCGCATACTCATGCCATCATGCCTTACGATCATGGCCTGCGCCGTCTGCCGGCCCATATCCAGCAACTGGACATGGAGTCCAATGGCAAGCGGGTGGGGCGTTTCGGCGAGGTGCTGGATTTCGACACCGGGCCGGTGATCTGGGGCGAGGAGGGCGCCAACAGCCAGCACGCCTTCTTCCAGTTGCTGCATCAGGGAACCCGGCTGGTGCCGTGCGATTTCATTCTGCCGTTGAACAGCCATTATCCGCTGGGCAGCCAGCACGACGTGCTGGTGGCCAACTGCTTGGCGCAGACGGAGGCGCTGATGCGCGGCAAGAGCGAGGCGGAGGTCATGCTGGAGCTGGGCCACCTGTCGGGAGAGGCGCTGGACATGCTGTTGCCGCAGAAGCTGTTCCCAGGCAATCAGCCTTCCAATACGCTGGCGCTGGATAGCGTGACGCCATACAGCCTGGGCATGCTGCTGGCGCTGTACGAACATAAGGTGTTCGTGCAGGGGGTGATCTGGGGCATCAATTCTTTCGATCAGTGGGGCGTGGAGTACGGCAAGCAGCTGGCCCGGCGTATTTTGCCGGAACTATCCGGCTCGGCCGGCGAACTGGGGCATGACAGTTCGACCAATGGCCTGATCAGACATTACAGGAAGCGTCATGGCAAATAGCAGACAATTGGCTGCCGATCTCGGCGCGATCTTGCTGGCGCGGGGCGAGAGCGTGGCCGCGGCGGAGTCTTGCACCGGCGGCATGATAGCCGCCGCCATCACCGATATTCCAGGCAGTTCGGGCTGGTTCAGCCATGGCGTGGTCAGCTACGGCAACCAGGCCAAACAGCAGTTGCTGGGGGTGCAGGCCTCGTCCCTGATGGACCACGGCGCGGTCAGCGAGCTGGTGGTGCGCGAGATGGCCGCCGGCGTGCAGGCGCTGGCCGACGCCGACTGGGCGGTAGCGGTGTCCGGCATCGCCGGTCCGGATGGAGGATCGCCGGAAAAACCGGTAGGTCTTGTCTGGCTGGCCATCGCGCATCCAGGCGGACAGACCGAGGCTTGGCGTTGCCAGTTCGGCGGCGATCGCGAGGCGGTGCGGCGCCAAACCGTGGAGGAGGCGCTGACGCAATTGCTGCAGCGCATCCACGGCCACGTCCGCGCGGCCTGATTATCTATTCGGCGCCAGTATCTTCGTCTGTCGGGGCGCGGCGCTTGCGCGCGCGGGGGTGGGCGTTGTCGTAAGTCTTGGCGAGGTGCTGAAAATCCAGCGAGGTATAGATCTGGGTGCTGGACAGATTGGCGTGGCCCAGCAGTTCCTGCACTGCTCGCAGATCGCCTGACGATTGCAGCAAGTGCGAGGCGAAGGAGTGGCGCAGCATGTGCGGATGCACGTGCCGCTCCGCGCCGGTTTTGATCGCCCAGTCGCGCAGCCTTTTTTCGATTTGCCGACCGCCCAGGCGGCGGCCGTGACGACCCAGAAACAGCGCCGGCTCTTCTTTCGGCGCCTGGCGTTGCGCCAGCCAGTCGCGCAGCCGCGCCATGGCTACCGCGCCTATGGGTGACAGCCTCTCCTTGCCGCCCTTGCCTCGAATGCGCAACAGCTGGTCGGAGAAGTCAACGTCATCCATGTTCAGGCCCACCGTTTCCGACAACCGCAAGCCGCAGCTGTAGATCAGCTCGAATATCGCGCGGTCGCGGGCGCTGAGCGCATCGTCGCCTTCTATTCTATCCAGCAACGCCGCCGCGCCGTCTACCGGCAGCGCTTTAGGAAGCAGTTTGTCGCGTTTGGGCGCGCGCAGGGAGCCGCTGGGGTCATCGTGACGCTGTCCGCTGCGCAGCAGCCAGAGATAGAACTGGCGCCAGGATGAGAGTCGGCGGGCGATGCTGCGGCTGTTCAGCCCGCTCGCGCGCAGCCGCGTCAGCGCCTGGCGCAGGTCGTTCGGCTGCGCGTTTTCCGCCTGCAGCGGCTCAAGATGGTCCGCCAGCATGTCGAGGTCGGCGCGGTAGGCCGCGAGCGTATGCGGGCTGCGGCCGGCAATGGCCAGGTGGTCGATGAAGCGGCCGATGAGCTCGCTCATTTCAGCGTCGCAGGCGCGCCATCTGCATCAGGCGCTCGAACAGTTGCAGGTCCTGCTCGTTCTTGAGCAATGCGCCGGCCAGCGGCGGCGGCGCGTTGCGCGCCTGGTGCGCTTCAAGCTCGGTTTCGCTGATGGATTCCCCGCTGAGCAGTTTCAGCCAGTCCAGCAGCTCCGATGTCGTGGGCTTTTTCTTGAGGCCAGGCAGTTCTCGGATGGAGAAAAACACCTCGAGCGCCTGCTTGACCAGTTGCTGCCGAATGTCGGGGAAGTGCGCGTCGATGATGGCCTGCATGGTGTCCGCGTCGGGGAAGCGGATGTAGTGGAAGAAGCAGCGGCGCAGGAAGGCATCCGGCAGTTCCTTCTCGTTGTTTGAGGTGATGATGATGATGGGCCGTTGTCTGGCGCGCACGAATTGCTGGGTTTCGTGCACGAAGAATTCCATCTGGTCCAGTTCGCGCAGCAGGTCGTTGGGGAACTCGATGTCGGCCTTGTCGATTTCGTCGATCAGCAGCACTGGCGCCTGTTCCGACTCGAAGGCCTGCCACAGCTTGCCCTTGACGATGTAGTTGGCGATGTCGTGGACCTTGGCGTCGCCCAGCTGCGAATCGCGCAGCCGCGAGACGGCGTCGTATTCGTACAGGCCGTGCTGGGCTTTGGTAGTGGATTTAATCGGCCAGATGATCAGTTCGCGGCCAAGGCTGGCGGCGACTTCCTCCGCCAGCATGGTCTTGCCGGTTCCGGGTTCGCCCTTGATCAGCAGCGGCCGCTGCAGGGCGATGGAGGCATTGACGGCCATCATCAGGTCGTCGGTGGCGATATAGCGTTCGGTTCCGGTAAAGCGGGTGTTCATGGATGTAGGCGTTGCAGTGCGGGTTGTGGGAGGGCGCCGCCATGCGGCGGGCGCCCGGAATGTGGGGGTTAGCGGGCGAACTCGCGCTCAAGGTCATCCAGCGTGATGCCCCAGGTCTTCATCATGTGGCTCAGCAGGGCCATTTCGCTGTCGCTGATGGTGCCGTCGGATTTGGCGATGTCCATCGCCAGCACGCAAGCGAGCCTGCGTTTGCGGTGGTCGGTGATTTCGGCCAGCAGGCCATCCACCCGCTCCCGGTCCAGCAAGTGGATGGAGCCGTCTTCGCGCGCTTCGTCGGACAGGTCGTCACAGTAGTCTCGCAGCACTTGGGCGAACTGCTTGCGCGGCAAATTGATCAGATGGTAGACGTGCAATTTCTCCAACAGCTCGAGTTCGCGCGGGTCCATATTGCCGTCGGTGATCATGAACATGGCCAGCAGCCTGGCGATGGCTTCTGGACTGTTGGATGGGTAGTTTCTCATGACGCCATTCCTTTTTTGCTATGTGCGAAGCTTCCCGGAAAAGGCTTCCGGCATGGGGGCGATTCTGCGCGCCTGGTAGTCGAAAAAGACGACACCGGTTTTCAATCTTGCCACTTCTCTGCCGCTGTTGTCATCGACTGCCTGATAAATCAGATCGAAGCCGTGGCGCTGGATGTCGGACGGGCCAAGGCTGAGGCGCAGCCGCTCTCCGTGGAAGGCCTCTGCGCGGTAGCAAACTGCGGCGTCGGCCACGATCAATCCCAGGCCCTCTACCTGCAGTTCGTGGGGGTAGCCCAGCGACTTCAGCCAGCGCAGGCGCGCTTCGTGGGCGAGCCGCAGCACGGCGTCGTTGCCGAGATGGCCGCCGTAATTGATGTCGTCGATGCGGATGTCCAGCGCGGTGTCGAAAATGAAGCGATCGGGCAGTTCAAGTTTGATGCGTGGCATGGCTTGATATACTGGAAGGGTGGAAAAGGGGCTGGGTCTTCATGTCATGCAATCCTAACCTGCGTCAAATGACGGGAAGCGAGCCTTGATAGACTGGGAGTGTAAGCCAATTTCATAAAGGAGCTGCGTCATGTATCAGAAAATCTTTGTGCCGGTGGACGATAGCGAGACTTCTGCTATGGCGCTGGTAGAGGCATGCAAGCTGGCCAAGGAGCTCGCTTCGTCGGTCAGACTGGTTCATGTTGTCGATCTGGCGCAATTTGGCTGGGGCGGGACGGAGTTCCTGGACGCGACCGAACTGCAGAAGTCGATCAAGCAAGCGGGCGAGCAGGTGCTGCAGCTGGCTGGCGACAAGGCGAAATCCATGGGGGTGGACCCGGAGTGCCGCATTCTCGAGAGCTGGGGGGATAAGATCGCCTCCGTGTTGGCGGATGACGCTTCCGCCTGGGGGGCGGATTTGATCGTCATGGGCACGCATGGACTGGGCGGCTTGATGCACTTATTGATGGGCAGCGTAGCGGAGGGCTTGCTGAAAGTGGCGGACGTGCCGGTGTTGCTGGTGCGCTACGCGGGGGATCAGTGAGGCTAGGCAAGCATGACGGGCGGCGTCTTTGAGCTTGGGCGCCGTCAAAGAAAAAGCCGACGCGATGCGCGCCGGCTTTTTTGCGTCTGAGTCGAATCAGTTGGCCGCAGCTTCGGCGCCGCCTTCCTGGGCTTCGATCTTGGTGCGTACGGCCTTGCGCAGGCTCTTGTACAGATCGGGGTGGGTTTCCTTCAGGTATTCCACGATCTCGAAATCTTCGCGGCGGACCTTGGACAGGTCGATTTGCTCGACGTGCACCAGGCGCAGCAGTTCGCGAACCGGCTTCGGCATGTTGCGGCCGCTTTCGTAGCGGGAGCCGCCGGATTGAGTGACGCCGATGCGGCTCCAGAATTCTTGCTGGTTCAGGCCGAGTTTGCGGCGGATTTCCCGGGGATTCGGGATTTTTTCAAACAGTTTCATGAGTGTTCCTCTCGTATTTGAAACAAATGGTTCTAGTATTTTTTTAGGACTTCGCCCTGCTTACTAAAAATAGCAAAAAAAATCCAACAGGAATATTTATGATGCAGGGAAATTAGTGAAGTTCCATGAATTTGAAAATTCAGTTTTGCTAATGTTAGCGCAATCTGATTGTCAAGGACAATGGTATTTTGTGATTGCGACGCAAAAAAGCCCCCGGATGTCGCAAATTTGCAATCCAGTTGGCAACATAATAAAAAGGGGAGGGGTGGCGAGCCTGACCCCCGGCACTTGCACTAAATAACTGTGGCTGCTTCCTTCCGGACCTGACCAGGTTCGCTACCGTGCAATGCGGGGAGGCCCGCCATAGAGGAAACGGATTGTATGCAATGTTCGGCTAATTGACAAGCATTTTTATGCGGAGGTGGCGTGACGAGGGGGAGGAGGGCTTGCCGCTATTGCCGGATGGCGGCCATGGGTGCAGACTCGAAGGCCGCTCCTCATCTGAATCCGCAGGGTTTTGCCATGTCTGTATCCCATACCGAGCTTCTCGCCGAGTTGATCCGTTTCGACACGACCAGCCGCTATTCGAACCTGCAGTTGATCGAGTGGGTGGAGGCGTATTTGGCCGGCTTCGGCATTGAGAGCCGTCTGACTTATAACGATGAGCGCAGCAAGGCCAATCTGTTCGCGCGCATCGGCAAACCCGGGCTGTCGCTGATCGTTCTGTCCGGCCATACCGACGTGGTGCCGGTGGATGGCCAGAGCTGGAGCTTCCCGCCGTTCGAGTTGACTGACGGCGGCGATGGCCGCCTTTACGGCCGCGGCAGCGCCGACATGAAGGGTTTCATCGCCTGCGCGCTGGCCAGCGTGCCGCGCTTGGCCGAGCTGGCGCGCGAGGATCGCTTGGCGCAGGGCGTCGGCCTTGCCTTGTCCTATGACGAGGAAGTGGGCTGCGTGGGGGTGGGGCGCATGATAGACGCCTTGCTGGCAGAGGGCGAGCCCATAGCGGGTTGCCTCGTCGGCGAGCCGACGTCGATGCGGCCGGTGATCGCGCACAAGGGCATCGCCCACTATCGCTGCCGGGTGCGGGGGCGCGCCGCGCATTCGTCCCTGACGCCCTATGGCGTCAATGCCATCGAGTACGCGGCCAGGCTGATCACGCATATCCGCAAGCTAGCGGACGCGGAGGCGGGCTTCGGCCATCGGCAGCCTTTATACGATGTGCCTTTCACCACGATGCAGACGGGTCTGGTGCATGGCGGCGTGGCTTGCAATATCGTGCCGGCGGATTGCGAATTCATGTTCGAGTGCCGTTGGCTGCCGGGGGACGATCCGCAGCGCTTGGTCTCGTCAGTGGCGGATTACGCCGCGACGCTGCTGCAGGAGATGCGGCAGATTGCGCCGGAGGCCGATATCGTTATCGAGCCGACCGTGTATAGCCCGGCCTTCGAGTCTGATCCAGAGTCGGAGATCCGGCGTTATGTGGCCAGCCTGTGCGGATGCGAGGGCGGGGCGGGCGTGGCTTACACGACGGAGGCCGGCCTGTTCAGCCAGGCCGGCATGCCGTGCGTCGTGCTGGGGCCCGGCTCCATCGAGCAGGCGCACAGACCGGATGAATACGTCGAAATTGCGCAGCTGCAGGCCTGTCTGGATTGGCTGGACGCATTGACTAACAAGTTAATCAAATAGACCTAAAAAATGCTTTGCCTGTATCAGCATTAGGCTTCAGAATCGTCGCCTTGTAATATCGAAGGTCATTGAGAGCCCGCCCGGATGACCTCCGCGCGGGCTTGTTTCATAGGCGGCAGAGAGAACAAAAAATGAGTCAGGACAAAATGAAGTCGGGTGGAGCGCCCAAGGCGCGCGACGGGTTTACTTCCAGTTTCGGCGTGCTGGCGGCCACTCTGGGGTCGGCGGTCGGCTTGGGCAATATCTGGAAGTTCCCATATTTGACTGGCACCAATGGCGGCGCCGGATTCTTGGTGGTGTATGTGCTGGCCACGCTGCTGGTGGGACTGCCGGTGATGATTTCCGAGATCATGCTGGGACGCAAGGCCAAGCGCGACGCGGTGACCACGCTGGTGACGCTGGCGCCGAAGGGGCAGCCGTGGTGGCTGATCGGGGCTTTCGGCGTTTTCGCCGCCTTTCTGATCATGGCCTTCTATTCCGAAGTGGCGGCCTGGGTGTTTGCCTATATCTTCAAGGCGATAGGCGGGGATATCCTGTCGCGCGATCCCAAAGTGACGTCCGGCGCCTTTGCCTCGCTGATTTCCGACCCTAAGCAGTCTTTGCTGTGGCAATGGGCGGTATTGGCGCTGATCGGCGGCATCCTGCTGCTGGGGGTGTCCAAGGGCATCGAAGCGGTGACCAAGAAGCTGATGCCGCTGCTGTTTGTGCTGCTGCTGCTGATAGGCGCGCGCAGCCTGATGCTGCCGGGCGCGAGCGAGGGTCTGTCTTTCCTGTTCACGCCGGACTTCTCCAAGATCACGCCGGCGGTCGTGCTGACGGCGGTTGGTCTGGCCTTCTTCAAGCTGTCCATCGGCATGGGCACCATGATTACCTATGGCAGCTACTTCCGCGATGACCAGAACATTCCAGTCACCACCTTCCGCGTGATGTGCGCCGACTTGTTCGTGTCGCTGCTGGCCGGCATCGCCATTTTTCCGGCGGTGTTCGCTTTCGGCTTCCAGCCGGCGGCCGGCCCCTCGCTGCTGTTCATCACGATCCCGGCTGTATTCGCCAGCATGCCGCTGGGCCATGTGTTCATGGTGGTGTTCTTCGTGCTGACCGCCATCGCCGCCACCGGCGCCATGCTGTCCATTCTTGAAGTGCCGGTATCGGTGCTGAGCGAGCGCTTCGGCATCAGCCGAGTCAAGTCCACGGTGATCAATCTGCTGCTGCTGGCCGTGGTGGGCGCGGGCTGCGCGCTGTCCAACAGTCTGACCGCGGATTTCAAGATTTTCGGCATGACTCTGTTCGATTTGTTCGACTTCGTGACTTCCAATGTGCTGATGCCGCTGGGCGGGATTTTCCTGTGCCTGTTCACGGGCTGGGTGTGGAAGTACGAGCGCTTCCGCGACGCCTTGAGCAATGGCGGCGCCCTGAGCAACGAAAGCTTGCTGAAGCCCTTGTTCTTCGTGGTCCGCTTCGTTTCGCCCGCGTTGATCCTGGTGGTGATGCTGAAGGGTCTGAAAGTGTTCTGACCAGCGCGCGGCCTCGTCCAAACGGGGCCGTTGCGGCGAATTGGAAACCGCCCCTGGGGCGCGCGCATCGCGGGATGCCTGCGCCGCGGGGGCGGTTTGCATTGGGCTTGACTCAGGGGCCTGCCAGGTAGCGTTTTTTCAAGGCGTCCACGTAGCCGTCCCGTCGCATGTCATCCAGCGCGGCGTTGAGTCGCTGCGGAATGTCGGGCGGCATATGAGGATGGCAGGCCAGGTACAAATAGCTGGACGAGAATACCGCGACTTGCCGCAATGGGCCCGTGCGTTCCCGTTTGCTCAGGAAACGGGCGTGATAGATGCCGGACGCCCAGAAGTCTATGTGGCCGGCCATCAACTTGCGCAGATTCAGCGCGTCGTCCGATGTGTATTCCAGCCGGTAGCCGCGATTCTGCAGGTAAAGCGCCACGGCGTCGCCGCGGTAGCCGCCTATGCGGTACGGCCGCAGAGCTTCCATATCGCGCGCGGAACGCGGGCTGCGCGGTCCGGCGAAAACCGCCCAGTCGTTCTTCAGCAGCGGACCCACCCATTGAAACAACGGCTCCCGCTCTTCATTGCGCGTGGTGGAGAACAGGCAGGCGTTGGCGTCGGTTTGCGCTTGCAGATAGGCGCGCAGCCATGGCATGAGTGCTATCGAGTAGCGTAGTCCCGCGCGGCGGAAGGCCTCCGACACCATTTCGGTGGAAATGCCGGTGATGCCGCCGCTGCCGTCCGGGTAGTTGAACGGCGGATCATCCTCGGTCAGCAGCCTGGTTTCCGCCGCCGCGAACTGCAGCCATAGCGCCAGCCAGCAGGCCAGCAGTCCTCGCGTCCTGCTTTCCACGTCCGTTCCTGTCTTGCCCAAGCGCTCGGGCCATGCTCTAGCATAGTCTTAATAGGCAGCGGACAGCGGCTTGGTCAGGAGGGGGAGCCGTCTTCGTCTCCGCTGACGACGGGCGGGGGGGTAAAGCCATTGATGTCGCGCGCGCTTTTCTCCAGCAGCAGTACGATGGCGGTGTTGAGCGCGCCGAAGGCCCAGCTGGCCAGCAGGAAGACGGAGTAGGCCGTCAGTTTGTCCGCGAACAAGGCGTGGCCGTGCAGGGTCAGCTCGGCAGGGTCGAATATGGAGTAAAACACGAGGGTGGCGAGCACCGCGATGATGAACGACGGCCAGAACAACAGTATGCCTTTTCTCATCTTTGCCTCCATGTGGCGTAAAGTTGGCAGGATTTCGATTCGTAAGTCTGCTCGTTATCCATTTATGCCATGATAGAAGATTTTCTGGCTGGCGGGCGCAATATCCTGCCGTTTGGAGGAGGGGTGAACTTGCCGCGCATGCTGTGCCGCCGTGGTAAACTATTGTTCGACAGCGAACACCTTGCCTTCGAAAGGCAACAGCGTACGGAGTTTCTATGGCCGGCGGCATGGCGTCGGCCCGTTTGCATATTAATGGAGCCTGGTATGACCTCTTCGATCTTCGCCGGTGTGGAACTGGCGCCGCGCGACCCCATTCTCGGTTTGAATGAAGCCTTCAACGCGGATACGCGCGGCACCAAGGTTAACCTTGGAGTGGGCGTGTATTCTGACGACAACGGCAAAATTCCGCTTCTGGCCGCCGTGCAGGCCGCGGAGAAGGCTAGGCTGGAAGCGCTGCCGGCTCGCGGCTATCAGCCGATCGAAGGCCCGGCGGCATACGATGTCGCGGTGCAAAAACTATTGTTCGGCGCGGATAGCGAGCTGTTGGCCGCTGGCCGCGTGGTGACGGCCCAGGCCTTGGGCGGCACCGGCGCGCTGAAGATAGGCGCCGATTTCCTGAAGCGTCTGGACGCCGGCGCGAAAGTCCATATCAGCGATCCGTCTTGGGAAAATCACCGCGCCTTGTTCGAGTCCGCAGGCTTCGACGTGGTGAATTATCCGTACTATGAGGCGTCTACCCGCGGCGTCGCATTCGACGCGATGAAGTCGCACCTGGCCGCTCAGCCTGCCGGTTCCATCGTCGTATTGCATGCCTGCTGCCACAATCCGACTGGCGCCGATCTGTCCGCCGAGCAATGGCGCGAAGTGGTTGCCGTTTGCGGCGAGCGCGGCCTGGTGCCTTTCCTCGACATGGCCTACCAAGGCTTTGCCGACGGCATCGAGGCCGACGCGTTGGCGGTGCGCCTGTTTGCCGAGTCCGGTCTGCAGTTCTTTGTCGCCAGTTCCTTCTCCAAGAGCTTCTCGCTGTATGGCGAGCGCGTGGGCGCGCTGTCCATCGTCACCGGCTCCAAGGATGAGTCCGCGCGCGTGCTGTCGCAATTGAAGCGCGTGATTCGCACCAATTACTCCAATCCGCCTATCCATGGCGCCGCCATCGTGGCGGCGGTCTTGTCCAGCGCTGAACTGCGTCAGCGTTGGGAGGACGAGCTGGCCGGCATGCGCGACCGCATTCGCGCCATGCGCCATGCGCTGCTGGCGGCCATCGAGGCGCACGGCGTGGCGGTCGATTTTTCCTTCATTACCGCTCAGCGAGGCATGTTCTCGTATACCGGGCTCAGCGTGGCGCAAGTTGACCGCCTGCGCGAAGAGTTCGGCATTTATGCCGTATCCACCGGGCGGATCTGCCTGGCGGCGCTGAACAGCAAGAATGTCGATTATGTGGCCTCGGCGATTGCCAAGGTGGTTCAGGCCTGATCGCGGATAGTGCCAGGTTTGCTTGGCGCGTCGCTGAGCCAGTCCTATGGAGCCTGGTGATGCCGTCTGTTTGGCGGATGGGTTCTGTTTGATTGGGTAGCTGAACGGCAGCTTTTTTACAGCGGGGGCATTTATGCCCCCGCTGCTGTTTTGGAGGAGACAACTGAGCCGGCTTGCCCGGCCCGCGTGCGTACTCCTGTCAGGGCTGCTGTGTTGAGCGCGTGCGGGGAATCAAGGTATCCATGATTCTTGCCTGGCATTTGGATCAAGGCTCGAGAGATGGAGTGGCAGGAGCGCGAGCAGGATTCGTGGCCTGAAAAATGCCGCTCACTCGTCTGAGTGAACGGCATTGTCGAGCGAGCGGTGTTTGGCTTTGGCTGGCTTAGGAGGCGGTTGCAATGCTCCGGCCCACGCGGCTCAGCGGCAAGCTCAAGGCCAGCGCCAAGGCGCCTGGCAGCAGCCAGCCCAGGCTCAGGGAGAACAGCGGCAGTTGTTCCAGCCAGGTCTGGAGGGGGAAGGGAAGCAGGTCTGCGGCCTTGAGCATGTCGCCCAGGCTGAAGACGGCCACCACGCCCAGCGTCAGGCCATAACTGAACTTGCGTTTGGGTAGGAGGCTTCTCAGCGGTTCAAGCAGCACCAGGCAGACGGCGCAGGGGTAAATCAGGTATAGGGCGGGCACGGTGATGCGAATCAGCGCATCGAGGCCGAAGTTGGCGATCAGCGAGGCGGCGACGGAAACCGCGATCAACCAGCTCCGATAGCCGAGCAAGCCGGTTTGCCTGGCGAAGTAATCCGCGCTGGTGCTGGCCAGGCCCACCATGGTGGTCAGGCAGGCTAGCAGAACGATGCCGGCCATCAGCCAACTGCCTGGGGCGCCGAACAGCCAGGCGACGTAGCGCGCGAAGATTTGTCCGCCATTGCTCGCGCCGGCGGCCGCCGGGCTGCCGGTGGCGCCCAGATAAAACAAACTCAAGTATAGCAGGGACAGCAGCGCGACCGAGATCAGGCCGGCTTTCAATGTGAGCCGGCGAACGATTGGCGCTTGGGTAATGCCTTTTCCCGCCAGCGCGCGCGCAACCAATCCGCCAAATGCCATGGCGGACAGCACATCCATGGTTTGATACCCGCTCAAAGCCCCCGCGATGAAGGCTCCGTCGATATAACGGCCGCTGGCGGGCGTGACGCCGTCCATAGGCTGCAGCGCGACGCCCGCGGCGACAGCCGCCAGCAGGGCAAGCAGAACCGGCGTCATCCAGCGCCCCATGCTGTCTATCAGCAACCCTGGCCTCAGCGTGAGGAAGAGTCCGGCGGCATTGAATGCGAGGGCGAACAGCGCGCCGCTCCAGGGGGTATCGGCGAATCCCAGCGCAAGCCAGCCCATTTCGTAGGCGACGTTGGTGACGCGCGGCATCGCGAACAGCGGGCCGAGTATCAAATACAGCAGGCTCCAGAAGGCGGTCGCCGCCCAGGGAGGCAAGTCGCGCGACAGCGCTTCGCCGCGGCCCAGGCCTGCCACGGTCAGCAGCGCGAGAAAGGGCAGGCCTACGCCTGTCAACATGAAGCCCAGCGCCGCGATGACCCAGGCCTCGCCGGCCAAGTGGCCCGCCATCGGCGGAAAAATAACGTTGCCAGCGCCGAGAAACAGGGCGAAAACCATCATGCCCAAGGCGGCTGTATTGCTGCGGGAAAGCATAGGCGATATCTCCAGACGATAGTGCCGGCGGACCTGGAGAAGGAAAGGGAGCGTTCGAGCCGGTCCCTTGCCAGGGACGTCGGCTGAATTGCAGAAAGGCGACTTTATCCCTGGCTGTTTGGAAGCGGGATAATAATAATCACGGATACGCTGCCCACGGCATGAGCCGCGCGGCCGGAGCGCGGCGCGGCGGGCATGGCGAGAGGGTTTGGCAGCATGTTCGATCCGATTAAAAAGAAAGCATTCGCTTATTAAAGCGTCTATTGGGCGTCATTGGCAAGTCTTTGCTTGAAAATTAGCCTGCCGGCATGCTTTCTAGCCTCGAGCAGATCAGCGCTGACCGTCCAGGGCGCTGGCCAATTTTTCGTATAGTTGGCGATAGATGGCCGGGTCGCTGCACAGCAAGGTGCGCGAGTTGCCGTTGCTGTCCCAGACGGTCTGGCGTATGCGGGTTCTCAGCAGCAGCTGGCCAGGTTGCGGCCCCGGACGCAGGGTCAGCAGCACCTCGGTGGTTTGATGATCAGGCTTGCCCGGCAGCGGGAATTTAAGCTTCAGCAGTCCGCGCAGCGTCTGACGCGCTTCGCTGACCAGCGTTTCGTCCTTTTCGGCGCGGATCACGCTGTAATCAGTATCCACCTCAATCTGTTTGTATCCCAATTGCTCCAGAGCCTTGCGGCCGGCCTGCAGCGCCATTGCCGCGCCAGCTCCGTCCAGCCGGGCATCGCGCGCTTGCAAATAGTTGCGCATGTCCTCGGGGGAGGGCGCGACTCTGACCTGGGTGGAGCTGTAGCGCAAAACGCGGCCGCCCTGGCCCTGCACCGTTTCCTTGTCGTCGGCGAGGGCGGTTTGGCAGAGCGAGCTGAGCAGAATGAGAATGGCAAGACGGCGCATGGCGGCTCTCCGGTTTGGAATGTCATGAAATTTAAGCGCCTTGTTATGACCTTTGTGTATCCAATTGTCGCTCCATGGGGTGCTGGGCTTGAAATCGCAATATATTGATCGCAAGCAAATTTAATCCCCATATTTAGAAGAAAAAGCCCGGCGGCGCACAGCGGTTTTGGCCACAATATCGTTCGTTGCGGAGCCGGCTGGATGCGCCGCTTCGTTTTTTGATGATGGAATTGTGGAGGGGCGACGATGCTTCAGGTGCGTAAGCGCGATGGCGCGATGGTGGAATTCGACATAGGCAAGATCGCCAATGCTTGCCGCAAGGCGGCAACGGCGGCAGGCCATGCCGAGCCAGCGGCTTTGGCGCTGGAGATCGCCGCGCAAGTCGAGCGCGAGTGCCGCGAACTGGCGCGTGAGGGACGCCTGGACATTCCCGCCATCCAAAAGCGGGTGGAGGACGCCTTGATGCGACGCTACCCGGAGGTGGCGCGCGGCTATATCGAATATCGGCACGACCGCGACACCGTCCGCGCCCAGGGCTCCGAACTGCACGCCAAGCTGATGGGGCTGGTGCATAAGACAGACGAAGAAGCGACCACGGAGAACGCGAACAAGGACGCCAATGTGTTTCCGGTGATGCGGGACCTGATGGCCGGCATCGTGTCCAAGCAATTCGCTGGGAATTTCCTGCCCAAGGATATCCTGGCCGCGCACAATAGCGGGGACATCCATTTCCATGACCTGGACTATTCGCCGTTTCTGCCCTTCACCAATTGCTGCCTGGTGGATCTGAAGGGCATGCTGGAGCAGGGTTTCAGACTGGGCAATGCGCAGATTGAAAGCCCCAAGTCCATAGGCGTGGCTTGCGCCGTCACCGCCCAGATCATCGCGCAGGTGGCCAGCCACCAGTATGGCGGCACCACCATTCCGAATATCGACCAGACGTTGGCGCCATACGTGCTGAAAAGCTATCGCAAGAACCTGGATGTGGCGCGGCAGTACGGCATCGCCGATCCGGAGCGCTACGCCCGCGAACGGACGGAAAAGGAGTGCTACGACGGCATCCAGGCCTGCGAGTACGAGATCAACACCTTGTTCAGCTCCAATGGCCAGCAGCCCTTCGTCACCTTCTCCTTCGGCATGGGCACGGCCTGGGAAGCGCGCATCATTCAGCAGTCCATTCTGCGCGTCCGCATCAAGGGCCTGGGCAAGGAGGGCATCACCCCGGTGTTTCCCAAGCTGGTGATGTTCATCGACGACGGCGTCAATCTGAAGCCGGAGGACCCGAATTACGATATCAAGCAGCTGGCGCTGGAGTGCACTTCCAAGCGCATGTATCCGGACATCATCTCGGCGGCGCTTAGCCGCAAGATCACTGGTTCATCCATTCCGGTTTCGCCTATGGGCTGCCGCAGCTTTCTGGCCGCGTGGCGGGATGAGTTCGGCCGCGAGGTGCTGGATGGCCGCAACAATCTGGGCGTGGTCAGCCTGAACCTGCCGCGCATCGCCATCGAGGCGCAAGGCAAGGCCGTAGACTTCTGGCGTCTGCTGGAGCCGCGCCTGCAACTGTGCTTCCGCGCGTTGATGGTGCGGCTGGAGCGGCTGCGCGGCGTCAAGGCGAATGTGGCGCCGATTCTGTATACCGAAGGCGCCTTCGGCATGCGCCTGCGGCCGGACGAAGACATCATGCGCTTGCTTGAGAATGGCCGCGCCTCGATTTCGCTTGGTTATATCGGCCTGCACGAGGTGGGTGTCTTGCTGTTCGGCGCGCACCCGGCAGACAGCGCGGAGGCCAGGGCCTTCCAGCGCCGGGTGGTGGCGCGGATGGGCGAGGCGGCGGCGGAATGGCGGCGCGAGACGGGTTTCGGCTTCTCGCTGTACTCCACGCCCAGCGAGTCGCTGTGCCATCGCTTCTGCAAGCTGGACAAGGAGCGCTTTGGCACCATCCCGGAAGTGACAGACAAGGGCTATTACACCAACTCCTTCCATTTGGATGTGTTCCGCAAGGCGGATCCATTCGAGAAAATAGATTTTGAAACCGGCTTTGCCGAGCTGGCCAGCGGCGGCCACATCACCTATGTCGAACTGCCCAATATGCAGCACAACCTGAAGGCGCTGGAGGCGATCTGGGACTATGCCGCCAGGCATGTGCCGTATTTCGGCAGCAACACGCCAGTGGATTCCTGCGGCCTGTGCGGCTTCATGGGGGAGGCGCAGGCGGACGCGGAAGGCTTCCGCTGCCCGCAGTGCGGCAATCGCGACAGCGCCTCGCTATCCGTCACCCGCCGGGTGTGCGGCTATCTGGGCAGCCCCAATGCGCGGCCGTTCAATGCCGGCAAGCAAAAGGAAGTGATGCGCCGGGTCAAGCACTTCGGCGGCGAGCATTGAGGCCGGAATGAATTACGACCGCTACTACACTTGCGATCTGGTCAATGGCGAGGGGGTGAGGGTGACGTTGTTCGTCTGCGGCTGCCCCCACGCCTGCCCGGGCTGCCACAATCCCTCGACCTGGGATCGCAAGGCGGGCCGGCCGTTCACCGCCGAAATCCGCGAGCAGTTGCTGGCGCATTGCGCCACGCACGATGGTTTGAGCCTGTCCGGCGGCGATCCGCTGCATCCGGCCAATCGAGCCGAAGTGCTGGCGCTGTGCCGCTTGTTCAAGGACAGATATCCAGACAAGGACATCTGGCTGTGGACAGGCTATCTCTACGAGGAGGTGAGGGCGTTGGAAATCCTGCGCTTCGTCGATGTCCTAATAGATGGCCGCTACCGCCAGGACTTGCCGACAAGCAAGCCTTGGCGTGGCTCCGCCAACCAGCGCTTGCTGCGCTTGAAGGAGGCGCGGGTTCGGGCCGAGCGCTGAGCGGCCGCAATGCCGTTAGATTGTTGTCAATGTTTTCCCAGCATGCCTGGCCTTGTCAATTCATTTATCATGAATTGGACCGAGGTAAAAACCCGGCATAGAGGAGACGATAATGGCCTGGACCAAAGAGCAGAAAAGGACGGTATTCGCTTGTTATATGGGTTGGACGCTGGATGCGTTCGACTTTTTCCTGATGGTGTTCGTATTGAAGGATGTGGCTCGGGATTTCGGCGTCGATATCGAGTCGGTCAGTTGGGCCATCATGCTGACGTTGGCGGCGCGGCCGGTGGGGGCGTTGATCTTCGGACGGCTGGCGGATCGTTTTGGCCGCCGGCCGGTACTGATGGCTAATATCGTGTTGTATTCCCTGTTGGGCTTCTCGTCGGCGTTCGCCCCCAATCTGCTGGCGCTGCTGGTGTTGCGGACTTTGTTCGGCGTGGCGATGGGCGGCGAATGGGGCGTGGGCTCGTCTCTGACCATGGAGAGCATACCCAAGGAATCGCGCGGCTTCGTTTCTGGTCTGCTGCAGGCTGGCTATCCCAGCGGCTACCTGCTGGCGACGCTGGCCTTCGGCCAGTTGTTCGATCATATAGGCTGGCGCGGCATGTTCATGCTCAGCCTGCTACCGGCGCTGCTGACGCTGTACATCCGCCGCAACGTTCCGGAAAGCCCGAGTTGGGAGGCCGCGCGCCATCACGAGAAGCCGGGCTTGCTGCAATCCATAGCCGCGCAGTGGCGTTTGTCCCTGTACGCCATCGTACTGATGACCTGCTTCAACTTCTTCTCGCACGGCACGCAGGACATGTATCCAACCTTCCTGCGCGTACAGCACAAGTTCGATCCGCACACCGTGCAATTGATCGCCATTTGCCTGAATGTAGGCGCGATCGTCGGCGGGCTGTCCATCGGCGCGCTATCTGAGAGGATAGGCCGCCGCAATGCCATCACGCTGGCGGCGCTGCTTGCGCTGCCGGTGCTGCCGCTATGGGCCTTTTCCAGCACGCCGTTGTGGCTGGCTGTGGGCGCTTTTTTGATGCAGATCGCCGTGCAGGGCGCCTGGGGTGTGATTCCGGCCCATTTGAACGAGATATCGCCGCTGGCTGTGCGCGCCACTTTTCCGGGCTTGGTGTATCAGCTGGGCAATCTGCTGGCCTCGGTCAACAGTCCGTTGCAGGCGCATATGGCCAAGGCCAATGGCGGGGACTACGGCATGGCAATGGCCGTTGTGGCTGGCTTGGTGGCCTTGGCGATCGCGGTTCTGATCCGCTTCAGCCATGAGCGGCGCGGCGAGGCGATGATCGTGGTCGAGCAGGCGCCGCGCTGATTCGCGGCGGGGAGCGCGGCTGGCGAGGCCGGCCGCTTTCCCTCACAAGTCCGCGAGTCGTGCGCGGCTGGTTTGGGCCTCGCTCATCACTCGCGCGAATAATTCGGCCACGGTTGGCACATCGTTTATCAGTCCCTGCGCTTGGCCTATCAATTGCACGCCCTTTTCATGATCGCCATCCTGGATCGCCAGTCGGATGGATTCCGTAGCCGCGCCAAACAAGGCTAGTTGGCGCAAGGCTTGCGGCTGGCGGATCATGCCGCCGATCGCCACCTTCATCACCGGCATGCCCATGCGCCTGGCCATGGCGCTGGCGCGGAGGGCGGCCGGTATCAGCCCCAAGGGCTTGCGACAGGCGCGGCGCGCGGCGGGGGTGTCCATCATGCGGCACCACAGGCCGTCGAAATTCTTCGAATACAGGGTGTCGGCCACGCCGCGCTGCGCCACCATATCCTTGGTCGCGGCGTGGACCGGGCTTTCGCGGGTCATGGCGATGCGCGAACCCATGGCTACGGCGTCCGCGCCCAGCGCCAGGGCGGCTAGTAGGCCTTCGCCGCCGGCAAAGCCGCCGGCAGCCACGATGGGCAGCGACGACGCCTTGCGGATGGCCGGGATCAGCACCAGGGAGGTGACGCTGCCGCCATGCGCCGCGGCCTCGTGGCCCGTGACCAGCAAGGCGTCGGCGCCGCTTTTTTCAGCGGATCGGGCATGTTTCTCCGTCACCACCGTAGCCAGCACTTTGCCGCCGTATGCGTGGGCGGCCTCGGCTATCCAGTCTCCCTTGCCCAGCGAGTAGTTGATCAGCGGAGCCTTCTCTTCCAGCGCGACCCGGGCATTGTCGGCCGCGCCCGGCATCATCAGCGTGCACCCCACGCCGAAGGGCTTGTCAGTCAGCTCGCGGATGCGGCGGATGGCGGCGCGGGTGGCCTCGGCATTTAGCGGGCCGGTGGCCAGAATGCCGAGCCCGCCGGCATTGGAAACGGCGGCCACCAGCTCGGGCGTGGCGATATAGCTCATGCCGGGGCAGAGCAGTGGGCGTTCGATGCCGAGCAGGCGAGTGATGGCGGTTTGCATGGTGGGCGGGTGGTCTGGGTTAGAATGGCGATGTTCTATTGTTGATGCTTTTTTCGCAAAATTCAAACGATTGTTTAAATCATGATGCTGATCGTGCTGTTGGCTTGGTTATATGTGGTATTGATGTTCGCCGTGGGCCAGGACAGCGTGGGCGGCGGCTTGGCCGTGGCTTTCCTGCTGGGCGTGCTGCCGACCTGGTTTGTCGCATGGACGGCACGGAATCGATTGCGCCGCAGCCGCGAAGCGCGAAAAACCGGCCGAGAGGCTTGAGGGGACTGGCTTCAGGATGCTAGAATCTCGCGTTCTCTGCCATCCCGGCGGAGAATCTTATATCTAAACTACGCACATTCGCGCCAAAGGGTGCCCGGCATCGCCGGGTTGTCTGCGCGGATGGAGGCTTAACCCTTTTAGGAGTTTTTGCATGTCCACCAACGTTACCATGCGTCAAATGCTTGAGGCCGGCGTTCACTTCGGCCACCAAACCCGTTTCTGGAACCCGAAGATGGCTCAGTACATCTTTGGCAGCCGCAACAAGATTCACATCATCAACCTGGAAAAGACTCTGCCGCTGTTCGTCAGCGCCCAGGAATATGTGCGTCGTCTGGCCGCCAACAAGGGTACCGTAATGTTTGTTGGCACCAAGCGTCAGGCGCGTGAGATCGTCCGTGAAGAAGCTGCCCGTTGCGGCATGCCGTTTGTCGACCACCGCTGGCTGGGCGGCATGCTGACCAACTACAAGACCGTGAAGCAGTCCATCAAGCGTCTTGAAGAGAAGCGCGCCATCCTGGAAGCCGCCGGCGATACCGGTTACAACAAGAAAGAACTGCTGGACCTGCAGCGCGAAGTTGAAAAGCTCGAGCGCTCCCTGGGCGGTATCAAGGATATGAAGGGTCTGCCGGACGCCATCTTCGTTATCGACACCGGTTACCAAAAGGGCACCGTGGTTGAAGCCAAGAAGCTGGGCATTCCGGTAATCGGCGTTGTTGACACCAACAACTCCCCGGACGGCATCGATTACGTGGTTCCGGGCAACGACGACTCCAGTCGCGCCATCCGCCTGTACGCTCGCGGCATCGCCGACGCCGTACTGGAAGGCCGCGCGCACTCTCTGCAAGAGATCGTCGCCGCCGCTGAAACGGCTCAAGCCGAGTAAGCGGACCAAAAGGGGCGCAAGCCCCTTTTTTTGGACCCGAGTATTTACGTAATCACAATCTTTAGGAGTAGTGAAGATGGCGGAAATCACCGCAAAAATGGTTTCGGATCTGCGCGCGGCCACCGGCCTCGGCATGATGGAGTGCAAGAAGGCTCTGGTTGAAGCCGAGGGCGACCTGGCCAAGGCTGAAGAAATCCTGCGCATCAAGTCCGGCAACAAGGCCTCCAAAATGGCCGGCCGCCTGGCTGCCGAAGGCATCATCGGTTCTTACGTCGAGGCTGGTGTGGGCGCCCTGGTGGAAGTGAACTGCGAAACCGACTTCGTCGCCAAGGATCCGACCTTCCTGGCGCTGGCCGCCGCCGCCGCCAAGGCCGTCGCCATCGCCAACCCGGCCGACGTTGAGGCTCTGGCTTCCGTTGAAGTCGACGGTCAGCAAGTGGAAGAAATCCGCAAGGCCGCCATCGCCAAGCTGGGCGAGAACATGACCATCCGTCGCTTCGTTCGCTACCAGACCGAAGGCGCGATCGCCACCTACCTGCACGGCGCCAAGATCGGCGTGATCGTCGACTACGCCGGCGTCGAGCAAGTGGGCAAGGACGTGGCCATGCACATCGCCGCTTCCAAGCCGATCTGCGTGTCCAAGGACCAAGTTCCGGCCGAAACCCTGGAACAAGAACGCAAGATCTACACTGCTCAGGCTGCCGAGTCCGGCAAGCCGGCCGACATCGTCGCCAAGATGGTGGAAGGCCGCGTGAACAAGTTCCTGGCTGAAGTGACCCTGATGGGCCAGCCTTTCGTCAAGAACCCGGATCAGACGGTTGAAAAGCTGCTGGCCGAGCAAAAAGCCTCGGTGAAGGCGTTTACCATGTTCGTGGTGGGCGAAGGCATCGAGAAGAAGGTAGTGGATTACGCCGCTGAAGTGGCCGCCGCCGCCAAGCTGTAAGCTTAGCGCTACCGCTGTACCGACGGCACCCTGCTTGCAGGGTGCCGTTTTGCAAACTGTAATACCATAAACCGCCAATACCGAGGACATCATGAGCCAAGTTCCTGCCTATAAACGCATCCTGCTGAAACTTTCCGGCGAAGCCCTGATGGGGGATGACAGCTATGGTATCAACCGCACCACGATCGAACAGATCGTGGGCCAGATCAAGGAAGTGGTAGAGCTGGGTGTGGAGGTGGGCATCGTGATCGGCGGCGGCAATATTTTCCGCGGCGTCGCGCCGGCAGCCGCTGGCATGGATCGCGCCACGGCGGATTATATGGGCATGATGGCCACTGTGATGAACGCGCTGGCGCTGAAAGACGCGATGACCAAGGTGGGTCTGATCGCCCGCGTGCAGTCCGCGCTGACCATGCAGCAAATCGCCGAGCCCTATGTGCGCGGCAAGGCCATGCAATACCTGGAAGAAGGCAAGGTGGTGATTTTCGCCGCCGGCACCGGCAATCCCTTCTTTACGACGGATACCGCCGCCGCGCTGCGCGGCATGGAAATGAACGTGGACATCATGCTGAAGGCCACCAAGGTCGACGGCGTATATACCGATGATCCGAAAAAGAATCCGGACGCGGTGCGCTACCAGACCCTGACTTTCGACGAAGCCATCTCGCGCAATTTGAAGGTGATGGATGCCACCGCCTTCGCGCTGTGCCGCGATCAGAACCTGAACATCAAGGTGTTCAGCATCTTCAAGAACGGCGCGTTGCGCCGGGTCGTGCTTGGCGAAGACGAAGGCACGCTGGTACACTGCTGAGTTTGAAAATTGCTGAAGGCGAAAACGGCAATGGCCGTTTTCGCCTTGTCATTTGAAGTTTCGATTGGGAGTGCGACATGATTAACGAGATTAAAAAATCGGCCGAACAAAAAATGCAGAAATCGCTGGAGGCGTTCAAGAACGACCTTGGCAAGGTTCGTACCGGCCGAGCCCATACCGGCATTCTGGATCATGTCATGGTTGACTATTACGGCAGCGACGTGCCGGTGAATCAGGTGGCCAACGTCACCCTGATCGACGCCCGCACCATAGGCGTGCAGCCGTGGGAGAAGCCGATGCTGGCCAAGATCGAAAAGGCCATCCGTGATTCCGACCTGGGCCTGAACCCGGCCTCCATGGGCGAAATCATCCGCGTGCCCATGCCCATGCTGACCGAAGAGCGCCGCAAGGATCTGATCAAGGTAGTGCGCGGCGAAGCCGAAGGCGCGCGTGTAGCCATGCGCAACATCCGCCGCGATTCCAACACCGAGTTCAAGAACCTGCTGAAGGACAAGGCCATCACCGAGGACGAAGAGCGCCGCGGCCAGGACGAAATCCAGAAGCTGACTGACAAGTACACTGCCGAAGTCGACAAGATGCTGGCCGCCAAAGAAGCCGATTTGATGGCAGTGTAAGGGGTAGCTCTTGTTTTCCGCATCCTGGAAGGGTGTGTCGGAGGGGCAAGAGCCTCCTCGGCATATCGCCATCATCATGGATGGCAATGGCCGCTGGGCCAAAAAGCGCTTTCTGCCGCGCGTGGCCGGCCACAAAAAGGGGCTGGATGCCGTGCGCGAGATTGTCAAAGCGTGCAAGGAGCTGGGCGTCGGTTATCTGACCTTGTTCGCGTTTTCCACTGAAAACTGGCGCCGGCCGCAGGAGGAAGTCAGCTTTCTGATGGAGCTGTTCTTGCGCGCGCTGGACAATGAGGTGGCGAGGCTGCACAGCAACAATATCCGGCTGCAGGTGTTGGGCTCGCGCGAGCGATTCAATGCCGAGTTGCGAGAGCGCATCGCCAAGGCGGAAGCCAAAACCGCCGACAATGACGGTCTGGTGCTCAGCATCGCGGCTGACTACGGCGGTCGCTGGGACATCGTTCAGGCCGCCAATCAGTTGCTGAAGGCGGGTGTAGCGGAAATCACCGAGGAAGCCCTGAGCCAGCATCTGACCATGGCGTGGGCGCCGGAGCCGGATCTGTTCATCCGCACCGGCGGCGAGCAGCGCATCAGCAACTTCTTGCTGTGGCAACTGGCGTATTCCGAGCTGTATTTCACCGATCTGCTGTGGCCCGACTTCGATCGCGCGGCGCTGGAGCAGGCCATTTCCTCGTACTGGCAGCGTGAACGGCGCTTTGGTCGCACCAGCGAGCAATTGCCGGAGCATCTGCGCCGCGATCGATCCTGACACATGCTCAAAACGCGTATTCTCACCGCGCTGGTGCTGCTGCCGCTGATGTTGGCAGCGCTTTTTCTGTTTTCTGCGGCCGCCTGGGGCGGCTTTTCCTGGTTGATCGTGCTGTTGGCTCTATGGGAATACACCCGCATGGTCAAAATGCGCCTGCCGGAACAAGCCGCCTACCTGGTCTTGTCGACGTTGTTCGCCGTGGTCGCCTGGTTTGGACACTGGCGTATGCATGCCGCAGTGCACGGCCTGGCATTGGCGTTCTGGCTGCTGCTGGTTCCCTTGTGGCTGGCCAAGCGCTGGTCCATGCCATCCGGCGCGCGCGCCTGGCTGTTAGGCTGGGCGCTGATGCTGCCGGCTTGGTTCGCCTTCCTGGAATGGCGGCCGCAGCCGACCCCGCATGACGCGTTGACGCTGCTGGCCGTGATGGGCCTGGTTTGGGTGGCGGACGTAGCCGCATACTTCTCGGGCAAAGCCTTTGGCCGCCGCAAGCTGGCGCCGGCCATCAGTCCAGGCAAGAGCTGGGAGGGCGTTTACGGCGCCGTCGTCTGCGCGGCGTTGTACGTGGCGCTGGTGGATCATTTCGGTTGGCTGGACATCCGCCTGCCGCTGTGGGCGATGCTGCTGCTGGCCCTGCCGTTGACCGCGGTCAGCGTATGCGGCGACCTGTTGGAATCCTGGTTCAAACGTTCCGCCGGCATCAAGGACAGCAGCGCGCTGCTGCCGGGTCATGGCGGCGTGTACGATCGCATAGACAGCCTGATCGCCGTGCTGGCGGTCAGCAATGCCCTGCGCGTGCTGGGCGGCATGTAATTCTGGAAAGTTCATATGAGCAAACCTCAGGGTATTGCCGTACTGGGGGCGACTGGCAGCGTGGGTTGCAGCACGCTGGACGTGATCGCCCGTCATCCCGAGCGCTACCGAGTGGTGGCGCTCACCGCGCACAGCCAGCTCGACAAACTGTTTGAGCAGGCCAGTCGTTTTCATCCCGATTATCTCGTGGTGGCGGATGCCGAATCCGCCGCTCGTTTGCGCGCCCGTTTGACGGACGCCGGGCTGGGCGGCGAGGTGCTGCACGGTCCGCAAGCGCTGGAGCAGGTTGCCGTCCTGCCTGAGGTGGATGCCGTGATGGCCGCGATCGTCGGCGCGGCCGGCCTGCCGTCGGCCTTGGCCGCGGCGCGCGCCGGCAAGCGGATTCTGTTGGCGAACAAAGAGTCGCTGGTGGTGGCGGGCAGCCTGTTCATGGACGCCGTGCGGGGCAGCGGCGCCGCGCTGTTGCCGGTGGATAGCGAACACAGCGCCATCTTCCAATCGTTGCCGGCGGACTACGCCGGCGACGCCGCGGCCGCGGGCGTGCGCAAGATCATCCTGACAGCGTCCGGCGGCCCGTTCCGCACGCGCTCCGCCGATGACTTGCTCCACGTCACCCCGGACGATGCCTGCCGCCATCCCAACTGGAGCATGGGGCGCAAGATTTCCGTCGACTCCGCCACGCTGATGAACAAGGGTCTCGAAGTGATAGAGGCGCGCTGGCTGTTCAATGCGCGCCCCTCGCAAATCGAAGTGGTGGTGCATCCGCAGAGCGTGATCCATTCCATGGTGCAGTACCGAGACGGTTCGGTCATGGCGCAGTTGGGTTCGCCCGATATGCGCACCCCCATCGCCTGCGCGCTGTCCTGGCCTGAACGGATAGAGGCCGGCGTAGCCTCGCTGGATTTCTTCTCCATGGGCGATCTGACTTTTGAAAAGCCGGATGCGCAACGTTTTCCCTGCCTGCAGCTGGCTTTCGACGCGCTGGAAACCGGCGGCGACGCTCCGGCGGTGTTGAACGCGGCCAATGAAGTGGCGGTGGCGGCCTTTCTGGCCGGACGCATCCGTTTTCTCGACATTCCGCGCATCGTGGCCGATACCCTGTCCAGAGTGTCGACTGCAGCCAGCGATTCGCTGGCGGCGCTATTGGACCGCGATGCCGAGGCCCGTCGCCATGCGGAGCAAAGGGTGGCGGCATGCTGACCGTTTTCGCCTTCCTGCTAGCCATCGGCGTGCTGGTCACTTTCCATGAGCTGGGCCACTACTGGGTGGCCAAATTGTGCGGCGTGCGCGTGCTGCGATTTTCGCTCGGCTTCGGCACGCCCCTGCTGCGTTTCCGGCCGCGCGAAACCGAGTGGGTGATCTGTCCGATTCCGTTGGGCGGCTACGTCAAGATGCTGGATGAGCGCGAAGGCTTTGTCATGCCGGAAGAGCGCGGCCGGGCCTTCAACAACCAGCACGCGCTAAAACGCATCGCCATCGTCGCGGCGGGACCGTTGGCCAATCTGCTGTTGGCCGTCTTGCTGTATTGGGTGGTGATCGCTCAGGGCGTGCCGCAGCTGAAGCCGCTGGTCGGTACGGTGATCGCGCAGAGTCCGGCCGCGGCCGCGGGTTTCCGCGAGGGAGACCGCATCGTGGACGTGGCGGGGAAGCCGGTAGGCAGCTGGCAGGAAGCCCGGCTCGCGTTGGTCGATGCCGCTATGTCGGCAAGCGCGATTCCCGTTCGCGTGCAGACCGAGGCAGGCGCCTCCGCCGAGCGGCGCATCGTGGCCGAGCGTTTCGGCGACAAGGCGGTGCAGGCGCTGCAGCAGGGCGATCCCGGCCTGTCTCCGGCGCGATTCCTGCCGGCAATCGGCGCGGTGGAGCCTGGCGGCGCGGCGGCCAAGGCTGGCCTGAGGGCCGGCGACAAGCTGCAGGCGGTGGATGGCCTGCTGCTGCCGCGCTGGGAGGATTGGGTGCAAATGGTGCGCAACAGCCCAGGCAAGGATTTGCGCGTGCGCATCGAGCGCGAGGGCAAGCCGCTGGATGTCAAGCTGCGTCCGGAGTCGGTGAGCCAGGGCGACGAGGTGGCGGGCCGCATAGGCGTCGCGCCGTTGCCCGATGCTGCCTGGAACGACAAGCTTTCCTTCATGGTCCATTACGACGCGCTGGGCGCGCTGGCCGAAGCCGGCGCGAAAACCGGCGCCACCGCCTGGATGAGCTTGAAATTCCTGGGCAATATGCTGATTGGCCATGCCTCGCTGAACAATCTGTCCGGGCCATTGACCATCGCCAATGTGGCGGGACAGACCGCGCGCGAGGGCGTGAGCCCGTACCTGGAGTTCCTGGCGCTGATCAGCATCAGCATAGGCATACTGAATCTGCTCCCCATACCGGTTCTGGATGGGGGCCACTTAATGTATTATGTCGCGGAGTTGGTCAGAGGTAAGCCCGTCAGCGAACGGGCGCAATTGCTCGGACAAAAAATTGGTTTCATATTGCTGGCGTCTTTGATGGCGTTTGCCATGCTGAATGATTTCAGCCGCCTACTTGGGGGTTAAACATACCTATGAAATTGAAGCTACTTTCGGCGGCCGTGCTGGGCCTGTCCATGGCCTCCGTCGCGATGGCTGCCGATCCTTTTGTCATCAAGGATATTCGTGTTGAGGGCCTGCAGCGTACCGAGCCGGGCACGGTCTTCAACTATCTGCCGGTCAAGGTCGGCGATACGTTCAACGATGCCAAGGCGCAGGAGTCGATCAAGGCGCTGTTCAATACCGGCTTCTTCAATGATGTCCGCGTGGAAAACCGTGGCGATACCTTGATCGTGACCGTGGCCGAGCGCCCGGTGATCACGCAGCTGAACATCAACGGCGCCAAGGAATTCAGCAAGGATCAGCTGAAGAAGGCCTTGAAGGACAATGGCTTCGCCGAGTCGTTGATCTTCGACCAGGCTTTGCTGGACGGCGCGGTTCAGGAGTTGAAGCGCCAGTATTACAGCCGAGGCAAATACTCGGTCGAGATCACGCCGTCCGTCACCAAGCTGGAGCGCAACCGCGTATCGGTGACGCTGGACATCACGGAAGGCGTGACGGCGCGGATTCAGGAAATCCGCATCGTCGGCGCCGATGCGTTCTCTCAGTCCAAGCTGCTGGATGAATTCAGCCTGACCACCGGCGGCTGGCTGTCCTGGATCACCAAGGACGACCAGTACTCCAAGCAAAAGCTGACCGGCGATCTGGAAAAACTGAAGGCCTTCTATCAGAACCAGGGCTATATGGAGTTCGGTATCGATTCGTCCCAGGTCTCCATCAGCCCGGACAAGCAGTCGATGTTCCTGATCATCAATGTGCACGAAGGCAAGAAATTCGCCGTTTCCGACGTGCGGCTGGCCGGCGATCTGAAAGTGCCGGAAGCGGATCTGCGCAAGCTGATCGACATCAAGAGCGGCGACACCTTCAACAACGAGAAGGTGACCGAAGCGGTCAAGGCGATCAGCGATCGTCTGGGCGACGCCGGCTATGCCTTCGCCAACGTCAACGTGCTGCCGGACATCGACCACGACAAGCAGACCGCGGCCTTCACCTTCTTCGTCGATCCGGGCCGCAAGACCTATGTCCGCCGCGTCAACGTGGCAGGCAACAGCAAGACCCGCGACGAAGTGATCCGCCGCGAGCTGCGCCAGATGGAAGGCGCGCCGTATAGCGCCGCCGACGTCAAGCGCAGCAAGGAGCGCCTGGAGCTGCTGGGCTACTTCGACGATGTGAACGTCGAAACGCCGGCGGTGGCGGATGCGCCCGACCAGGTGGACATGAACATCAGCCTGAAAGAACGCTCCACCGGCAGCATCTCCGGCAGCTTGGGCTATGTGCAGGGCGAAGGCCTGGTGCTGGGCGCCAACATCTCGCAGAGCAATATCTTCGGCTCCGGCAAATACATGTCGCTGGGCATGTCCACCGGCAAGGTGAACAAAAACTATTCCCTGTCGTTCACCGATCCGTACTACACGCCGGACGGCGTGAGCCTGGGCTATGACGTGTACGACCGCGTCTACAACCCGGATGCGACGTCGATTTCGGCGTACAAGACCGGCACCATAGGCGCCGATGTGCGTTTCGGCGTGCCGATCACCGAGTATGACCGCGTCAACTTCACGTTGGGCGCGGAAAAAACCGACATCACCACCTACGTCAACAGCCCGCAGCAATACATTGATTTCGTCAATCAGTACGGCTCGAGCAACAACACCTTGCTGGGCACCGTCAGCTGGGGCCGCGACACCCGCGACAGCGCGCTGTGGCCGACTCGCGGCGCGTCCATCCGCGTGGGCCTCGACGCGGGCCTGCCGGGCGGTTCGCTGGAATACTATCGCCTGACCCACCAGCAGACCTGGTACTTCCCGCTGTCCAAGAACTTCACCCTGATGCTGAACGGCGAATTGGGTTACGCGGATGGTTACGGCAAGACCAAGGTGCTGCCGTTCTTCCAGAACTTCTATCTGGGCGGCCTGGGCTCCGTGCGCGGCTATGATACCAGCAGCATCGGCCCTTACGATTCGGTTGCAGCCTCTTATCTGGGCGGTAACCGCAAGGCGGTGGCCAACGCGGAAATCCTGTTCCCGATGCCGGGCTTGAAGGATAATAAGTCCGTGCGCCTGAGCGCCTTCCTGGATGCCGGCACCTTGTGGAACACCAATATCACCAGCCAGCAGAATGCCTTGGGGATACACAGCTCGGCCAGCGACGGCTTCCGCTACTCCACGGGCGTGGCGCTGACTTGGCTGTCGCCCATGGGGCCGATGAAATTCAGCTTGGCCAGGCCGTTGAAGAAGGAACAGAACGATAAGCTGCAGACGTTCCAGTTCCAGATGGGCACGACCTTCTAATCGCTTCTTGAGGACGGATACATGAAATCATGGAAAGGGTGGTTGGCGATCGCCTGCATGGCGGCCTTGCCGGTTCATGCCGCCGACTTCAAGCTCGGTTACATCAACGTAGAGCGCATTTATCGCGAAGCCGGCGCCGCCATCGCCATCTACAAGAAGCTCGATACCGAGTTCGCGGTTCGCCGCGGCGAGCTGAAGAAGATGGAGGCGCGCGCCAAGGAACTCGAAACGCTGCTGGGAGGCAATAGCCTGTCCTCGGACGACCGCAAGCGTTTCGAGCGCGAATACGCGAGCCTGGATCGCGATTACCGCGCCAAGTCGCGCGAGCTGGCTGAAGATTACAACCAGCGCCGCAACGAGGAATTCGCAGGCGTGACCGAGCGGGCCAACCGCATGGTCAAGGAAATCGCCCAGCGCGAAAACTACGATCTGATCCTGCAGGAAGCGGTGTACATCAATCCGAAGTTCGACTTGACGCCGCAAGTGCTCAAAGAGCTGGACAAGTAATCGTTTCAACCGTTACCGGAGTAAGCCGACCCCCGGTCGGCTTTGTTTTTGATGTCCTACACACTCTCTTACATCGTTGAACAACTGGGCGGCGAGCTGCGCGGCCCGGATCTGGCCGTCGCGCGGCTGGCGCCGCTGGAGCGGGCGGGGCAGGGCGAGATCGCCTTTGTCTCCAGCCCGAAATTCCGCCGCCAGATGCAGGAAAGCCAAGCCGAAGCGCTGATCGTCAACGAAGCGCTGGCCGCCGAACTGGACGGCCGTTCGCGCATCGTCACGGCAGACCCTTACCTGTACTTCGCGCGCTTGGCTACCTTGTTCCATCCGCCCAAAGCGCTGCGCGCCGGCATCCATCCGCGCGCCGTGGTGGGCGAGGATTGCCGCATAGCCGCCAGCAGCGAAATCGCGGCCAACGCCACGGTGGGCGACAATGTCGTCATCGGCGAGCGCTGCCGCATCATGCCCGGCGCCGTGGTTGGCGACGGCTGCGTGATCGGCGACGACGTCACGCTTTACCCCAATGTCACTGTTTACCATGGCTGTGTGATCGGCAACCGTGTCGGCGTGCATTCCGGCAGCGTGATCGGCGGCGACGGCTTTGGCCTGGCCTGGGACAAGGACCACTGGTTCAAGATCCCGCAAACCGGCCGCGTGGTGCTGGAAGACGACGTGGAAATCGGCGCCAACACCACGGTGGACCGCGGCGCGCTGGCGGATACCGTGATACGCAAGGGCGCCAAGATAGACAATCTGGTGCAGATCGCGCATAACGTCGACATCGGCGAACACACAGCCATCGCCGGCTGCGTCGGCATCGCCGGCAGCACCAAGATAGGCGCGCGCTGCACGGTAGGCGGCGCGGCGATGTTCGTCGGCCATATCGAAGTGGCGGCCCGCACACACATCGGCGGCGGCACCTTGGTGTCCAAAACCATCAAGGAAGCCGGCACCTACGCCTCGTCCTACCCGCTGCAAAGCATGAAGGACTGGTTGGCCAACGCCGTCCACGTCCGCCATCTGGATGACTTCGCCAAGCGCGTCAAGCAGCTTGAGCGGGAACTGGAAACACTGAAAAAATCGAAGGATGAATCCCATGAGTGAACACGCAGTCTCGATCGACGTCCGCGAGATCATGCGCTATCTGCCGCATCGCTACCCGTTCCTGCTGGTTGACCGCGTCACCGAATTCGAAGCCAACACCCGCATCAAGGCGCTGAAGAACGTCACCATCAACGAACCATTCTTCGTCGGCCATTTCGAGCAATATCCGGTGATGCCGGGCGTGCTGATCATCGAGGCCCTGGCCCAGGCCGCCGGCATTCTGGCGATCAAGAGCCAAGGCGAGCGCGCCGAGAACGAACTGTACTTCTTCGTCGGCATCGACAACGCGCGCTTCAAGCGCCAGGTGGTGCCGGGCGACCAACTGGTGTTCGAAGTGGAGCAGATCGCGCTGAAGCGCGGCATTGGCAAGTACGCGGCGCGCGCGCTGGTGGACGGCCAGGTGGCGTGCGAAGCGGAAATCATGTGCGCCAAGCGCGAGGTGTGATATGACCATTCATCCGACCGCCATCGTCGACCCCAAGGCGCAAATCGCCGACGACGTCGAAATCGGCGCTTACTCCATCATCGGCCCCCATGTCAGCATCGGCGCCGGCAGCTGGATAGGCCCGCACGTGGTGATAGAAGGCCATACCAGCATCGGCAAGAACAACCGCGTGTTCCAGTTCTGCTCGCTGGGCGCCCAGCCGCAGGACAAGAAGTACGCGGGAGAGCCGACGCGCCTGGAAATCGGCGACAACAACACCATACGCGAGTTCTGCACCTTCAATACCGGCACCGCCCAGGACGTCGGCGTCACCCGCATCGGCAACGACAACTGGGTGATGGCTTACGTGCATATCGCGCATGACTGCCAGGTGGGCAACCACACCATCTTCGCCAACAACGCGACGCTGGCCGGCCACGTTCACATCGGCGACTGGGTGTTCCTGGGCGGCTTCACCAGCGTGCACCAGTTCGCCGTGATAGGCGAGCACGCGATGACCGCCTTCGCCAGCGCCGTGGCGCAGGATATCCCGCCCTTCGTCACCGCCCACGGCAACCGCGCCGTGCCATCCGGCATCAACGTGGAAGGCATGAAGCGGCGCGGCTTCACGCCGGAGCAAATCCGCCGCGTGCGCAACGCCTACAAGACGCTGTACCGCCAGGGCCTGCCGTACGATGAAGCCAAGGCCGCCATCCTGACCGAGGCCGGCGAGGGCCATGCGGAACTGGCGTCGTTCACGCGCTTCTTCGAGCAATCGGCGCGAGGAATCATACGCTGAGCTTATGAGCGATCACCTGTTCAAGCGAAAAGGGGCGCTGAAAGTCGCCATGGTGGCCGGGGAGGCCTCCGGCGATCTATTGGGCGCCCATCTGATGGACGCGCTGCGCGCGCATCGCAGCGACATCGAGTTCGCCGGCATCGGCGGTCCCAGAATGGAGGCCAGGGGCTTCCACAGCATGGTGCCGCAGGAAAAGCTGGCGGTGCGCGGCTACTCCGAAGTCTTGAAGAGCCTGCCGGAATTGCTGCGCATCCGCCGCCAGCTGCGCGAACAGTTGCTAGCGGAAAAGCCGGACGTGTTCATCGGCATAGACGCGCCGGATTTCAACCTGGCGCTGGAGACGGCCCTGAAGAAGGACGGCGTGCCCACCGTGCATTACGTCAGCCCGTCCATCTGGACTTGGCGTCCGGAGCGCATCCAGAAGATAGGCCGCGCGGTCAACCATGTGCTGTGCCTGTTTCCCATGGAGCCGCCGCTGTATCGCCAAGCCAGCATCCCGGTCACCTATGTCGGCCACCCCCTGGCTAGCGAGATCCCGCTGGAGCCCGATCAGGCCGCCATGCGCGAGCAATTGGGCCTGCCGCTGGATGTGCCGGTGTTCACCTTGATGCCGGGCAGCCGGCGCAGCGAGCTGGACTACATGGCGCCGGTCTATCTGGACACCGCCCGCTTGCTGTTGCGGCAATATCCGAACGCGCAGTTCCTGGTGCCCCTGGCCACCCGCGCCACGCTGGACCAGTTCGAGCGCATGCTGTATCAGTTCAAGGCGCGCGATCTGCCCATTCGCAAGCTGTTCGGCCATGCCCAGATGGCGATGATAGCCAGCGACGTGGTGCTGGTGACCAGCGGCACGGCCACGCTGGAAGTGGCGCTGACCAAACGGCCCATGGTCATCAGCTACAAGCTGTCCGCGCTGACTTACCGCCTGGTCAAGCGCAAGATCAAGCTGCCTTACGTGGGCCTGCCCAATATCCTGTGCGGCCGTTTCGTGGTGCCGGAGTTGCTGCAAAAGCAAGCCACGCCGCAGAAGCTGGCGGACGAAATGATAAGGCTGTACAGCGATACCGCCGCGCGCGCCGAAATGGTCAAGGCTTTCACCGAGCTGCATCTGTCGCTGCGCCAGGACACGGCCAGCCGCGCCGCGCGCGCGGTGCTTGAGGTGGCGAGATGCCATTGATTTGCGGCGTGGACGAAGCGGGCCGCGGCCCGCTGGCCGGGGCGGTGTTCGCCGCCGCGGTCATCCTGGACCCGGCCAAGCCCATCGGCGGCCTGGCCGACTCCAAGGTGTTGAGCGAAGCCAAGCGCGATGCGCTGGCAGAGCAAATCAAGCGCGACGCATTGGCCTGGTGCATCGCCAGCGCCAGCGTGGAAGAGATAGACAAGCTCAACATCCTGCAGGCCACCATGCTGGCCATGACCCGCGCCGTGGAAGGCCTGTCGGTGCGGCCGGACCTGGCGCAGATAGACGGCAACCGCGTGCCCAAGCATCTGCCGGTGCCGGGCGAGGCCATCGTCAAGGGCGACGCCAAGGTGCCGGCCATTTCCGCCGCGTCCATCCTGGCCAAGACCGCGCGCGATGCGGAGCTGGTGGCGCTGGACGCGCTGCATCCGCAATACGGCTTCGCCCGCCACAAAGGCTACCCCACCGCTGAACACCTGGCCGCCATCGAAGCCCACGGCGCGCTGCCGGTCCATCGCAAGACCTTCGGCCCAGTCAAGGTCTGGCTGGCGCGCCAGCAGGGCCAGTTGTTCTGAGATGGCGGAGCCAGGCAAGCGCAGCTTCCCGCCAGTGGTGAACGGCGACACGCGCCTGCTGATACTGGGCTCGCTGCCCGGAGACGCCTCCCTGGCCGCCGCTCAGTACTACGCCTATCCGCAAAACAAATTCTGGGAGCTGGTCGGCGCCGTCATCGACGTCGACCTGCGGGCGCTGTCATACGAACAGCGTTTGCAAACGCTGCTGCGGCATGGCATAGGCCTGTGGGACGTGATCGCCCAGGCAGAACGCAAAGGCAGCCTGGACGCTGCCATCCGCAAGGAAACCCGCAACGATCTGCGGGAACTGATCGAGAGCCTGCCCAAACTGCGCATGATCGCTTTCAATGGCGCCACGGCCGCGAAGCACGGCCTGAAATCGCTAGACAGCCATGCCGCCCGGTGCCGGATCGTCCGCCTGCCGTCCTCCAGCCCTGCGCATACCCTGAAGTTTGAGCAAAAACGGCTGGAGTGGGCCGTACTGACCTCCGCGCTGGATATGCCGGCGGATGCGCACGGAGTCCTTGACTGAGCGCAGGATCGCCATCCAGGCGCCCGCTCCGCGGCATCTGAATCATTCTCCTGAATAATGCATGTGGCAGAAATTGATGGTTTTCCGTCATTCATGCCAGTTTGAGGGCGAGTTACAATCCTTTCGTCATCTCACCGGAGCCCGCCATGCCTGTTTCTGGAAGCCGCATCCGCCGGATCGCCGCCGCGACCGGATTATCCCTAGCGCTGGCCGCTTGCGCCGAAATGCCGCCTGCTCTGGATGGCGCCGCGCCGGCGGGAAACGGGGCGGCGATTCCCTCGCCCCGGCTGCGCGCCGGCCATGGCAAGCCGCTGGTGGCGATCATAGGCGAGAACAGCGGAACCGAGCTTAGCGATTTCCTGGTGCCGTTCAGCATCTTGTCCGAATCCGGCGCGGCCGATGTCGCGGCGCTATCGTCCAGGCCCGGCCCTGTCGAAACCTTTACCGATCTGGGCGCGCCGGGCTTCCGCTTTCTTGCGCAGTCCACGCTGGACGCGTTCGACGCTAGTCATCCGGAAGGCGCGGATTACGTCGTGGTGCCCGCGATGCGGGAAACGCCTGAAGCACTGCGCTGGCTGAAGCGGCAGGCCGAGGCCGGCGCGACCTTGGTCAGCATCTGCAACGGCGCCTTGATCGTAGCCGACACCGGCCTGATGAAAGACCGCCGCGCCACCGCCCACTGGTCTACCGAGTCGCATAGACTGGAGCATCATGCCGATATCCGATGGGTGAAAAACGCGCGCTATGTGGCGGACGGCAACTGGGTATCGAGCGCCGGCGTCAGCGCCGCGCTGCCGCTCTCCATCGCTTTGGTGGAGGCCATGGCAGGCAGGGCGAGCGCCGCGTCGCTCGCCGCCCGGCTGGGCCTGGCTGACTGGAGCGCCAAACATGACAGCGACGCCTTTCATCCGAGGCTAGGCGTCAATGCCTGGGCGCTGGCCGAGGTGGTCTACGCCAATCGCTGGCTGCACGAAGCGGACGCGTTCAGCCTGCCATTGTCGGCGGGGCTGGACGAGGCCGCGCTGGCGCTGACTGCCGACGCGTATTCCTCCACCGGCCGCAGCCGCGCCTATCTGGTCGCCGCGAGTCCCGCGCCGCTTTCCACCCGGCACGGTTTGACTGTTTTGCCCGACCCGCCGGCTCGGCAAGCGGCAGCCGCGGCGCTGCCCGCTCTTCAAGTTGGCGCGGCGCAGCCTGGCAAGGCGCTGGATGGCGCGCTGGCGGACATCGCGGCGCGCTACGGGCGCTCCACAGCCTTCGGCGTCGCCCAGGTATTCGAATATCCAAACTTCAAAGACTGAGCATGGCCGGACGAAAACTGCCCTTGCGCGTCGTCTTGCTGGCGCACGAGGACATGAACCTGCTGGACCTGAGCGGACCGCTGCAAGCCTTGTTCACGGCCAGCCGCCATAGCCAGCCGCCGCTTTACGAACTGATCGTGGCGTCGGAAGGCGGCGGGCTGGTCGCCTGCAGCGCGGGCCCGCAGCTCATGACTGTCGCGTTGTCCTCGCTGGACGGCCTGGCCATAGACACGTTGATAGCGCCTGGCGGCTGCCGCGGCGCGGAATACTATGTTTCGCCATTCATGGCGGGTTGGCTGCGCGAGCGGGCGCCGTCGGCGCGTCGCGTGTGCTCGATCTGTACGGGAGCTTTTTTGCTCGCGGAGGCCGGCTTGCTGGATGGCCGCCGCGCGACCACGCATTGGGAATGGGCGGAGCGGCTGCAGTCGGCATGCCCGATGGCGGAAATAGATCCGGACAAGATCTTCATCCGCGACGGCGCGGTATGGACCTCCGCCGGCGTCAGCGCCGGCATTGATCTGGCGCTGGCGCTGATCGAAGAGGATTTCGGCCATCAGGCCGCAATCGAGACGGCGCGGCAATTGGTGATGTTCATCAAGCGCGCCGGCGGACAATCCCAGTTCAGCGCGCCGCTGGCTGCCCAGGCGGCGGATCGCGGCCATTTTTCGGCGCTGCATGGCTGGATGGCTGACCATCTGGACCAGGATTTGCGCGTAGATAGGCTTGCCGCGCAAGCCGGCATGACGCCGCGCACCTTCGCGCGCGTTTACGCCGCCCAAACCGGGCAAACGCCCGCCAGGATGGTTGAAGCGATGCGCCTGGAGGCGGCCTGCCGCGCGCTGGAAGAGACGGATCTGCCGCTCAAGCGCATTGCCGCCCTGTGCGGGCTGGGCGATGAGCAGAACCTACGCCGCGTCTTTCTGCGCCGTATGGGCGTGACGCCCGGCCAGTACCGTGGCAGTTTCGCGGCGCGGGGCGACATGGTTCCGCCGCCCGTTTGAAGCGCCGCGCGTGGCGTGTTTACCCATCCCGGCCGGTTTGCGCTAGGACAGACGCTCGTAGGACTTGCGGGCGGGCGGCGATTGATACGATATTTACATCTCCACCTGTCCCGTAGTCCCACCAGCCGGAGGATTGCCGATGAGTCGTTATTGCATTTGGTTTGTCAGCGCCGACGATAGCGTGATGCGCCGCGCCGAGGTCGTCATCAATGGCGTGATCCATGGGCATCGGGTTCTGGAGGAAATCGAGGCGCAACTGGCGCGCGATTGCGGCCTCAGCCAGGTGATGATCGTGGACTGGAAGCGCTTCGAGTCACCAGACGAGGACAGCGGCAGGCTGGCGCGGGTGGCCTGAGCCCGCCTCAGGCGCCGGGAGGCGCCGCGGCCATGCCGACTCAGGAGGGCAAGTCGGTCTGGCCTATGTCCAGCTGGCGTATTTTGCCGTCGCCGTCCAGCCGGAATTTGAAGAAGGTCTCGAAGTCACCCCAGCGATCGCTGTGGAACGCGCCGTAGATGTCCAAGCCTTGATTTTCCACTCTATCGATGCGAGTGAAGCGCTCATGCCCCATCGCATGCTCGCTGAATTTCTGGAAATTGGCGGGCAGCCCTTCGTCGGTGAAGGTCGGGTCGGGGCCGAATTGCGCCAGCCAGGCGGAGCGGTCTCCTGATTGCAGGGCCTGGATGGCGTGTCGGACGGTAGGCTGGGTCAGCTTTTCCAAATCCATGTTTGGGTTCCTGGTCGCGGCGGATCGCGAGCGGCATGCGCCAACTCGCCATGCGTGTGGCTGGGCCGGGCTGTCCGCTGTCCTCCTGCGTCCCGGCGCGAATTTGGGCGCTACACCGTAGGCTATAGTCAATATCCGAACTGAATGCAATGAGCGGCTTGACCTGAATCGTGCCGCCTGTGTCTTTTGCCGCTACAATATCGGCCTCGTTGAATAGACACCAACCTTGCACTGGATTTTTTATGTTGCGCATTTCCGAACTGAAGCTGCCGCTGGACCATACGCCAGAGGAGCTGGCTGATGCCGTTTCCTCTTTTTTGAAAGTGCCGGCGGCGGACGTTCGAAGCTTTACCGTGTTCAAGCGCAGCTACGACGCGCGCAAGGGCGTGATGAGCCTGGTCTACATCATCGACGCGGATGTGGCCAATGAGGACAAGCTGTTCGCCCGTTTCAAGGGCGAGCGCCGGGTGATGCCCACCCCGGATACCAATTATTACTACGTGGCCCAGGCGCCGGAAAACCTCAAATCGCGCCCGGTGGTGGTCGGCTTCGGCCCCTGCGGCATTTTCGCCGCGCTGATCCTGGCGCAGATGGGCTTCAAGCCCATCGTACTGGAGCGCGGCAAGGAAGTGCGCCAGCGCACCAAGGATACCTGGGGCCTGTGGCGCAAGAGCCAGCTGAATACCGAATCCAACGTCCAGTACGGCGAAGGCGGCGCCGGCACCTTCTCCGACGGCAAGCTGTACAGCCAGATCAAGGACCCGCGCCATCTGGGCCGCAAGGTGCTGGTGGAGTTCGTCAAGGCCGGCGCGCCGGAGGAAATCCTCTACCTGGCCCGCCCGCATATCGGCACTTTCCGCCTGGTTTCCATGGTGGAGAACATGCGCGCGGAAATCATAGCCCTGGGCGGTGAAATCCGTTTCGAGCAGCGCGTGGACGACCTGATCCTGGACGGCGACCGCGTGCGCGGCGTGAAACTGGCTGATGGCGGCGAGGTGCTGAGCGACCACGTGGTGCTGGCGTTGGGCCACAGCGCGCGCGACACCTTCCAGATGCTGGAAAAGCGCGGCGTCTACATGGAAGCCAAGCCGTTCTCCATCGGCGTGCGCATCGAGCATCCGCAATCCTTGATCGACGCGGCGCGCTGGGGCAAGTACGCCGGCCACCCGATTCTGGGCGCGGCGGATTACAAGCTGGTGCACCATGCGAGCAACGGCCGCGCCGTGTACAGCTTCTGCATGTGTCCGGGCGGCACCGTGGTGGCGGCCACCTCGGAGGAGAAGCGCGTGGTCACCAACGGCATGAGCCAGTATTCGCGCAACGAGCGCAACGCCAACTCCGGCTTTGTCGTCAGCATTTCGCCGGAAGTGGATTATCCGGGCGGCCCGCTGGCGGGCCTGGACTTCCAGCGCGAGCTGGAAAGCAAGGCGTATGAATTGGGCGGCGGCGATTACTTCGCCCCGGCGCAGCTGCTAGGCGATTTCATGGCCGGCAAGGCGTCCACCAAGCTGGGCGAGGTGGAGCCGTCGTACAAGCCGGGCGTGACCATGACCGACCTCGCGCGCATTCTGCCGGATTTCTGCGTGGAAGCGATGCGCGAGGCGATTCCGCATTTCGCGCGGCAGATCCGCGGCTATGACCTCAACGACGCGGTGCTGACTGGCCTGGAAACCCGCACCAGTTCGCCGTTGCGCATCACCCGCGGCGACGATTTGCAGAGCCTGAACATCAAGGGCTTGTTCCCGGCGGGCGAGGGCGCAGGCTACGCCGGCGGCATTCTGTCCGCGGGCGTGGACGGCATCAAGATCGCCGAAGCGGTGGCGCAAGCCATCGTAGCGGGCCGCTGACGCCGACTCCCAACAGCGCCGATCCCAACCCCGCCGGTTTTGCCGGCGGGGTTTTTCTTGCCCGGTCAATAAGCCAGGCATCTCTCTAAGTGCTATTGCTTAGTTAAACGTATATGCACTTACCTGACGCATCTTGAATCCTAAAGTCATAAGGCAGCACTGTTCATGCGCCTTGCGCGCGCCCTTAGGAGGATGAGATGCAGATACCTGTTCTTGGCGCCAGCCTGAAGCCGATCACGGACCGAAGCCTGAGCGAGTTGGAAAGCGATAAATCCGCCGCGCGGGCCATTATCCAGGCGGCGGTCAGCGTGGAATTGTTCACGATCCCGCTGTACATGACCACGATGTACTCGATCCAGGGCACCCACCAGATCAATAGCAAGAACCAGGATTATTATCGCGGCCGGCAATGGCCCGGCGCCGCGCCTGTGGCGCATCCCGCCGACGACAATCAACGCGCCTTCAACATCGTGTTCAGCGTGTTCATCCAGGAAATGCTGCATTTGCAGATGGCGGGCAATCTGGCCACGGCCATGGGCGTCAAGCCGGATTTCACGCCGCCGGCGCTGGTGGACAAGGACCTGGGTTGGATTTGCTACGGGCCGCAACAATCGGTGCTGCCCCACATCATCAATTTGCGCGATACCAGCACCTACAACAGCGTGCGCGTGAATCTGGAGGCGCTGAACGAGAACCAGATCTCGCTGTTCCGCGCCATCGAGCAGCCGGAAGGCGCGGCGCGCGCGGAGCTGGCCAAGCAGCCGCCGCAGGTGCAGGCCCGTTATTTCCCGCAAGTGCCCTTCGCCGGCTGGAAGCCGGGCATGAACGTGCAGGACCTGCCCATGTTCGGCACCATAGGCTGGATGTACGAATGCCTGGCCCAATACATCAGCATTGAATACACCGACGGCAAAACGCTGTGGGACAAGCTGGCGGTGGCGGATTCTGTGCAGCAGGACCTGTTCAATGTCCATGGCGCGAGCAATCCCAGCCACCCGATGAAGGAATTCCCGCAGCTGTCCACCCAATTCACGCCGGAAGACTTCAGCGGCCGCGACCGCTCGTTCAACAAGGCCATAGACATGATGGCGGCCATCACCGACCAGGGCGAGGGCGCGGAGATCAGCCTGCGGCGCTATCGTCGCGGCGCCATGCTGCAAGAAGTGAAGGAACCGTATCGCGAAGACCGTCCGGCCCTGGAAGCGGATTATCCCTCGTACAACGGCGCGGGCGGCGAGGTGCCGTCGGCGGATGCCTCCGCGCGTTGCGACAGCGCGGAATGGACCCACTACGAGCGCTTCACCGAGCTCTATCTGATGCTGCGCCGGGTGGAGACCTGGGAGCAATGGCACGCCAAGGGCAACCGCTGGACGGCCGGCATGCTGACCAATACCGAATTCAACCCGGCCGCCGCGCCCAAGAACATTCCGGCGCCGGAACAGGTGGCGGACGCGCTGAACACGCTGAAGCAGGATCGTTCGATGTATTCGGTGCTGAGCCAGGTATCGGTAGGCGCCATCGCCGGCATCACCACGGTGCTGAATACATATTGGGAAAACCAGAAGGCCAGCTTTCCCTATCCGTCCATGGTCGGTTCCGGCGACCGCGTTTCCCTGTGCTGGGCGGTGTTCGGCAAAGCGCCAGATCTGTCGCTGGGCGTGGGGCAGCGGGAGGCGGGCAAGCTCTACCATGCTTGCCAAGGCATGAGCCTGGACGGCTCGAGCGGCTCCAGCTGCTCCAGCTGCGCCGCCATCGAGATTTACCACACCTGCCGCGGCTCCAACAGCTGCAAGGCGGAGGGCGGCTGCGGCTTCGTGCAGAGCGACAGCGGCGGCGGCTCCTGTTCAGCCATGCGCCGCGCCGCGCCCACTTTGCACGCGTCTTGCGGCAGCCAGTGCGGCAGCCCATCGCCCACGCCCGGCTCCGACGTCTACAGCGCGCCCAGCGACAACAAGTGCGCCAGTTTCGGCGGCTGCGCGGTGCCGATTTCGGCCTCCCAGCTGTTTCCGAGCCAGGGTGAGATGAAGTTGTACGACTTTGTCGGTCCGCAGCACCACAGCGAACCCTTGCCCAAAACGCTGCCGTTCGCCGTTGGCGAGGCGGTGTACGACAAGGCCTGGCAGGCTTATCGCGAGGTGATGGCCGCCAGGCAGGTGAACGTCAGCGAGCCGCCTAACCCGACGCCGCTGCGCGTGGCCCTGCCGCCTTCGACCTGACAGGAGAGCGATGTGACTGAGCCCCGATTAGGCTTGCCGAATCTCGGCTTCGGCGTCGGCTTGCGCAACACGCATTTGCAGCATATCGCGGAGCGCGGCGCCGGCGTCGATTGGTTCGAGATCATCAGCGAAAACTTCATCGGCCACCACGGCTATGCCAGGCACGTGCTGGACCGGGTGCGCAGGGACGTGCCCATCGTCATGCATGGGGTTTCGCTTTCCATTGGAAGCTGCGACCCGCTGGATCGGGGCTATCTGGAACAGCTGCGCCGGCTGGCCGAGGCATTGCGGCCGGCGTGGCTGTCCGACCACCTGTGCTGGAGCGGCGTGGCGTCGGTCAATTCCCATGACTTGCTGCCCATGCCGCTGACCGAGGAGAGCTATCGCCACGTCAGAGACCGCGTGCTGGAGGTCCAGGATTTTCTGGGCCGCCCGCTGGTGCTGGAGAATCCCAGCAGCTATCTGCAGTTCGCCCACTCCACCATGCCGGAGTGGGCCTTCCTGGCGCGTCTGGCGGGGGAGAGCGGCTGCGGCCTGCTGCTGGACGTCAACAATGTCTATGTGTCTGGATACAATCATGGCTTCGACCCCGAGCATTACATACGGCAGTTGCCGGCCGACCACATCGTGCAAATCCACCTGGCGGGTCCCAGCGATTGCGGCGATTGCCTGATCGATACCCACGACCACCCGGTGCCGGATCGCGTCTGGCAGCTGTATCTGCAGGCTCAGCGGCGTTGCGGCGGCGTCAGCACCTTGCTGGAATGGGATGCGGACATTCCGCCGTATCCCGACCTGCTGGCCGAGCTGGACAAGGCGCGCCGCCTGCTGACCGAACACGCGCCGGAAACCCTGACGCAAGGGAAGGGGAGTCATGCGCCAGCCTGCCTTGCTTGACAGCCAGCTCTGGCTGCTGACGGCGATGACAGCCCAGGGCGGGCTGGAGCATGGCTTGGACTTGGCCCGCGCCAGTTGCGGCTTGGACGAGGCCTTGGTGGCGCTCCCGCCGCGCGGGGAGCGCCGCGACCGCGTCGGCGTCTATCACCATGGCTATTGGGCGCGGCTGCTGGAGTGCCTGCGCGCGGACTATCCCATGCTGGGCAAGCTGCTGGGGCCGCCCTTATTCGACTTTTTCGCCAGAGGCTATATCGCGTCGCGGCCATCGCGCACGCCTTCGCTCTACGATTTTGGCGCCGGCTTCGCCGATTTCCTGGCCGACAGCCAGCCAGCCGCAGCCGTGGACGAATACCGGCTGCCAGTGGAGCTGGCCCGGCTGGAGCGAGCCTGCGCCGAGGCATCGCGGGCGCAGGGCATAGAGGATGAGGAAGGCGCGCCGGACGAGTGGCTGCCTCTATTGGCCGCGGCCAGCTCCTTGGCGGATTTCGCCGTGCCGGACAGCGTGCGGCTGTTGAAAGTCAGCCTGCCGGTTCATGTCTACTGGCGGGAATTGCAGGAAGGGGATGAGCCGCCGGCTGCGCCTGCCGCTCAAACGCATTGGCTGGCGGTGGCCAGGTCGCAATGGCGCGTTCGAGTGCACGAGCTGGAACACTGGCAATTCCAGCTCCTGGCCAGCCTGGCCGAGGCAGGGCTGGGCGGGGAGCCGCCCCAGGCCCTGCGGGAGGATGAACGCCTGCGCGCCCGCTTGTTTTTGTGGCTTCCCGCCGCGCGGCAGCTAGGGTTGCTGCGCCGGGCATGATGGATTGAGTGCGGATCAGCCGTAGCGCTTCATGGCCTCGATGGCGAGGCCGCTGCCGATGCTGCCGAACAGGTTGCCTTCCACATGATGGGCGTTGGGCAGCAGGCCGCGAACCCCGGCGCGCAGCGCCGGCACGCCGCTGGAGCCGCCAGTGAAGAACACGGTGTCTACCTGGTCTGCCCGCAGGCCGGCATCCGCCAGCAGTTTGCACACCGTGGTGGAAACCCGGTCCAGCAGGGAATTGATGCTGGTTTCGAAATCCTGCCGGGCCAGCTCGCACTGCAAACCGCGCTCGATCGGATCCAGCAGCAAAGTGTGGGTATCGCTGCCGGAAAGCGCGATCTTGGCCGCTTCCACCTCCATGGCAAGCCAGTGGCCGGCGCGCTCCTGGATCAGCTTGAACAGCCGGTCCAGCTTCTGCGGCTCGGCCACGTCGCGATGCACATCCTGCAAGTCCATCCAGGCCTTGCGCGTATAAGCGAAGTTGATGGTGTGCCAGGTGGCCAGATTGAAATACTGGCTGGACGGCATTTCGGCATTGTTGCGCAGGCGGGTCTTGAAGCCGAACAGCGGCATCACGCCGTGCAGGCTCAACTGGCGGTCGAAATCCGTGCCGCCTATGTGAACGCCGCCGGTGGCGAGGATGTCGCCGCGGCGTTCATCCAGCGCGCGGCGCTCGGGCGATAGGCGGATCAAAGTGAAGTCCGAGGTGCCGCCGCCGATGTCGACGATCAGCACTAGTTCTTCCTTCTGGATGTTGGACTCGTAGTCGAAGGCGGCGGCGATCGGCTCCAGCTGGAAGGAGATGTCCTTGAAGCCGACTTCGCGCGCGATGGCGCCCAGCGTGTCCTCGGCCAGCTTGTCCGCCTGGGGATTGTCATCGACAAAATACACCGGACGGCCCAATACCACGTTATCGAAAGCGCGGCCGGCGCTGGCCTCGGCGCGGTTTTTCAGTTCCTGGATGAATAGTTTCAGCAGATAGCGGAAGGGCAGCGCTTTGCCCTGGACTTCGGTCTGGCTGTCTATCAGGCTAGAGCCGAGCAGGCTTTTCAAGGAGCGCATCAACCGGCCTTCGTAGCCTTCCATATATTCGGCCAGCGCGGCGCGGCCAAAGCAGGCGTGGTCTTCTTCGTAGTTGAAGAACACCACGGAAGGCAGCGTGATCTTGCCGTCCTCCAGTTGCAGCAGCGTGTCATGGCCGGGGCGCAGCCAGCCGGCGGTGGAGTTGGAGGTGCCAAAGTCGATACCGCAGGCGCGGGAAGCGGTTGGGGTCGTCATTCAGGCATCTCCTTGAAATTTAAAGAGGCGGGATGGTACGCGGAATGGCCAGGAAAGGGAAGGGGCGTCGCATCAGTCTCTTGCCCCTGCCTGCGTGATGCCGGCCGCGGCCGGGGGGCTCTGGGATGGATCTTGCGGGACAGTGCCATACGGCTATGCCCAGCTTGCTGGCGCAGGGTGGGGAATGGCGGGATAATATTCAAATGTGCATTAACTATCTGACCCCGTCGCTGCGACAAATGCGCGAGCATTTCGGAGTAGACGCCGGGAGCCACCAGTGGCTGGACGAGGCCTGGCAGGACTACTTGGCGCCGATTCTGACGCGCGGCGGCGTGCGGCTGGCCTCGTACGGCTTGATTCCAAAGCGTCATCAGCCTGCGGGCGTCAGGCTGTCCACCATGAATGCCCGCGCGGAAACCATAGGCGAGCTGCGCAGCTATCGAGAGGCATGGCGCAATTGTCAGCTGTGTCTGGTGCCGATGCGGGCTTTTTTCGAACCATGCTATGAGAGCGGCCGAGCGGTGCGGACCCGCATCGGGCTGGCCGACGGCGCGCCGTTCGCAGTGGCTGGTTTGTGGCGCGAGTGGCGTGAAGCCGATGGCTCGATCAGCGCGGCCTTCACCCAGATTACCATCAACGCCGACAGCCATGCCTTGATGCGCCGCATGCACAAACCCGGCGAGGAGAAGCGCGCGCTGGTCATCGTGCCGCCATCTCAGCACGAGGCCTGGCTGAACTGTCGCAATCCGGAGGCGGCGCGCGCCTTCCTGGCGAGCTGGCCCGCCGAAGGAATGGCGGCCAAGGCCGAGTTTTCCGCCCCGCCGCGGCAAGGAGCCTTGTTCTAGGTTCGTCATCCGTGCCTGGCCCCGAGCGTTTGCTCGGAGGAACCCGCTTGTATGGCCGTTGAGGCTGGCGGCGCGGCTCACATCCATAGCCGATACAGCCAGAAGGACTCGTCTTCGATGAAGCGTTTGGCGAACTCGGATGGCGCGAAGCCGGTGATTCGCTTGCTGGCGCGGCTGAAGTGGGACTGGTCGGCGAAGCCTTCGTCCTGAGCCAATTCAGCCCAGTCCGGCTGGCGGCCGTTTTCATATCGCTCGCGCGCGGCGAAAAACGCGCCCTCGGTTCGCACCAGCGTTTGCCATTCTCGCAGCGAGCGCCCGCTGTGGGCTTTGATTCTGCGCTCGACCTGGCGCGGGCTGCGGGTAAAGGCCCATTGCCGCGCCTGCCATCCTAATTTTTCCACCCAATGCTGACCCAAGCGCCGCAGAGACTGGATGGGCGTCCGCTCGTCGCGCAAGGCCGCGCAGCGCGGCGCCAAATAGTGTTCCAGCAGGGATAGCGTGGCGGCGTCGTCCTTGGCGGCGAGCAGATCCTCCAGCATGGGCAAGAAGGCGTTGCCCAGGGCTGGCCTGGCGTCGACGATGCGGTCATGAATCTTGGACATGTCCAATCCGAACAAGGCCTGGGCCATGTCTGCGGTGAAGCAGACGCTGACGCCGCGGCCCTGCGTCGGCGCCCAGCTCGTCGTGGGGCCGGCCTGGCTGCCGGACAGCAATACGGGCGAGCCAAAGGCTTTCCAGCGTCCGCCGTCCGGGGCGCTTTCGACCATGCCGATCTCCATTTCCTGGAACCATGACAGCGTGACCAGCAAGGTGGCTGGAAAGTGGGTCAAGCGTTGCGCATCGTTTAACTCTAGGCCGCGCGTGTCCCTGCTGATGATCGCGGCCACCGCGCCTTGCAGCGAGGGCGGCGCAGGGAAAAGGCGGGCGGCGCGGGCAGAGTGATCCGCTTGCGGCGCGCGGGCTTGCGGATGCGGGCAGCGCCGGTGTGCGTGCGTCAATTCGGTTGGCATGTTTGAGAGTATACCTCCGTCGGCGCGGATGTCGTTTGCGTTCAAGACAGTCGCGCCTCGCCCGCGCATCATGACGTTCATGAAAACGCCATCTTCTTCCAAATGCCCTTTCCACGCCGCCGCGGAGTCGCCGGCGGCAATCCTGCGCCCGGCAGGCAGCTGGCCGCCGGGGCCGGCCGGCGGGCTGACCGGCTGGCGCCTGTTGCCTGAGATGCGCCGCGATTTGCCGAAGGCGCTGGCAGCCTGGCAGCGAGAATTCGGCGACCTCGTGCATCTGCATACCTGGCCGGAGCATCAAATCGTGGTGAGCGATCCGCGGCTGGCGCGCGAGCTGCTTGTCGGCCAGGCCGACGCCCTTGAGCGTTGGGAGCGCGCGCGGCGGATATTCGGCCGGATACATGGCGACAGCGTGCTGGTGGCGGAGGGCGACGCATGGCGCGCCAAGCGGCAGGCGCTGCAGCCGGATTTTACACGCAAGGCCTCCCAGCATTTCGCGCCAGCCATCGGCGAGCTGGCCCGGCAAAAGCTGGCGCAATGGCCGGAGCGCTGCGAGCGATGGCCGATTGAAGGCGAGCTGACCTCGTTGGCGATGGATGTGATCATGCGCATGCTGTTTTCCAGCGGAATAGGCGAGGACGCAAGACAGGCGGAGCGAGCCTCGCATGAGTTGATGGCCGCGTCGAACGGCGAATTCTATTGGCCCTTCAGCTTGCCGGACTGGGTGCCCTGGCAGCGCGGCAGGCGGAAGGCCAGGCTCGCGCTGGAAGGCTTGATCGAGCGTCATCTGCAGGCTAGGCTGCGCCTGCCCATGGAGGCTTGGCCGGAGGATTTGCTGAGCCGTCTGCTGCGGCTGCATCTGCGGCAGCCGCAAGCCTGGACCTTGCAGGCGGTGCGGGACGAGTGCAAGACTACCTTCCTGGCCGGCCATGAAACCGTGGCCGCCACGCTGACTTGGTGGGCCTGGTGCCTGGCGGCGAATCCCGGCGCGCAGGCCGCCGCGCGCGCAGAGGCCAGGCTGGCCGCGCCGGCAGGGGCGAGCGAGCCGCAGGCATTGCCCTATCTGACGCAAACGTTGCAGGAAACCTTGCGTTTGTACCCCGCCGCGCCGGTGCTGATCAGCCGCCGCGCGATCAAGCCGGTGGTTCTGGACGGTTGGAGCTTCCCCGTCGGCACTTTGTTCATGACCCCCATCCAGCTGATGCAACATGACGCGCGCTGGTTTCCAGATCCCCTGTCGTTTCGGCCGGAGAGATTCGATGCCGATGCGGGCAGGCCGTTATTGGGCGCTTATCTGCCTTTCGGCGCCGGGCCCAGGGTGTGTCTGGGGCAGCATCTGGCCTTGGCCGAAATGACCCAGATCGCGGCGCAGGTGCTGAGGCGCTTTGAGTTGTCGGTGCCGGACGGCATGGCCGCGCCGGAACCGGCTTTTCATATTTCGCAGCGTCCCAGCCTGCCATTGAGCTTGCGCATCGCCCGCGTGGGGTCAGCGGACGCTCGGCAAGTCTGACAGTCGGGTGGTGTAGCACGGCGAGCGTCTGTCCTGCCGCATTTCCCAGTTGTCGGTCAGCGCCTGCGATGCCAGCTTGATCCGGCCCTTGCCAAAGCCGCGGTTGATGGCGTCCATCGTTTGCATCAGCCGCTGGCGGCGCGGATCGGGCGGCGCGGCGAACAGGTCGGACTGGCGGACGTCGCGCGGGGAAATGTCCATCAGGATCACGCCGGCCTTCTGGTAGCGATGGCCGCGGCGATAGATCGCGCGCAGGCCGGCGAGGGCGGCGCGTGCCAGCTCCAGCGTATCGTCGCTGGGCTGGCCCAGCGGCACCACGGTATAGCCGTGGTAGCCGTCGGCGCCGAAAGGGCTGGCGCGTATGCTCACGCCCACCAGCCGCGCCGCGCCTCTCTGACCGCGCAGCTTTTCCGCCGCCGTGCTGATGTGGTGGCTGATGGCCGCCGCCAGCACGTTGAAGTCGCGCGGCTTTTCGCCGAAAGAGCGGCTGGCGATGATCTGCTGCCGCTCCGGCTCCGCCTCGTCCAGCTCAAGGCAGCTGACGCCGTTCAGCTCCGATACCGTGCGCTCCAGCATCACGCTGAACTGCCGTTTCAGCCGCCGCGGGTCGGTCTGCTTCAATTTCAGCGCCGTATCTATCCGTATTTCCTCCAACGCGGCGGCCAGCTTGCGTCCCACGCCCCATACCTTGCCCACGGGCAGGCTGTCCATCAGTTCGTCTTGTCGGGCGGGCGGCAGCCAGCTCCAGTCGAATACGCCGTCGTCCCAGCCCGGCACCCGCTTGGCGACGTGATTGGCCAGCTTGGCCAGGGTCTTGCTGGCGCCTATGCCGACGCTGACCGGAATGCCGATGCGGCGCCGCACATCCTCGCGCATCTTCCTGGCTAGCGATTCGATCTGGACTACGCCGCTCAGGTCCAGAAAACATTCATCTATCGAATACACCTCCTGGCCCGGCGCGTGCTCGGCCAGGATGGCCATCATGCGCCGGCTCATGTCGCCGTACAGCGTGTAATTGCTGGAAAATACTTCCACGCCGTGCAGGCGGCAGGCCTCGGCGATCTCGAAGAAAGGGCCGAACATCTTGAGTCCGGCCAGCGCCTTGGCCTCCGCGCTGGCCGCCACCACGCAGCCGTCGTTGTTGCTGAGCACCACGATGGGCTTGCCGGCAAGGTCCGGCCGAAACACCCGCTCGCAGCTGGCGTAGAAGTTGTTGCCGTCCACCAGGGCGTAGACCGTCGTCATCGGAACTTCCTCACGCAAGCGGTCACTACGCCCCAGATCTGCAGTTCCTGGCCTTCGGCCGGGACGATGGGCGGGTAGTCCGGGTTCTCGGCTTGCAGCGAGCAGCGGCCGTGCTTGAGATGCAGCCGCTTGACCGTGAACAGGCCGTCCACCACGGCCACCACGATGTCGCCATGGCGCGGCGGCAGGCCTTTGTCCACCACCAGCAGGTCTTTTTCCAGAATGCCGGCATCGCGCATGGAGTCGCCGGCCACCCGCACCAGGAAGGTGGCGGGTGGGTCCGTCACCAGGTAGGCCTGCAAATCTATGCCGGCTTCCATGCGGTCTTCGGCAGGAGAGGGAAAACCGGCCTGTACCGGGTGGGCGAACAGAGGGAGGAGAGGCGGCCTGGATGGGCCGGCGGCTTCCTGATGAGATGGGGACATGGCGGCGAATTGAATTTGTACAAATTCAAATTTAGCCTATGTTGCCGCTAAATGGAAGCCGGAGCGGCCGGCTTAGACGGCGGCGGCGGCTTCCGCGCGTTCTCGCGCGAATAGCGCGCCGGCGAGCCGCGCCACGCGGCGCCCCAGGTGGCGGGCGGTGGCCAGGTCAGACGGATGCAGCTCGCCGCCCGCGTTGCAGGCGCAGACACCCCATTGGCAACCGAAGCGGTTCAGCCGCTCCGGGCCGTGATTGGCGGCCACGTCCAGTCCGCACCACAGCATGCCGTGTTGCGAGGCCAGCATGGCGAAGTAATTCAGGGTGGCCTGTTGGTCGCCGTTCAGATTGCCGCCGACGGTGAAGCCGGCCGCGATCTTGTCCGCCAGCGCCTGATCCCACCACAGCTCGCTGCTGGCGTCGGCGAAAGCTTTGAACTGGGCGGCGGGCGCGCCCATATAGGTGGGGCTGCCGAAGAGGATGGCGTCGGCGTCGAGCAGATCGGGGAGAATGGCGGAGAGGGCGAAGCGGCCTTCGGCGAGTTGTTCCGGCTGGATGCGCAGCAGCTTGGCCGAGCTGTGCTCGATCGCGCCTTCGTGGATGGCTTCCGCCAGTTGGTGAGTGGTGCCGCTGCCGGAAAAATAGAGTATCAGTACCTTGCTCATGCTAATAATTGCCGATGTCATTATCAATATGGGCATTTTGATGCAAATTAACTTAAAGTCAAGCGCGCGTGGGCGACCACAGGCCCTGGCCCTGCCCGCGTGGCTATAGCGCTTTGCGCAGAAAGATGCGGCTGTTGCCCGGCGGATCGCAGGGAATTTCTCCGAAAACCAGCCAGCCATGCTTCTGGTAAAAGCCGGGAGCTTGGAAGCGGATGGTGTAGAGCACGGCGTGGCGGCAGCTGCGGCGGCGGCCTTCTTCTTCGAAGGCGCTCAGTATCCTGCCGCCCAGGCCCTGGCCGCGCCACGCCTCCGGCAGGTGGAACAGGTCCAGAAACAGCAGGCCCAGCGAGCTGCGGCCGTAGGCGCCGCCCAGCACTTCGCCGCTGCTTGGGTCGCGAGCCAGCACCGCTAGCGGCTGGCGGTCGGCGTAGCCGGCGATGTCGTCGTTATAGCGGTTCAGCCCGTTCTCGATGACGGCGGCTTCGTTTGGATTTAGATGATTCTGGATGATGATTTCCGGCTGGCGCATGGCTTTAAAATTAGGGTTATGAATTTGACATTTTGCGTGGGCGGGCGGCTGGATGCAATCCATACGTGCGACTTGCCAGCGGAGGACGCCGTTTGCGGGTACTATTTGGGCTCTGTCATCCCCATGAAACATCCTTAGATGCAAACCGAAGTCCAAGAGAAGCCCCGTTACGCCATTGTGGCCTCAGTGCAGCTGCCGGAAGTCAGCGATGTCGAATTCGAGGCCTCGCTCGCCGAACTGAGCGAACTGGCCAAGACCCTGGGCTTCCACGTGGTGCAGACCTTTGTGCAGAAGCGCGCCAGCTTCGACCGCACCGCCTATATGGGCGTGGGCAAACTGGAAGAAATCAGCATGTACGTCAAGCGCGGCATCCGCGCCGACGAGCTGGAAGACGAACCGCAAACCTGGGACGCCAGCGCCGTGGAGATAGACGCGGTGCTGGTGGATCACGAAATCTCGCCGTCGCAAGCGCGCAATCTGGAGCTGGCCGTCGGTTGCGAAGTGATGGACCGCACCATGGTCATCCTGGAGATTTTCCATCGCAACGCCCGCTCGCGCGCGGCGCGCGCCCAAGTGGAAATCGCGCGGCTGGGCTATATGGCGCCGCGCCTGCGCGAGGCCGCCAAGCTGGCCGGTCCGCAAGGCCGGCAGCGCAGCGGCATGGGTGGCCGCGGCGCGGGCGAATCGCATACCGAGCTGGACCGCCGCAAAGTGCGCGACCGCATCGCCGAGCTGCAGCGCGAAATCACCGCGATGGAGCTGGAGCGCAAGACGCAGCGCGCGCGCCGCCTGGAGCGGCAGGGCATGGGGCTGGGCGGGGTGTCTCTGGTGGGCTACACCAACGCCGGCAAATCCACGCTGATGCGGGCGCTGACCGGCAGCGAGGTGCTGGTGGCCAACAAGCTGTTCGCCACGCTGGACACCACGGTGCGCGTGCTGTACCCGGAAAGCGTGCCGCGCGTGCTGGTCAGCGACACGGTGGGCTTCATCAAGAATTTGCCTCACGGCCTGGTGGCTTCGTTCAAATCCACGCTGGAGGAAGCGCTGGACGCGTCGTTGCTGCTGCATGCGATAGACGCCAGCGATCCGGGCTTCCAGCGCCAGCTGGAGGTGACCGACGAGGTGTTGCAGGAAATCGGCGCGGATGACGTGCCGCGCATTCGCATATTCAACAAGATAGACCATGTAGGCGATGAGGCCGCGCAAGCCGCCTGGACGGCGGAGTTGCAACAACGCTACCCCGGCTGCGTGGTGATGAGCGCGCTTCGCCCTGACGATGTGGCCAGCCTGCGCGCGGCCATCGTTTCCTTCTTCCAGCAAGACCTGATGGAGGACGAACTGCTGTTGCCATGGTCGACTCAGCAGCTGCGCGGCGAAATCTACAGCCACTGCCAGGTGCTGGAAGAGCGCGCCGAGGAGGAGGGCTGCTGGTTCCGCGTGCGCGGCGAACCGGAAAAGCTGCGCAGCCTGCGCCAGCAGCTCAACCCAGGCTCGCAGGGCCGGGAAAAAGAATATTGGGAAGTCTGAGCGGTTGCGGCGAGACCGGCGCGCCCGCGGGAGCGTTCGCGCCGGTTCGGCTCATGAGATGCGGAACCGCTCCACCATTTGCTGCAGGGTGGCGGAGAGCGTTTTGAGTTTTTCCACGGCCTGGGCCATCACCACGATGGAGGCCTCGTTCCGCTCCGTGACATGCACGATCTTTTCCATATTGTCCGCGATCAGATTGCTGGCCGAAGTTTGCTGGTCGGCCGCGGAGGCGATCTCCGTGACGTTCTGTCCCGCTTCGTGAGCGGCGCGGTTGATCTCGGACAGGGAGGACGCGGCTTTTTCTGCCAAGGCGACGCCTTGCTGGACAATGGCGTTGCTGTCTTCTATTCCGCCCACCACGGTCCGCGTTTCCGTCTGGATGGCGGCGATCATGCCGGTGATTTCCTGAGTGGCCGAGCTGGTGCGCTCCGCCAGCTTGCGCACTTCATCGGCCACCACGGCGAAGCCGCGGCCCTGCTCGCCGGCGCGGGCCGCCTCGATGGCGGCATTGAGCGCCAATAAGTTGGTCTGGTCCGCGATGTCGCGGATCGCGTCGGCTATGGTGCTGATCTGCGCCGAACGCTCGCCCAGCTGATGCACGACGCCGGACATGCGGGTGGAGGCCTGCGCCGCTTCGGAGATTCGGGACGCCGCTTGGCTGGCCACGGCGCCGCCTTCCTCCGACAGCCGGCTGGTCTTGTCGGAAATGTTCGCGGCATCATGCGTGCGGTCGGCCACATGGTTGATGCTGGTGACGATTTCCTCCACCGCCGCCGATGTCGAGGCCGCCAGATCGCTTTGCTGCGTCGAAGCCTGCTGGATTTGCCGCGCGGTGTCGGCCAACCTTTCGGCCTCCTCGCGCACCAGGCTGGCATCGTTGCGGATTTCGGCGATGATGCCGCGGACGTGCTCGATCAGGAAATTGAACGATTCCCCGATTTGTCCGAGCTCGTCGCGCGAATCCACGCGCGCGCGCAGCGTGAAGTCTCCCCGCGCTTCCACTTGCTCCACGGTGCGGGCGATTTCATGGACCGAGGTCGAGATGCGCCGCACGGTGGCCCAGGCGGTCAAGGCGATCAGGCACAGGCCGGCGGCGATGGCCAGGGCTACCGACCAGATGCCGTAGCGGATCTGGCCCGCCACTTCGTCGACGGGCACGGTGGTTTCGACCACGCCGCGCACGTCGCCTACCTTCCAGTCGCGCTTGGGGGAGTCCGGGCGGCTGTTGTGGCAAGCCACGCAGCCTTCCTGCATGCGGTCGGCCAGCGCATAGCGCGCATAGACATGCCCGTCCTTCTCCTGAAGGGTGAACTGCGGGGTTTGCGGGTCCCGCTCGAGTTGGGATAGGGCAAATTGCTCGAAATCGTCGTATTGCTCGTTTTTGCGGTTGGGGAAGGGGTAGCGGCTATACAGTCGGATGGCGGTGCCAGGGTGGTCTTTGGCGATGTTCTCGCCCAGCACCTTCACCAGCGTGGCGGGCAGCGGGAGGGTGTTGTCGGCGGCGTCGAAATCGAAATTGAGCTTCATGCCGGCCTTCTTGGCCCGCGATGCGATTTCCGCCGTGTAGAACTTGCGGAGATTGACAGTTTGCTGCACCAGCGTTCTGGCCGCGTTCAAGCCCGCGGCCTGCACGGTCTGGTCTTTGAGGTGCATCAGAATGGCGCCGGACGTGAACAAGACCGCCAGTCCGGCCAGCGCGATGGGCACCATCAGCCGTTGCGCCAGGCTGGAATGCCGGAAGAGCCGCATGGAGTCCCTCTCTTCTGCAGCGAGATGCTATCAAGTTAGTCCGCCATGCGGGGCGTTGCGGAAGTTTTCTGGCGATGCCGGGCGCGGATGCAAGAAAAAAGCCGCTGCGGGAGGCAGCGGCCTGGTTCGAGGCGAAAGAGAGCTTACGGACGCGCCACAGCCAGCGCGACGCCCATGCCGCCGCCTATGCACAGCGTGGCCAGACCCTTCTTGGCGTCGCGGCGCTGCATTTCATGCAGCAGGGTCACCAATACGCGGCAACCGGAGGCACCGATAGGGTGGCCCAGCGCGATGGCGCCGCCGTTGACGTTGACTTTGTCCGCGCCCCAGCCCAGTTCCTTGGCCACGCCCAGCGCCTGGGCGGCGAAGGCTTCGTTGGCTTCCACCAGGTCCAGGTCCTCCACCTTCCAGCCAGCCTTGGCTACCGCCTTGCGGGTGGCGGAAACCGGGCCGATGCCCATGATTTCCGGCTCGCAGCCGGTCAGCGCGTAGCCCTTGACGATGGCCAGCGGCTTCAGGCCCAGTTGATCCGCCTTCTGAGTGGACATCAGCAGCACGGCGGCGGCGCCGTCGTTGATGCCGGAGGCGTTGCCGGCGGTGACAGTGCCGTCCTTCTTGAAGGCGGCGCGCAGCTTGGCCAGGCCTTCGGCGCTGGCGTCATGCTTGATGAACTCGTCGGCGTCGAAAGCCACCGGGTCGCCCTTGCGTTGCGGTACCAGCACTGGAACGATTTCGTCCTGGAATTTGCCGGCCTTTTGCGCGGCGGCGGCGCGTTGTTGCGATTGCAGCGACAGCGCATCCTGCTCTTCGCGGCTGATGCCGTACTTGGCGGCCACGTTTTCGGCGGTGATGCCCATGTGGTAGGCATTGTAGGCGTCGGTCAGGCCATCGTTGACCATGGTGTCAACCAGCTGGGCGTTGCCCATGCGGAAACCGTCGCGCGAACCCGGCAGAATGTGCGGGGACAGCGACATGCTTTCCTGGCCGCCGGCGATGACGATGTCGGCATCGCCCGCCAGAATGGCTTGCACGCCCAGGTGAACAGCGCGCAGGCCGGAGCCGCATACCACGTTCAGCGTCGTGGCGGGGGTGGAGACCGGCAGGCCGGCCTTGATCAGCGCCTGACGCGCCGGATTCTGGCCGCTGCCGGCGGTGAGCACCTGGCCCAGGATCACTTCGCTGACGTCCTCCGGCTTGACGCCGGTCTTCTCCAGCAGCGCCTTGATCACGGTGGCGCCCAGTTCCGGCGCCGAGATCTTGGCCAGCGCGCCGCCAAAGCTGCCGATGGCGGTGCGTTGCGCTGCTACGATTGCGACTTCCATGTCTTTCTCCTTGAGCTTGCGGCCCGCCGCGGCGGGCCATGCCGCCCTTGATGGGCGAGGTTCGGGAACGAGTGGTTTCTTCTTATTGCAGGGTGGCGGCCACGCTGGGCATGGCCTTGGCCAATACGTAGCTGCCCGGAGCCGGAATCAGCGGCGGCAGTTCCTTGCTGCCCAAGGTCTTGGGCGTGGCCAGTTGCTTGCCGGATTGCGGGGCGAGCCAGGCGTCCCAGTCCTTCCACCAGCTGCCCGGGTGGCTTTGCGCGCCTTCCAGCCATTCTTCCGAATTGACCGGCAGCGTGTCGTGGGTCCAGTAGTTGCGCTTGTCCTTGGTCACCGGGTTGATGGAGCCGGCGATGTGGCCGGACGCGCCCAGCACGAAGCGGCGGCTAGGCGCGCCGCTCAGGTACTTCAGGCCGGAGTAGGCCGAGCTCCACAATACGATATGGTCTTCGCGGGCGGCGAACATATAGACCGGGATGTCGATCTTGGATATGTCGATGGGTACGCCGCACAGGGTGATGGCGCCGGGACGAACCAGGGCATTGTTGATGTAGAACTGGCGCAGCATGAAGGTATGCATGGGCAGGGGCAGGTCCACCGCGTCGTTGTTCCAGTACAGGAGATCGAACGGCGCCGGGGTCTTGCCCAGCAGGTAGTTGTTGACCACGTAGTTCCACACCAGATCATTCGCGCGCAGGCTGGCGAAAGTGCGGCCGATTTCCTTGCCGCTGATGATGCCGCCCGCCGCCGCCTTGGCTTCGCGGCTGGCCACCAGGGCCTCGTCGATGAAGAAGGAAATCTCGCCCGGCTCGGCGTGGTCTATCAGCGAGGTCATGAAGGTGGCGGAGTCGAAGTACTTCAGGCCCTTGGCCTGGGCCACGCACAGCGCGGTGGTCAGGATCACGCCGCCCACGCAGAAGCCCAGCGCGTTCATGGTTGGCTGCTTGGTGATCTTGCGCACCGCCTCGGCCGCGTCGAATACGCCCTTCTCGATATAGGTTTCCCAGGTGAAGTGCTTCATTTCGGCCACGGCCGAGCGCCAGCTGATCAGGAAGACGCGATAACCCTGGGCCACGAAGTGGCGCACCATGGAGTTATCCGGCTGCAGGTCCATCAGGTAGTACTTGTTGATGCAGGGTGGAACGATCAAGAGCGGCTTCTCGTACACTTTTTCCGTGGTGGGCGTGTACTGGATCAGCTCGATCAGCTCGTTGCGGAACACTACCTGGCCCGGCGTCGTTACCAGGTTCTTGCCGATTTCGAACTTGCTCTCGTCCGACATCGAGATGTGGCCCTTCTGGATGTCCTCCATCATGTTCTTCATGCCTTCGACCAGGCTCTCGCCGTGGGTCTCGATGGCGCGCTTGACCACATCAGGATTGGTCAGCATGAAGTTGCTGGGCGCCATCGCGTCGAGGTACTGGCGGGTGGCGAAGGACAGCTTGTCCTTGGCGGTTTCGTCGATCTGGGTCTTGTCCACCAGCTCCATCATCCATTTGGACGTTTGCAGATAGCTCTGCTTGAGGAAACTGTAGAACGGATGCTCGTCCCATTCCGGCGAGGAGAAGCGGCGGTCCGAAGCCGGCGCGGGCTTGGCCGGTTCGGCGAAGGGGTCATTGCTGGCGGACTGGCCCAGGAATTGGGTCCACAGTCCCAGTTGTTGCTGGTACAGGCTGGATTGCAGCTGCAGCAGTTGATTGGTCTGGCTCATCAATTGAGACCAGGCGCCGCCCAGGGGATGGGCCGATTCGGTTTGGCTTTGGCCTAGCGAAAGGGAATTGACAAACTGCTGCATCCATTGCTGGTTGGCCGCGGAAAGACCGGCAAAAAAATCTTCCAGCGAGGCGGTGTTATTCTGGGACAAGATGAATCTCCTGATACGTACTTAAATCGTGATCGAAGCCTGTCTGAATCTGTCTGTCTGGAATGCTGAGTCAAGCAGATGTACCTGCGAACTGTAACAGGATCGCATGACATTTTCACGCTGTCCGGCCGCGAAAGGCGATGGCTGGCGCGAAATGGACGGCTTCTGTTGTTGCAATGCACAAGCGTGTGGAAAACCCTGATGAGCCAAAGTATGGTTTTTGCATCTCGCTGTGGGATAATTGACCGGATAAGTCATGAGGAATTGCAATGGCAAGTGTAAAACTTGGTTTACAGCCTATCCGCGTAGGAAATATTTTCTGCATCGGCCGCAATTACGCGGCGCACGCGGCGGAATTGCGCAATCCGGTGGAAAATGAACCCTTGGTATTTCTGAAACCGACCTCAGCGCTGCTGGATGAATTCTCTTCTATTCGCCTGCCGGAATATTCCAGCGATGTCCATCATGAATGCGAGCTGGTGGCGCTGATAGGCAAGGGCGGCAGCGATATCGCGCCGGAACGCGCGCTGAGCCACGTTGCCGGTTACGGCATAGGCCTGGATTTGACCGCGAGGGACATTCAGAGCGAGGCCAAGCGCAAGGGCCATCCGTGGACCAAGGCCAAGGGTTTTCGCGGCGCGGCCTGCGTGTCCACGCTGGCGCCGGCTGCCAGCGTGGCCGATCCGCAGCGGCTGACCTTCGATCTGCGGGTCAACGGCCAGCTGCGGCAGCATGGCGATGCCGGCCTGATGCTGTTTTCGTTAGCCGAGCAGATCAGTTATTTATCCCGCGTTTACGGCTTGTCCGACGGCGATCTGATTTTCACCGGCACGCCGGAGGGCGTGGCGCGCATGGAATCCGGCGACGAGCTGGAATTGGAATTGCATGGCCTGATGTCGGCCAGTTGGAGGGTGGCGTGATGGCAGAGAAAGAACAGGATGACGGCAAGGTCCGCCTGGACAAGTGGCTGTGGGCGGCGCGCTTTTTCAAGACTCGCCAGCTGGCGCATGAGGCGCTGGAACTGGGCCGGGTGCTGGTCAACGGCGACCGGGTCAAGGCGTCCCGCGTGGTGAAGGAGGGCGACAAGCTGTTTCTGCGGCTAAATCAGCTGGAGTACAACGTGGAGGTGCTGCTGCTGGCTACCCAGCGCCGGCCGGCCAAGGAAGCTGTCCTGATGTACCGCGAAGACGAGGCGTCCATCTCCGCGCGCGAGGAAAGGGCATTGCTGCTCAAGGCGGAGCACGCCAGCTTTCCGCATGGCGAAGGCCGGCCTACCAAAAAGGCCAGGCGCGAGATATCGCGCTTCAAGTCCTCGTTTTAGCCGCGATGCGGCGCCGGCCCGGCTTGGCGCCGGGCTGAGTCAATAGAAAGACAATCCATGCAGTCGCTGTTGCCGTTCGCCGGGTTCTACTTCACCTATTTCACCTTCCAGGGCATGTTCAGTCCCTTCTGGGGTCTGTATCTGGAGTCCTTGTCATTCAGCGCCTGGCAGATTTCCATCCTGATGGCGCTGTCCACCTTTGCCCGGATCATCGCGCCGGGTTTCTGGGGCTGGCTGGCCGACAAGAGCGGCCGCCGCCGCAATATCATCGTCACCACCTCCGCATTGTCCGCCGCCAGCTTCTGCCTGGTGGGCTTGCACAATGGTTTTTGGTGGATCTTTGTCAGCATGGCGGTGTCGCACTTCTTTTGGGCGGCGGCGCTGCCACTGGTGGAGGCCAGCACCGCCTATCTCACGCGTTCGCATCCAGGCCGCTACAGCCGGGTGCGGGTTTGGGGGTCTATCGGTTTCGTCTGGCTGGCGCTGACTGGCGGCTATTTGCTGGACTGGCTGGGCATCGCGGCGACGCCGTGGATTGTTTCCGTCTTGCTGATCGGGGTGGCGCTGACGGCGTTCAAGGTGCCGGAGGTGAAGCTGGTCAGCCGCGGCAAGCCGGCGGGGCCGATCTGGGACACGCTGAAAAAGCCGGCGGTGATCGCGTTGTTCGCCTGTTGCTTTCTGCAGGCCTTTGCCCATGGTCCGTATTACACTTTTTACTCGCTGGGCTTGAAGCAGTTTGGCTATGACAAAGCTGCCGTTGGCGTGCTGTGGGCCTTGGGCGTGGTGTTTGAGGTGGGCGTGTTCATGCTGATGCCGCGCATCATGCGCCGCTTCGGCCTGGAAACGCTGATGCTGGTCTCGCTGCTGGCCGCGGTGCTGCGTTTCGGCCTCATCGCCGGCAGCCTGGCCGTGCCGGCGCTGGCCGCGGCGGCGCAAGCGTTGCATGCGCTGACTTACGCCCTGCATCATGCTTCGGCCGTGGGTTTGATCAATCGCATGTTCGACGAGCAGCACCATGGCCGGGCGCAGGGGCTGTACATCATCGCTTCATTTGGGCTGGGCGGCAGCGGCGGCGGCTTGGTGGGCGGGCTGGTGTGGCCGCACGGCGGCGTGTTGCCAACCTTCGCCATGTCCGCCGGCGCGGCCTTGATCGGCGTGTTGGTTTGCCTGCGCTGGCTGAGGCCCGCGCGGCTGGAATGCCAATGATGACGGCTGATGCGCCGCAGCAGGCGCTGGATGGGTACAAGCAGGCCTTGGCTACGCATGACTGGCGGCAGGTGGCGCCCTGGCTGCATGAGGATGCCTGCTTTGTGTTTTCCGACGGCACTTTCAGGGGAAAGGCGGCGGTGTGCGAAGCTATCCGCCAGACTTTTGAATGGATACGCGGCGAGGATTACCAGATCGCCAATCTGCAGTGGACGCACCGGGGGGCGGACTTCGCCGCCTGCGTCTATGACTTTCATTGGCGCGGATGGGTTGAGGGCGAGCAGGCGGAGGGGAGCGGCCGCGGCAGTTGCGCGCTGATCCGGGACGAGCAAGGCTGGCGGCTGCTGCAGGAGCACTTGGGGCCGCCGGCCGAGTCATAGCAGCATCACCAGCTTGAATTCAGGCGCATTGGCCGGCCTGAGCGTGATCTGTCGCTTGTGCAACAGGCCGAGCGCGGGGTGATGGAAGGCGCGCTCGCCGCCTTCGCGCTCCAATACGTCCTGCTGGCGCCACAGCCGGTCGAATTCTTCGCTGTCGCGGCGCAGCCGCTCCAGCATCTCCGCCGTTTCCGCGTCGTCCAGTTGCTGGCCCAAGTCGGCGCGCAACTCCGCCACGATGCGCCGCGCCCGCTCCGGCCAGTTGTCGATGAAAGTCCTCGCTTCGGGCGTCAGGAAGATGAAATCGAGCTGGCTGGCGCCAGGCTGGCCCAGCCAGTCGCAGAACAGTTCCGCCGCGGCGTGGTTCCAGGCCGCCGCCCGCCAGTGGCGGTCCAGCACATAGGCTGGAATGGCGATGTGCGGCAGCATTTGCGCCAGAATCTCCCGCGCTTGCGGATTGTCCTCTGCGCGCTTGTCTTTTGGGTTCTTCAAGCCCGCCAGATCAAACAGATAATCGGTTTCCGCGCCGGACAGCTGCAAGGCGGCGGCCAGGTTGCTTAGGGTGTGGGCCGATACCGACTCGGTCCGCCCCTGTTCCAGCCAGGTAAGCCAGGTGGGGCTGATGCCGGCCAGTTGCGCCACTTCTTCGCGGCGCAGGCCTTTGGCGCGGCGTCGCGCGCCTGCGGGCAGGCTGGCTTGCTGCGGCGTCAGCCGTTCGCGGTGGGTGCGTAGAAACGCGCCAAGCGGGCTGGCGGCGGTCGATTCCATATTCTTAATCCTATTGGTTTTTATACCAGTATAACGTCTTATCTTGTAACAGGATCAAAGCTGGTCAAAGATATGTGCAACGACGACCCGAGGAACCGCAATATGACCGCGAAAACCTTGTACGACAAACTGTGGAGCAGCCATGTGGTGCGCCAGGAAGCCGACGGCACCGCGCTGCTGTACATCGACCGCCATCTGGTGCACGAAGTGACCAGCCCGCAGGCCTTCGAAGGCCTGAAACTGGCCGGCCGCAAGCTGTGGCGCGTGGATTCAGTAGTATCCACGGCCGACCACAACACCCCGACCGACCACTGGGACCAAGGCATCCAGGACCCGATCTCGCGGCAGCAGGTGGAAACGCTGGACGCCAATATCAAGGCCTTTGGCGCGCTGGCTTACTTCCCGTTCAAGGACAAGGGCCAGGGCATCGTCCACGTGATGGGTCCGGAGCAGGGCGCCACGCTGCCGGGCATGACTGTGGTATGCGGCGACAGCCACACCTCCACCCACGGCGCCTTTGGCGCGCTGGCCCATGGCATCGGCACCTCCGAGGTGGAGCACGTGATGGCCACGCAGTGCCTGGTAGCCAAGAAGTCCAAGAACATGCTGGTGCGCGTCGACGGCCAACTGGGAGCGGGCGTCACCGCCAAGGATGTGGCGTTGGCCATTATCGGCAAGATCGGCACTGCTGGCGGCACTGGCTACGCGATAGAGTTTGGCGGCGAGGCTATCCGCGGCCTGAGCATGGAGGGCCGCATGACGCTGTGCAATATGGCGATCGAAGGCGGCGCGCGCTCCGGCCTGGTGGCGGTGGACGACAAAACCATCGAGTACGTGAAGGGACGCCCGTATGCGCCCAAGGCCGAGCAATGGGAGGCGGCTGCGGCCTATTGGCGCACCCTGCATTCCGACGATGGCGCGCATTTCGACGAAGTGATCGTCCTGCAGGCCGCCGACATCCAACCGCAGGTCACCTGGGGCACTTCGCCGGAAATGGTGACGGCGGTGGGCGGCAATGTGCCGAATCCGGCCCGCGAGAGCGACCCGGTGAAAAAAGCCGGCATCGAGCGCGCCTTGGCTTATATGGGCCTGGAGGCGGATACGCCGATAGCCCAGATTCCGGTGGATGTGGTGTTCATCGGCTCCTGTACCAACAGCCGCATCGAAGACCTGCGCGAAGCCGCCGCCGTGGCCAAGGGCCGCAGCAAGGCCGCCAGCGTCAAGCAGGTGCTGGTGGTGCCGGGCTCCGGCCTGGTCAAGGCCCAGGCCGAGGCCGAAGGGCTGGACAAAATCTTCGTCGCCGCCGGTTTCGAATGGCGCGAGCCGGGCTGCTCGATGTGCCTGGCGATGAACGCCGACCGTCTGTTGCCGGGCGAGCGCTGCGCCTCTACGTCGAACCGCAACTTCGAAGGCCGCCAGGGCCAGGGCGGACGCACCCATCTGGTGAGTCCGGCGATGGCGGCGGCGGCGGCGGTGGCCGGCCATTTCGTCGACGTGCGCGGCCTGGCCGCCAACTGAGCGCCGGCGGGGAGCCAATCCGGACGGAGAAGGTCTGACGAAAATGCATGGGATTGCTTAGAATGTCCCTTTTGTCAGACCGGCGGCCCGACTGCCCCCTAATGGAGCGCATCACATGAAAAAAGAGATGGTTTGTCTGAGCCTGGCCCTGCTGCTGGGCGGCTGCAACACCGTGCAAGGCATCAAGACCGACGCCAAGGAAGGCGGGCAGGCGGTGGGCCACGGTTTGCAGAAGGCTGGACAGGCGATCGGCAACGCGGTGGAAAAAGGCGGAGAAGCGATCAAGCGCACCGCCGAGTAACCCCGCGCCATCCTGAACAGGGAGCGCAATATGAAAGCATTCACCACCTTGCAGGGCCTGGTCTGTCCGCTGGACCGCGCCAATGTCGATACCGACGCCATCATCCCGAAGCAGTTTTTGAAGTCGATCAATCGGTCCGGCTTCGGCCCCAATCTGTTCGACGAATGGCGTTACCTGGATCACGGCGAGCCGGGCATGGACAACAGCCAGCGGCCGTTGAATCCGGACTTCGTGCTGAACCAGCCGCGCTACCACGGCGCGCAGGTGTTGTTGGCGCGCGAGAACTTCGGCTGCGGCTCCAGCCGCGAGCACGCGCCGTGGGCGCTGGACGATCAAGGCTTCCGCGCGGTGATCGCCCCCAGCTTTGCCGACATTTTCTTCAATAATTGCTACAAGAACGGCCTGCTGCCCATCGTGCTGGCGGCGGACATCGTCGACCAGCTGTTCCAGGAATGCGAGGCGGCTCCGGGCTACAGCTTGAAAGTGGACCTGGCGGCGCAGACGGTGTTCACCCCGTCCGGCCAGGCCTTTCTATTCGACATCACCGAGCACCGCAAGCATTGTCTCTTGGGCGGCCTGGATGAAATCGGCCTGACTTTGCAGCATGCGGACGAAATCAAGGCTTTCGAAGCCAAGCGACGCGCCGAGCAGCCCTGGCTGTTTGCTTGAGTCGATAACAATACTGGGCCGCACTCACGCGGTGGGTGCGTCCTGCGAAGGTGCCCGTTCCTCCTTGCATGAACCATTGGAAGAGCCACTCCATGCCCCACCGCCTTGCCGCATGCAGCTGCGGCCAGCTTACCGCTCAAGTAACCGGCGACCCGGTGCGCGTCTCCATCTGCCACTGCCTGGCCTGCCAGCGCCGCACCGGCAGCGTCTTTGGCCAGCAGGCACGCTTCTACCGCCAGGACGTGGCCATCGCCGGTGATTCCACCGCCTACGTCCGCGTGGGCGATGAAGGCTCGCGCGTCACATTCCACTTCTGCCCGGCTTGCGGCGCCACCGTGTATTACGAGCCGGAAGGACTGGATGAGTTTGTGGCGATACCGGTGGGCGCATTTGCCGATCCAGGCTTCCCGGCGCCGAGCGTTTCGGTTTATGAGGAGAGGAAGCATGGCTGGGTGGTGGTGCCGGAAGAAGCGGAGCATTTTTCCTGAGGCAAACCAGGCATCCTGGAATCCACAAACATTGTTGAGCGAGGCGCGGCATGGGGCAGCGTTATCAGGAGTTGCAGGACTCGCACCGCGAGTTCATCGCCGGACAAAGGCTGTTCTTCGTCGCCACCGCCATGGCGGATGGCCATGTCAATTTGTCGCCCAAGGGCATGGACTCGTTGAGGGTGCTGGGGCCGAGCCGGGTGGTTTGGCTGAACGTGACTGGCAGCGGCAATGAGACGGCCAGCCATGTCGAGCGCAGCCCGCGCATGACCTTGATGTTCTGCGCGTTTGAAGGCAAGCCGCTGATCCTGCGCCTGTATGGCCAGGCGAGGGCGGTGCACCGCGGCGATGAGGATTGGAATGGCTGCTATGGCCTGTTCGATCCCTTGCCGGGCGCGCGCCAGGTCTTCGTGCTGGACGTGGAGCTAGTGCAGGCTTCCTGCGGCATGTCGGTGCCTTACTATCAATACCAGGGCGAGCGGGAACAGTTGAACGACTGGGCTCGAGCCAAGGGCGAGCCGGGCATACGCGAGTATTGGCGAAACCGCAACGGCGTGAGCCTGGACGGCCGGCCAACCGGCATCGTCGAAAAAAGCGGGCTAGTCCAGTTGGACGAGGCGGATCAGGAATGAACGCAGAGGCAGGCTTGCCATGAACAGGCGCGGCTGGATGGCCTGGCTGCATCGTCACCCGCTGGCGGCTTTCTTGCTGCTGGGTCTGAGTTTTTTGCTGTTCGGCGCTGGCACCGTCAACCTGGCTCTGCTGCTGCAACTGAACTTGAAATTATGGCTGGATGCGGGCTGGCAGGCGGCCATGGACGGCGCGCTGCGCCAGCTGGGCGAGTTGCTGTTGTCCGGCTATGCCGCGATGGCGGCCTATATCGTGTTCAAATGTTGTGAAAAGGCGCTGGTGGAACATTTGACCCGGCGCGAAGAAGACAAACGGAAATAAGGAAGAAATCATGAAGATCGCCATTCTGCCGGGTGACGGCATCGGTCCGGAAATCATCGTCCAGGCCGAGCGCGTGCTGGACGTATTGCGCCGAGACGGTTTGAAGATGGAAACCGAGCATGCGCCGCTGGGCGGCGCAGCCTACGACCAGTACGGCGCTCCGTATCCGGAAGCCACGCAGAAATTGTGCCGCGAGGCCGACGCGGTGCTGCTGGGCGCGGTGGGCGGCCCGCAATACGACAAGCTGGAGCGTCCGCTGCGGCCGGAGCGCGGCCTCTTGGCCATCCGCAAGGACCTGGGGCTGTTCGCCAATCTGCGGCCGGCCATCCTGTATCCGGAACTGGCCAACGCGTCCACGCTGAAGCCGGAAGTGGTGGCCGGGCTGGATATCATGATCGTGCGCGAGCTGACCGGCGACATCTACTTCGGCCAGCCGCGCGGCATCGCTGTCAATGAGCTGGGCGAGCGCGAGGCCTACAACACCATGCGCTACAGCGAAAGCGAAGTGCGCCGCATCGCCCACGTCGCCTTCGGCATCGCCATGAAGCGCAATAAAAAGCTCTGTTCGGTGGACAAGGCCAATGTGTTGGAAACCACTGAGTTCTGGAAAGAGATCATGATGGACGTGGCGCGCGAGTATCCGCAGGTGGAGCTCAGCCACATGTACGTGGACAACGCCGCGATGCAGCTGGTGCGCAATCCCAAGCAGTTCGACGTGATGGTGACCGGCAACATCTTCGGCGACATCCTGTCCGACGAAGCCTCCATGCTGACCGGCTCCATCGGCATGCTGCCGTCGGCCTCGCTGGACCAGAACAACAAAGGCCTGTACGAGCCCAGCCACGGTTCCGCGCCGGACATCGCCGGCCAGAACCTGGCCAACCCGCTGGCCACCATCCTGTCCGCCGCCATGATGCTGCGTTACAGCTTCGGCCAAGAAGCCGCCGCGCAACGCGTGGAAAACGCCGTGAAAAAGGTGCTGGCGCAGGGCTACCGTACCGGCGACATCTTCGAAGCCGGCTGCGAAAAGGTCAGCTGCTCCGGCATGGGCGACGCGGTGGTGGCGGCGATGTAGGGCAATATCGCCGGTGTAAGCCTGTGGGAAGTAATGAAGCGGCGTGAGTCCTGGGGGACGCGCCGCTTCCGTATTTTTGAGCGAGGCGCTCAAACCTCTTTCTGGCTCTTGGCGCAGTCGAGATGGGCGTTTGATGATCGCTATGGCACTAGGGGCTGTTGACGTTTCACATAGGCAACCATAGGTATGCGCACGCCATGGCGACCACGCTCTCATAGTTGCACTTCAATTTGTCGTATCGGA
>NZ_PQWB01000044.1 GCF_002924365.1 Chromobacterium alticapitis | reverse complement strand
CGGTCAGTTGTACGGTGCACTTCATGGAGTTCGGCGGTGAGTAGAGTCCGGGTGAGTGCAAGCAAGAATCAAACCAATTTGTTGTGGGCACTTAACTCCATTTACCACCCCACTGTTTGGAACGATAAACGGCGCACTCCCTATGGAAATGCGCCGACCTTCGATACCAAGCCACGGTCAGATTAATGTAGCTCATTCAACACACGGACATGACCTCCGGTCAACCCGCCTTACCGGGCTAATTTTCCTTCGGCAGCCCGGTCCCTCCATCTAGCTTAGTAATCTCCCAGCGATGCAGATCACTCCATTCAAACTTGATGTCATAGTTGAACTCAGCATCAATCGTTAACAGAAAGACTCCCTGAGACTTCCCTAACTCCTTGAGAAGCATGGCCCCAAAGTCATTCATTCGGCTATAGAATACAGCCTGTTTCAGAGCCCCCACGAGAAATACATCGGTGCCAATAATATAGGAGGCATTGGACCCATACCGTGCCTCCTCTGCACGAAAGCGATAGAAGGCTTTTTCCCAATTCGGTGCTAGATCACACATGAATCCAATGAATTCTTTTGCTAAATCTATTACAACTGGGGTTGCTCTGATATTTGTCAAAATGCTCTCCGAACATATACCTGCCCTGATTTATTAGAGAATTTATCAGCAAAAGTATCGACAAGATTCCCGTTGACATCAGTCACTTCAAAATTTACTGAAACACTGCCTGGCCGACCTGTAATTGGGTCAAAGTCACCCAACGTATGCAAGAAATCGACTTGATGCCCTTGCGCGGCATAGCGCGCATAATCATTTTCAATTGTCTTAAATGCTGACATATTGAAATTACCATCTTGCGGGAACAAGTTCTTTGAACCTTGATCCCCCATGAATCTATGCGCAATACCATGACCACCTTGATCGCCTAGCATACCAGAAGCTGCTGCATCTGCTTGAGCTTGGATCTCTGCAGTACTTCTGCGAAGACCAGAGAAAGACTCTCTTAGCGAGCCTTCCACCGAAAGCATATTGCCCGATGGATCGACCGTCCAAGTTGCCGTATTTCGTCCAAAAGTATCTGTTACCGTACTATTTGCAGCTACGCCACTTGTCACCCCGCTGCTTGGAACCACTCTCTCCAACTCAAACGGCAGCGGATTCGAGTTTAGCACGCCGAACTCTTGCTGACGGAGCTTGATCTCCCAATCTGGCATACCCCATGCTCTAAGCCTCTCGGCTCCGCCACGGACCATTCCATGAAGCTCGGCAGCCAATGGCGACGCCGCTGACAAGGCCAGCTCCGTCTTGTCTATACCGTAACGCCCAACCCTTCCACTACTTAGCTGGTAAAGCGCATTGTCCGCGGCCTGCGTCGTTAAATCTCCGGCAAAACCCGCTCCCATCCCAGAAGCCGCGTAACCCAGGCCTATACGACGCAGAGCGTTGAACGCCATGCCCCCCGCGCCCATCCCTAGCGCCGTTGTCGCCACCATCCCCCCACCACCTAACAGCACCTGCCCCATATCCAGGCTGTGTGACCACGGACTATCTGGGAAAGCCCGACGCCCCAGGTCCGCATCAGCCTTCCATGGTCCCAAAGTATCCAGCTGATGCCGATACTCCGCCTGCAGACGCAACTGCTCGGCTTGCGCCGCTTTTTGCTGCTGCACCCAGGGTGCCGCATTCCAGCGGATGAAACCGAAATCCGCTGGATGAGAAACCGGATCCGCTGCGCCATTCCGGCTGCCATATATGAAAATAGGATGGCGTTCATTTTCCTCCACACCCTGGTCAATGACATAGCCATTCTTCATATCGTTAGACATGAGCAAGTGCCGGCCAGTACGCATTTCAATCATGCCATTGACCGTTCTATCGTTCCAATCTCCGCTGCCAGACTCGGGCAGAGAGCTCAGACTCTCTACTCCCCGGCGCCCCTCAGGCGTGCCCAACAAGCCGGAAAGATCCAGATTGTTTTGCGCAGCAAAATCCCCCAAGCGCCCAGAGAAGAAACCGCCGTCCTTATCGTTTTTAAGCTGTTGCTCGAAACGCGTCTGCGGATCGGCATCCTGTTTTACCCTGGCACGGGTCAGTTCATCCCCTAGCGCGCTACCAAACGAACTGGCGGCCAGATTGCCCCAATTAGGCTGATGGCCCTCCGCCAGCACCGATTGGATGGTGCCCCCCACCATGCCGCGCAGCGTGCCGTAGCCAATCCGCTCGAACGAATCCGCGTGATCCCCGGCTTGCATACCTTTACCGCTAGTGGCCCATTCCGCCACGCCTGCCGCCGCGACCGCCATCCAGTTGAAGGATTTCTGCTGCCCCGTCGCCATGGCCAGCCCTTGCGATAACGCGCTTCCCGCCATCGCGCGCTCAACCGCGTTCAACGCAGTGAATCCCTGGGCATATTTGGCGACACCCGCAGACAAGGCTGACAAGCCGACCTGCCGCCATGAGAAACTGTGCTGCATGCCCATGCCCATCGCGACGAGCTGTCCCGCGGCAGATCCGGCGGCGGCGCCCACCATCGCTCCCGCCAGTTCGCCGTATGTGGTCGTGCTGCCCATCACAGGCGTCATGCCCCAGCTTGCGCTGCTGGCGCCCGCCTCGGCTCCAGCACCCGCCTCTGCGCCAGCACCCGCCTCTGCGCCAGCGCCAGCTTCGGCGCCAGCGCCAGCTTCGGCCCCGGCTGCGCCTGCCTCGGCCCCCGCTCCTGCTTCCGCACCAGCCGCACCGGCCTCTGCTCCTTCGGCGCCTTCAAAATATGGTGTTGCCGCCCCATCCGTTACGATGCACACCACGATCATCACGACAATCACAATGAACATGCCAAACCCGCCGCAGCCATCGCCACCCGACGGCATTGGGGGCGGGGGCGGCGCGGGCAGCGTCGGCGAGGTGTCACCTATCGCCTCGCCTGGGTTGTACACCCGGAAGGTGCCGCTGTTGTTGTGGACGTTGGTGACCTTGTTCGGCACCCGCAGCACCTGGCCCGCCTTCAGCGTTTCCGTGCCGGTCAGGCCGTTGGCGTCAGCCAGCAGATACCACAGCGAGCGGTCGCCCCACAGATTGGCGGCGATCGCTTGCAACGTGTCGCCGTCATGGGCGGTTATCACGCCCGGCGCCTGCGCCGGGTAGTTGGGGCCGATCGGTTCGTAGTTTTGATCGAAATCGGCGCTGTTGACCGGCGCGCCGCCGCGATAATCATCCTTGCGGTTGCCCAGCTGGCCTTGCCACAGCGCGAGGGCGTAGTCCTTCCGACTGGGGCCGTCATTGCCGATCGCGCCCACTTGGCGGCCATCCAGATAGTAGTAATCCTGGGTTTTGTCCACGGTGTTGCCGATGGTTTCTTCCCGGCGCAGCACCAAACCCTGGGCATTATTGATGTAGCGCAGGGTGCGCGCGCCATTGGGATCATGATCGACCGAGCTGGACAGATGACCGTTGAGGTCATAGCTCATATCAGAGAAACCCGCCTTCCAGTCCGGCGCATTGGCGTTTTGCGGCTGCACCTTGATGGTGGACTGCTTGGCTTCGTCCCACCATTCATAGGTGTAGAAAGTCGTAGTCGTCGTATCGCCGCTCACCTGAACCGATTGGTTCAGCGTGCCGTCGTTGTACAACTGGAAGCTCACCGTGCTGCTGTCGTTGGTGATCTGCTTCAAGACCTTGTTGTCGCCATCGTACTGCGTGACGATCTTGTCTTTTGGCCTCCCCCCTACGTTGTACATGTAATCGCGGTACTCGGTGACCCGGCCAAGCAAGTCGTTCTCCCGATGCGCCGACAACACATTGTTGATAAGCGTGTCTTTCAGATAGCCGCCATCGGTATAGGTGTATTGCTCGGTCGTGCCGTCCGATGCATTGACTACGGTCTTGCGCTGCCCCGCCGCGTCATAGGCAATCTCCTTGCCATCCCCGCCGGCCGCGCCGCGGCTGATCTGGCCGTTGCTCAACTGACCCATGCTGACGACGAAACGGTTCATTTCGTCATAGCGGTACCAATAGTCCTGGGTCTGGGTGCTGCCATCCACCACATTGCGATACTCGCTGTAGACGCGGCGGCGGTTGCCTGCCGCATCGTATTCGTAGCGGGTGAGGAAGCGCGGATCATGGATCTGCGTCACGCGGCCCAGCGCGTCATAGCTCACATCCGAGTACTGGTAGATCGATTTGGATGGATCGCTCAGCTTGGCGTATTTTTCGAAGGTCTTGCGGCCCTCCTTGTCGTACTCATACACGGTTTGCGTATCCATGGCCCGATCGTCCAGGCTCTGCAAATAGCCGTTGCCGTAATAGCGGTAGACGATGTCTTGAGCGGAGTTTTGGATGCCATGCTGCCAACGCAGTTGCCCGGCGTTGTTGTACTCGTAAGCGGTCACCCGGCCGCCCAAGTCGGTGTGCGCCACTTTCTGGCCAAACAGGTTGACCGCATCCTCTTGCCAGTTGTTGCTGAGGTTGTCGTTGCGGGTGACGCAGCGCCAGCCTCCCACCACCGCGCCGCCGGCGCCCAGCAAGGTCGCATCCCAGCGGTAGTCGTACTTGAGATGGCGATTGGCCGCGCTGACGGTTTCCCGCACCCGGCCCAGGCTGTCGTAACGGGTGGTGTCGGTCAGCACATCGCTGCCGGTGCTGGTGGTGCGGTGGGCGATGCGTTGGCCGGCGCTGTCGTAGTCGTATTCGTCGTAGCCGCCGCCGGCGCGGTCTACCCGTCTGAGCTGGTTGAGCTTGTCATAGTGGTAAGTCGTGATGCGTTTGACTTCGTCCTGGCTGCTGGCCAGATTGCCCTGGGCGTCGTACTGCATCGCCTTATGGCTGCTCACCTGGTTGACGCCGCCGTCGGCATGCCATTCGTCGGTGACTTTGCCCTGGCCGTTCTGGCTGCCGGCCAGCCAGCGCTGGCGGTTTTGATGGCCGTTGGCGTCGATGGTGGCCACCGCATTGCCCATGGCGTCATAGCGATATTGGGTCAACGGCGCAACGGTCTTCTTCTGGCCGTCTTCCCCGGTGACGCTGACTTGCGGGTCCTGCTTGCTCAGCAGCTTGCCCATGGCGTTATAGGTATACGACGTAGTCTGCTGCATGCCATCTGTTTCGCTGTCCACTTCGCCAAACGCGTTGTAGTGCTGGCTGCGAGTGATGGTGGCGTTGCTGTTGCCCGGCCCGATGATGACCCAGGAGAACGGCGGCAGCGCGCTGGATTGTCCCGGCGCGTCGCGATGCGCAAAGCCACTGATGGTCAGCGGGCTGCCATCGGTATCGGTCAGCAGATTGCCGCCAGCGTCGCGCAGTTGGTAACGGTACTCGTAATCGCCCGCCGCCAGACCCATCATGTCGAATTCGAACCCTTGCGCGCCGCGCGACAGATTGACGCTTTGCCAGTCGCCATCCGACTGACTGCCTCTGGGCCGGTAGCGCAGCTCCATTTTCACGCCGCTGCTCTGCGCGGGCGTGAAGGTGGCCTTGGCGGACAACTCCAGGCCGGTCAGTTGGCCCGGCGTCAGCGTGACGGCATCGCCGCCCAAACTCAGTTGCCCGCTGACATGGTTGAGCAACTGGCCCGATGCGTCATACATCAGGTATTCGAAGACATACGGCGTCGGCCCGGCCAAACCTTTGGCCAAGCTTTCGCAATGCCAATCGTAGCTGTTGTACTTGGCATCGTACTCCAGCGCCGCTTCCTGCATGGCGGAGGCTGGGCTGCCTAACGGCCGGTAACGGATTTTGCCGCTGGCCACGCCGGCTTTCAGATTGAAGATGCGGACGGTTTGCGGCTGATCCTCCCAATTCATCGGCGGCGTCACCGAATTGGCATCTCCTGGCGTAAAGCTGCCCGTCAGCGTGCTAACCGGCTGATTGCCGTCGTCGCGCGCGCCTAATTGATATTCGTAGCGCGTGCTCGGCTGCAAGCCATACGTAGCCGGGTTGAACTGGAACCAGCCATTAAGCGTCCGGCCGGAAGTGGCCATGCCGACATCGCTCCACCCGCCCCATTGCCCGCCAGGGGTGCGGAAGCGGATGCTGCCGCGCGTTGCGCGGGCATCCGAGCAATTGATATTGATCCAGCCCTTGCCCCAGCCGCCGTTGTCGCCATACATGAAGGCGGCTGGCGGCGTATTGCCATCTGGGTTAAATCCGGCGCCGCTGTCGTTCACCCACAGGCCGCCATGGCTGCCGGCAATAACTTGGCCATTATCCCCCAGCAGCAAGTAGCTGCTCTCGAAATTGCCGCGCGGCAGGCTGCTCCAGTCTGTCGCAAACCACCCGCTCATGGTCTGGCCATTCAACACCACGGCAGGCACGGCACGGATAATCCAGCCAACATTGTTGCCTGCTGGCCGGGTCAGCAGCATTACCTGCTTGACGCGGGTGTCCTGGGTGGAGAAGTTCAGAGAATTTCCACTATAACTTCCATTTATCGTTTGAGAAGATTGGTGGATAATTTCATCACTGGACAGCCGTCCTCCGCCGCTGAAACAGAGTATTAGATTAACACTGCCCAATTGACCAACAGGAACTTTCTTATAAACCTGAACTTGATAATTCCAC
>NZ_PQWB01000043.1 GCF_002924365.1 Chromobacterium alticapitis | reverse complement strand
TTAAGAACAGGCACAAGCCCACTCCCAACCTCATTACTGAGAATATCGGCATCTACTGCCTATCACGGTAGTCGCCAACGACAACATCAGCAATTTGATAGTCCCTCTCCCCTTGCGGGAGAGGGGTTGGGGAGAGGGGTTCGCCAGCTCGACTTCGCCAAGACACTGCGCCAAAACATGACCGATGCGGAACGGTTGCTATGGAAATATCTGCGCGCTCACCGGTTGAACGGCGAGAAATTCCGCCGCCAACAACCCATCGTCCCCTACATCGTCGATTTCGTCCACTTCGGCGCGCGGCTGATCATAGAGGCCGACGGCGGCCAACATAACGAAAGTCCCGGAGACGCGTTGCGCGAGGCCTGGCTGCAAAAACAAGGCTTCACCATCATGCGCTTCTGGAACCATGACATTCTGCAAAACCAGGACGCTGTCTTTGAAACGATATGGCGGACGCTCAACGCGCAGGCAGAATAAACCTCGCGGCAGCCCGATGCCAACCGACGACATAATAGGAAAACAAGCACATGACTCACGCGGCACAAATCAAGATCCCGGCCACCTATATGCGCGGCGGCACCAGCAAGGGCGTTTTTTTCCGGTTGCAGGACTTGCCGGAAGCCGCCCGCCAGCCCGGCGAGGCCCGAGACAAGCTGCTGCTGCGCGTGATCGGCAGCCCAGATCCTTACGGCAAGCAGATAGACGGCATGGGCGGCGCGACCTCCAGCACCAGCAAAACCGTCATCGTGTCCAAATCCGCGCGCCCAGGCCATGACGTGGACTATCTGTTCGGCCAAGTCAGCATCGACAAGGCCTTCGTCGACTGGACCGGCAACTGCGGCAATTTATCCGCCGCGGTCGGTCCCTTCGCCATCGCCAATGGCCTGATCGACCCCGCGCGCATGCCGGGCAACGGCATCTGCACTGTGCGCATCTGGCAAGCCAATATAGCCAAGACCATCATCGCGCATGTTCCAATTACCAACGGCCAGGTACAGGAAACCGGCGATTTCGAGCTGGACGGCGTCACCTTCCCCGCCGCCGAAGTACAGCTGGAATTCCTGGACCCGGCGGATGAGGGGGATGGAGACGGCGGCGCGATGTTCCCCACCGGCAATCTGGTGGACACACTGGAAGTGCCCGGCGTCGGCGCTTTCCCGGCCACGCTGATCAATGCCGGCATCCCCACCATCTTCGTCAACGCCGCCGACATCGGCTACACCGGCACGGAATTGCAGGACGCGATCAATGCCGACCCGGCCGCGCTGGCGCGCTTTGAAAGCATACGCGCTTACGGCGCGCTGAAAATGGGCCTGATTCAGAATCTGGACGAAATCGCCAGCCGCCAGCACACGCCCAAAATAGCCTTCGTCGCGCCGCCGGCCGACTACGCCGCCTCCAGCGGCAAGCCAGTCAAGGCTGCGGACATCGACGTGCTGGCGCGCGCCATGTCCATGGGCAAGCTGCACCACGCGATGATGGGCACAGCGGCTGTGGCCATAGGCACGGCGGCGGCGGTTCCCGGCACCCTGGTCAACCTGGCGGCGGGCGGCGTCAAGCGACAGGCCGTGCGCTTCGGCCACCCGTCCGGCACCTTGCGCGTGGGCGCGGAGGCCAAGCAGATCCATGGCGCCTGGACCGTCACCAAGGCCATCATGAGCCGCAGCGCGCGCGTGCTGATGGAAGGCTGGGTGAGAGTGCCGGCCGACGCGCTGTAAACACCGGCAAGCGTTTGGTCAAGGGGCGCAGACGCGCCCCTTAAGGCTTTCCACTGTCCAGTCGGCCCGCCGCCGAGCGTTTCCGGCCCTGCGCATGCGATAATGCCAGCAGGCATTCACGCGAGACTCGCGCATCCCGACATCATCCGGCCCGCCGCCGCGTCATGCCTGCCCCGCCATCATCTTGAAAGCGCATCTCATGGACAATACCGCCCCCATCCTGACCTCCTCCTCCGACTGGCACTGGAGCCCCACGCCCTTCCCCGGCGCGGACTTCGTCTGGCTGCGAAGAAACCAGGGCGGCGGAGGCTCGGCGCTGCTGAAGCTGGCTAAGGGCGCGCGCCTGCCGCTGCACCAGCATCCCGGCGCGGAACAGGTATTCGTCACCGCCGGCAAGCTGAAAGTGGGCGAGCATGTGCTGAGCAAGGGAGACCATCTGTTCATAGACGCGAATGTCCCGCACGCGGTGGAGGCGCTGCAGGCCAGCGTCTACCTGACCGTATCCGAAACCGACGGCGTGGAGCTGCTGGAATCCGACGCGCGCGCTTAAGCGCCATGGCGGCCGCTTCTTGCGCGGCCGCGCATCTCCTCCATCGGGACGCGTGTCCTGCCCAGTCGCAGCATCGCCCCACTCACCGCCACGGATCCATCCACCTGGCAGGCGGCGCTTTGTCCCATTCCGGCCACATCCCCCCTCCGCATTTGATGTAACAGCTGGTTTACATGAGATAGTTCCGAGTAAAATATCTCCATATAAAATTAATACTGCTGGATGACATCATGAACAAGCCGATGCTCTACGCCTTTGCCGCCATCGCCATGTGGGCCTCCGTCGCCACGCTCAGCGCCCTCACCCATACCCTGCCGCCATTCTTCGTCGCTGGCATAGGCCTGATGCTGGGCAGCCTGCTGACTATTCGCCGGATCAGCGAATGGAAAGTGCCGCTCAAGGTCTTCGCCAACGGCGTATACGGCATCTTCGGCTTCTATTTCTTCCTGTTCAACGCCTATCGCCTGGCGCCGGTGATGGAAGCCACCGTGCTCAGCTATGTCTGGCCGCTGCTGATGGTGCTGTTGTCGCCGTTGCTGCTGCCGGGCACCCGCCTCGGCGCCAATCACATCCTGGGCAGCCTGATCGGCTTCGCCGGCGCGGCGCTAATCGTCACCGGCGGCAAGCTCTCGCTGTCCATGGACGCGATGCCCGGCTATCTGATGGCCATAGGCGCCGCTGTCGTCTGGGCCACCTACAGCCTGTTTACCCGCCGCCTCCCCGCCAGCTCCGACAACGCCGTAGGCGGCTTTTGCCTCGCCGCCGGCCTGCTGTCGCTGGCCCTGCATGCCGCCACCGAGCCGGCCGCCCACCCCACCGCCATGCAATGGCTGATCATCGTGGTGCTGGGCCTGCTGCCCATGGGCGCCGCCTTCTTGTGCTGGAACCGCGCCATGCAACTAGGCGACCCGCGCCAGACCGGCGCGCTGGGCAACACCACGCCGCTGCTGTCCACGCTGCTGCTGGTGGCCTCCGGCCAGGCCGCGTTGAACGGCAGCGCCGCCATCGCCATCGCCATGATCGTAGGCGGCGCCGCGCTGGGCACGCTGCCAATCGACAAGCTGCGCCTGCCGTGGACGCAACCGCGCCGCGCCTGAGCGCCGCTCCGCGCGTCCGGCGGGCTATAATCGCCGCTCCCCCTTGATTGGAGAGCCTGGATGAAGCCCGCCTATTTCCTGCCGCTGGCGTTGCTCGCCGCCAGCCATGCCGCGTTCGCGGAAGATGATCCCTGCCGGGACGCCAAAACCACGCTCGAGATCAACGACTGCATGCAAAAGCAGTTCGAAGGCAAAGACAAGCTGCTAAACCAGCGCTATCAGGATTTGCTGCAAAAACTGCGTCAGGACGATGCGGAGACTGCCGACAAGGACAAACCCTCGCGGATGCTGATGCAAGCGCAGCGTAAATGGATAGCCTTCCGCGACGCTGACTGCGACGCCAAATACCAGATCTATATCGGCGGCACCATACGCAACGCCGTCTATCTCGGCTGCAAGATAGAGCGCACCGAACAGCGCATCAAGGAGCTGGACCCCGCACTCTGGTAAGCCGCGGGTTTCCGCCCGCGGCCATGCGGCGTATCATTTCGGACTATCTTCAGCCAAAAACAAAAAGGGGCCGACATGGCAAGATACTGGGGCAAGGTGCTGACCGCGATGGTCACGCCCTTCGACGTGGACGCGCGCGTGAATCTGGATATGGCGTGCCGGCTGGCGCGCCGCCTGGCCGATACGGGCAGCGACGCGCTGGTGCTGGCCGCCACTACCGGGGAAGCGCCGACGCTGAGCGATGACGAGCGCTTCGAGCTGATCCGCGCCGTCAGCGAAGCCGTGACCATACCCGTGCTTGCCGGCACCGGCAGCAACGACACTCGCCACGCGCTGGCGCTGACCGCCCGGGCGGAAGCGGCCGGCGCGGCCGGCGTGTTCCTGGTCGCCCCCTACTACAACCGGCCGCCCCAAGCCGGCATTGAGGCGCATTTCCGCGCCTTGGCCGCAGCCACCCAACTGCCGGTCATGCTATACGACGTGCCCGGCCGCACCGGCCGCCGCATCGCTCATGAGGTGCTGCTGCGCCTGTTCCGCGAAATTGACAATATCGTCGCCTTCAAGGACGCCACCGGCGACCCGGCCGCCGCGGCGCGGCTGGTGGCTGAGGCCGGCGACCATTTCGAACTGTATTCCGGCGACGACGCGCTGACCCTGCCGCTGCTGGCCGTCGGCGCCGTAGGCGTGGTGGGCACCTCCACCCACTGGACCGGCCTGGAGTTCGCCGAGATGATAGCCGCCTTCGAACAAGGCGATGTGACCCGCGCCCGCGCCGTCAATGCCGCGCTGCAGCCCTCGTTCGCCTTTTCCAACACGGATGACTCGGTGTTCTCGATGTCGGTCAAGGCCATGCTGCGCAGCCAGGGGCTGGCGGTGGGCGAATGCCGGCTGCCGCTGCCGCCCGCGCCGGCAGGCGTGGAACAGCGTGCCGCGCAGGTCTGGCAAGACCTGCAGGCCTGGCGCGCGCGCCAGCGCTGAAACGCGCCCAGCCGATCAGACCCATCAATAAAAAAGGAGACCGCCAGCGGTCTCCTTTTGCGTCATGCGGCTAAACGCCGGCGTCAATCGCGGAAGTTGTTGAACTGCAGCGGCGCGCCGTTTTCCAAATCATTGGCGATATCCGTCTTCAACAGCGCGATGGCCTCCTGCAACACGTCGCGCTTGGCGCCGGACACGCGCACCGCCTCGCCCTGAATGCTGGCCTGCACCTTCATCTTGGAGTCTTTCAACAGCTTGACGATCTTCTTCGCCAAATCGCTGTCCAGGCCTTCCTTGATCTTCAACACTTTCTTAACCTTGTTGCCGGACACTTTTTCCAGTTTGCCGTAATCCAGGCTGCGCACATCCACCGCGCGCTTGGACAGCTTGCTCACCAGGATGTCGTTGACCTGGTCCAGCTGGAATTCGGTGTCCGCGTGCAGCGTCACTTCCTTGTCGTTGAATTCGATGCGGGCGTCGCTGCCCTTGAAATCGTAGCGGGTGGAGACTTCCTTGTTGGCCTGGTCCAGCGCATTGCGCACTTCCACCTTGTTTACTTCGGAAACGACATCAAAAGACGGCATAAAACAATCCTCATATTGAACCTGCCGAATTCTAGTAGCGCCCCGCTCGCTTGTCACTCGCCGCGGGCATTGCCAAAGCCGGCATAACATGATGTGATCGACGATATTCGCCATTCATACCGGTATTCGCCATGCTCGTCACCCTGCCGCAATTGGCCGCCTTTCTGGCCGCCGCAATGCTGATCACGCTCTCTCCCGGCCCGGACAATCTGATGGTGCTGAGCCAGGGCATCGCGCGCGGCCGCCGCCAGGGCATGGCCTTCGGCTTGGGCTGCGCGATGGGCTGCCTCAATCACACCCTGCTGGCGGCGCTGGGCGTCAGCGCGCTGATCGCCGCTTCGCCGCTGGCTTTCACCGCGCTGAAAATCGCCGGCGGGGCTTATCTGGTTTACCTAGGCTGGGGCGCCATCCGCAGCCCCGGCGCCAGCTTCCGCGCCGACGGCCAAGCCGCCGGCCCGCAAGCCTCGCTGGCCGCCACCTTCCGCCGCGGCCTGATCGCCAATGCCATCAACCCCAAGGTGGTGCTGTTCTTCCTGGCTTTCCTGCCCCAGTTCGTCAATCCGGCGCAAGGCCCGGTCGGCCTGCAAACCGCCATTCTGGGCACGCTATTCACGCTGCAGGGCGCACTGATCTTCGGCGCGCTGGGCTATTTCTCCGGCCATGTCGGCCATTGGCTGGCCAAGAGCCGCAAGGCCAGCCAATGGCTGGACCGCGTCGCCGGTTCCATTTTCATCGCTTTGGGGCTGCGCCTGATTCTGGCGCGCTGAATCCTGCCGGCAGGATGCCGGCTCGCAAAAAGGAGCAAGACATGCCGTTCGATGTATATCACGCTTCCGTCCCCGTCCTGCTGCGCGGCCTGGACAACTTGTCCGCCATCCTGCGCAAGGCAGAAGAAGACGCCGTCGCGCGCGGCATCGCGCCGGAAACGTTTCTGCAGGCCAGGCTGGCGCCGGACATGTTCCCGCTGCAACGCCAAGTCCAGATCGTCAGCGATACCGCCAAGGGTTGCGCGGCCAGGCTGGCCGGCGCGGAAGTGCCCAGCTATGCGGATGACGAACAGGGATTCGATGAATTGCGGCAACGGCTGGCCAAGACTTCGGCCTTCATCCTGAGCCTGCGCCCCGAACAGATGGAAAACGGCGAGGAGCGGGAGATCACGCTGAAGCTGCGCGGCAACGAGGTCCGCTTCCGCGGCCAGGACTATCTATGCGCCTTCGCCCTGCCCAACTTCTATTTCCACCTTGCGGCCGCGTACGCCATTCTGCGCCACAACGGCGTGCCGCTGGGCAAGGCGGATTATCTCGGCGAACTGCCCTTGAGCTGACCCTGCGCGGCGGCCCCCTGCTCCGGCGCGGGCAGCCGCCGCTCGCGGCTATTTACTCAGCAAATACTCCACCAGCACACTCTTGAACAAGAAGCCGGTCACGCCGAATCCCAACGCCAGGAACAGGACGAACATGCCAAGCTTGCCCGCTTTGGATTGTTTGCCCAGGTCCCAGATGATGAAGCCCATGAACAGGATAAGGCCGGTCAGGCAGACCGCCATCGAAATATTGGTGAATTGCTCTTCGGACACCTTGTCATTCCTTGTGCGCCCGGTTCTGTCGGCCAGGCTTGCTCGATAAAGGCGCGCGGCCGCCGCGCAACACCAGCGCCACGCCCGCCGCAGCCGTAACGATACCCCCCAGCGCAGCCGCGCTCAAGCGCTCGTCGAACAGCCACCAGGCCTGGACCACCGTCAGGCCCGGCACCAGGTAGAGATAGGCCGCCACCCGGCCGACATCGCCGTCGCGCAGCATGCGCATCAATAACAGCACCGCCAGCACCGACAACATCAGCACGCTCCAGCCCAGCGCGAAAATAAAGGTCCCGTTCCAGGCCACCGCCTGGCCGCGCTCGAACGACAGCGCCAGCGCGCCCGTCACCGCGAAAGCCGCCAGATATTGGTGAAAGGCGCCCGTCAGCGGATGCGCGCCGCCGCCCCGATATTTCTGGTACAAGGTGCCGCCGGTGATCAGCAGCAAGCCGGCCGCAGCGAAAGCCGCTCCGGCGCCGCCTGCCAATGCGATGCCCTTGCTGCCGGCTATCACGAGCGCCGTGCCGGCCAAACCCAGCCCCAGGCCCAGCCATTGCGCGGCGCGAAAGCGCTGTCCGCCAAAACGCCAGGACAAAAGCGCGGTCAACAAGGGCTGCATGCCCATGATCAAGGCCGCCAGCCCGGCCGGCACGCCCAGCTTGATCGCGGCGAACAAACAGCCCAAATAGCCGCCATGCAGCATGCCGCCGCTGATCCACTGCCGCCGGGCCTGCGCCTGCTCAGGCCAAGCCGGACGCAGAACGGCAGCCAGAATGGCGAAACACAGCAAAGCCAGCCCCATGCGCATGGCCAGGAAGGTGAACGGCCCGCAATACGGCAAGCCCAGCTTGGCCCCGGTAAAGCCCGTGCTCCATAAAGCGACGAAAACCCACGGAATCCATGCATTTGCCCGCATGTGCCCCCTCAATCCTTTAAAGAACGAAAAATGGCGGCCGACGGCCGCCATGTTCAGATCAAACTCCCCGCCTCAGCCGCGCTTGTTCCGCGCATTGGCGGCGATGCGCATCCGCAGCGCGTTCAGGCGGATGAAGCCAGCCGCATCGGCGTGGTTGTAGGCGCCGCCGTCTTCATCGAAGGTCGCGATGGTCGGATCGAACAACGAATCGGTCTTGGATTCGCGGCCGACGACGATCACATTGCCCTTGTACAGCTTCAGCCGCACCCAACCGTTCACCGTAGCCTGGGACGCGTCTATCATTTGCTGCAGCATGACGCGCTCCGGGCTCCACCAGTAGCCGGTGTAGATCAGCTGCGCGTACTTTGGCATCAGCTCATCCTTCAAGTGGGCCACTTCGCGATCCAGCGTGATGGATTCGATGGCGCGGTGCGCCTTCAGCATGATGGTGCCGCCCGGCGTTTCATAGCAGCCGCGAGACTTCATGCCCACGTAGCGGTTCTCGACGATGTCCAGCCGGCCGATGCCGTGCTTGTTGCCCAGGCGGTTCAGTTCGGTCAACACCGCAGCCGGGCTCAGCAGCGCGCCGTTGACGGCGACGATGTCGCCGTTCTTGTACTCCAGCTCCACGTATTCGGCCTGATCCGGCGCGTTTTCCGGACTGACGCTCCACAACCACATATCTTCGTCCGGCTCGCGCGCCGGATCTTCCAGCGAAGTGCCCTCATAGGAGATGTGCAGCAGATTGGCATCCATCGAGTACGGGCTGCCGCCGTTCTTCTTCTTGCTGATGTCGATGCCGTGGGCCTCAGCGTAAGCGAGCAGCTTCTCGCGCGACAGCAGATCCCACTCGCGCCACGGCGCGATCACCTTCACATCCGGCTTCAGCGCGTAATAGCCCAGCTCGAAACGCACCTGGTCGTTGCCCTTGCCGGTGGCGCCGTGCGACACCGCGTCAGCGCCCACCTGGTTGGCGATTTCGATCTGGCGCTTGGCAATCAGCGGCCGGGCGATGGAGGTGCCCAGCAGGTATTCGCCTTCATAAATGGTGTTGGCGCGGAACATCGGGAAGACGAAGTCGCGCACAAACTCTTCACGCAGATCTTCGATGAAGATGTTGTCCGGCTGGATGCCGAGCGACACCGCCTTCTGACGGGCCGGCTCCACTTCCTCGCCCTGGCCGATGTCGGCGGTGAAGGTCACCACTTCGCACTTGTACTCGTCCTGCAGCCACTTCAGGATGACCGAGGTATCCAGACCGCCGGAGTACGCCAAAACCACTTTTTTGATGTCAGACATTGCTTCTCTTTCCACACATTGTTTGTTTATCGGCTGCCGGGCGGGACTCAGTCCTCGCGATGTCCCAGCAACAGAAATTCGATCAGGGCTTTCTGGACGTGCATGCGGTTTTCCGCCTCGTCCCACACCACGCTTTGCGGGCCGTCTATCACCTCTGCCGCCACTTCTTCGCCGCGGTGGGCGGGCAGGCAGTGCATGAACAGCGCGTCAGGCTTGGCGTGCTTCATCAGCTCAGGCGTCACCTGGTAGCCGGCGAAGGCCTCCCGCCGCGCCGCCTGTTCCGCCTCGTAACCCATGCTGGTGAACACGTCGGTGGTGACGATGTCCGCGCCGTGAACCGCGCGCGCCGGATCCTGCGTCAACTCCAGCACGTCGGAACCATAATGGCGGCCATCCAGCGGCTGCAGCTCGTAGCCCAGCGGCGACGCCACCTTCAGCTTGAAGCCCAGCACGGACGCCGCCTGCAGCCAGGTGCGGCAGACATTGTTGCCGTCGCCTATCCAGGCTACGGTCTTGCCCTTGATCGAACCGTGCCGCTCCACATAGGTGAAGATGTCGGCCAGAATCTGGCACGGATGGTATTCGTTGGTCAGGCCATTGATCACCGGCACCCGCGAATGCGCGGCCAAACGCTCCACCAGCGGCTGCTCGAAAGTCCGGATCATGATGATGTCGCTCATGCGGGACAGCACGCGCGCGGTGTCCTCTATGGGTTCGCCGCGGCCGATCTGCGAGCTCTTGGCATCCAGGAACATCGCGTGGCCGCCCAGCTGCGCCATGCCGGCCTCGAACGAAACGCGGGTGCGCGTGGAATTCTTTTCGAACACCATGGACATCACCTTGCCGACCAGCGGCCGGTACAGCTCGCCGGCGCTTTGTCGTCGCTTCAGGACTCTGCTTCGCTCGAACAGCTGATGGTATTCGTCGGCAGTGAAGTCGCTGAATTGCAGGTAATGCCTAGGGGACGTCATGATGCTCCAATCAAAAAAAGAGGCCGCTGCGCGTGCAACACCGAGAGGTGGTTTCATGCGCAACGGCACATTTCTACACGCTAGTCTCAAGTCACTTTACAAATGCCGCACCTCCATGAGAACACGGGCATGTTTTATAGAAATGCGACATTTCTTATATTTATCGGAAATCGCACTGTCTGACAAGCACTCAGTTGAATAGGCTGCGTCCAGGCAGCTCCGCCCACTCGTCCGGACGCAGCACGCGCAGGTAGAATTCGCCGCCATCCTCGGCCAAACCATGCATTTCTATGGTTTTCTGCGTTTTTTGCAGCCGCGCCAGATAGGCCAGAATGGTGTCGTCTATCACCTGCCCCGGCACCAGCACCGGAATGCCCGGCGGATACGGCACGATCTGGTCGCAGCATACCCGGCCGCACAGCGCCGGATTCGGCCGTCCGTCGTCATCCAGCAGCGGCAGCCGCTCGCCGGCCTCGTAGAAGGCGTCGCGCGGCAGACAGGCCAGCCGCGTGAAGCGCGGGATTTCCGGCATGCGCCCCAGCGCGCGCGGCGGGCGGTTTTCCTTGGCCAGCCGCAGCATGGCGTCGTACAGCCGGGACAGCTTGCTGCGCGTGGTGCCCAAGGTCAGCAACAGCGTGATGGTGCTGAACGTGGACTTCTCCACCTGGATGTTGTAGCGCTCGAACAGCGCCTGCTGCAGCTCGTCCGCGGTGAAGCCGGAACGGCTGAAGTCCACGGTCAGCTTGGTCGGGTCCAGCCGGATGCCGTCTTCCCTCACCTCTTCCGGCAGCAGGTCTTCCAGTTCCAGCACCCGGAAAGCGCCGGTGGAGTTGATTTTTTCGCGCAACTCCTGCGCCAGCTTCAGCGTGCGGTCCAGCAGCCGGTAGCCCTCCATCACCGCCTGCTTGCGCGCCACGTCCAGGCTGGCGATCAGGTTGTATTGCGGGCTGGTGGACGCGTGCATATTGAAGTTTTCGCGGAACAGATGCTCGTCGAAGCGCGGATCGTTGACATGAATCATGCTGGCCTGCGAGAACGCCGACAGCACTTTGTGCGTGCTCTGCGTGACGTAGTCGGCGCCGGACTCCAGCGCCGTGGGGCGGAAGGCCGGATGGAAGCGCGCGAAGCCGTACCAGGCCTCGTCCACGATCACCTTGATGCCCTTCTCGTGCGCGGCCTCGATGATGGGCTTCAGGTCATAGCGCAGACCATCGTAGGTGCAAGAGGTCAGGATCAACACGCGCGCGTCCGGATTTTCGTCTATCGCCTGGAAAATGGTGGCCTTGGGCACCGGACCGAAGATGCCGTACTGGCGGTTGATGGACGAATCCAGATACACCGGCCGCGCGCCGGACAGGATCACGCCGTGATGCACGGATTTGTGGCAGTTGCGGTCCAGCAGCAGCTTGTCGCCCGGCGCCAGCAGGGTCTGGAAGATCACCTTGTTGGAGGTGGACGTGCCATTGGTGGCGAAGTAGGTCTTGCGCGCGCCGAAGGCCTTGGCCGCCAGCATTTGCGCCTCGGCGATGACGCCGGTCGGATGCAACAGCGAATCCAGCATGGGCACCGATACCGACAAGTCCGCCCGCAGCAGATGTTCGCCGACGAAATCGTGGAAATCGCCCACCCAGGGGCTGCCCTTCAGCGAATCGCCGCCGGAGTGGCCCGGCGTGTGCCAGGAGTCCTTGGCCATGCGCACGTATTGCTTGAGCTTGTCGTAGAACGGCGTGGCGGACTTTTCCGCCAGCTCGGCCGCGAGAATGCGGAACCAGCCGTTGAAATCAGCCTCGTCGCGGTAGAAATAGCCGTCCACGGCATGGCTGGCCAGCTCCTCCACCAGGGCGCGTTCGTCGTCGTTCTGCAGGAAAACGTAGAGCGAAATCTCCGGGCGGAAATCGCTGATGCGGTTGGCCAACTGAGCCGCGGCTTCGCCGTTGGCGGTCCCCTTCAGTTGGCGGTCAACCAGCACCACCTGCAGTTCGCCGTCGCGGGCAAGCAACTCCATGGTCTCCGCCGTGGTATTGGCGGCGACGAAGGTCAGGCCAAACGGATTCTCCAGCCGCACGGCGGCGGCCCCCAGCCCGGCCATGACCTCGGCTTGCCAAGTCACATCATCGCTGACCACGAGTACGCGGCTAACGGGTTTCATGATGGTTTCTCCTGATTGTGTATGCGGCGCATATTGTTTTGGGTTCGGGGTCTGTCCGGCCATGCGCGTTTTTTTATTAGCCCTATCCTATCCGCAACCTGCCGCCGCCGTCATTATGCGGACGCACATTGCCCGCATGCGGTACAATCGCGCCATGCTGACCGATGCCGAAAAAGACGCCATTCGCGACCATTACCGCGCCATTTCCGACCGCCTGCCGGGCTTCCGCCCGCGCGCCGCGCAAAGGCGCATGTTGGCCGAAATCGCCAACACCCTCGCCCGCGCCCGCGCCCGCGCCCAGGAGAAGGTGGACGACGAGTGGCCGGAGCGCGAGGGCGAAAGCATCGCCGTGATCGAAGGCCCCACCGGCGTCGGCAAGAGCCTGGCCTATTTGCTGGCCGGCGGCGTAATGGCGCGCGCGCGCGGCAAAAAACTGGTGGTCACCAGCGCCACCGTGGCGCTGCAGGAACAGCTGGTCAACCGCGACCTGCCCTTCGTGGTGGAAAACAGCGGCCTGCCGCTGACCTTCGCGCTGGCCAAGGGCCGCGGCCGCTACCTGTGCCCGTACCGCTTGTACGGCCTCACCGCCCAACACGCGCAACAGAGCCTGTTGCAGCCGGACCCGATGATGGCGCTGTGGGACCACAAGCCGGAACAGGCCGAACTGGATGCGCTGAGCGCGATGGCGGACGCCTTCCACCAGCGCAAATGGAACGGCGACCGCGACAGCTGGGAAACCATAGTGGAAGACGGCCTGTGGGCGCGCGTCACCAATGACCGCCACGGCTGCCTGAAAACCGCCTGCCCGAATCGCGTGGAATGCCCGTTCTACCTGGCGCGCGACACGCTGGAAAACGTGGACGTGGTCGTCGCCAACCATGATTTGATGCTGGCGGACGTTTCCATGGGCGGCGGCATCATCCTGCCCTCGCCCGAGGAAAGCTTTTACTGCATAGACGAGGCGCACCATCTGGCGAAAAAGGCCGTCAATCAGTTCGCCGCCGAGCACTCGCTGGGCCAGGCGCTGGGCTGGCTGGACAAGGTGGGCGCCGTAGTCGTCCATGCAGAGGCCCATACCGGCAAGGCCGAGCTGGCCAGCAATGCGATAGACTCCGCCGCCGCCTGCGTGGAAACGCTGACCGAATGGCAATGGCTGCTGGGCAGCGAAGACGCGCTGGCCGCCAGCAGCGACAACCTGGAACCGAGCTGGCTAATTGAAGACGGCGTGCTGCCGGAGCGGCTGAAGGCCTCCGCCGCCAATATGGCCATTTCCGCCCGCGCGCTGAGCAAACAGCTGGACGACATGGGCAATGCGCTGTCCGAGGCGCGCAAGGACAAGAGCGGCGACGCCGACCTCGACAAGACCGCCACCGAGCTGGGCTTCCTGATCGGCCGCGCGGAGCAGTTGATGGCGGTGTGGGATTTGTTCGATACCGAAACCGCGGAAAACGCGCCGCCCATCGCCAAGTGGATCACCCGCCGAGCCGAAGGCAAGGGCGACTATCTGTTCTCGGCCTCGCCGGTCAGCGCCGCCGCCAGCCTGGCCGCCACGCTGTGGCGCCGCGCCGCCGGCGCCATCCTCACCTCCGCCACCTTGCGCTCGCTGGGCGATTTCGAACTGCTGCTGTCGCAAACCGGCCTGAAGTGGCTGCCCAAGGTCAACTGCCTGGCGCTGGATTCGCCGTTCAATTTCGACGAACAAGGCGAGCTGTACCTGCCGCCGCTGCTGGCCAGCCCCAAAGACCCGGGCGGCCACACCCGCGAGATCATCGAATGGCTGCCCAAGCTGGTCGACCTGACAGAGCCGGTCGGCACGCTGGTGCTGTTCTCGTCTCGCAAGCAAATGCAGGAAGTGGCCGCCGGCCTGCCGGCCGAGCTGCGCGACAGGCTGCTGATTCAGGGCGACATCCCCAAGCGGACGCTGCTGGACACCCACCATCAACGGTTGAAGGACCAGCAGGCCAGCGTGATCTTCGGCCTGGATTCGTTCTCGGAAGGGCTGGACCTGCCCGGCGAGAGCTGCGTCCACGTGATCATCGCCAAGCTGCCGTTCGCCATGCCGGACGACCCGGTGGGAAAGACGCTGTCGCGCTGGATTGAAAAACGCGGCGGCAACCCTTTCATCGAGCTGACCGTGCCAGAGGCGTCCATCAAACTCGTGCAGGCGGTAGGCCGCCTGATCAGAACCGAACGCGACTATGGCCGGGTGACCATATTGGATAACCGATTGACGCGGCAAAGCTACGGCAAGAAGCTGCTCGCCTCGCTCCCCCCATTCAAGCGCATATGATTTTCAGGTATGATCACGAAAAATTCGCATTAGCAAATAGCGTCTGCCTGAAAAATACGTCTTAGCAGCCTAGACAAAACAGGCTACACCAAAAGCAAACATACTGGTTCCACCGCCATGATCTGTAATCCGTACGAAATCGTGATCCAGGGCCTCACCACCGAGGGCCGCACCTTCCGCCCCAGCGACTGGGCGGAACGGCTGGCCGGCATCCTGGCCTCCTTCGACACCAACCAGAAACTGTCTTACCATGCCTTCGTCCGCCCCATGCTGCTGGAAGGCGTGCGCTGCGTGGCGGTGGACAAGAAGCTGGAAAAAATCCACCCGCAAATCTTCCAGTTCCTGATGGCCTTCGCCAAAGACAATGACCTTCGAGTAGTCGATTGTCGGACACTAATTGACGAAGTCTACCCGAACAAGTTTTTGGCATAAGCGCAACAGGCGTGTCATTCCCGCCACTATTTTTGCTTGTTTGGAAACAAGTTTGTCATATTCTGTGGTTAAACTCACACAAGTTGTGAAGCAAAAGCGTCCAGCACACACTGATGGGCACTGAAACTTCACTGCTTCACCACTAGAAACGCAGACTTGACTTGGAGTTCCATCATGCAAAAGAAGAATCTGGCAGCTTTGGTTGCTTCGCTGTTCCTCGTTCCGGTTGCGGCACACGCCGACGTCACCATCTACGGTTTCCTGAGCGCCGGCATTGAATCCGCCAAGGCTACCGGCAACGGCAACTCGGCCAACGACTACACCTCGCGCACCCGCGTTTCCGATTACAACTCCCGCATCGGCTTCAAGGGCTGGGAAGACCTGGGCAACGGCACCAAGGCAATCTGGCAAGTGGAAAGCAGCCTGCGCAACTTCGAGCAAGGCGGCACTGACGACAAGGGCAACGCCGCCACCTTGGGCACCCGCAACACCTTCGTCGGCATCGACAACGCCGACTTCGGTAAGGTTCTGGTTGGCCAATACGACTCCGCCTACAAGACTCTGTCCGGCAGCGGCAGCAGCGCCTTGGCCATCGACGTGATGACCAATACCACCGCCGACAACTTCGGCAAAACTTCCGTCAACGGCCGCGGCGAAGCCCGCCTGGCCAACTCCATCCACTGGTACTCCCCGAATTGGTCCGGCTTCCAGCTGGGCGCATCTTGGGGAGTGGATGAAGCTCGTCTTCAAGACAACAACAACAATTCCGCAACCGATGCCAAACGGCTTTCCCTGGGCCTTGCCTATAACTGGGGCGCTCTGAACCTGAGCACCGGCTGGGACCGTCGCTATGACACAGCCGTGAAAGCCAACACCAACTCCATCTATAACGGCGCAGGCAACACCCCGCCGGATGCCAATGGCACGTCCGGCAAGAACACAACTATGTTCAACATCGCCGGCAGCTATAAGTTTGACTTTGGCACCTATATCGGCGGCTACTACGAGTGGGCCACCTACGACCAAGTCGTTAGCGGCCAAGTGAAGCAGGACGACTGGCAGATCGCACTCGGCCAGGACTTTGGCGCTGCTTCGGTCAAGCTGGCTTACGGCCAATTGGGCGCGCTGAAGAGCGTCGGCGCCGGCGTTAACGGCGATGACTTCAAGGCTAAGCAGTGGATTCTGGGCGGCACCTACAACCTGTCCAAAACCACTCAGCTGTTGGCCTACTACACCAAGATCACCAACAACGCCAAGTCCTCCGCCAACTTCGCGAACGACCCGGTTTACGACAGCAATCTGGGCAATGGCAAAGCCAGCCTGACCGCCGGCAACAGCCCGCAAGCCGTCGGCTTCGGTCTGAAGGTAGCGTTCTAAGCCTTATCCGAAGCTTGTTCGCCAAAACGCCACGGCATGCCGTGGCGTTTTTTCATGCTTGCAAACCTACACGGCTCACCAGGAACGGCCACCAGGCATCAAGCGCAGACCCGCGCCAAAGCCTCTGGCTGCGACACCAGGAAATTGCCCTCGCCCTGCCATTGCATGACGCGCTTGTTGCGCTGGCGTTCCCATTCATCGACCGGGTATTGCCTGGCCCAGGCGCACATCAATTGCTTGTCCTGCCGGCTCATGCGCAAGCCATAGCGCTGGTGCATATAGAGCGTGATTCGCGCCGCGGCGCCTCTCACCTCCTCGCGCGGCTGGAAGCGCTTCAGCTGGAAATCGACAATGGACTGGCACTGGCCGTAGATAGGCCGCGGATGGATCTCCCATGCGCCGTACGAGAAATTCGCCCGGTCTCCGTTCACCTCGCCCACCGCCGGCACCAAGTTGTTCAAATCGCCTTCCGCCATCCGGAACAAGGGATCCGTACTTGCGCAGTGCTTGCGGCCGCCCTGCTGCCAGCACTGCCGCTGATGACCCAGCGCCCAGGCCGGCACCACGTGCTCCCACTCGATGCGGCTGGCTCGCGTTTCAGACTTGCGCGGCTGATAGCCGCAGGAGGCCCAGTCCACAGCCTTGCCCTGGTAACGGCAGCCGCAGTAAAAGTCCACCTCCATACCGGCATACAGTTTGGGCAAGATACGCTTGGCCGCCGGGAAATCGCGATGCCCCACCTCCTTGCCGCCCACCAGCGGCAAGGCCTTGACCTCGCGCGGCGCCGCCGCCGGCGCTTCGTCCGCGCGCTTGCCGAAGAAAGCCTCGCCCAGAGCCGCCAGTTGCTTGACCTCGCCTGACTGGGCGATTTTCTGCGCATCGCGCCAATCGCAGGCCGTCAGACCTAGCGTGCTTAAAATCAGGAATATCGGTATACGCATTAGCCGAAGTGTAAGCACTGAAGCTAAAAGCGACAATAACATTGCCAAAATATCCCAAATGAAAAACCCGCGCAGCAAGCCGCGCGGGTTCGTTCATTTCACTTCAAACCGCTTACCAGATGCGAATGCGCTGCTCTTCCGGCTTGAACATCTTGTCGCCCGGCTTGACATCAAAAGCATGCTGGAACGCGTCGCTATTGGAAGTCGCTCCTATCGCGCGGAAAGCCTCCGGCGAGTGCGGATCGGAAACCAGCCGCGACAGCAGCTCCTCGTCCCGCATCTTGCCGCGCCAGATCTGGGAGAAACCATAGAAGAAACGCTGATCGCCGGACATGCCGTCTATCGCTGGCGCCGGCTTGCCATCCAGAGACAACTGATACGCCTTGTAGGCGATCTGCAGCCCCGCGTTGTCGGCGATATTCTCGCCCAAGGTCAGCTGGCCGTTGATATGCTTGCCTGGCAGCGGCTCATAAGCCGCGTACTGCGCGACCAGCCGGCTCGTCAGCGCATGAAAGCTGGCCTTGTCTTCCTTGGTCCACCAGTCCCGCAGATTGCCATCCGCATCGTACTGACTGCCCTGATCATCAAAGCCATGGCTGATTTCATGGCCGATCACCGAGCCGATGCCGCCGTAGTTGGCCGCGTCGTCCGCCGCCATATTGAAGAATGGCGGCTGCAGAATGGCGGCGGGGAACACGATTTCATTCTGGCTGGGATTGTAATAAGCGTTCACCGTCTGCGGCGTCATGCCCCATTCCGTGCGATCAACAGGCTTGCCCAGGTGGGACAGCTGCCATTCGTATTCGAAGCGATTGGAACGCTTAACGTTGCCGACCAAATCGTCAACTTGCGGCTCCAGGCCGGCATAATCGCGCCAATGGTCCGGATAGCCTATCTTCAGCATGTATTTGGACAGTTTGTATTGAGCCGCCTTCTTGGTCTCCGGCCCCATCCAGCTCAGACTATCTATGCTCTGGCCATAGGCCTTCATCAGATTGCTTACCAGCTCCTGCATTTTGCGCTTGTTTTCCGGCGGGAAATATTTGGCCACATACTGCTGACCCAGCGCCTCGCCCAGAGACGACTCCACCAGTTGCACGCCGCGCTTCCAGCGCGGACGCTGCTCCTTCGCGCCAGACAAGGCCTTGCCGTAGAAGTCGAAGCGGGCATCGACCATCGCCTTGTTCAGATACGGCGCATAGCCGTCCAGCGTGTGCGCGGTCAGATAATCCTGCCAGTTCAGCAGCGGCTCCTTCTGCAGCAGCTTGGCCAGTCCGGCCACATAATCCGGCTGCGCCACATTGATCTCGGCCGAACCGGGCAGGCCTGCGGCGGCGAAGAAGCCAGTCCAGTCGACTTTGGGCGCCAGCTTGGCCAAATGCGCCGGCGTCATCTTGTTGTAGGTCTTTTGCGGATCGCGATTTTCCACGCGGCTGCGCTGCAGCTGGGCCAACTTGGTTTCCAGCGCCATCACGCGCTTCGCCCGCTTTTCCGGCTGAGCGTAGCCGGCCTGCCGGAACAACTTGACCAGATAGGCGCCGTAGGCGTCGCGCGCCTTGGCGAAGCGCGCATCCTTGCCCAGATAATAATCGCGATCCGGCATGGCCAGACCGCTCTGATACAGTTCCGGCAAATAGGCCGTGGCGTTCTTCGCGTCTATGCCAATGTACAGACCGATGGGCAGCTTGACATTGCCCGCCTGCCAGCTTCCCAGCAAACGGACCAGCTCCCCGCGGCTGGACAACATGGTGATGGCTTTCAGATCGGGTTCGATGGGCTGCAAGCCCCTCCGCTCCGCCGCGGCCTCATTCATGAAGCTGGCGTACATGGCGCCGATTTTCCGCTCATTGCCGCTCGCATCCTTGGCGGCGGCAGCCGTCTCGATCAAGCCTCGGCCGCGCTCATCGCTCAGATCTCGCAGCTCCTTGAAGGCGCCGTCCCAGGACTCGCTGGCCGGAATCTCGTGCGTATCCAGCCACTTGCCGTTCACCGCCAGGTAGATGTCGTCCTGCGGCCGCACCTGGGAATTAAAATTAGCCGTATCGATGCCGGACACGCCATGCGCCCAGACTTGGCCTGCCAGCAGCAAGGACAGCGCCAACGCTTTCATTTTCATCATCATGATTCCCCAACGTTCATCGCGAAAAGAAAGGCAGCCCATGGCTGCCTTTCCGTTCAGATCAATACGACCCGCTTACTGCACGAACTGTTCCGACCCCACGATGCCGAGCTTGGTCAGACCCAGACGCTGCGACTCCGCCAGCACCATCGCCACCGGCTCGTAACTCGCGTCCTTGTTCGGCTTGATGTGCAGCTCCGGCTGCGGATCCGCCTTCCCCGCCGCCGACAGCTTCGCCTCCAGCGCCTCCCGGCCCGGCAAACGCTCACCGTTCCACAGCACCGCGTTGTCCGGCGTGATGTCGATCTGCACCACCGCCGGTTTCACCAACGGCTTGGACGGCGCGTTC
>NZ_PQWB01000042.1 GCF_002924365.1 Chromobacterium alticapitis | reverse complement strand
CTGTTTGCAGCGATAACGCCGCAGGCCTCGGCTCCAGCCCCATAACGCCAATTGGTTGGCCTCGGCCTGGCAGTGTGGGCAAGCCGTCAGGTCGGGAAAGGCGTCCTGAACGGCGTCATGGTGAGTGGGGTGCTTGAGAGCGGAGGACAACAGACTCCGCTGTTTGAGGGTGAGTTGATCCAGCTGGGCAAGAAAACGCTGAAAACTTTGGGCATCCATGGCGTTGCTCCCGGTCTGCTACCGTATTCAGCATAGCTCCCAACACGGAATTGGGACATAGCCATTTTTTTGCCCGGTTTTTTCTCCTTTTCTTACACCCTCCATTGCGCGCCACCACATGCTCTTGTAAAATGAGCGGTTCTTGGAGATGGCATTCCTCCTGTAACCGCCCTGAAAAGCTGATGATGCCTACGGTATTCCCTGGATCGGGAAGCTGTGGGCGCGTATTCGTCCTTCTCCCGTCCAGGCTTGTTCAATTCCTGAAGCACTGGACACGCATGACTCCCAACAAATTTACCGAGCCTGTCGTCATCTTGCCGCATCTCGCCAAGTGGATTGCGCTCTCCGCCCTGACCGCCGCCCTCGCCGGCACGGCCTCCGCTTTCTTTCTGTTCGCGCTGGATTGGGCAACCGCCACTCGTCTGGCCCATCCGTGGCTGCTCTGGCTGCTGCCGCTAGCCGGCTTCCTGGTCGGGCTCGCCTACTGGCGGCTGGGACGCAATGTGGAGGCTGGCAACAATCTGCTGATCGACGAAATTCACGATCCGAAAAAGACGATTCCGCTACGGATGGCGCCGCTAGTGCTGATCGGCACGGTGGCCACGCATTTATGCGGCGGCTCGGCTGGACGCGAAGGCACCGCGGTGCAGATGGGCGGGGCGCTGGCCGATCAACTCAACCGGCTGTTGCCGCTCGGGCCCGAAGACCGTCGCATTCTGCTGATGGCCGGCATCAGCGCCGGCTTCGCCTCGGTATTCGGCACCCCGCTGGCAGGCGCCATCTTCGGCCTGGAAGTGCTGGCCATAGGCCGCCTGCGTTACGACGCCATCCTGCCGTGCATGGCCGCGGCCATCGTCGCGGATCTGGTCGGGCAGGCCTGGGGCGTCCATCACACTCACTACCATATTCCGTTCATTCCCAAGCTGAGCGGCTGGGGACTGGCCGCCTCGGTCATCGCCGGCGTGGCTTTCGGCCTGGTCGGCAAACTATTCGCCGACGCGACGCACGCGATTTCGGCCCAATTCAAGCGGCATGTGACTTTCGCGCCAGCCCGCCCGCTGCTGGGCGGCGCCATCGTCGCGCTGGCGGCCACGCTGCTCCCTGCCGATGCCTATCTGGGCCTGGGCATTCCCACCATCGTGTCCTCGTTCCAGCAACCGTTGCCGGCGTATGACTTCGTCGGCAAGCTAGCCTTCACCGTGATGACACTGGGCGCCGGCTTCAAGGGCGGAGAAGTGACGCCTCTGTTCTATATCGGAGCCACCTTGGGCAACGCCCTGGCGCCGCTGCTGCAACTGCCGTTCCCGTTATTGGCCGGCATGGGCTTCGTCGCCGTATTCGCCGGCGCGGCCAATACGCCGCTGGCGTCCACTATGATGGCGATGGAGCTGTTCGGTCCGGAAATCGGCGTTTATGCGGCGCTGGCCTGCGTGGTCAGCTATCTGTGCTCCGGCCATACCGGCATCTACCGCGCCCAGCGCGTGGGCCACGCCAAACGGCGCGGCGTGCCTGAGGGCGGGCGGTTGTCGGAGCTTTTTGCAGCCGCGTCCAGCTCGGACAAACGCTGAAACCGGCCGCCTCCGCCCCAGCGCTGCCAAAAGCGCGCGGCAGCGCGCCATGACGCGCCGCCCATGGCCCTGCCGGGGTTTGGACGGAGCTGCCTCGACCTCAAGAAGAGCCCAGCCCTGCCGGCTCGCTCAACGCCTCCGGCTGCTGCCCGCCGTTCAAACGGCGCAGCGAACCCAAGCCCAAGCTCAGCAGCAAGCCCGCCGCAGCAGCGCCTGTGCCGAACCAGGCCACCGCCGCCAGCGGCGCCAGCGCGCGCGCCAGCGCGCCCAGGCCCAATGCGCCCAAGCTGTCGCCCGCCACGTCTTGCGCGTTCCATAAGCTGTTGACACGCCCCAGCAGATGATCGGGCGTCTGTTGCTGCACCAGCGTGAACTGCAGCAGCGAAGCGATGGAACCCAGGTAGCCCAGCGCGGCGAGCGCCGCCAGTCCCCAGCCCAGCTGTGAAACCGCCCCCAGCGAGGCGACAGCTAGGGAAGACGCGGTCACGCAGCCCAGCATCATCGCGCCGGGACGGCGCAAGCCGCCCACCCAGCCGCTGGTGAAAGCGCCCAGCATGGCGCCCAGCGGCACCGCCGCATACATCAGCCCCACCTCGAATGCGCCGCCGCCATAGCCATCCTCGGCCAGCGCCGGATACAGCGCCCGCACCGCGTTCAGCAGCGTCTGCAGCGTGCCCACCGCCACCACAGCCCCAACCACCTTGTTTTGCCGCAGGAAGGAAAAGCCCTCCAGCAAAGCGCGCAGCGGATGCGGGGGCTCTACGTTCTGCGGCTTCAGCGCGGGCAGCCTGCTTAGCGGAATCAGCGTGGCCAGCGTGCCCAAGCCGGCCAGCAAGTAGTTCCAGTTAACGCCGGCAGCGGCGACGATCAAGCCGCCCAGCAAGGGCGACAGCACGGCGCCCAATCGCATGGTCAGCATGCTCAAAGCGCCGGCGGCAGCCAGCTTGTCGCGGCCGACGATGCCGGGAATCGACGCCATCAGAGAAGTGATGCCTATGCCGCTGAAGAAGCCATCCCAGGCGGACACCGCATACAGCGCCGGCACGGACGGACGGGTCATGAAGCCATTCAACGCCAACGCCAGGAAGCCCAGGCCGCAGGCGCCGCGGCCCAGCAGGATCAGCCGCCGCCGGTCCATGCGGTCGGCCAGCACGCCGCCGCACATCAAGCCGGCGAACATTCCCAGGCCGTCCAGCGCCATCGCCGCCCCCACTTGCAGCGCGGAGCCGGTCAATTGGTGGATCTGCACCGGCACCGCCACCATCAGGATGCCGAAAGCGAACACCGAAATCATGCGGGCGATGAAGATGGAGCGGAAATGCGGATTGAGCCTGAGCAGGCTGAAATCAACGAAAATAGAAGGTTTTTTCATGTTTTCAACACAAGGATTCGACGGAAACGGCAGATGCGCCAAAGCGGGAACGAAGCGGGCTGCGCGGTTTCGTCGCTGCTGGCGGTTGGCATGGTAGCACTCTACAATTGATATTGGGAATCATTTTTATTTGTTGGGCTAGAGCCCTCCCAATCAACCATCCTAGGCCAACTAGTTCAAAACCCGTGGAAGGCAAGACCGTACAAGCACTTATATCCATTCCGGCCAGCCAAACCTAACGTTCAACTGTCCAGGCGATCAGGATGGCGCGACTCCTGCCGCAGTCGCGCATCCACTCCAGCCGCAGACGCCCCCTCAACCGCCCCCGCGTAGCAGCGCGGACAAGGAGACGCCGCCCATGAACAGCCTGAGCGCCATCATCAACCCGGTCCTGGCAGACATGCCTTCCTCCCATTTGAAACAGGAGCTGCTGAACGCCTTCGGCAGCCGCGGCGACCGTTTCTCCGCCATAGAAGCCGGCTTCCGCTGCTTCGCCTCGGGCAACCATTCTCCAGCCGTTCTGCGCCGCTTCTTCCACAGCTGGAGCCAGACCAACAACAGCGCGATGACGGTGGCTGGCATCAGCAACCGCCTCACCCTACTGGTGCATACCGGCCGCGAAATCGCCGATCAAAACGCGCTGCTGCGCGCCATTGTCAGCCTGAACCGCATCGTCGACGAAGACCTGGCGGTCACGCACAAGATCCTGCACTCGCAGCTGTTCTACAACATGGCCACCGGCATCGTCGGCGACGACTTGTGGCTGTCGCGCGACTACCTGCACCCCAGCGCCCAGGCCTTCAAGGCCTGGAAGGATCACAACTCGCTGCGCGATCCCGATCCGGCCATCGCGCTGCTGACCACGCTGGCGCACGAGATCTATACCCATGGCGAAGTGGAATTCATTCTGCCGCTGTTCCGGCAATGGCTGCTGCGCGATCTGAAATTCTCCGAGCGCGACGCCATCCGCACCTTGGGCTGGATCAGCGTGCACTGCGGTCCGACTGAAAAAAACCACTTCTTCCACGCGCTGGACGCCATCGGCCATTACGGCCGGGCGATGGGGGTGGATTTCGAGCGCTACGGCGTGGACGACATCGTCGGCGACTATCTGGACAAGAAGGCCGCCGTACTGGAAGCCGTGGCGCCGCGCGCCCTCAGTCCAAGCGCCGTTCCGGCGCCGTGAAGCCGCCGCGCCAGGAGGCCCAGTCATGACCGATCATTCTCCGCATGCATTGCTGCTCGGCTTGAATAACCAAGACGACTGTGCCGCGGCGCCTCTCGCCAGCCTGTTGGGCCAGCCGCCGCTGGTCCCCCCGGAGCAGGTGTCCCGGCTGCGCGTCATGGTGACGCCCGAATACCTGGAACGGCTGCGCGGCCTGGCGCGAGTGCTGGACACCGCGCTGCGCGCCATCGTGGCGCAATATTTCCGCGACGAGCGCATCCGCGCCGTCTATGGCCTGCCTCCTGAGCTGGAAAGCATTCTCCAACGCGCGTCGGGCCAGCGCTACAACCCAGGCTTCTACCGCCCGGACTTCGTCTACGACCGGGACGGCCAGCCGCGCATTTGCGAGATAGGCGCCCGCTACCCGCTGAACGGCTGGATGATCAGCCATCTGCTGGACAAGATCTCCGCGGAGCCGACGGAGCGCCAGCCGGGATACGACGCCTTCCTGGACGCGCTGCGCGAATTGCACCCCTCCGGCAGCACCTCGGTCATCGTGCACGCGCGCGAACCTGGAACCGAAATCTTCCTGCTGGCGGACGAGCTGCGACGATCCGGCGCGCGCTTTTTGCAAGCCCATCCGTTCGAGTTGCGCTGCAGCGGCGGGCAGCTGCGCGTGCGCGACCAGACCGTGGACCAGGCAATACTGGAAATGGACCGCAGCGAATTGTCATTGCTCCCCCCCGCCGTGCTGACGCGGCTGATCGAAACCGGCGCCTACTTCAACGACGTGCGCACCCTCATCCTGGTACACGACAAGCGCGTGCTGGCCGTGCTGAACCAGGTCTCCATCATGCGCGACTACCTGCCCGCCGCCGACTATGCCGTCCTGCAGCCCTTCCTGATTCCCACCCACATCGTTTCCAGCCAACCGGAAGCGGAAGCCCTGCTGCAGCGGCCAGAGCGCCTGATAGCCAAACTCAGCAGCGGCGGACGCGGCCTGGGCGCGCGCGTGCGCCACGCCTGCGGCGAGGAGGAATGGCGGCGGCTGGTGCTGCGGCAATGGTCCCGCTACATGTTCCAGGACTACATCGAACAGCGCGAATTCCTCGACCCGGCAAGCCAGCGCCGCATCCGCCTGGTGGGCATGCAGCTTTGCCGCAACGGCACCAGCTACGGCCCCGGCGTGTTCCGCGGCTCGGACGAACTGGTCATCAACGTCCACCAACGGCGCGGCAAGCTGTATTCAACCATGGTGGCGGCATGAAGCATTCTGTGATCATTCCGCTGTACAACAAGCGTCCCTATATCGCGGACACCCTCGCCTCGCTAGCCCGCCAGCGCAAGCGGCCGCACCAGATCATCGTCGTCGACGATGCCAGCAGCGACGGCAGCGCCGAGGAGGCGGAGCGCGCGCTGAGCCGCCATGCGGCGGAACTGGACGGCGTGGCATGCCGCATGCTCCGCTTGCCGGACAATGCCGGCCCCGGCGCTGCCCGCAACGCGGGCCTCGCCCTCGCCGATGGCGAACTGGTGAGCTTTCTCGACGCCGACGACCGCTACCGCCCGGACTGTCTGCAAAAAGTGGCGGACTGCATGCGCGCGCACAAGCTGGAACTGGCCGTGCTGGGCTTCGACAGCGCGCCGGCGGCCGAGCGCTTCCCTCTGCCCTCGCGGCTGAGCGGCGAGCTGCAAACGCTGGCCGACAGCGTCCACTTGTTGCCCGACCCATTGCGCGCCGCCGGCCATCCGGATTTCTTCATGGGCCGCGCCAGCAATGTCGTCGCGAGGCGGCGCTGGCTGGAGCATGAGCGCTACGACGCGTCCGCTCGCCTGAACGAGGGCATAGACTTCTGGTACCGCGTGCTGCGCCGGGTCTCGTCCGAACCCGGCGCCCGCGCCGGCCTGATCTCGGAACCGCTAATCCGTTTCCGCATCGTCGCCGACAGCCTCTCGCACCGCGGCTGCGCGGACTGGCGCGCGCTGGCCCCGCCGCCCGCCCTGTTGCGCTATGCCGGCAGTCAGGACGCGCACGATGTCCGGCTGATGCGCATGCTGGCGCGCCGCTGGCTGGATTACGCAATGAACGCCCTGTCCTGCCCCATTCAGCGCGGAGATTTTCTGAACCATCACGGAGCGCTGCTGAATAGCTTGGGAATGGCGTCATGAGCGCCCCCCGCGCCGCCCACTGGCTCAGCCCGGACCCTGACGCCCTGTTGCAAGAATGCTTCCAACAGGCCAGCCGGCACCCGTTCTACCGCGACGTCCTCCGAGGCGTTCGCGACGCCTTCCAAGCCCCTGCGATGGACAAGCATGCCCTGCGCGATGCGCTGAGCGGCTACCAGCCGGGCGCCGACCCCGGGGGCGGCGTCTATCTCGTGCGTTCCGCCGGCAGCAGCCAGACGCCGCTGATCTTTCCGGTGGATATCGCCGAGAACCACGCGCAGCGCCAAGCCCTGGCCCACTGCCTGCTGGACGCGGGCATGTTCGACGCCCGCAGCGTGGCGCTGAACCTGTTCGGCTACGCCAGCCTGTACCGCAGCGCCGCCATCATGGACGACATGCTGGAGCGATGCCGCGCCACAACCTTGGCCATGAGCGCGCAGGCTGAAGACAGCGAGATTCAGGCCATAGCCGGCCATTTTCAACCCAGCCACATCATGGGCACGCCGTCTCGCCTGGCCGCCTTCGCCAGCCATCTGGAGAAACGCGGCGTCGCGCTGGACATTCCTCAGTTGCTATACGGCGGCGAGCTGATGCGGTCGTCAACCATGGAGCGGCTGCGCGCGGCGCTGGGAACAAGACAGGCGTGGTCGCTGTACGGCGGCGCGGAAACCGGCATATGGGCCTGGGGCGACGCCAGCGCGCGGCCGGGCCTGTTCGAAATCATTCCGCAGGTGGTGGTGGAGATACTGGACGCAGACCGCGACGGCTATGGCCGCATCGCCGTCAGCAACGGCTGGCGACGGCGCTTTCCCGTGTTCCGCTATTGCCTGGGCGATATAGGGAGATTGACCGAGCGCCAAGGCGTACGCTATCTGGAGCTGCGAGGGCGGGACAGCCGCTCCTTCCGCTTCAATGAGCTGAACTTCGAACTGGAAACGTTCGAAAGGCTGGCCGCGGCGGCGGAGGCCTTCCAGCTGCAACTATCGTTCGACGCAGCCGGACGGGACAGGTTGACCCTGCTACTGGTGGATGAAGCGAAGCGTTGCCGGCCCGACGGCATCCGCGCCGCCCTGGCCGCCATGCTGAACCAGCCGGAAAATCCCGGCGCGTTCGAACTGCGCATGGCCTCTCGCGAACAACTGCGGCTGGACCCCGCTACCAGCAAGGCGCCGCCGCTGCTAGATCTCAGACGCTGACTGTCCGCCCTTCCCGTCCGGCCCAGTCAAGCTGCGCTCGCCTGACAGATAGACCAGCCGCCCCCGCCCCGGCAACGACTAACCTCAGTCAACAAGACCCGGCTCAGCCGGGCCGGCCGCGCCTCGCTCGAGTTCCCCCAACTGGACTGCTTTTCCATCCCACTCTAGGAGCAAGCATGGCATTCCAAAATGGCAAGATATGGATCAAACGACTGCTGGGCGCCGCCGCGTTGCTGGCCGCCTGCCACGCCCTGGCCCAAGCCGCGCCGCCAGAACCCCCGCATAGCCTGACCCGCGCCGCCGCCTCGCCGCGGCCGGCCGGCGTGCCCGCCGATTACCTCATCACCCCATTCGGCTATTTCCACCCCGCCTGCGTGCAGGAAATCCGGCCCCGGGAAAGCGTGCAGGCCGACGGCAGCATCCGCGGCGCGAACGGCGCCGTCCGCGCCGGCGCCAGTTGCCAGCATGTCCGTTACACCCTGCGCGGCGAGGCCATAGGCCCGCGCGACAAACGCCCCGCGCCGCAAACTGCGCTTACCGCGACTCAAAGCGCCATCAACGGCTGGGTGCTGGACACCGAGCTGACCACCTCATCGGCCTATGGCGGCATCAACGCCAGTTGGACCGTACCTGCCAACCCGGCCGCCTACGCCGGCCAGGTGGTCTACTTCTTCCCCGGCTTGCAGGACTACAACGACGTGCAAAGCATCCTGCAGCCCGTTCTGGGCTGGAACGCCTTCAATGACAATCGCTGGACCATAGCCAGCTGGAATTGCTGCCAGAACGGCGCGGTGAACTACAGCTCACCGCAGGCGGTGGCCAGCGGCGACCAGATCGTCGGCACGGTCCAGAACAATTGCGCAGCCGGCGCCGCCACCTGCAGCTCCTGGAACATCAACACCCAGGACCTCACCCGAAACGTGTCCAGCGCGCTTAACCGCACCAGCAACTACGGCCAGACCTTCAACTGGGCCTTCGGCGGCGTGCTGGAAGTGTACGGCGTGTCCAGCTGCGGCCATTACCCGAGCGACGGCGGCATGAGCTTCGCCGGCATTCAGCTGTTCGACGCCAATAAGCGGCAGATTACTCAGGGCCTGTCCTGGCAGGCCAACGTGCTGCAGCAGGCCGGCTGCAATCTGAACGCTAGCGCGGCCCCCGGCGTCGCCAATCTCAGCTACTGAGGCCAAGCCGCCGCGGCCTCATCACCAGGCCATCCCTCCGCGGCCAGGGCCGGCGTCCAGGCGATGATCTCGCAGCTGGCGACGCCGGCCCACAGGAAGGGGGCCTCCGCAGCCCAGCGCGCCACCTCGCTCTCGGACTCTCCCCTGACCAGCACGATATCGCCTGCAAGCGAAGCCAGCCCCCCCGTCCATACGCTGACGCGCAGCCACCCGGCCGGCTTATACTGTCGGCAGGTTCATTCCGCCGCCCCTCAACCATCGCCCGCCGCAGGAGACCGCCATGCTAGCCGCGCCCATTCCGGAAAACGAACAGCAAAGACTGGAATCGCTGCGCCGCATGCAAATCCTGTCCACGCCCAACGAAGAGGCGTTCGACCGCATCGTCCGACTGAGCAAGCGGCTGTTCCGCGTGCCCATCGCCGTCATTTCGCTGATAGACGAGCACAGGCAGTGGTTCAAATCCTGCAGCGGACTGGAGCTGCGGCAGACCGAGCGGCGCACCTCATTCTGCGGCCACGCCATCCTCAGCGACGAACTGCTCGTGGTGCCGGATGCCAGCCGCGACGAGCGCTTCCACGACAATCCTCTGGTGACCGGCGCGCCCGGCATCGCCTTCTACGCCGGCCGGCCGATCAAGAATTGGGAAGGCTTCCGCATCGGCACGCTGTGCGTGATAGACACCCAGCCGCGGCAGCTGTCGGCAGACGACAGGCAAAGCCTGGACGATCTGGGCGCCTGGGTGGAGATGGCGCTGGCGAACCGCCAGCTGGGCGAGGCTCAGGCGGAGATCGTGGCCGAGCTGGACGCAGCCCGCCGCCAGTCCATGCTGGACCCGCTGCTGAACATCTGGAACCGCGCCGCCGGCAAGGCGTTGCTGGCCCGCGAGGCGGCGCGCGCCGAGCGCCAGCAGGGCGAGCTGGCGGTGATGATGATAGACCTGGACTACTTCAAAAATATCAATGACGACTACGGCCACCTGCACGGCGACCGCGCGCTGATAGAATTCAGCCTGCGCATCACCTCCTGCCTGCGCGCCTACGACAGCGTGGCGCGCTTCGGCGGCGACGAATTCTTCGTGATTCTGCCGGACACCAGCCTGGCGCAGGCGGAGAAGCGGGCTGGCGAGATCCTGGCCAAAATCCGCTCCTCCCCGGTCGAGTCCGACGATATCAGCTTTCCGCTATCGGCCAGCATAGGCGTGGCCGCCGCCTGCTTCCGAAACGCCGCGGCCACGCCGCGCGAGCTGGTGGGCCGCGCCGACGAGGCGCTGCTGCAAGCCAAGCGCGACGGCCGCGGCAACATCAAATCCTACGCCGCCTGACGCCCTTACAGCACGTGCGGATCAATGTCCGCCACGCTGTTGAATACATAATCCGGCTGATACGGAAACTGCTCCATCGATTCCAGGGTAGACACGCCGGACAGCACCAGGGCCGTGCACATGCCGGCCTCCAAGCCGCCGACGATGTCGGTGTCCATGCGGTCTCCTATCATCACCGCCTCTTCCGGATGCACGCCCAGCTTGCGCGTGGCCAGCATCATCATCAGCGAATTGGGCTTGCCCACGATATAGGGTTTCTTGCCGGTGGCGGCCTGGATCGCGGCCAGCAAGGTGCCGGCAGCCGGCTCGTAGCCGCCCTCTATGGGATCTATCATGTCCGGATTGGTGCCGATGAATTTGGCGCCCTGGTCAATGAAGCGCACCGCTTTCTTGATCTGTTCGAAGCTGAAAGTCTGCGACTTGGCCACCACCACGTAGTCCGGGTGGGATTCGGAAATCGAGAAGCCCACATTGTACAGCTCGTTGATCAAGCCGGCGCCGCCCACCACATAAGCGGTCGGCATGGCCTTGCGCGTCTGGCTTTTCAGAAACATCGCCGTCGCCATCGCGCTGGTGATGAAGTTGTCTTCAGTCAGCCCTGGAATGCCCAGGCCCTCCAGCTTCAAGCGCAGATCCAGCGGCGTCTGCTCCGCGTTATTGGTCAGAAACAGGAAAGGCGTGCCGCTCTCGATCAGGCGGGTGACGAACTCGCGCGCGCCGGGAATCAGCTGCTTGCCCCGGTAGATCACGCCGTCCATATCGGAAATGATGCTCTTGCTCATGGTGTGTCCAGATACTCTGGTGCCGGCTGCGCGGGCACGATCGCGGGCCGCGGCGGCGGCGCCGCGACGGAGGGAGCATAGCATGGCGGCGCGACGCTTGGCCGGCATAGCGCCGCCGCGCCGGCCATGCTGTCCATATATATCATCAAAAAATAATATTCTTCGGAACAAAACCGCGTTTCCGCATTCAGACCTGTCTGGCCGCGGGCAAACACCCCGGCCAGCAGGACGCCGCGCCGCGCAGGCGGCGGCGTCCAATACATCAAAAATGATGCAGTGTCTCGTTCGGCGAGGCTCCTATGCAAACACAGGTCACTGATCTGACGACGTCGAGAGACGCCCAAGGTTAGGACAGGCTTGATCGGATTAAGGTTTAGCCCAAAGTGACTTCCCACCCGGATACGTTGCATAGTGCCAAAACCTAGACGCGGAGATCGCTTTTCTGCACTCGCCTCCTGGTTGTCGCCCCCATAGAGAACTGTTTGCGGTTTGAACAGCTAACGGGGAATTTTCACCATGACTTACGTCGCAAGCCACACCCTCGCCGCCGCAACTGCGGCGGACATTAACCTGAAGGAAACCGTAGCCTCCTACATGAGCGTCGCGCTGATCACGCTGCGCCGCGACATGACGGCAGGCCAGGCGCGCGCCCACATGCTGGGCCAGTTGCGCGACGACGACGTTCCGGCCCAAATCTTCGTCACCGACGAAAGCGGCTTTCTGCACGGCCGGCTGTCGCTGAAAACCTTGCTGACGGAGAAAGACGACGCCCGCCTCGTCTCCGCCCTGATGCTGCCGGTCGATGTCTCCGTAGAGCCCGGCGCCTTGCGCCGCGACGCGGCGCCGGAGCTGCAAGGCCTGGCGCTGGACATCGTGCCGGTGGTCAGCAACGGCAAGCTCGTCGGCGCGCTGTACGAGCGCGAGATCGCCGCGCTGCTGCGCGACGAGGAAACCGACGACGCCCAACGCCAGGGCGCCAGCCTCCCGCTGGACACCCCTTATATGGACACCAGTCCATGGGCGCTGTGGAAAAAGCGTCTGCCCTGGCTGCTGCTGCTGTTCGCCGCCGAGGCCTACACCAGCACCATCCTGCAGGTGTTCGAGGAGCAGCTGGAAGCGGTGATCGCGCTGGCCTTCTTCATCCCGCTGCTGATAGGCACCGGCGGCAACAGCGGCACCCAGATCACGTCCACGCTGGTGCGGGCGATGGCGGTAGGCGAAGTGGGGCTGCGCAATCTGGGCGCCGTGCTGCGCAAGGAAGTCACCACCTCCTTCATGATCGCGCTGGCCATCGGCCTGGTGGGCTTGCTGCGCGCCTGGATGCTGGGCGTCGGACATGAAGTGGCGATGGTGGTCTGCCTGACGCTGTTCGCCATCACGGTGTGGAGCGCCATCGTGTCGTCCATCATCCCCATGGTGCTGAAAAAGATGCGCATAGACCCGGCCGTGGTGTCGGCGCCCTTCATCGCCACCTTCATCGATGGCACCGGCCTGGTGATCTACTTCAACATCGCCAAGCTGGTCATCACAGACCTGGCCTGACGAAAAGGCGGCGGCATCTAGCCTTCCACCCCCTCGACCTTGTCGGCATAGCATAGCGCGATGGCGACGAAATCGTCGAAATGGGCCAGGAAGGCATCCACCAGCTCCGGCTGGAACTGGCTGCCCCGCCCCGCCTCAATCAGCCCGCGCGCGGCCTCGAAAGCCAGCGCGGGCTTATAGCAGCGGCAGGAAATCAGCGCGTCGAACACGTCAGCCAGCGCCATCAGCCGCGCGCTCAGCGGAATGGCCTCCCCGGCCAGCCCATCCGGATAGCCCTTGCCGTCCCAGCGTTCATGGTGATGGCCGGCCACGTCCTTGGCGCAGGCCAGAAAATCCAGCGGCCGGCCCGCGTCGCGCTCCGCCTGGGCAATGGCCTCTTCGCCCAGCCTGGCGTGCGTGCGCATGATGTCCCACTCCGCCGCGTCCAGCTTGCCCGGCTTGAGCAGAATGCGATCCGGGATGCCAACCTTGCCGATATCGTGCAAGGGCGCCGAACGGGCCATCAGATCGATGTCGTAGTCGCTCAGTTGCGGCCGAAAGCTCGGATCGCGCTGCAGCAACCGCCCCAGCAACTGCACATAACCCTGGGTGCGCAGCAGATGGTTGCCGGTTTCCATGTCCCGCATCTCCGCCAGCCGCGCCAGCGCGTGGATGGCCACCCGCTGCGTCAGATCGTTCTCCTCCATCCGCCGCGCCACTTCGCGCTCCAGCCAGCGGTTCTGCACGTTCAGCCTGTCCCGCGCCAGCTTCAGCTCCAGCTGTATCCGCACCCTAGCCAGCACCAGCTGCGGCACGATGGGCTTGGTGATGTAGTCGACCGCGCCGGCCTCCAGCCCGCTCAGTTCGTCCTTGATTTCGCTCATCGCCGTGACGAAGATCACCGGCACCTCGGCCGTGGCCGGGTCGGCCCGCAATCTGGCGAAGGTGGCGCGGCCGTCCATGCCCGGCATCATCATGTCCAGCAGAACCAGGTCCGGCGGAGGACCGGCCGCGGCCAAGCGCAGCGCCGTCGGTCCGCTATTGGCCACCCTCACCCGGTAATGCGGCTGCAACAACTCGCCCAGCACCGACAAGCACTCCGGCGCATCATCCACAATCAACACGGTTGCGCTCTCTGCGCTCATCCCCATCTCCCTAAGCCCGCCGCGGCAGGCGGACCGTGATCTTTTCCGCTTGGGCGCGAGGCGCTGAAAAACGTGAACCGGCTCTGCGGCCATACCGCTCGCCCGTAGTCTAGGCTGGATTAACGACAGCCAAGCTGCCGATTCCAGGGAGCCAAGATGGAGCCGCCTATGCGCATCCTGTCTAAGGTTAGACGCCTATTGCCGCCCCGCGCCCGCAAAATCGCGACGGCGCTGTCTATCGTGACGGCGGCCCTGCTCTGCCAATGGATGGGATGGACCTACCTGCAGCCCTACGTATGGTTCCTGTTCTACCCGGCCTCGTTCTTCGCCGCTCTCGTCGCCGGACTGGAAGGCGGGTTGCTGGCCACCGCGCTGTCCGTCCTGCTGGTCTGGCTGATTTTCATTCCGCTGCGCGTTCACAACGGCGCCATCGAACCCGCCGACATCCTCTCCATATTGATTTTTCTGGCCAACGGCGCGGCGCTAAGCGTTTACAGCCAGCGCGCCCGGCGCCAGGCGCTGACGGCCAAGCAGTTGCAGGGCGAGCGACGATACCGCGCCCTGTTCGAAAACAGCCAGTACGGCGCCTTGCTGATGAGCTCGGCCGGCGACATCTTGGCCGCCAACCGCGAAGCGCAGCGCATACTCGGCCGCGACGAAACCGCCCTGCGGCAATTGGGCTGGGCCGGCCTGCAGGCCGATGCCGCGCCCCCGCCGCCATTGGATTCGGACGCGGAGGCGGACCAAACCGTGGAGCGCAAACTGCTCGACGGCAGCGGCCGCGCCTTTCCAGCTTCTGTGTCCTGGCATGCTTACCTGGATGAAAACGGCCGGCCCTCGTTCAGCGCGGTGATTCGCGACCTGTCCGCCGACAAGCAAGTGGCCAGCGAGCTGAAGCAGCAGCACGCGCTGCTGCAAGCCATCATGGACAACTCCTCTGCGGTGATCTTCGTCAAGGACCTGGTCGGCCGCTATCTGCTGATCAACCGCCGCTTCGCCGAAATCTTCCGTCTGGACAACGCCCTGCAACGCGGCTTCACCGACTACGACCTGTTCCCCGCTGCAGAGGCCGAGCGCTTCGTGATAGCGGACCGCGACGCTCTAGTCGCCGGCCAGCCGATACAGCTGGAAGAGCAAGTACCGCAAGCCGATGGCCCGCACACCTATCTATCCGTCAAGTTCCCCTTGCGCGACGAGCGCGGCGAAAGCTACGCCATTTGCGGCATCGCTACCGACATCACCGAGCGCCAGCTGCTGGAAAAACAGCTGGCGGAGCAAATGGCGCTGCTGCGCGATATGAGCGCCATCGCCGGCATAGGCGGCTGGTGGTTCGACCCTGCCACCGGCCAGGGCGGCTGGACGTCCGAAGTGGCGCGCATCCACGACCTACAGGAAGACACGCAGCCCAATGTCGCCATGGGCCTGGCCTATTACCAGGGAGAATCGCGCGGCAAGATAGAGACTGCCGTCCAGCGCGCCGTCGAACATGGCGAATCGTATGATCTGGAGCTGGAGCTGACCTCCGCCGCCGGCCGGCGCAAATGGGTGCGCACGCTGGGACGGCCCCTGATCGAGGACGGCAAGGTAATCGAGGTTCGCGGCGCGATGCAGGACATCAGCGATCACAAGCATATCGAGCTGGCGCTGCGCGAGAGCGAGGAGAAGCTGCAGCTGTTTGTCGAGCACGCTCCCGCCGCGCTGGCCATGTTCGACCGCGACATGCGCTATCTCGCGGTCAGCCAGCGCTGGCGCAATGACTACGGGCTCACCGGGCGGCAAATCATAGGCAGCAGCCACTACGATCTGTTTCCGGAAATCCCCGCGGACTGGCGCGAGGCGCATAAGCGCGGCCTGGCGGGCGAAGTGCTGCATGCCGACGATGACCGCTTCGTCCGCCAGAACGGCGCTGTGCAATGGCTCAAGTGGGAGGTGCGTCCATGGCGGACGCGGGACGGCCAAGTAGGCGGCATTATGATCTACACCGAGGACATCACCCTGCGCAAACAGGCCGAGCGCGAGACCCACCGCCTGGCCGAGGCGCTGGCGCAGTCGGCCCAGGCCATCCTGATGACTGACGCCGCGGAGCGCATCACCTACGCCAATCCGGCCTTCGTCGACTTGATGGGCTATGAGGCCGCCGAGCTGGCCGGCACGCCGGCCAGCCGCTTCACCGCGCCGGGCGAACTCGCGCAGCGCGACTCGCTCAATGCCCGCATCCTGTCCGTCGGCAGCTGGGCCGGAGAGCTGACGCGTATCAATCGCGCCGGACAAGCCATTCCCGTCTACGTTTCGGTCTCCGCCATCCACGACTTGTCCGGCGCGCTGGAGGGCTTTGTCGCCACTTACGCCGACCTCAGGCCGCTGCATGAGAAAAGCCGGGCGCTGGCGGAAAGCCAGGCGCGCTACCAGACCGTGCTGGACCACGCAGCCGACGCGGTGTTCGTCGCCGACACCGAAGGCCGTTATGTCTACGTCAATCACCAGGCCTGCGAGCTGCTGGCCTATACGCAGGCGGAACTGCTGGCGCTGCACATCGCCGACCTCACGCCGGCGCAGGACGCGGCCCATGCCGCGCAGGTCCTCCAGTCGCTGCTGGCCGGCGAGCATATCACCACCGAACTGATGCTGAAACGGCGGGGCGGCGATCTGGTACCCGTTGAGATCAACGCCATCCGGCTGCCGGACGGCACCCTGTACGGCGCCTGCCGCGACATCGCCGAGCGCCGCCTCGCGGCGGACGAAATCCGCAAGCTGTCCCTGGTCGTCGAGCAAAGCCCGGAAAGCATCATGATCACCGATCTGCAGGCCCGCATCGAATACGTCAACGCCGCCTTCACCCGCAATACGGGCTACGAGGCGAGCGAGGTGATAGGCCGCAATCCCAAGCTGCTGTCCTCCGGCCATACCCCGCGCGAGACCTATGCCGACTTGTGGAGCCATCTAAGCCAAGGCCTGCCGTGGAAGGGAGAGTTGTTCAACCGGCGCAAGAACGGCGCGGAACTGGTGGAATTCGCCTCCATCGCGCCCATCCGCCAAGCCGACGGCAGCGTCTCGCACTACCTGGCGCTGCAAGAGGACATTACCGAGAAAAAACGGTTGGGCCGGGAGCTGGACACCTACCGCCAGCACCTGGAAGAACTGGTCGAAGCGCGCACAGCAGAAGTGCGGGAAACCCACGCCCGGCTGCAACTGACCCAGTTCGCGATGGACAGCGTGGGCATCGCCATCCAGTGGGTGGATCCGGAAAGCGGCCGCCTAGTCTACGCCAACCGCCATGCCGCCAACATGCTGGGCTACAGCGAAGCGGAAATGCTGGAGCTGTCTGTCCCCGACATCGACCCCAACTTCCCGCCGGCGGCCTTCCACGCCGCCATCGAGCGCCTGCGCATCGAGCATCGCGCCCAGTTCGAAAGCGCGGTGCGGACGCGCCAAGGCGCCGATATCCCAGTGGAAGTCACGCTGTATTACGCCGACGGCGAGGGCGACGCGCCGGCGCGGACCATCGCCTTCCTCACCGACATCAGCCGGCGCAAAGAGGCGGAACAAGCGCTGGTGCAAGCCAAGGAGGGAGCGGAACGCGCCAATGCCGCCAAATCCGCCTTCGTCGCCAATATGAGCCACGAAATCCGCACGCCGATGAACGCCATACTGGGCATGGTCTACCTGCTGCGCCAGGCCGGCCTGCCCGCCGCGCAGCGACACCGGCTGGATGCCATAGACCACTCGGCCCGCCATCTTCTCAGCCTGATCAACGGCATCCTGGATCTGTCCAAGACCGAGGCGGGCAAACTCACGCTGGAGCTGAGCGATTTCGACCTCGCCGCACTGCCGGCCGCCGCCGCCGGCATGGTGATGGAGCAGATCCGAGCCAAGGGCCTGCGGCTGCGGCTGGAAGGTCCGCCAGGCCCGCTGCCGGTCAGGGGCGACGCCACCCGGCTCACCCAGTGCCTGCTGAACCTGATCAGCAACGCGGTCAAGTTCACCGAGCGCGGCGAAGTCGCGCTGCGCATTGAAGTACTGGAAGAAGACCCCGCCGGCATGCTGGTCCGCTTCTCAGTCAGCGACAGCGGCATAGGCATAGATCCGGAAACCCTGGCGCGGCTGTTCAACGCCTTCGAGCAGGCCGACGCCTCCACCACCCGCCGCTACGGCGGCACCGGGCTAGGCCTCGCCATCACCAAGCGCCTGGCCGAGCTGATGGGCGGCCAGGCCGGCGCGCAGAGCCAGCCGGGACAAGGCAGCGTCTTCTGGTTCACCGCTCGTCTGGCCAGGAGCGCGCAGCCGCTCTCCGCGCCGCCGTCCGCCCAAATCCCGCCGCCAGCCCGCTGGAGCGGCCTGCGCGTCTTGCTGGCCGAGGATGACGACATCAACCGGGAAGTGGCGGAGGCGCTGCTGCAAAGCGTCGGCCTGCAGGCCGACGCCGCCGTCGACGGCGCCTCCGCCGTCGCCCGCTTCTTGGCGCAGCCGGATGACTACGCGCTGATCCTGATGGACATGCAGATGCCTGGCATGGACGGTCTGGAAGCCACGCGCCGCATCCGCGCGCGGCCGGAGGGCGCCGCCGTGCCCATACTCGCGATGACGGCCAGCACCTTCGCCGAGGACCGCGCGGCCTGCCAGGCCGCCGGCATGAACGACTTCGTGGCCAAGCCGGTGGAGCCGGCCCAGATGTTCGACGCGTTGCGCCGCTGGCTGCCGGCCGCCCCCGCGCCAGCCGCCGGGCAGACCGAGCCGTCGCCAGGCGACAGCCTGCGCGCGCGCCTGGCCGCCATCGACGGCCTGGATCTGGAACAGGGTTTGTCCTGCCTGGGCGGCAAGCTCGACAAGTATCGCGCCATGCTGAGCCGCTTCCTCGACGCGCATGGCGGCGATGCCCAGCGGCTGCGCGCGCTGCTCGAGCAAAACGACGGCGAGGCCGCGCTGCGGCTGGCCCATACGCTGAAGGGCAGCGGCGGCATGCTAGGACTGGTCGCCGTGCAAACCGCCGCGGCGGACATAGAAGCCGAGCTGCGGCGCCATGGCGCGATCCGGGCTGGCGAAATCGACGGGCTGGCCGCCTTGCTCGCCCGGCTGTCGGCCGATCTGGCCGCGCTGGGCCCGTCAGGCGGAGCCGCCCGGGAGATGGCCGTCTCCGGCCGCGAGCGCGATGCCGCGCTTCAAACACTGGAAGCCGCGCTGGCGAACGGCGATTTCGCCGCCGACGCCCTGTTTCGCGACTGCCAGCCCTTGCTGCGCGGCGTCGGCCCCGAAGCATCCCTGCTCCGGCTGGAGCGCGCCATGCGGGCATTCGATTTCGCCGCGGCCCTGGCCGAGTTGCGCGCGCTGCGAGCGGGTCCGCCGGCCGGCGACGCATGAGGGGCGCGAAACCGCGGCGGGCAGGCGCATCTCCGCCGGCAGGCCGCCGTCTGGACGGTTGGCCGCGCGGACCTCGCGGCCATGCGCCTGAATCGCGCGCCGCGTGATGGCCAGGCCCAAACCATGGCCAGACTGCTCCTGATCCGGGAGGAGTCGGACGCTCAAACCCGCGCATTGCCGCCGCCGCCCAGCGCCGACAGCAGGAGGCCGCCCGCGGCAAACCGGCGCCCAGCCCGCCGCCCAAGCCCGAATAAGCGTCAGGCGCCTGCGGGGCAGCGCGGTAAAGTTCGCAACAGGACAATCACTGCGCATATACTCAATCGTAAACGCGCGCCGTCTGCCGGCCCGCGACGATTGAATGAAGCCCATGCGCCTGTCCAGATTATTCGCCCTCGCCTCCGCCGTCCTCTTCCTGCTGACCTGCCTGCCGTTGGCCTGGATCATAGACGGCGAGTGGTCCGTCTACCAGACGACCCACGACGCCCTATCCACGCTGCAAGTGGTTCAACTGGCCATGAACGCGGCGGAGAGTGTGTCATTCGAGCGCGGCCCCACCAATGTGCTGCTCTCCTCGCCGGACTTCCCCGGCATAGGCCAACGCCTGCGCCTCGTCCGCCGGGACAGCGATCAGGCCTTGCTCGCCCTGCAAGCCGCCCTGGCCCCCTCGGAGGCGCCGGAATACCGGCAAGCGGAGGCTTCGGCGCGACAGGCCCGGCAATTGCTGACCCTGGCGCGGCGCGATGTGGACGCGGCCGCCCGTTTGCCTGAACGCGATGCCCAGCGCATTACCGACGCCGTGCGCCGCATGTTCGAAGTGGTGCCGGCGACCCTGCAGGCCGTCAGCACCTTGTCCACTCGCGCGATCAACTGCCATCCACAGTTGGCCACGCAACTGAACGGCGCGTTGCGGGCCGCCGAACTGCGCGAGTACGGCGGCCGCATCGGCTCCCACCTGACTGCCGCCATGGCCCAGCACAGGCCGTTGACCGCGCAGGAAATGCAAGCCATAGACGAGTTGCGCGGCCGCATCTTCCAGTTGAGGGACGACATCCGTCTGCGCAATAGCCTGCCCACCACCTCCTCTGCCACGCTGCGCGCGGTCGACCGCATGGAAGCAAGCTATTTCCGCCAGGGGCTGGCCTTGGTGGACAACAGCGAGGCGGCCAGCAGACGCGGCCAGCCTGTCCCCATAGGCACCGCAAGCTTTGTCGCACGCTTCGTCCCCACCTTGGCCTCCATCTCCGGCCTGCGCGATGCCATGATGCAATCCGCGCTGAACGAAGCGCGCGCGCGACAAGACGCCGCGCGGCTGCACCTGGTCTATGCCGTAGCGCTGGGCGTCGTCGCCCTGCTGGCACAACTGGCCCTGATCGGCTTCATTCGGTGGCGCGTCGTCAAACCCATGTTGACGGCCTCCGGTTTGCTGACCGACCTCGCCCATGGCCGTCTCGATGTCGCCATTCCGACCACGCGCCGCGCAGACGAAGTGGGCAAAGTGCTGGGCGCCATCGAAACGCTGCGCGCGCGCAGCCGAGAGCGGCACGCGCTGGAACAGGAAAAACAGCGCCTGATCGAGGAGTTGACGGAGATTTCGCGGGTGGACTTCCTGACCGGCATCGCCAATCGGCGCGCCTTCACCCAGGCCGCTCACGCTGAAATCGCGCGCGCTCGCCTGCACGGCGAATCCGCCACGCTCATCCTGTTCGACATCGATTTCTTCAAGCAGGTCAACGACAACTATGGCCACGACGCAGGCGACGCGGTGCTGTGCCACATCGCCGCCATCGCCGCGCAAACCTGCCGCGAAAACGATCTGATAGGCCGCTACGGCGGCGAAGAGTTCATCATCCTGGCCGGCGGAGGCTCCGTCGGACGGACCTTGGCCGAGCGGCTGCGCGCCCGCATCGAGGATGCGCCGTTGCGGCTGCCTTCCGGCCAGACGCTGCCTGTCACCGCGAGCTTCGGCATCGCCTCGCTGGACACCGACCGCCACTCTCTGGAGCACTTGCTGGCCGCCGCCGACGATGCTCTGTATCAAGCCAAACGCCAGGGCCGCAACCGCGTGGAAAGCGTGAATCAGAGCGTCGCCGACTGACGCCCGCCACACGCGTAGAGGCGCGGCTGGCGGATTTGTCAAATCTGCGCGTCCAGGCGCGAAGACGCGCCAAGAAAGCCGGGCCGAGGCTTGGCATGCTTTTTTCCGTCAGGGAAACGCCCTGATCTTCCGGAGACAAACATGCGAAGACTCTCTCTCGCGGCGCTGTGCCTGGCCCTGGCCGCCTCGCTGCCCGCAGTGGCCGAAGCCGCGCCCAAGACCTATAAAATGCCGCACCAGTCCCAAGCCAAACCACGCCAGCCAGCCGCGCCGCGGCTATGGCGAAATGTGCCGCCAAGCGATTTCCAGTCGCGCTACCACCTGCAAGACAAGCGCGCCAAAATCGGCCGGCCGCTGAAAAAACTGATCGCCCACACCGCCACGCCGCAGTGCCAGGACATGAGCGCGCTGGCCAGCCACAGCGGCGCAGACCTGGCCAACTACCTAGTCAGCCTGCCAGATTACACCTGCACCTACGGCCTGTTCGCCCTGGACAAAAATCTGGCTTCCACCATTTACAGCGCCGGCAACCTGAACGCCGTGGCCGGCCGCTTCGCCCAGGAAGCCGCCGCCTACAACGCCTCGTCCATGGCGCTGGTGAATCTGACGCTGTACCTGCGCGCCGGCTACTACCTGGCCAGCGCCAATACGCTGCCGGCGCTCGATCCCAATCTGCAATCGACGCTGCGCCCCGGCATCAAGCAATTGGCGGACGGCGCAACGCTGTTCTCCGCCAATGCCCAGGCGCCGACGACGGCCCACGAGGTGATGACGCTGGTCACCAATATGGCGGACGAGGCCTACTACCTGCCGTCCATCCGCACCATCGTCCAGCGCTACACCAACACCGCGGCCAATCCCAACGCCGCCCAAGGCTTGCGTGAAACCACGGCCAGCCAAGGCTTCACCGGCGCGCTGACCGTGCTGTTCTACGCCCACGGCCGCAGCGCGTCCGTGCCCTTGCTGCAGAGCGACGGCAGCTATTCGGCCGCGCTGACTCAGTTCGTCCAGGCCGACAAGGCCAGCCTGATCGGCACCGAAACCGCCTTCCAGCTGGGCGACGCCACGCGTGAAGGGCTGCGCTTCATGCAGTATCCGGCGCTGCTGCCCGCGATCAAGCCGCAAGCCAAGGCCATACTCGCCGGCAGCAGCATGACCGGCGCCGACAACGAGCTGTGGCTGGCCGCGGCGGAAGCGGTCAAGTACTACGACAACGCCAACTGCTCGGAATACGGCACCTGCAACTTCGAAACCAAGCTTGCCGACGCCATCCTGGTCAATCGCTATACCTGCAGCCCCACCATCCATATCCGGTCCCAGGAGATGACCACGGACCAGATGCAGGCCTCCTGCGCGCTGCTGCAAAATGAGGAATCCTACTTCCACCAGATGCTGCAAACGCATAACCAGCCGGTCGCCAACGACAACAACACTTCGCTGGAAGTGGTGGTGTTCGACGACTACAACAATTACTCCAAGTACGCCGGCGTGATCTACGGCATCTCCACCGACAACGGCGGAATGTATCTGGAAGGCAATCCGGCCGATCCGAACAACCAGGCCCGCTTCATCGCCCACGAAGCGTCATGGCTGCGCCCGGTGTTCAAGGTGTGGAACCTGGAACATGAATACATCCACTATCTGGACGGCCGCTTCGACATGTACGGCGACTTCGCCACCGCCACCCAGCAACCGACGGTATGGTGGATAGAAGGCCTGGCCGAATACCTGTCGCTGCGCAACGACAACCAGACCGCCATCGATATCGCCAAGACCGGCACTTACCAGTTGAGTCAGATCTACGGCAACACCTATGACATGGCGGATTACGTCACCCGAGCCTACCGCTGGGGCTATATGGCCACCCGCTTCATGTTCGAGCGCCACCGCGCCGACATCGACGCCATGCTGCCCCTGTGGCGCAAGGGCGACTACGCGAATGGTTATATGAGCCTGATGCGGCAGATCGGCAGCCGTTACGACAATGAGTTCGCCGCCTGGGCGCAAAACGCCACCACGGCCGGCCAGCCGCCCTTGCCGCCGACCACCGGCCTGCCGGCCTGCCACGAGGCCTATCCAGAACGGCTGGGCAAGAACTGCTCGATTTCCGGCCTGACCTCGTCCGGCGCATCCTACGCCACCATTCTGCTGCCGGCCGGCGCGCGCAACCTGAAGCTCTGGACCAGCGGCGGCAGCGGCGACGTGGACCTGTATGTGGCCATGGATCGCTACCCGACGCCCTCCAACTATGACTACGCTTCGGCAAGCGCCGGCAACGAGGAGTCCGTCAGCATCCCGGCGCCGCAGGCCGGACACTGGTACTACCTGACGCTGCAGGCGAAGCAGCCTTACGCCAACGTCTCCGTCAGCGCTAGCTACGAGTAAGTTAAGCGAGCAGGGCCGCGACGGCGCATGGCCGTCGCGGCATTTCTTGCAAAACGCATACAAATGATCCATCTTGCCTTAAATAAATGCTGTCGGAATAATCAAACAGCATAGCCCTCTCGCCGCCTCGGCTGCGATATTTGCGCAAGGATCGTTTCACATGCACATGCCTATGCAGCAGCCGCATCTGATCTGCGACCTGGCCGCCGCCCGGTCCATGGCCGCGCTGTTCGACCATCTGCCCGATGTGGTGTTCTCGGTCAAAGATCCAGACAGCCACTACTTGGCCATCAGCGAAGGCTGCGTGCCGCGCTGCGCGCTGCGCGACCGTGCCCAGGCCGAGGGCCGCACCGCCCACGAGCTGTTCCCCCAGTCCATGGCCAACCGCTATCGCGAGCAGGACAAGGCGCTGTTCAGCGAGCGCCTGCCCCTGCGCAATCGTCTGGACCTCACCATCTATCCGGACGGCGCGCCTGGCTGGTGCCTGACCAGCAAGCAGCCGCTGCTGCATCCGGACGGACGCTTGCTGGGACTGGTGTGCATTTCCAAGGACTTGGCCGACCTCACCCGAGAAAGGTTGCTGGACGAGCGCTTCGCCGCCTGCGTCGACCACATCCAGGCCCACTACCATCGGTCGCTGCGGTTGGAGGAACTGTGCGAACTATCCGGCCTCAGCATAGGCCAGCTGGACCGGCGGATGAAACGAGTATTCCAACTGCGCACCGGCGATTTCATTCGCCGCACCCGCATGGACGCGGCCTGCCACGCTATCCGCCGCGGCAGCGAGTCGCTGGCCGACATCGCCGCCGCCTGCGGCTTCTCGGACCAGAGCGCCCTGAACCGGCTTTGCCGCCAATTGCTGGGCCTGAGTCCGCGCCAACTCAAGCTCAGGCTCAGCGACTCCGCAGGGCCTCCGGCACGCGCAAGGCCTCTGTAGACAGGCACCCTGCTCCGTCATGTCTCTGGCGGCGAATGCATTGCGACAGGCAGCGTTTCAAGCCCGACCTGCGCCAAGCCAATATCGATTCCGCAAAATAACCGCGAACGGACGATGCGCGGCGCCCATACTGGCGATACGCCCAACATCCAAGCACAGACAAGACTCGCCATGGATTTCCACCGCCCGCCGGACCGCCGCGGCACCGCCAGCGAAAAATGGGACAAATACGCCGGCCGCGATATCTTGCCGATGTGGGTGGCGGACATGGACTTCGCCGCCGCGCCGGCCATCCTCGATGCATTGCGTCGCAGGATAGATCATGGCGTATTCGGCTACACCCATGCCCCAGACTCGCTGGTCGACGCTACGCAGCAGCACTTGCAGGACCGCTATGGCTGGACAGTGGAAGCGGACTGGCTGACCTGGCTGCCCGGCCTGGTGCCGGCGCTGAGTCTGGCCTGCCGCGCAGTGGGCGAACCAGGCGACGCCGTGCTGACCGCCACGCCCATCTACCCGCCGTTTTTGAAAGCGCCGGCGCTGGCCGGTCGCGCCCTCGCCACCGCGCCGCTGGCACTCCTCGATGGACGCTGGCGATGGGACTGGCAGGCCATGGAAAATGCCGCGGCGGGCGCGAAACTGCTTTTGCTGAGCCATCCGCACAACCCCACCGGCCGCTGCTGGGACGAGGCCGAGCTGGCGGAATTGATCGCATTCTCCAAACGACGTGGTTTGATCGTCTGCTCCGACGAAATCCACTGCGATCTGCTGCTGGGGACCCGCCGCCACCAGCCGCTCGCCGCCGTCGACCCGGACTTCGCCGCGCGGACCATCACGCTGATGTCGCCGTCCAAAACCTGGAACCTGGCGGGCCTGGGCTGCGCCTTCGCCATCATTCCGGACACGGGGCTGCGCCGCCGCTTTCGCCACGAAATGTCCCACCGGGTTCCGCCGCCGGGCGCGCTGGGCTATGTCGCGGCTGAAGCGGCCTACCGCGAGGGCGAGCCATGGCGGCAGGCGCTGCTGGCCGTTCTGCGCGACAACCGCGACGCCATTGTCCAGGCCTTAGCCGGCGGACGGCTGCCGCTGATTCCGCCGCAGGCCACCTATCTGGCCTGGTTCGATGCCCGCGCCGTGCATCCTGAACGGCCGATGCCCGCGTTCGAGCGGGCCGGCGTGGGCCTGGCCGATGGCCGGGACTTCGGCGCGCCCGGCTGGCTGCGGCTCAACTTCGGCTGCCCGCCCGCCACACTGGAAGCGGCCTTGCGCCGGATGCGACCGCTGCTGTAGCCGGCTTGCTCAGCCATGCGCCGGCATCCGGTCCAGACCGGCGGACATCAGCAGGCCGGTGTAGGCGCAATCGGCGATGTTACTGAACGCGAACTCAACCGAGGCCCGGTCCGGCCAGGCGGCATTGGACACCGAACGCAGCAGCTGGCAGGCATCGTCCAGAATCTTGTCCGCCGCCTCGTCGCTCCGCCCCTGCGCGCGCGCCTCTCTCAACCGCCGTGCCAAGCAATGGATGGACGTCGCATCGGCCAGCCCTATCGCCGCCAGTGAGAAGGCGGCGTCGCCCAAGTGCCGGCGCACGATGGCTTGCGACGCTAGCCGCAGGATGAAGCGAAACGGCAGCCCGGTATGGATGGACAGCAACACCGGGTCCATGCCCAGCAACTCATCGATAGACCCCACGCCCTCCGCCTCCAGCTGGCTGGCGATGGCCGCGGTGACGCCGTCCAGCTTGACCAACTGGTCCGGCTGCTCCTCTTCGCCGGTATCGAGCTTGCTGTTCACCAGCCTGCGCAACAGCTTGATGATGCTGTCTATCGGCAGCGCGCCCAGCGCGAAGGCCACGCCCACCGCGGCATTGTCAGGCAAAGCCAGCGTCACCGAATAAGCGATGGGCACCGCCAGCAGCATGCGCAGCGCGTACCAGTAGACATCCGCCACGTTCAGACAGCGCTTGCGCACGCTGTTCACCGCGTCGCCCACCACGAACATGTAGGCGCCGCTCATCGCGCTGGCCTGCAGTTCGAAATGTCCGAACTGCGCCAGATAGCCGGACAAGGGATGCCCACCTGGCAGCATTTCCTTCAGCGGAAACAACACGACGTAATTGGCCTCGAGGAACACCACGCACAACAGCAGCGCCAGCGGCACCATGAAGGCGTCCGGCCCGTATTGCTCGCGGTAGATGGCGCCGAACAGCTCCCCTGCCTTCACGCCTTGCCGGGCATCGGCAGTCGGCTGTCCCTGCCCGGCCAGCGCGCCCGCCGCTTCGGCCCGCCGGTGCCAGAAGTGCCACAGGTATTGCGACAGGGCATCGCCCCATAGCTGATTGCCGAACTCGTCGTAGCGCGTCCACCAGCCATGATCGATGAAGCGCAAGTAGGGCGTGGCCGCCAGCATGACCACGAACAGCGTCAGCCCGCCGGCGATCACGGCCAGGATCAAAGGCAGCTTCAGTCCGGCGCCCAGGGACAGGGACAGCGCCAGGCTGAGCAGCATGATCGTGCCTCCCAACCGCCGGCCGATCAGCGGATTCCCAGCCTTTCGACTCCCGGCGCTCCCGTCATCCCGCTCTTCCGCGTAAGGCGCATCCAAAGCCTGGCTTTCACTATGACTAGACATCGCATCCTCCCTGGCTATCGCAAAATTTATGCCGCCTACGGCAGCTGGCGCGGCGGGACAGAAAAGAATCAGCGGCCCATCCTCTATAGCCCGCCCGCATAGAAAATGCGGCGAAAAAAAGTCAATGGGAAATACCTGAGGGGAACGGCTTGGCCAAGCCCGAAATCATCACGTACGAATAAGCATAAAGTCGACAATTCAATAAAAACAATTTTTTGCAGACAAAATAAGAAATAACAATCAAAAATAGAAATACGTTTAAATACCTCTCAAAAATAAATAACCCTCAAACAGGCAAAAACACAACAAATATAAGTCAACCATCCTAAATACCAGCCTGAATCAAAAATACTTTTTCATGGCCACAAATCAGACTACTGCAAATTTCATCTGGGAAAATATCAAGAAAAACAAATAATTAAAATCAAGTACAAATAAAAACAATTGGATGAATAGTAATTTTCAACATGACATTCTGCACGACACCATCCACGAGAAAATCAGTTTTATAAAAATTTAATTCAAATGGAATAAACGGCAAATCATAATCCAAGCCACAAATCAAAGAAATGACAGACGGCCCAACCCATCCGACCACTGATCGAGCCCGTCCAGTCCACGTCATGAATCGTTCGCCTCTTTGCTCAGGAAAAAAGCGTGCTCTCCGCATTGTGAAGTCATGCCCGATATTGGCGCGTCGCCATGCCCGCGCTCATGGGGCGGCAATCGGACCAGCACAAAGCAACCCATGCGCCGCAAACCCGCAATGCTTGCCATATACAGGGAAAATCATGAGCAAAGCTTTCTACATCACTGCCGCGCCGGTCGGCGCCGTCCCCAAATATCTGGACCCGCTCGAGCCGAAATTCATCTCCGGCCTGCTTCTGGACAACCTCGTTCCCGACGCCAAGATCGCCGAAACCTTGCAAATCCTGAAACGGGAAGGCTGGGAGACCGCGCCTGCGGGCGGCCTGCTGCTGCAAGCTGGCTACGACGAATGCTTGCGCCGCGACGACTTCGCTCGCCTGAACGAAAGCCAGCAGGCCAAAAGCTTCCACGCGCTGGAAGCCGCCGGCTGGCGCGTCGGCAACGGCGTCTGGCAATCGCCCCGCCCCCAGGCCGACATGAGCCGTGCCTGCCTACTCCCGCGCGCGCTGCTGGAAAGCTTGTCTTCGCGCCAGTTGCAACGCCAGCTCGTTCTGCTGCTCACCACCTTCGGCTGGGAATGCAATATGCATGGCGATCTGGAGTGGAGGCTTGAGCGCCTCAGCAGCTACCTCCCGGCGGACATGGTCGAACAGATCAGGAGCGACGCGCCGGCAGTTTTCAATGCCTTGCTTGAAGCAGGCTGGGGGGTATGCGAACCCGGGCTCTGGCAACCCGGCAAGGCCCGCAGCCCGCACCTGCCCTTGACGACGGAACGCATCGTGTCCGATTCGACGCAGTCCGCTCTCGCCGGCGCCGCTGTCATCCATCTGCACACGCGCGACATGCAGGACCTCTCCTCGCTGCGCATCCCCGGCCTGGGCGCGGACATAGCCACCGGCTCGCAACGCAACCAGATCGTGCTGGAGCAATACGAAGACATCGTTCCGGCCATGCGCCGGGCCGCGCCGGAAACGCTGCTGAACCTGTCCACCAGCGCCCGCGGCGATCGCTCGGCATCGCAAAGCCCCCTGCGCCGAGCCCATCTGAAACCGTACGCAGGCGCAGCCGCGCCGGAAATCGCCTCGCTGAGTCCCGGCGCTGTCGTGTTCCAGGTTGGCGGCGGCTACGATAATCCCAATGCCTTCCTCGCGGAGCAACTCCGCCACTTCAGGCAGGCGGGGGTTCGGCCGGAAATCGAAGTGTTCAACCACACCATCACCGAAAATGCCGTCACACTCTACCGCAAGCCATTGGAAGAAAGCGGCTTGCCGGTTCTGTTCATGCTGGTGGCCGGCGTCGACCAACACCGCCGCGATCCAGTCAGCGGCGAACTGGACGACGACTCGCTGATCGGCGGCGCGTCGAGAAAGGAAATCGCCAAGCTGCTGTTGCAAGAAGAGGAAACCGCCACGGCGGCCGCGGCGCGGCTGGCCGCGGACCAACTCCGCCCCACGGTGGAAACGCTGCGCCGGCATTTCCTAAACTGCCGGATTTCGCTGCTATTCCCGGGTGCCATGCACGCCATCCTCGCCGACGTCGCCATCGCGCTCCAGCTCGACGGCATCCGGGTGGGGCTGGAGGATGGACTGAATCTGCTAGACCCTTTGGTTCCCGGCGGCATTCGAAAAGCGCGGGGCACGGCGGAGCAGGTCAAGGCCTTGCGCCTGGAGCTGGAGGATAAAGGCTACCGCATCCTGAGCGCGGAAGAAGTTCGCCGCGACCTCGACATGCGTGTCCAGCCAGCCTTGGCCGCGGCTGCGCCGGCAGACGCAGAAACCATTTAAGTCTCCCTCTCTCCTGTCGAGCCGGCGGCATCGGCTCGGCAGGGTCAGCTAGCGCCTTCCCTCCGGCGCGTCGCGACGCAGTCTTGACATCCCTCCTCCCCCATCTATAACCAGCACATGCCGATTATTCCATTGTGCCAACATGGATAAGCAATAACACCTATTCGGCATGATTCATGCGCAAAATCATCCCCAGCTCGCAAACACAGGCCGCAACGCCTATATGGGAGAGTCGAGAAATGAACCTGCTGCAACGCGCCGCCGCGCCCATCAAGCAAGTAGAGAACAATCTGGGCCCGCTCGCCGAACTGCCCGGCACCTGGGTGGGACACGGCTACAATATGATCGCCGTGCCGGACTTCCAGAATAAGCAAATCTTCCGTTTGATCGTCAACGCCACCCGGGAAACCCTGTCCTTCTCGCCCATAGGCGGGCCGATTCCCAACCGCGGCTCCAAGCAGGACGACATCCTCCTCTACGGCCTGACCTATCTGCAGCAGGTCAACGACGCCGCCACCGACGAAGGCATCCACACCGAACCCGGCCTGTGGCTGCACGTGCCGCCCACCAGCGATCCGGACGCGCCGTCCACCATCGTGCGCCAGTCCACCATCCCGCACGGCGACTCGCTGCTGGCGCAGGGCCAGTCCTCCTGTGAGGCTCGCGCCCCCGTCATCGCTCCCGTCAGCACCTTGCCCACCCCGCTGCCTGGCCATCCGCCGCTGCCGCTGGGCTACACCGACCCGTACCTGAACGGCAAGTTTCCGCCCGGCTTCGACATGCAGAACCCGAACCAGGCCCTGGTGGACGTGCTGAATCGCGAAATCGACACAGGCCTGAAAATCGTCAGCACCATCAACCTGCCGGTCAGCACCAAGAATGTCGGCGCCGTCGTCAACATCCCCTTCATCGTGGTCAACGCCAACGCCGTCGAGATGGACTCGATCTTCTGGATAGAAACCGTGCAGCGCCCGGACGGCAGCCAGTTCCTGCAGCTTCAATACACGCAGACCGTGCTGCTGGTATTCGACGGCATCGTCTGGCCGCACATTTCCGTCGCCACGCTGATCAAGCGCTGATCGCGGCACTGCGCGCGCCGCCCCGCGCGGCGCGTTCCTCACGACACGCGGAGAAAACATGACTACCCAGGCCGCTTCCAAGAAACCGTTCGGCATGCTGTTCGACCGCGTCTTAGGCCAGCCCAGCGCCGAAGACAAAGCCGTAGGCGACAGCCGCAAGCCCCTGCAAGACCTGGCCCAACTGGCCATCATGGTGGAAATGACCACCATCCCGCCCTACCTGACCGCGCTGTACTCGATCAGCGATCCGAACACCAAGGCCTACCAGCTGCTGCGCAGCGTGATGATGGAGGAAATGTTCCACATCAACCAGGCAGCCAACCTGCTGGTGGCCATAGGCGGCCGCCCCAAGATGACCGGGGCCAGCGCGCCGACCTACCCCTGTTATCTGCCGCACGCCAACACCAGCACTACGCCGTTCATCGGCTTGTGCCGCGCCTCGCTGGAAGTATTCAACGACACCTTCACCGCGATCGAAACGCCGGCGCCGCCCCATGCGCCGGCGCGCGGCGACAACTACAGCTACATCGCCCAACTGTACGATGCGCTGGAAGACGGTTTGGAGGCCTATAAAGGCGCGCAGCCGCTGTTCGAGCAGAATCCGGACGCCTGTCAGCGCACAGACATCTATCTCGGCAAGTTCGGCGGCACCCCCATTCAGGTGACAGACCTTGCCAGCGCCAAGCTTGGCGTGCAACAGATCGTGCAACAGGGCGAGGGCAGCGTGCCGGAAGCGCAATCGATGATCCCCATCCAGCCCTGGGCCACCTACAACACCTACGGCGAGCGCACAGACGGCACTTACGGCCCCATCATAGGCTCGCCGTACGAGATGTCTCACTTCAAGAAATTCCGCACCGTGTCGCTGGACAAGGACAGCTTCCCCGACAGCTATCCCATCGTCTCCAACCCCAAACGCAGCGACTTCACCAATCCGGTGGCCATCGAGCTGGTAGAACTGTTCGACATCGCCTACAGCCTGATGCTGGACGCGATGGAACACAGCTTCGCCTCCCGCGCCGGCAATGCCAACGATACCTTCTTCACGCTGGCGCTGCCGCTGATGCACCAGGCCATGCCCAATCTGGCGCGGCAACTGATGAACACCCCGCTGCACGCGGACACCGACAGCAGCGTCGGCCCCAATGGAGCCCCCACCTACCTGTACCAGCCCGGCAGCAATCTGCAGGACTTCGCCAAGCGGCTGCAAAAAGCGCTGGGCGTGGTGGGGCAAGAAGTGGCCGATCCGGCCGAGCGCCATGAGCTGCAGCACGCGCTGAGTAACGTAAGCGCCAACGTCAAGCAGCTGATCGCCGCCGCGCAAACCCACCACGCATAATAGGGAGACACCATGACCGAGTACCGGATCTACCCCGCCATCGGCGTCGCCCGCGTAGGCAACGCACCGGACAAGTTCTACATCGAGCCGGACCGCTATTGCGGTCTGCCCATCATGCCGGATGGCCAGCCGTTCAACCAGCGGGACTTCCGCGACGAACAAGGCAGGCTGTGCCGCCAGGCCGCGCGCTTCCAGGTATATAAGGTGGAAGACGGCAAGAGCGAGCCGCTGACGCTGTCCAGCGCCGGCGTCAAATCCATCCGCTGGACCGTGCACCTGGCCAACAAGAAGCCCAGCTGGTACACCTTCGTGCCGGCCGAGGGAGAAGACGGCTATGCCTCGAACCATCCCATGCGCAATCCGCAGGTGGAAGACCGCCATACCCTGCTGATAGACGCCGGTCCGCGCAGCATTGCCGGCAGCAGCCAGCGGGGAGAGCAGTTCAGCAAAACCACCGTGCCGGCCGGCTATGAGGGCGCGCACTTTCCGCCCAGCCCGCTGTACCCGATGAAGGACTCGATAGACACCCTGGGCGAGTTGCGCACCGACCAGGACGGACGGCTGCTGGTGCTGGGCGGCTACGGCATCGCCGGCTCCGCCGATCCCGACGCCACAATCACGGACTATGCCAACAACGACGGCTGGTGGGACGATACCTCGGACGGCCCGGTCAGCGCCCGCATCGAACTGGCCGACGGCACGGTGATAGAGGCCCAGCCCGCCCACGTGCTGGTGGCGCCGCCCAAATACGCGCCGGAAGTCCCCAATCTGGTGACCCTGTACGACACCATCTTCGACGCCATGGTGCGCAGCGGCCATTATCCTGAGATTTACGAAAACGGCTTTTGGAAATCCGGCAAGAACGGCTTCCTGCCCAACTTCCAGGCCGAGATCAGACCCTTGCTGGAACGCGCCACCTATATGCCGTGGGTAGCGGCCGTTCCGCCCAAGCCGCACCAGTTCGACTTCGGCATGCTGGGCGCCACCGGCGCCGACGGGCTGGGCGCCGAGGAATTCCGCGGCTTCCGCCAGTACATTCTGGACTTCATCCGCCCGCCCTATCAGGAAAACGACATCCTGAACGCCGGCGGCGCGACGATGATGCCCTACCTCGCCGGCGACAACTGCCTGGTGCCCAGCACAGCCACCAGCAAATACATGCGCCTGACCGACACTCAGTACTTCATGCTGCAGCAATGGGTGGCCGGCAGTTTCGTCAACCAGCCGCCGACCGCCGAAACCGCCGCGGACCTGACGCGCGCGGCGCTGGACAACTGTGTGGGCGGCCCGTTCTCGCCCGGCATAGAGATGACCTGGATTTCGCGCAATCCGGCCATTTACCGCGAACCGTTCCGCATCCGCAACCATTTCGTTCCGCAAGGCCCGCTGAGCCTGGACTTCAACCTCAAGCGCGGCATGGAGCCCGGCGACGTCACCCGCTACATGGCCATTCCGTGGCAGGCGGACTTCAACGAATGCTCTTCCCAGCCGCTGGACGGCCGCACCTTGTGGTGGTGGCCCGCGCAACGGCCGGAGTACGTTTATCTGGAGCCGAAGCCGCAGCCGCGCGCCCTGCAAGCCTCTCCGCCGCCGTCTCCGGATCAGGAAACCGGCAAACAGGTGCCATGGATAGGCACGGACTACGACCAGATGTCCAATAGCTACATCCGCTTCGCCGAGGACATCGAGATGGTGAAATTCTGGTCCGGCCTGGGCTTCATCATGGAAAAGCAGGTGGAAGGCGAACGGCGCTTCGTCGAAGTGGAACGCGCGCTGCCGCGTCCTTTCGACCCGACGGGCGCCGCTCGAAACAATGAGCGCTAAACACTACGACGCACTGGTCGCCGGCGCCGGTCCAGCCGGTTGCGCCGTCGCCCTCGCCTTGCAAAAGCTGGGGGTGGACACGCTGCTGGTGGACCGCCCGCTGGCGCAGCCCTTCCGCATCGGCGAGTCGGCCACGCCGGATGTGGCCGGCCTGCTGGAACGCCTGGGCATCCAGCATGATCTGGCCCGCCACCGTCCCTATCACGGCAATCTCGCCCTGTGGGGCGCGGAAACCCCGCAGCTGGACCACTTCCTGTTTCGCGGCCGCGGCCACGGCTGGCATCTGGATCGCGCCGCTTTCGACCGCATGCTGCAACAGGAAACGATGGCGAGCGGCGTGGCCTTTCTCGGCCAGTCCGGCCTGGACGGCATCGCCCCGGCGGATGGAGGCTGGCGGCTGCAGGTGCGCGGCCTGGGCGAAACGTTCGCGCGGGTAGTGGTGGACGCCGGGGGGAGGCGCTCGCCGCTGGCCTCCCGGCTGGGCGTGGCGCGCCATAGGCTGGACCGGTTGCAGGCGCTGGCCTGTCACGTGGATGCGACTGGCGAATTGAGCGGCTATTCGTTGGTCGAGTCCTGTCCCTATGGCTGGTGGTACGCCGCGGCGCTGCCGGATGGCCGGGCGCTGGTGGCGCTGATGACGGACCATGACCTGGCCCGCGATTTGCGGCTGGAGCAGCCCGACGCCTTCCTCTCCGCTTGGCGCGGGACACGGCTGCTGGCGGAACGGCTGCCGCCGCCGCAAGGGATAGAGGCGATCCACGCCTTCGCCGCGCACAGCGGCTGTGCCTCCCGCGCGGCCGGACCGGGCTGGCTCTGCGTCGGCGACGCGCTGATGGGGCTGGACCCTCTGACCTCGTCCGGCATCAGCGGCGCGCTCAGCGACGCGCTGGCCGCCGCGCCGGCCATCGCCGGCATGCTGGATGGAGACGCTAGCCTCGCGCGCAGCTACGCGCGGCGCGCCAACGACAGCTTCTCGCGTTACCTGGCGGAAAGGCGGCAACATTATCTGCTGGAAACGCGTTGGCGCGATCAGCCGTTCTGGCGGCGGCGCGGGGCGCTGCCGCCAGCCTCCGGCTAGGACCTGCTGACGCGGATTCAAACGCCGCGGCCGGACAACTTACCAGGCGACGCCCTGCGGCTTTCGCGCCGCTTGGCATCAAGCAAGCCCGCGGACCAGTCCAGATAGCGCGGCGGCTCGCTCAGGCTCACCCGGAAACGCTCGCCTGCTCCGGCCGCCGCCTGCCACAGATAGAGCTGGTCGGCATGGCCGCCGCTGGGCCAGGCGGTCAGATAATAATCCGCCGCGCGCGCCCAGTCCTTGAACGACACCACGTCGCCGTCCTGCAGACAGCCATCCGGCCGGCTGTAATTGACCAGCCGCAACTCCGCGGAGCGGTTCAAAGGCCCCTGCGCGGTGTAATAGGCGTACTGGTTGGCGCCCGGAGCGCCCCACCAGGTCCAGAACCAGCCGGGCCGGTCTGCCCGCTCCAGCCTGACATACTCGCCGGAACGTATGCAGCCGTTGTCGCGCATCGAAAAATTATTGGACAGATTGAATCGCGAGCTCGCGCCAGGCACCGCCGCATCCGTCTTCAACCAGCCATCGTTGGCATCCGCGGCCCGCGCGTAACGGCCATTGGCCAGATTCTGCAGGGTGACGCCGCGATAGCTGCCTGGCTGGGCCGTCAGCGAGCGCCGCGGGACCGAGGCGTCCGCCCAGGCGAAAGCCTGCACCGGGTAATGGTCGCTGAAATCAGCGTAGGCGAAGGTTTGCTTCGCCACGGCGGATTGGACGGTCCACTGCGGCGAGGCCGCGTCCAGCGCCTGGTTGTGCCATGCCGCCAGCTGGCGATGCCCCTTCAGCAGCAGGATGTAATCCAGGTACTCCGGCGCGTCGCCCGTGCGCGCGCCGTAGCGCTCCAGCGCGATGCCGTTGCCGGCGGTGTCGAAGCTGTACGGCATGCCGGCATAGCGCGGCTCGTCGGCATTCAGGATGTCCAGCAAGGCGCGGTACTCGGCGCTCTTATTGCGGTCCGTATTCATGTCGCCGGCGACGATCACCGTCTCTTCCGGCGGCAAGTGCCGGGCTTGTATCCAGTTCGCCATCTCGCGCAACTGGGCCTGGCGAACGGCGATGTCGCCATGGTTGGCGCAGCCGCTGTCTTCGGACTGCAGATGCGTGCCTATGACATGGAAAATCCGCCCGTCGGCATTGATTTTCGCATAGGCGAAACCTTTCAGCGCTTGCCCATCCCAGCTGCAGCCAGGCGTTTGGAACAGGTATTGCCGCTTTTCCGCGATGGGCCAGCGGCTGACAATGGCCACGCCGCCGTCCTCCGGCTTCAGCGCGTTCCAGCCCTCGCTGCCATCCCAGCCTTGCCGGGTCCGGCCTATCACCGGCGTCTGATACGGAAAGCGCGGCTTGAGCAGGGACAGCAAGCGCTCAGACGCCGCATTGTCCTGCAGCTCCTGGAACACCATCACGTCCTGATCCTGGGCGATGCGGGAGGCTGCCATCAGTTCAACGCGGCGCATTTGGCCATAGTTGGGATACAAGGCCTGCGGCAGCAGCATGGCGTTCCAAGTGGAGAGCCGCAGCGCCTCCGGCGGGGCGGCGACGGCCGCCGCGGTCCAGGCCAGCGCCGCGCCTAACAAAACCTTCCTGATTTTCATTCGGAATCCTCGAACCAGAATGGAAACCGGATAAATTGGGCAAGATGAATTGCAAAATGGTTAATTATTGAAAATTTAAAAATACATTCGCACTTATCAAGTCGATTGTTCATATTTCTCGACCAGTGGGTCCATTAGTGAATCCATGGATGACATGGATTATCCAAAATCCAATACGCGCTACTTTGACCATAAAGCATCATCTCAGGCGGATGGCCCGCCATGGATGAGCCAAGGGCAAGAGGAGCCGAAACATGGATTTGCATCACCTACCGCAAAATGCCGTCCGCTACGCCATCTCCGCGCTACAGGCTGGGAATTTAGCCGCCTGGAGCACGCCACTCTCGCCACAGGCCCGCCTGTTCGACGACGGCGCTCCGCGCGACCTGGCGGCGTTCAGCCGCGCGGCGCTGGGTCATGAGCGCTTCGCCTCCATCCCTAGCGTCAGCCCGGATGGGCTGGAAGTGTCCGGGTTTTCCATACCGAGCGCTGGAGAGATTTCAAAGCCTATTTCCGCTTCGCGCTGGACGCGGACGGGCGCATTGCGGGGCTGGATATCGGACAGACCTGAGCAGTCCGGAAAAGGAAAGAGACATGCATACCGCACTGGTGATGCTGGGTGGGTTCACTTGGCTGGCGGCCTGCCTGGGCGCCGGCCATCTGAGCGGCCAACCCGCTGTCGGCGCGCTGGCATTCATCCCACTGTGGCTCGCCGCCCCGCCGTCAATCTATGGTTCGGCGTCCGCGCCGGCTATGCCATGCGCGAGGAACTACCCATCTTCCTGCTGGTTTTCGCCCTTCTCGCCGCCATGGACGCGCGGCAGTGGTGGAGGGGTTCGGGACCATAGGCTGAAAAAACAGCCGCGGCCCTTTCGGAGCGCGGCTGTTTTGGTCTTCGCAAGCAATGCGCTTACTCGTGGATGGCTTCCACGGCGAGGCTGATCGTCACCTCGTCGCCCACGTAGGGCGCGTACTTGCCGGCGTTGAACTCGCTGCGCTTGACCACGGTGCTGGCGTTGGCGCCGATGGCGTCCTTCTTCAGCATCGGGTGCGGCTGCTGCTGGAAGCTGGACAGCGTCAACGTCACCGGCTTGGTCACGCCCTTGATGGTCAGATTGCCTTCCACCGCGGTCGGCTTGTCGCCGTCGAACAGCACCTTGGTGGACTTGAAGGTGGCGGTCGGATATTTGGCGGTATCGAAGAAGTCCGCGCCCTGGATATGGCCGTTGAACACCGGGTAGCCGGTATCAACCGACTTCATGTCTATGGTCACGTCCACGGAGCCGGTCTTGGCTTCCTTGTCCAGCACGATGCTGCCGCTGGTCTTGTCGAAACGGCTCAGCTGGGTGGAAAAGCCGAAATGGCTGTACGAAAAACGCGGGAAGGTGTGCGTGCCGTCGATGACGTAGGTTTCCGGCTTGGCCAGCGCGGCGCCGCTGAATCCGGCGAAGGCTACGGCGGCCAGGGTGAGGCGGGTCAGTTTCTTCATGGTTTCTGTCCTTGTTTGAGTGCGGCCGCGCTTACTTGGCGCGCGCCAGCAGATGGAACTTGATCTGGATGTCGTTGGCGACGGTGCCGAAATCCTTCCAATCGCCCTCGCCGATGGCGAAGTCCGCGCGCTTGATGGCGAAAGCGCCGTCGAAAGCCGCCATCGCGCCCTGCGGCGTCATGGTGGCCACCGTGCTGACGGCCTGGGTGCGGCCCTTGATCGTCAGCTTGCCGTCCACCTGGAAGCGGTTGCCGCCCAGCGGCTTGATGGCGCCGGACACAAAGCGGGCCGTCGGGTACTGCTTGGTGTTGAACCAGTCCTTGTCCGACACTTGGTCGTTGGCCTCGGCCGAGCCGGTATCTATGCTGGCGATGTCCACCGTCAGCTCCGCCTTGGACGTCGCCGGCTTGGCCGGGTCGAAATTCAGCGCGGCGGAGAATTTCTTGAAATGGCCCTGCATGCCCACGCCCATCTGCTTGTAGCCGAAGGCGATATTGCTTTTGTCTTGCTGAATGACGGTGTAGGCCGCAGCCTGGGCCGCGAGCGGGGCGGCCAGCATGCCGCCGAGCAGCAACGGCAGCACGATGCGTTGGAATATCATGTTCGGTTCTCCGGGTGGGGGATTCAGGAACGGGCGCGCCACGGCAGCATGCGGCTCAACACGTCGTCCTTGTCTATCAAATGGTGTTTCAGCGCAGCGCCCGCGTGGCCGATCACTGTCGCGGCCAAGAGATAATTCAAGGCGCGGTGCAGCGCGTTCAAGGCGTGGCCCAGCTCGGGATTGGGCGCGATCAGGTCCGGCAGCGGCAGCACGCCGAGATACACGGTCTGCACGCCCTTGGCCGAGCTCATCAGCCAGCCGGACAGCGGAATGGCGACCATCAGCAGATACAGCATGGCGTGGCCCGCATGGGCCAGCGCGCGCAGCGCGCCGCTCATGGATACGGGCAGCTCGGGCGGACGATGCCCGGCGCGCCAGGCCAGGCGCAGCCACACCAGCAGGAACACGCTGACGCCGCCCCATTTATGCCAGGAATAAATCTTCAGCTTGAACGGCGACAGCGGCAGGCCATGCATGTAGAAGCCGACGCAGAACAGGCAGATCAGCATGAGGGCCATCAGCCAGTGCAGAAAAATGGCGGTGGCGGTGTAACGCTTTTGGGACATGGCGGCCTCGGGTTGAAATCGACGATCCATGCGCGGCGGCTCAAGGCAGGGAACAGAGCGCGCATGCCCATGGATGATGCTGAATGTAAGCGGTTTTCATTTACTGAAAAAGCCCGCCTAAACAAATTTATTGTTTCCCATTAATAAACAATAGCGTGTCGCGTCGGCAGAATGACCCGCATGACTACTTAGTCGCTTGACAGTGACAAGCGGGAATGCCGATAAAAATTCTAACCCGCTACCGGCTTCACCCCGTACTGCGCAGCTCCCATGACAACCCCAAGCCAGCCGGCCACACGCCACGGAGACACCAGCATGCAAACCAGCACCAACGGCATCAACCTGATCAAACAGTTCGAAGGACTGAAACTGACCGCCTACCAGGATTCGGTAGGCGTCTGGACCATAGGCTACGGCCACACCGGCCCTGATGTGAAGCCGGGCCTGACCATCAGCAACGACCAGGCCGAGCAGTTGCTGCGCCAGGATCTGGCGCGCTTCGAGCAGGGCATCGGCAATCAGGTCAAGGTTGCCATCAATCAGAACCAGTTCGACGCGCTGGTCAGCTTCAGCTACAACCTGGGGCTGGGCAATCTGCAAAGCTCCACTCTGCTGCGTCTGCTGAATCAGGGCGACTACCAGGGCGCGGCCGGGCAATTCCCCTTGTGGGACAAGGCCGGCGGCAAAGTGCTGCCGGGCTTGCAAAAGCGCCGCCAGGCAGAGCAAGCCCTGTTCCTGACGCCGGTATCCGCCACCGCCTAAGCCTCTTTCCCGCGTCGCCGCCACAAACCGCCCGCCCGCTGCTAAGCTGGGCGGGTTTCTCATTGTTCATTCCAGTCATGCCCCACACCCGCTCAGCGCGAGACGCCCTGCTGTGCCGACGCTGTCAGCACTACTTCATCACATACAACCCGGCCTTCCCCTATGGCTGCCGCGCCATGGGCTTCTCCAGCAAACGCCTGCCCTGTCTCGACGTGCAGGAGGCGTCAGGCCGGCCTTGCCTGCGCTTCCAGCCCAAGCCCGGCCAAAACAGCTAGGCCGCGTCCGCGCGCGCCAAGGTCAGGATGATTTCCGCGCAGTCCTCCCACAAGGGGCCGCCCTGCCAGTCCCCTTGCAGGGCGGCGATGCGCAGGCCCTCGGCCTCCAGCTCCGCCCGCAACGTCGGCAAATCGCAAAAGCGCAATGCGGCATCCACCTCTCGCGCCTGATCCTGATCGACAAAATGATAGCGGCTGCGATAGGCAACCAAGCCGTCCGTCTCGGACAACAGCCTGTGGCTAAGCGCCACCTCGCCCAAACGCGGATGACGGACGCGGCGCGGCGGCTGGCTGTCATAACGCAGCCATGATCTGGCCGCAGGATTACGGGTTTCGAACACGAAGCGCCCCCGCTCCGCCAAATGGACGCGGACCATGCGGAACACCGCCCGGCGGTCTTGCTCGGTCAGGAAGCACTGGAAAGCATGGCCGGCGCAATAAATCAGATCGAAACGACCATCCAGCTCGAAATCGCGCGCATCGCCCCGCAACCCGCGCACGCTCTCGCCGCCAGGCCGCCGCCTCGCAATCTCCAGCATCGCCGCCGCCGGCTCCAGCCCCGTCACCTCCGCCAGGCCGGACATCGCCGCCGCCAGCATGCCTGTGCCACAGCCCAAATCCAGCACGCGGCTTGCCGTCTCCGACAGCAAGCCCATGTAGAAATCATTGTCCGCGCCCCAGGTATTGAATAAATCGTAAATCTCAGCCAGCTCTGGCGCTTCATACAGCAAATTTGGCATTCTCTCCACCCCAAAGCGGCATTCCAAAGTCATTATGCCCCATGATTTCAAACGGCGAGATTCGAGCAAAAATTCCATAACAAGCAGTTGATTTCAATAATATTTTTTATTCAATCATCGGCCTGGCTAATTTGCCGCATCAAAAAATACGATTAGATTGCGGCAGCCTTCCTCTCGTATGTTTTGTTCAGCGCCATCCAAAGCGCAGAACACCCCTACCCCTAAAGGAGGATGTCATGAATGAGGAGACTCTGAAGAAGATCCAGTCCAATCCGAAGTATCTGGAACTGGTCCACAAGAAAACCAGCCTAGGCTGGACGCTGGCCATCGTCATGCTGGTCATCTATTACGGCTACATCCTGGTGCTGGCCTTTGATCCAGCCTTGCTGGGCAAACCGCTGTACCAAGGCGCCACCATGACCGTAGGCATCCCGGTGGGCGTATTCATCATCCTGTCCGCCTTTGTGCTGACCGGCATCTACGTGCGCCGCGCCAACCATGAATTCGACCCGCTGACCCAGCAAATCGTCGAGGAGGCCAAGTGATGCAGCAAATCCGACTCAAACTCGCCGCCTGCGCGGCGGCCCTGCTGCCCGCGCTAGCCTGCGCGGCCGGCGCGATAGAAGGCGATGTCAAGCAGCAAGCCACCAACTGGCACGCCATCATCATGTTCTTCGTGTTCGTGGCCTTCACGCTGGGCATCACTTACTGGGCGGCTCGCCGCACTAAATCAGCCAGCGATTTCTACGCTGCCGGCGGCGGCATCACCGGCTTCCAGAACGGACTGGCCATCGCCGGCGACTACATGTCGGCAGCCTCCTTCCTTGGCATTTCCGCCCTGGTGTTCGAGAAAGGCTACGACGGCCTGATCTACTCCATGGGTTTCCTGGTCGGCTGGCCCATCATCCTGTTCCTGGTGGCCGAGCGGCTGCGCAACCTCGGCAAATACACCTTCGCCGACGTCGCCTCCTACCGCCTGCAGCAGACGCCGGTGCGCAGCTTCGCCGCCCTGTCCACGCTGGTGGTGGTGGCGATCTACCTGATCGCGCAGATGGTGGGCGCGGGCAAGCTGATCCAGCTCTTGTTCGGCATGAGCTACAGCTCCGCCGTGCTAATGGTCGGCGTGCTGATGGTCTGTTATGTGCTGTTCGGCGGCATGCTGGCCACCACCTGGGTGCAGATCATCAAGGCGGTGTTGCTGCTGTCCGGCGCCACCTTCATGGCCATCATGGTGCTGTCTACCGTCGGCTTCAGCCCGGAAATGATGTTCGAGAAAGCCGTGGCCGCGCACAGCAAGGGCGCCGCCATCATGGCGCCGGGCAAGGCTGATCCTATCGACTCCATCTCGCTGGGCCTGGCGCTGATGTTCGGCACCGCCGGCTTGCCGCACATCCTGATGCGCTTCTTCACCGTGGCGGACGCCAAGGAAGCGCGCAAGTCGGTGTTCTTCGCCACCGGCTTCATCGGCTACTTCTACATTCTCACCTTCATCATCGGCTTCGGCGCCATCATGCTGGTGCTGAACCATCCAGGCATGATGGAAACCGTGGTCAAGAACGGCAAATCCGTCACCCAGCTGATAGGCGGCAACAATATGGCGGCCATCCACCTGGCCGACGCCGTCGGCGGCGACATCTTCCTCGGCTTCATCTCCGCCGTCGCCTTCGCCACCATTCTGGCGGTGGTGGCCGGCCTGGCGCTGTCCGGCGCGTCCGCGGTGTCGCATGACCTGTACGCCAGCGTGATCAAGCATGGCAAGGCCAATGAGGCCGATGAGATCCGCGTGTCCAAGATCACCACCGTGGTGCTGGGCGTCGTCGCCATCGTGCTGGGCCTGGTGTTCGAGAAGCAGAACATCGCCTTCATGGTGGGCCTAGCCTTCTCCATCGCCGCCTCGGCAAACTTCCCCGTGCTGTTCCTGTCGATGTTCTGGAAGGGCCTGACCACGCGCGGCGCCGTGCTGGGCGGCCTGGTAGGCCTGCTGACCGCGGTGGTGCTGATCGTGCTGGGGCCGACTGTGTGGGTGGAAGTGCTGAAGCATGAGCACGCGGTGTTCCCGTACAAGAACCCTGCCATCTTCTCGATGACGCTGGCCTTCGTCACCACCTGGCTGATCTCGGTGCTGGACAGCTCCAAGCAGGCGGCCCTCGAAAAATCCAAGTTCGAAGCCCAGTACGTGCGGGCGATGACCGGCATCGGAGCCAGTGGCGCCAGCAAGCATTAAATGTCACCATCATTGACACGCCGCGCGCCGGATGACGCGTGGCGACAACATCAAAGACTTTGGAGAAACACATGTCGACGCTAGATTCCATCCTCAAGGAAACCCGCAGCTTCGCCCCGTCGGACGAGTTCCGCCGCAAGGCGGCGATCAGCGGCATGGAGGCCTACAACGCCTTGTGCGAGCAGGCCGACGATCATTACCTGTCGTTCTGGGGGGATCTGGCGCGCGAGTTGATCACGTGGAAGAAACCGTTCTCCCGCGTGCTGGACGACAGCCAGGCGCCGTTCTTCAAGTGGTTCGACGACGGCGTGCTGAACGCGTCCTACAACTGCCTGGACCGCCACCTGGCCGCCAACGCCAACAAGATCGCCATCATCTTCGAGGCCGACGACGGCGACGTCACCCGCGTCACTTATGCAGAGCTGCACCGCCGCGTTTGCCAGTTCGCCAATGGCCTGAAGAGCCTGGGCGTGGCCAAGGGCGACCGCGTGGTGGTCTACATGCCCATGGGCATTGAAGCCGTAGTGGCGATGCAGGCCTGCGCCCGCATCGGCGCCATCCACTCCGTGGTGTTCGGCGGCTTCTCCGCCGGCGCGGTGCGCGACCGCATCCAGGATGCCGGCGCCACGGTGGTGATCACCGCCAACGAAGGCCTGCGCGGCGGCAAGAGCGTGCCGCTGAAGTCCACGGTGGACGAGGCGTTGACGCTGGAAGGCGCGGAGTCTATCAAGCACGTTGTGGTGTATCAGCGCACCAACGGCGGCGCAGACTGGACCGATGGCCGCGACGTATGGTGGCACAAGCTGATAGAAGGCCAGAGCGAGGCCTGCGAGCCGGAATGGATGAACGCCGAAGACCCGCTGTTCATCCTCTATACCTCGGGCTCCACCGGCAAGCCCAAGGGCATCCAGCACAGCACCGCCGGCTATTTGCTGGGCGCGATCAACAGCTTCCGCTGGGTGTTCGACTACAAGCCCAACGACGTTTTCTGGTGCACCGCCGACGTGGGCTGGATCACCGGCCACAGCTACGTCTGCTACGGCCCGCTGGCCAATGGCGCCACCCAGGTCATCTTCGAGGGCGTGCCCACCTATCCGGACGCCGGCCGCTTCTGGCGCATGATTGAAAAACACAAGGTTTCCATCTTCTACACCGCGCCGACCGCCATCCGCTCGCTGATCAAGCTAGGCGCCGACCTGCCCAAGCAGTTCGATCTATCCAGCCTGCGCGTGCTGGGCACGGTGGGCGAGCCGATCAACCCGGAAGCGTGGATCTGGTATTACGAAACGGTGGGCGGCGGCCGCTGCCCCATCGTCGATACCTGGTGGCAAACCGAAACCGGCTCGGCCATGATCGCGCCGCTGCCGGGCGCCGTCGCCACCAAGCCGGGATCATGCACCCTGCCGCTGCCGGGCGTGATCGCCGACATCGTCGACGAATCCGGCGCGCAAGTCGAACCGGGCCGCGGCGGCTTCCTGGTGATCAAGAAACCGTTCCCGTCCCTGGTGCGCACCATCTGGAACGACCCGGACCGCTTCAAGAAAACCTATTTCCCGGACGAGTTCAACGGCCAGTACTACCTGGCCGGCGATTCGGCCAACCGCGACGAGAACGGCTATTTCTGGATCATGGGCCGCATCGACGACGTGCTGAACGTATCCGGCCACCGTCTGGGCACCATGGAGATCGAGTCGGCCCTAGTGGCCAACCCGCTGGTGGCGGAAGCCGCCGTGGTCGGCAAGCCGCATGACGTCAAGGGCGAAGCCGTGGTGGCCTTCGTGGTGCTGAAGGGCGCCCGCCCGCAAGGCGACGCCGCCAAGACCGTGGCGGCCGAGCTGAAAAACTGGGTGGCGCACGAGATCGGCAAGATCGCGCAGCCGGACGACATCCGCTTCGGCGAGAACCTGCCCAAGACCCGTTCCGGCAAGATCATGCGCCGCCTGCTGCGTTCCATCGCCAAGGGCGAGGAAATCACCCAGGACGTGTCCACGCTGGAAAACCCGCAAATCCTGCAGCAGCTGCAACAGCCCCTGTAATCCCCTTGTAGACCTTGACGGCCGTCGCCCGCGCGACGGCTTTTTTTATTTCAGCGGGAAAAACGGCGAACGGCACTCCATATGCCACAAATCATGCCGCTCCCCGTGCAGCAGCATGCTCCGCTCCGCCTTGCCGAACACAGTGAAGCCATTGCGCTGCAACACCTTCAGCGAACCGGCATTGACCGGCCGCGCCGTGGCCCCAGCCTGGCCAGCTTCAACTCGCCAAAGGCCGTGTCGCGCGGCGCGGCCAGCGCTCGGCTGGCTATGCCTTGGCCGCCTGTTCATTTTCACGCTCAGACGCGTTCTGCTCGCCTGTTAACCGTCATCGGAATATGCGACACTCCAACAAAAGACTATGCCAATAGCGTTTAGACGCCGCCACCCAGCAAGAGCCATGCCGATGAAGAATCCCCCTCGCCGCTCCGCCTTCCGCCCCTCCCAACTGCTGCGCGCCGGCCTGTTGGCCGCCGCCGCGCTCTGCGCCGCCCAAGCCCAGGCCGATGAAGGCGGCATGGGTTTCTGGCTGCCAGGGCAGATCGGCACGTTCGCCGCGGTGCAAAACGATCCGGGCTGGTCCTGGACATTCAGCGGCTACCACGCTTATGCTGACTCGGCCACCCGCAACCAGAACAAAAAGGGCCGCGTCACCAATGCCCAGTTGAGCACGCCCAACGACTTGCTGTTCATCGCGCCGACCTATACCTTCGCCACGCCGGTGGCCGGCGCGCAGGCTGCCATTTCGCTGACCGGCCTGTACGGCCGCACCGAGGTATACGCCAACGCGGCCACCACCACGCCCAAGGGCAAGACGCGCAGCGACAGCAGCGACGATACCCGCAGCGGCATCGGCGACCTCTACCCCATGGCCACGCTGAAATGGAATTTCGGCAAGCATAACTATCTGGCGTATGCGACAGTCGGCGCGCCGACAGGCGACTACGACGTGAACCGCGCCGCCAACCTGGGCCTGAACCACTGGTCATACGACGCCGGCGGCGGCTACAGCTATCTCGATGAAAAGAACGGCACCGAGTTCTCCGCCGTGCTGGGCCTCACCTTCAACCAGAAGAACCCGGACACCGACTACCGCAACGGCACCGACGCTCATCTGGACATCTCGCTGTCGCAATTCCTGAATGAGGATTTCCATATCGGCCTGGTCGGCTACGCCTACCACCAACTGGAAAACGACGATGCGCCGGGCCTGGGCAAGAAGAACCTGAAATCGCAAGTCGCCGGCCTGGGACCGCAAGCGGGCTACTTCTTCAAGGTGGGCCAACACAAGTGGTACGCCAATCTGAAGGCCTATGACGAATTCGACGCCAAAAACCGCACCGCCGGCTGGAACGCCTGGCTGTCGCTGTTTGTGCCGCTCTGATTTCTTGTAGGGCGGAAGCCCGGAGGGCGTTCCGCCGATAAGCTCACCTTCTGGATACTTGATCCCTTCACGGAACCTCATAGTCGCAAGCAGCCCGAGCGTGATGGGAACCGGGAATCGCCTAATGAAACCCTACAGAGTATGACGCTTTCCCCACACGACTTCTCCTCCCTGGACGAAACAGAGCTGGCTCACCTTGATGCCCTCCTCGCCAGCGCTAACGAGAAATGGCCGTCGTTCTACGCAAACCGGCAACGCCCCTGCCCTTTCTTCGTCGACGCCCCTGACGAAAACCTCGCCGCCTGGCTAGACGCGGGCCGCATTTCGCCTGGACTGGCCATAGACCTAGGCTGCGGCCACGGCCGCAACGCCTTGCACTTGGCCGGCAAGGGATTTCGCGTTCGGGCCGTGGACTTCTCGGAATCCGCCATCGCCTGGGCCCGCGAACGCGCCGCCGCTAGCGGACAGCGCGTCGAAGTCATCCAGGCCTCGGTATTCGAATTTCCATTTGAAGACAACGCGGCCGATTTGGTCTACGACGGCGGCTGCTTCCACCACCTCGCGCCTCATCGCCGCCATCAGTACATGGCGCGCGTCGCCCGCATGTTAAAGCCGGGCGGCTATTTCGGCCTGGTGTGCTTCGCACCGACGGGCGGCAGCGGCTTCAGCGACGCCGAGGTATACGAGAAAAACAGCCTAGGCGGCGGCCAGGGATACGACGAGTCGCGCTTGCGCGAGCTGTGGTCGCCCTGGCTGGATATAGAGGCCATCACCCCCATGCGCGATATGCCGGCGGATGGCCCGCTGTTCGGACGGGACTTCCTGACAACCATGCTGGCGCGCAAACGGTAGGGCGGAAGCCCGGAGGGCGTTCCGCCATGGATGAAGTCAATAAGTGGCAGATCGCCCCGCAAACGGGGCATCTGCCCTACACACATCACTCCGCGCCCAGCGATACCCGACCCACACGGTAATGCTCGCAACCAGGGGCGCGATAGTCCGGTGCCTCTCGCAACAGAGCGATGCGCGTGAGTGACCAGGTGCCGGGATCGAAAGCGCTTGCCAGCGCCAGCATATTCGCGTCCTGCAACCGCGTCCGTCCCCAATCCGCCTCGGCTGCGCGCCGGACCGCCAAAGATTCGACGGCCAACATGGATAAGCGCTCGATCACAGCATGGCGCGCCTGCGTCGCGTCATCCTTCCACTCGCCGAACCAGGCCACGGCGCTGTGAACCGCCGGCCGGCCGAACGACTCGCTCAGCGCGGCGAAGCCCGGTCCAGACAGAAAGTCGCGCATGCCTTCCGCCGTCCGCCACAGATAGAACGGCGCGTAGGCGTTGGCCCCTCCCTCCGGTTTCAGGCTATATAGATAAGCTTTGAATGCCAGCCCCGGCAGGCCGTCGGTCAAATGGCCCTTCTCTGCGATGCGGCGCTCGATGATATCCATCGGATAATCCGCCGGCAGCGCAATGCGATATTGCATGGTCAGCATCGTTGCAGCTCCCGCGCGCTCAGCGTGGAGGCCATGCGGCCATGGCTGAACGACCAGTTGTCCATATCGCCGTCGGCGATCACCACTATGAGGTCGGCCGGGGACAAACCCGGCGCAGCGCGCAGCACCTGCGCCATGCGCGCGTACAGCGCGGCCTTAGCCTCGGCCGGTCGCGGCTTGCCGGTCTGGATGGCCACCAGCACGAAATCATCCGAGCGCGGGCCGCCGGCGTAGTCGCGGTCGAAAATCATCTCGCCCGGCTCGTGCTGATGGACCAGCTGGAAACGGTCGGCCGGCGGCACGTCGAAGCATTCCGCCATGGCCTGGTGGATGCCGTCGGCCAAGGCGCGCAGATATTGCGGCGGTTTGCCTTTGAGCAGGGAAATGCGGACATAGGGCATGACGTTCTCCTTAACGGGATAGGTCGGTCAGAACGGCATCCAGCTGCTCCAGCGCGGCGGTAGCGGAGGGCCAGCCCACATAGAAAGCCAGATGGGTCAGCAGCTCGCCCAGTTCCTCGGCGCGCAAACCATTGTCCAGCCCACGCCGCAAGTGGAAATCCAGGGCATGCGGACGGGCCTGGCCCAGCACGGCGGCCAACGTGATCAGGCTGCGCTCGCGCGGCGACAGCGCGCCTCGCTTCCAGACATCGTCGAACAAGACTTCGCGCGTCAATTGGTCCAGCTTGGGCGCGAGGCGCGGCAGGGCTTCGGGGGCGGAAAACATGGGGATTCCTTTGGCTGCGGAGAAGAGACGCGCTGACTATAGCCCTAGCCATCCATGCTGAAAATCGCATATATTTTCATAGTCCATCCCAAAATTCAGGATAGTTAATGCGCAAGCCTTTGTTCGATCTGGACGCGCTGCATAGTTTCGCCTGCGGCGTGGAGCTGGGCAGCTTCGCCCGCGCCGCCGAACGGCTGCACCGCTCCACTTCTGCCGTCAGCGCCCAGCTGAAAAAGCTGGAGGAACAAGCCGGCGCGCCGATTCTGCAAAAGAACGGCCGCGGCCTGACGCCCACGCCGGCCGGCGAAACCCTGCTGTCCTATGCCCGCCGGCTGCTGGAGCTGAACGACGAGGCGTTGCAGGCCGTGCGCGGCGCGGCCTTGTCCGGCGGCGCAAGGCTGGGCCTGGCCGAAGATTTCGGCGAGGGCATGCTGCCGCATGTGCTGGGCCGCTTCGCCCGCGCCTGCCCGGAGGTGCATGTCGAGGTGCGGGTGGGACGCAGCCTGGAGTTGCAGCGCGCGCTGCAAGCCGGCCAGCTGGACCTGGCCCTGCTGTGGAGCGACGGCTCGCCCTGGCCCCATCAAGACCAGTTGGGGCAGATCCCGCTGCATTGGATAGCTCCCGCAGGCCCGCCGCCGCAGGCGGATGGGCGGTCCTTGCCCTTGGTTCTGTTCGATGCGCCCTGCCTGGTGCGGCGCCTGGCCTGCGACGCGCTGGACCAGGCCGGCCGGCCCTGGCGCATCGCCGTCAGCGGCAGCAGCCTGGCCGGACTGTGGTCTGCCGTGCGCGCCGGACTGGGGATCAGCGCGCGCTCGGCCCTGGGCCTTCCCGCCGATCTTCAGCCGCTGCCCCCCGCCTTTGCCGGCCTGCCTCCCTTGCCGCGGCTGGAGCTGGCGCTACGGTGCGCCCAGACGCCGCTGCCGCCGCAGGCCGAGCAATTGCGCCGCATCCTGCTGGACAGCCTGGAAGCGCGCGTCGTCCAGGCGCTTGACCGTCCGGGTGTTGAAGCGAATGCGGCTAACGACGATAATTAGCGGTTTTTGAAGCGGAATCCGACAGCATGACCGTCATCCCCCTCGTCGAACGGATCGACGCCCTCCTGCCGCAAACCCAGTGCGGACAGTGCGGCCACGCCGGCTGCCGCCCGTATGCCGAAGCGCTGGAGGCAGGCAGCGACCCGATCAACCGCTGCCCGCCGGGCGGCGAGGACGGCGTCCGCGCGCTGGCGGAACTGCTGAACCTGCCCGTCGTCGCCTTCGACCCGGCCGGCCCGCAACCCAAGCCGCGCGCGCTGGCCGTGATACGAGAAGACAGCTGCATCGGCTGTACGCTGTGCATCCAGGCCTGCCCGGCCGACGCCATCGTGGGCGCGGCCAAGCTGATGCATACAGTCATCGCCGACGAGTGCACCGGCTGCGAGCTCTGCCTGGCGCCCTGTCCGGTGGACTGCATCGATCTGGTGCCGGTGGCGGACCCGGATGACGCCAAACGCGAACGGGTGATGGCGCGCGCCGCCCAGGCCCGCAAGCGTTACGACGCCCGCCAGGCGCGCAAGGCGCGCGACGCCGCGGACAAAGCCAGGCGGCTGGCCGAACGCGCCGCCGTGCCGGCCCCGGCGGCATCCGCGCCAGCCCAAGTCGAAACGCCGACGCCGGCCGCCGCGGCGCTGGACAAGAACGAGCTGATACGCAAGGCGATGGAACGCGCCAAGCAGCAGGCCCCGGTGGCCGCCACCACCGCCTCGGACAAGATGGCGGTGATCCGCGCCGCCATGGAGCGCGCCGCCGCGATGAAAGCCGCCCAGCAAGAAGCCGACAAGGACCAAGAGTGAACGCAGCCAAACGCCTGGAGATATTCCGCCGCCTGCGCGAAGCCAATCCGCACCCAACCACCGAGCTGGAATACGCCACGCCGTTCGAACTGTTGATCTCCGTGCTGCTGTCGGCCCAGGCCACCGATGTCGGCGTCAACAAGGCCACGCGCCGGCTGTATCCGGTCGCCAACACGCCGGCGGCCATTTTGTCCCTGGGCGAAGAGGGCCTGGCCGATTTCATCAAGACCATAGGCCTGTACAAGACCAAGGCCAAGAACGTGATAGCCACCTGCCGCATCCTGCTGGAACAGCATGGCGGCGAGGTGCCGCAAACGCGCGAAGCGCTGGAGGCGCTGCCCGGCGTCGGCCGCAAGACCGCCAACGTAGTGCTGAACACGGCCTTCGGCCAGCCCACCATCGCGGTGGACACCCACATCTTCCGCGTGTCCAACCGCACCCGCATCGCGCCGGGCAAGGATGTGCGCGAAGTGGAGGACAAGCTGCTCAAGTTCGTGCCGGCCGAGTTCAAGCTGGACGCCCACCACTGGCTGATCCTGCATGGACGCTACATCTGCAAGGCGCGCAAGCCGGAGTGTCAGCACTGCGTCATCGCGGACCTCTGCGAATATCCGGCAAAACCGTTATGATAAAAATGGAGAGAGAAACTGGGCGCAGATGAAAATAAGCCAATTGCAAAAAAGCACAACCGCCCTCATTTATCTTCCCGCATCAGCCCAAAAGGATCGCCCGTGACCACCCGTCTCCGCATCATGGCCGGCGCCCTGCTCGCGGCCTCGCTACTGTCCGGCTGCGACCGGATAGAGCAGTTCGTCAAAGGCAGCAGCCAGCCTGCCCCCGTAGCCATTCCCGCTCAGCAGGATGGCCGCGTAGCCATGCTGTTGCCCGATTTTACCCAACTGGTCACCCGCGACGGCCCGTCCGTGGTCAATATCCAGGCCTCGCGCGAGAACGCCTCGCCGCAGCCCAGCAGCGCCTCCCAGCTGCCAGTGCCGGAAGACGACCCGCTGTACGACTTTTTCCGCCGCTTCATGCCTAATCAACCGCCGCAGGACCAACAGCAGGAAGATAGCGTCTCCTACGGCTCCGGCTTCATCATCAGCAGCGACGGCTACATCCTGACCAACGCCCACGTGGTGGCCGACGGCCGCCAGATCCGCGTCACGCTGACCGACAAGCGCGAGCTGCGCGCCAAGCTGGTGGGGCTGGACAAACGCAGCGACGTCGCGCTCTTGAAAGTGGCGGCGGCCGATCTGCCGGAGGTCAAGATAGGCAGTCCGGCGGACTTGAAGGTGGGCGAATGGGTGGCCGCCATCGGCGCGCCTTTCGGCTTCGACAACACCGTCACGGCCGGCATTGTTTCGGCCAAGGGCCGCAGCCTGCCGGACGAGACCCTAGTGCCCTTCATCCAGACCGACGTGGCGATCAACCCCGGCAACTCCGGCGGCCCGCTGTTCAATCTGCGCGGCGAAGTGGTCGGCATCAACTCGCAAATCTACAGCCGCTCCGGCGGTTTCATGGGCATTTCCTTCGCCATCCCGATCGACCTGGCGATGCAAGTGGCCGACCAGCTGAAGACCAAGGGCAAGGTCAGCCGCGGCCAGCTCGGCATCAATATCCAGGAAGTGACGCAGGAGCTGGCCCAGTCCTTCGGCCTGCCGCGCCCGGCCGGCGCGCTGGTGGTCCGGGTGGACCCGAAGGGACCGGCCGCCAGGGCTGGCCTGCAGCCCGGCGACATCATCCTGAAGATGAACAGCCAGGCCATAGACAGCTCCAAGGACCTGCCCATGCTGGTGGGTTCGCTCGGCCCCGGCACCAAGATCAAGCTGGTGGTGTGGCGCAAGGGCTTCGAAAAAACCATGGAAGCGACGCTGGTGGAGCAGGCGCCGGACAACGAAAACAACGCCAAGCCTGCCAGCGGCGAAACGCCGCAGGGCTACCAATTCGGCAAGCTGGGCCTGACGCTGTCCGAGCTGACCAGCGAGCAGCGCGCCGATCTCGGCATCCGCGGCGGCCTCTTGATCCAGAAGTCGCAAGGCCCAGCGGCCCGCTCCGGCCTGCAGCCCGGCGACATCATCATGGGCCTGAACCAGAACGACATCACCAGCATCACCGCCTTCGAAAAAGCGCTGGCCAGCTCTGGCGGCCATGCCGCCCTGCTGGTCAAGCGCGGCGACTCCGTGCTGTTCATCGCGCTGCGCACCGACTAAGCCGGCGCGCTCCGCTCGCGGCGCCGTCCATCCGCAAGGTGGACGGCGTTTTTCATTCAGCCTGGACCGCCCCTGCTTGATACCAGGAGCAAGCTGCATGGCGTCGCGCTGATGACGGTCTCCGGCTTTTGGCTGCTGCTGCCATCCGCCTGCGTCGGGCCATCACGCAAGCCAAGGCGGCTCGCGCGAGCCTGATCGAAACCACGAATATGTCGCCCCACGCCGCCAACCATATCAATCCGGATCATTTTCTGCATCGGACCGATCAGCAACTGCCAACGCCAGAGCAAGGCAAACAAGCCTGGGCGCTTGCCTATGCCGAGCTGGAACGGCAGCTGCTCCACGGAGAGGGCCGGCTCACGCTCTGCGTCGTCTGCGGCCTGCAAGGATCGGGCAAGAGCAGCTGGGTGCGCCGGCGAGACCCCGCGCAGGGCGAGCGGATGATCTTCTTCGACGCAGCCCTGCCCTCGCCCCAGCATCGCGGCAAAGCGCTGGACTATGCGCGCAGCGCGGGCAGCCCAGCCATCGCCGTCTGGCTCAACGCGCCCTTGCCGCTGGCCCTGGCGCGCAATGCGCAGCGGCCGCCATCGCAACAAGTGCCGGAAACCATCATTCATCACACCCAATCGCTATGGCAGCCGCCGCAACTCGATGAAGGCTTCAGTCGAGTCATCGAAGTCGATGCCTATCACTTCTGATGCCCTCCTCCGCCGCAGCCCCAAACAGCGCCATGAAAAAAGCGAGCCTCCGGTGTCTCGCTTTTTTTCATTCCTCACGGGCTCACGACAAAAATGACACGTGCCAAGATACCCCGTAGTAGCTTTTCATTTACAATGAGCCGGCAAATCATTTGACATTCCAAAGCAGCAACCAAAACTCAAATCAATTGGAAGGGAAAATATGAAACGCAAGCTATGGATAGCCGCTTTAGGTCTGCTGGCGGCGCAAACCACCCTCGCCCAGACTGAAACGACTCAGGAAATCGGCAGTGGCCAACTGGCTGGCGAAAAACAGGTGTCGCTGTTCCGCCAAACCGACGACGCGTTGCCGCAAGTGAGCTTCAACACCACCGGCTATACGCTGTTCGGCGTCCTGTATGTCGCGGCGGCGGTCGCCAAGATGAAATCGCAAAGCAGCAGCCTGCAAGAAGCCTATCACGCCTATCTGCAAACCCATCCTGAACAGCCTACCCTGCAGCAGGCCTTCCGCAACAGGCTGGAGCAAGACATGAAAACGGCGGGGATAGAGGTGGCGAGCTTCGACGACGTGCAAAGCGAAAGCAACGACAAAGAGCTCAAATACCGCTTCGACGCGTCAAAACTCAGCACCCACAAACTGGTCGTGCTGGACAAACTCAATACCTCTTACTTCGCGCCCAGCTCCACCGACCCATACAAACCGCTCAGCAAGGTGGTGGTAACCGTGTACGATCATGACCATCCGGATGCCAAACCCTTGCAGTTTGTGCGCGTAGCCAATGCCGCGCAGGGGGATTCCCCGTATGTATTCAAAGATTATGAGGCGCTCAGCAAGGACATCGGCCAAGCCTACTCCGGCCTGAAAGCCAGCGCGGAAATGCTGGCCGATGAACTGATCCGCTCGATGACCAAGACGGACACCGCCGCCGCCTCTGCGCCGTAAGGCCGGCTCCATGCGAAAAAGGGCGAGGCCCATCGGCCTCGCCCTTTTTCATTCCATCCGCCGGATCAGGCCGGATTGTGCAGCAGCGAATTGCGCCGCGAGTAGCCGAAGTACACCACCAGCCCGATGACCAGCCAGATGGCGAAGCAGGTCCAGGTCAGCAGCGACAGCTGCGTCATCAGGAAACCGCAGAACAGGATGGCCAGGCCCGGGATCAACGGCACGGCCGGGCAGACGAACTTGCGCGGCAGGTCCGGCTCGCGCTTGCGCAGCACGATCACCGACAGCGCGATCAGCGTGAAGGCGGCCAGGGTGCCGATGTTCACCAGCTCGGCCAGCGTGTGCAGCGGCACCAGGCCGGCGATCAGCGCGATCACGGTGCCGATCAGCCAGGTGGCTTTGTACGGCGTGCCGTATTTCGGGTTCACGTCGGAGAAGATCTTGGGCAGCAGGCCGTCGCGGCTCATGGCGAACAGGATGCGGGTTTGGCCATAGGTCATCACCAGGATCACGGTCATCATGCCCAGGATGGCGCCCAGGTCCACAAAGCCGGCGAACCAGTTCAGCTTGGCCACTTGCAGGGCCAGCGACACCGGATGGTCCACGCCGGCGAACTGCAGATAGGGCACGATGCCGGTCATGATGGCGGCCACCACCACGTACAGGATGGAGCACACGGCCAGCGACCAGATGACGCCGCGCGGAATATCCTTGGCCGGGTTCTTCACCTCTTCCGCCGCGCAGGTCACCGCGTCGAAGCCGATGAAGCTGAAGAACACGATGGCCGCGCCGTGGAACACGCCGGAGAAGCCGAAGGGCAGCGCCGGCTGCCAGTTGGCCGGCTTGACATGCCACACGCCGATGGCGATGAACAGCAGCACCACGGCCACCTTGATCAGCACCACGATATTGTTGACGCGCTTGGATTCCTTGATGCCGAAGGCCAAGAGCGCGGTGATGATCATGGCGATGGAAAAGGCCGGCAGATTGAACAAGGTGTCCTTGCCCGGCACGGAGCCAGCGGCTGCGGTCAGCGCCTCCGGCAGCCTCACGCCGAAGCCGGCCAGCAGGCTCTGGAAGTAGCCGGACCAACCCACGGACACCGCGGACGAGGCCAGCAGGTATTCCAGCAGCAAGTCCCAGCCTATGATCCAGGCGATCAGCTCGCCCAGGGTGGCATAGGCATAGGTGTAGGTGGAGCCGGAAATCGGCAGCATGGAGGCAAATTCGGCATAGCACAACGCCGCGAAGCCGCAGGCGAAGGCGCTGATGACGAAGGAAAGCACCAGGCCGGGGCCGGCGATGGTGGCGCCGGTGCCGGTCAGCACGAAGATGCCGGTGCCGATGATGGCGCCTATGCCCAGCATGGTGAGGTCAAACGCGGAGAGCTCTTTTCGCAGCCCGCGCGAAGTCTGAGCGGTAGCCAGCATGCCCTGGACGCTCTTCTTGCGCATCAAACTCATTGTCTTACTGTCCCGTATGGTGGCCGTCACCGGTCGGCGCGGACGCAAAGCGGCCGCGCTGAAACGACGAGACGCCCGCTGTCCAGGCGGGCGCCTCATACTCGGATAGGCTGTAAAGTGATCTGATTTGTCCCTCCGCGCCGGCCTGTCTTTTATTTACGCAGGCCATGTCTACGGAGGCCTTCGATAGTACAGCAGGAGGACGTCGCCACAATACGGGAAAACAGCAATGGTCAAATCTGAAAAATTCAGAATTCGTTTATATTCAACTACTGCGGCAAAGGCATGCGCTCCAGCAGCCGGCGCGCAGCCCTCTCCCGCTGTTCGCGCGGCGTAGCGCCCTCCCCTAGGCGTTCGCGGCCGGACCAGAACACCGCCCCATCCGCGTCGCGCACGGTCATGCTCAGCGCCGGCCAACTTTCCAATCGATAAGGCGGATCGCGCCAATAGCCGTCATGGCGCCAGCCTGGCGGCTGGGCCACCCACTGCTGGTCCAGACTCTCGGCAAAGCACAAGCGCCAAGCCGGCCGCGCGCCTTCCTCTAGCCCGCGCAGCGCCAGCCGCGTGGCGATCCAGCCGCGCCAATCGCTCGCCGCATTGCCGGAGGGCAGGCATTCCAGCATGACGCCCTTGCGCTCGGCCGCCGCTGGCGCGGAAGCCGCCTGGCCGCCCGCCCATGCCAGACCAGCGCATAACATGCCGACCGCCGCGCCGCCGGCCAAAACCAGCCTCATGCCCTTCTCCCAATCCATGCGATATCCAGTACAGACAGCCGCCCCAAAACAAAGTGCCGCGACTCGCGTCGCGGCACCGTTTATCCAGACCCAGAGCATCACACCTGGCTTACCACCAGGCCTCCAGCTGCACGCCGAAGGTATTGGCGTGGGTGCGGCCATTGGCGGCGAACGTGGTCAGATTGGCCTGCGCCGCCGCGTTGTTCCAGTTGTAATGGCTGGCGTACACCCGCAGTTCCGGCCGGGTCCAGAAGTCCGTATTGGGCGCGAAAGCCACCGCCACCGTCGCTTTGTTCAAGCGCTGCTGCGGCTGATTGTCGGTGTCGCGGCTGGTCAGGCCGATTTCTGTCAACAATTTGACGTTGGCCGCCACGCCATAGGACAGCCGGCCGCCCAAAGTGGCATCGAGGTACTTGGCCGCATTGTCCGGCGAGGCCGTCTGCCAGCCCATCACCGCCTGGCCGCCAAAGCGCCCGCGCTGCCAGTCCAGCACATCGGCGATGCGGCTCTGCCGCGCGCCGGCCTGCGCCGCGCCAGCATTGTCCAGATTGTAGAACTGGCCGGATAGCGAGGCATGGCCGGTAGACGTCTGCAGGAACAAGGAATTATTGACGCCCTGAGCCAGAAAATCCTTCTGATTGTGCAACAGGCCCAGCGCCGCGCCCGGCTTGCCGATGGCGAAATCGCCGCTGATGGCCGCGCCGGTCAAGGTCAGCTTGCCGCCCGGATTAGTGGCTATGCCGGCCAGCTGGAAGTTGGCGCGGCGCGCATTGTTTAGCGTGGCGTTGTCGTTGGCGTAGTTGCCGGACGAGGAGACGGACAGATTGAGCTTAGCCTGGCCGATGGCGATACCGTCCACCCCTGCGCCGTAATTGTCGCCGTCCTGCATCAGCCAGTTGTCCACGATGTGGATGTCCTGGATGCGGTGGTAGCGCTGGCCGGCCCACAGCGTCAGATTGGGTGCGAACTCCAGCCCGCTGATGTAGCCGTAAACTTGCGAGGCGCTGGTCTTGCCGTTGTAGATGGTGGGCATCACGTAAGCGCCCCAGCTGACGCCGTTGCCCAGCGTCCATTTCTTGCCTATGCCCAGTTCGATATAGGTATCGCCCTCATTGCCCAGGCGGAAGTGCTGCAGATCGCCGCCCAGCTGGTACTGGCTCTTGGGCTGATTGTCGCCCGAGCTGCCGTAAAAGCCGCTGCGCATATAGCCGTCGAACTGAAAGCCCATCTCGTCCAGCGCCTGCTTCACCGCGCCGCTCAATTGCTCGGCGCTGAGCTGCGGCGCCGGCGCGGCAGGTGCCGGGTCGGCCCAGGCCGGCAGGCTGGCGCTCAGCGGCAATAGCAGGCATAGCCAGTTGATGGTTTTTGTCCTCATCTTCGTCTCCTTGTCCCAATGGGTGATAGCGCCCGTTTTCCGCGGGCAAAGCTCCGCCCTGCCGGCCTCACGGCTGGCATGGCGGGGCGAGTCTTGGCGGGGGTGTTAGGTCGCGGCTGGCGGGGCGGCCCGGTACAGCAGCGAATGCCAGGGCCTCAACTGGCCAAGGGCCTGCGGCGGGTAATTGGACAACAATACTTCCAAGGTCCAGCCCTCCGGCACGGCGTCCGGCGGCGGCTGGTAATGGATGTTGTCGGCGCCGAAGTGGCTGATCACCAGCAGCATTTCATCGTCGCCGCGGCGGGTGTAGGCCCATAGGCTGGGGTGGTCCGGCGTCAGGCAGCGGTAATCGCCGTCGGCGAACACGCGGTATTGCTTGCGCAGCTGGATCAAGCGCCGGTAGTGGTGCAAGGCGGAGTTTTTATCGCCGATGGCGGCTGCCACATTGATCTCGGCCGCGTCAGCCCCCACGCCTATCCACGGCTCGGCCGCGCTGAAGCCGGCGTTGGGGCTGTCGTCCCACTGCATCGGCGTGCGGGCGTTGTCGCGCGAGCGCTGGCGGATCACCGCCATCGCTTCGGCGTCGGCATAGCCCTCCGCCAGCAGCTGGCGGTAGGCGTTGAGGCTTTCCACGTCGCGCAGCTGGCTGACGTCGCTGAAGCCGGGATCAGCCATGGCTATCTCCTCGCCCTGATAGATGTAGGGCGTGCCCTGCAGGCCGTGCAGCGCGGTGGCCAGCATCTTGGCGGACTCCGTCCGGTAGCGGCCATCGTCGCCGAAGCGGGACAGCGCGCGCGGCTGGTCGTGATTGCACCAGAACAGCGCGTTCCAGCCGCCGCCGGCGTGCATGCCGGTTTGCCAGTCCGACAGGATGCGCTTGAGCGCGATGAAATCCACCTCGCCCGCCCGCCACTTCTCGCCGTCCGGATAATCCACCTTCAGATGGTGGAAGTTGAAGGTCATGCTCAGCTCGCGCCGGTCCGGCCGGCTGTAGGCGATGCAGTGCTCCAGCGAGGTGGACGACATCTCGCCCACCGTCATCAGCTCATGGCCGTCGAACACTTCGCGGTGCATCTGCTGCAGGTATTCATGCACGCGCGGACCATCGGTGTAGAAATGGCGGCCGTCGCTGTCGTCCTCGGAAAAGGCCGGGTCCTTGGAGATCAGATTGATCACGTCCAGCCGGAAGCCGGCCACGCCCTTGTCGCGCCAGAAACGCATCATCTCGAACACCGCCTGGCGCAGCGCCGGGTTTTCCCAGTTGAGATCGGCCTGGGTCTTGTCGAACAGGTGCAGATAATACTGGCCGCTGGCCTCGTCCCTCTCCCAGGCATTGCCGCCGAATTTAGACTGCCAGTTGTTGGGCGCGTCGCGCCAGATGTAGAAGTCGCGGTAGGGATTGTCCCTGCCCTTTAGCGCCTGCTGGAACCAGGCGTGCTCGGTGGAGGTATGGTTGACCACGATGTCCAGCATCACGCCGATGCCTCGCCGCTTGGCCTCGGCCAGCAGCAGCTCGAAGTCTTCCATGCTGCCGTAGGCCGGGTCGATGCTGTAATAATCGCTGACATCGTAGCCGTTGTCGTTTTGCGGCGAGCGGTAGAACGGCGTCAGCCACAGATAGTCCACGCCCAGCCAGGCCAGGTAGTCCAGCCGGTCCGCCACCCCCAGCAGGTCGCCGGTGGCTTGGTTGCGATGGCTGCTGAAGCTCTTGGGGTAAATCTGGTAGACCACCGCCCGTTTCATGTCCTTAGGCATGCTGCGCGGCCTCCGCTTGGGCGGCCGCGGCCAACTGGCGGCGCGCCAGCAGCCAGGTCAGGCCAAACGGCACGGCCAAGGCCACCAGCGTGCCGGCCAGGAACAGCGGGATGTACTGCGGAATGATGGAGATGAAGGCAGGCAAACCGCCGACGCCGATCGCCGACGCCTTGACGTGCCCCAGGCTGATCAGCACCGCCGCGCAGGAAGAGCCGGCCAGCGCCGCGTAGAACGGCAGCTTGTGGCGCAGATTGACGCCGAACATCGCCGGCTCGGTGATGCCGAAGAAGGCCGATATCGCGGAGGTCGACGCCATATTCTTGTCGTTGGCGCTCCGGGCCAGCCAGAACATGGCCAGCGCGGCGCTGCCCTGGGCGATATTGGACAAGGCGATCATCGGCCAGATGAAGGTGCCGCCCTGGCTGGAAATCAGCTGCAGGTCCACCGCGATGAACATGTGGTGCATGCCGGTCAGCACCAGCGGCGCGTACAGCGCGCCGAACAATGCCGCGCCCAGCCACGGCGCCAGGTTGAACACGTAGACCAGCGCGTCGGTGACGGCGATGCCCAGATGGCGGGCCAAGGGGCCGATCACCGCCAGCGCCAGGAAGCCGCTGATGGCGATGGTGACAATCGGCACCACCAAGAGCTGCACCGCGTTGGGCACCCTAGGCCTCAGCCACAGCTCGACGCGGCACATCACCCAGGCGGCGGCCAGGATGGGCAGAATCTGGCCCTGGTAGCCCACTTTTTCGATATGCAGGCCAAACAGGTCGAAGTAAGGCACCGACGCGCCATCCAGCCCCGCCGCAGCCTTGCCATAATTCCAGGCATTGAGCAGGTCCGGATGCACCAGCAGCAGGCCCAGCACGATGCCCAGAATCTCGCTGCCGCCAAAGCGCTTGGCGGCGGACCAGCCCACCAGCGCCGGCAGGAAGACAAAGGACGTGTTGGCCATCATATTGATCAGCCCCCACAGTCCGGACAGGCCCGGATAGGCGTCCAGCAGGCTCTTGCCTTCGATGAACATGCCCTTGGCGCCCAGCAGATTATTGGCGCCCATCAGCAAACCGGCGATGATGATGGCCGGCAAGATAGGCATGAACACGTCCGAAAACACCTTCACCAGTTGCTGCAGCCGGTTCTGCTTGGCGTCGCCGCAGGCCTTCACCTCCGCGATGGTGGCGCGAGCCACCCCGCCCTGCTTCACCATCTCGGCATACACGCGGTCCACATCTCCGGCGCCGATGACGATCTGAAACACCCCGGCATTGCTGAAGTGGCCCTTCACCAGCTCCACCTGGCGCAGCGCGTCGCCCTGCACCTTGGACTCGTCATGCAATGAAATGCGCAGCCGGGTGAGGCAGTGCGCCGCCTGGCGGATATTGGCCGCGCCGCCGATGTTTTGCAGTATCTGCGCGGCGATCGCTTGATAGTTTTGACTCATCATCCCTCCCTGTCCCTGGTCGCGGCGGTGGGTTCGCATCCGGCCACCATGCCGGAAATCCGCCTGTTTGTGGTGATTGTCCGCATCACAACTGGAGGCAAGTTAACTCGTACATACGAGATGGTCAATGCTCGTCTGTACGAGTTTGTGAAAAGTCAAACCGACTGCCGCCATTTCGCAACAGCGAAAAGACGAAGGCCCGGGCGGATCACTCCGCGCCGGGCCTGTCTCATTCATCTATTTTGCACACAACGGTGGATCGCCCCTGCGGGGCATCCACCCTACAGAACCGCCTCCCGTAGGGCGGAATCCCGGCAAAGCCGGGAGTTCCGCCTGGTCGCAAACATCATGGAAATATCCAGGCTACGTCGTTGCAAAACCTATACGCCCAGCAAAGCCAGTTGCCGCGGCAGGCACACCCGCCGCAGGTCAAAGCGCTCCAGAACGGTCTGCCTGGCGGCCGCTCTCAGATCGGACAACACCGCCCTCCGCGCGCAGGCGTCAGCAACCGTATCGGCAATGGCTTGCCGCGAGAAGAAATCCACCAGCAAGCCATTCTCCCCATCCGCTATCACCTCCTCCACCGGCGGTGTTTTCGAGCCAACCACCACGCAGCCGCAGGCCATGGCCTCCAGCATGGACCAAGACAACACGAAGGGATAGGTCAGATAGACGTGAGCCGTGGAGATTTGCAGCATGCGCAGGTAGTCGGCATACGGCACCTTGCCCAGGAAATGGACGTTTTCCAGGTTCAGGCCGGCGCCCACCTCGTCCAGCATGCGCTGCCGGTAATAGCCGGGCGGCGCCTGCCTGCCGTAGGACACCTCGTCTCCGCCAACGATCAGGATTTGCGCGTCCGGCCTCTGCCTTTGCAGCTGCGGCAAAGCGCGCATGAAGGAATGAAAGCCCCGGTATGGCTCCAGGTTTCGGTTGACGAAAGTCACCACCTCGTCGGCCGCCGTCAATACCCGGCCATTGGGCAGCCGCAGCGCGGCATGGGGGTCCGGCCTGACCGCATCCGTATCCACGCCGTCATGCACCACCGCGATGCGGTCTCGATACGCCTCAGGAAAGCACTGCCGCTGCCACTGCGTAGGGCTGATGCCCAGATCCATCGCATCCAGGCTCAATAAATGATGGCTGGCGCGCACGCGCAGCTTCAGCCTGTCCTCAAAGCTGTCCGGAAACTCTGGATCAAAGCCCACATCCAGGCCATCCGCGCGATAGAAAAACTCGCAGTAATGCGCCAGCCGCGCCTGGGGGAACACGTCTTTGACGAATAAAGATTCCCCCCAGCCCGGATGCGCGTAGACCACATCCGGCGTGAAGCCTTCCGCGCGCAAGCGCAGCAAGGACACCGCCACCTGCTTGCCGCGCGCCACGGCCTGCGCGCAGGTCTGCAGGAAGGGATCCATCCCCGCCTCCGGCGCCTCCGGCATGTCATAAGCCAGCACCGGCAAGCCGGCCGGCAGCCGGTTCAAATGCGCGCCGACCCAGCGGCGCTCCCCCAGGCCCATCGCCTCTACCTGATGCGATTTCCATACCTGCGGCAGCAAATGGCTGAACTGTCCAGGGAAATTTTGATGAATGAACAACAGCTTCAATTTTTTCACGGCAATATCTTGTTCTCGTCACGCAAAAACGAGGGGCCGCAGCCCCTCGCCATAGTGCATCAACCGGATGCCCCCCTTAGTGCCAGTTCGCCGCCAGCGCCGGCTGCAGCGCGTCCTGCGCGTTCTGCGGCAAGGCCGCCCCCGCCGCTGGCGGCGCAAACCCGGCCATCGCGCTCACCAGCGCATCCACTTGCTTGTCCAGCAGGACCTTGCCATCCGAGGCTCGGAATTGCTGCACATGGTTGGCATCGCCGGCATACCAGCCGCTGATGTCGATTTGCGTGGTGGTGCCAATCTCGCTTACCAGCAAATCATTGCCGGAATGCTGGAACCACAATTGATTGCTGGATGCGCTATCGAATAGCACCGAGCTGGCATGCCCAGCGCCGCTGGCCGCGTTGTTGATCGTCACGTGCGTGGCGTTTGAGGAGATTTCGTAGCTGACATTACCCGCGCCGCCCGTCATCGTGTCGTTCTGGCTATCAGACTTCATCAACTCGTTTGCGCCGACACCGGTGAAGACACCATTTGTGCCGTTAATCTGCACGGGCAGCTTGCTCAACAGGGTGTCGATGCTCATTGAGCTGCCATCGGCAAACTGTACGGTCTGCACCGGGCGCACGGAGATAACCGCCCATTCTGCTAAAGTCACGGCATCCTTGTCGGAATAGTGCAGGATCAGATCAATGCCGCGATTTTCCACCCACATTTTATCGGCGCTGATACCAGCGCCAAATTTCAGCACATTGTTGACATTGCGGTTTGCTATGCCGTTGACTCCATACCAGCTATAACCGGCGCTAAAGATGGAGTCCGAACCGCAACCCAGGGATAGCTGGTAAAGGTTGTTGGCATCGCTGCCATACATAATGCCGCCGCCAGTGCCTGCGATATAGGTACTGCCGATGGGATTCCCCTTGACATCGGTGGTATGTCCTGTCGTGGTAACGCTGCGGCAATCATCGCTGCCCATGACATCGAAGCCGCTGCCGCCAATGTATGTGGCACTGCCTCCCTGGCTGAGCATGGTGTCGTGCCCGGTGCCGCCGTAGAAGGTATTGCTGGCGCCCGCGCCATACATGATGGTATTGCCGCTGCCGCCATGGAAGGTGTTGGATCCCGTGCCGCCATATAAGGAGTCATTACCGGATCCACCAGTCAATGTGGCATCGCCATTGCCCCCCATCACTGAAACATTGCCATCGCCAGCCATCAGGTTTTCTTGCTTGCCTACCCCATATATCACGCCATTGGCAGCGTGGCCTGCACTGAAAGACAAACTGTTGAGCAAATCCTTGATATTCATTGAGCTGCCATCGGCAAACTGTACTGTTTGCACAGGCTGCACTGAAATGACAAACCACTCCTTCAACGTGACGGCATCTTTGTCGGAATAGTGCAGAATCAGATCAATGCCACTGGTCTCCGCCCAAATATTGCCGGCACTGATGCCTGGCCCGAATTTCAGCACATTGTTGACATTGCGGTTTGCCATACCGTTATCCCCATACCAGCTATAACCGGCGCTGAAGATGGAATCCGAACCGCAACCCAGGGATAGCTGGTAAAGGTTGTTGGCATCGCTACCATACATAATGCCGCCGCCAGTGCCTGCGATATAGGTACTACCGATGAGATTGCCCTTATCGTCGGTGGTATGTCCTGTCGTGGTAGCGCTGCGGCAATCGTTGCTGCCCATGACATCAAAGCCGCTGCCGCCAATGTATGTGGCGCAGCCTCCCTGGCTGAGCATGGTGTCGTGCCCGGTGCCGCCGTAGAAGGTATTGCTGGTCCCCGCGCCATACATGATGGTATTGCCGCTGCCACCGTATAATATATTATGCCCGCTACCGCCTTGAAGCGTATCGTCACCGCTTTTTGCGATGTAGATCGCATTCCCTTGGGCATCCGTCAGAGAAAACTTACCGTCCTTGTCAATATGAATCAGAGAATCCAGACCATCCTGCAACTGCGCGGATATTTTCTGCCACGAGCCATTTGCAGTCAAATCACTGATCCAATGCCCTAGTTTAGTCGCCATATCCCATCCCGTGGCCACTAGCATATCCCGACCATAGGCCGTCAGCTCCAGCAAATCTAGCGTAGCATCAATAGGATTGGCCGCATATTTGTTATCAAGAATTTTATCTAAACCAGACAGATCGAATTGGGCGCCAGTTTTGGGATTGATATTCAATTTAATGGCATCGAGGTAAGGCTTGATCCGGGTTTGCATCAGCAAACCCTCATATACACTCTGTTCCAGGGCCTGGTAGCTTTGTTGCAGGTTAGCCACTTGCTGGGCATTGACTTCAATTTTATAGGTAGCGCCTAGCTTGATGCCCGCTTTTCCACCTCCATCGCCACTGCCGCCACCACCGGAGATCAAGGCTACGTGGATGGCATCCGCATGCCGACCCCACATCAGGTCTGTCTGGCTGGGCTCGTATAATGCTTGGCCATTGAATACCTCAAGCACGCCTACCATGTCCGCCATCTGCTTGTAAACGTCGGACCATTGATCCCGGTCTTGCAGCGGGATGCCGCCGCCCGCAAGCAGAGACAAGGGATTGCTAGGGTTTTGCCCGGCAAACATCTTGGTACTATCAAAGACATAGACGTAATTATTGGAAGCAATATCCCAATCATTTCTCGCCATCAGCCCTTTGAAATCGCTGCTGTCCGCCCAGGCTTTCAGCAACTGCGGCAGCATGGAAACCTGGTCGGCGCGGCTGGTCAGCGCGCTGTATTTTTTCAACATGTCGGCAAAGGCTGGGGATTTCTGTGCCGCCTGCTGGGTGTCGTAAACCGGGCCGCAGCCTGCCATTTCCGGCAAAACTTTCACCGCATCGGACAAGGGGCCGATGGGCTTGAGGTGCTGATAGAAAGGATCTGCGGCGAAGTTGATGTCTCCCATCGTCGTGGTGTGGCCATCTGCCCAAGTCACCACCGCGTAAGAGGATTCCGTATTCGCCATGTGCTCGGCGCCGCCGGTATTCGCCCAAGTTTTGGTGGCATGCAGTGAAATATCTACAATGCCCAACTCCTTCAGCGTCATCATTTTACCGGTAGCCAAGGCGCTATTGCTACTGCCATTGCCGGGTGCGCCCACCCAGATGCGCAGATTGGCAAACTCCGGATTACTGGCGTCGATGTGGCCGCTGCCACTTTTATCCAGCGCGGCCAGCGCTTGAAAACCATCCAGCGCATATTTCCCATCGGGCAGCAAGGTACTGTTGCCAAACAGCTGGGTGCCGCTGGTCAGCGTGGCGGCGCCATTGGGGTCATACACCAACAAACCGGTTCCTTGCGCAATCCACCCCAGTTGCTCGGTATTACCGGAGCCGTTGGTGTCGAACATCACGCCGGACTGGTCTGATCCAAGGGTGTGAATACCCGTTCCGGTGAGATCGATGACGAGAGGGTCCCAGCTGCTGTCAAAGACAGATCCTTGAAATAAGTCATGGAAATTTTTTTTGATACTATTCCAATTTTTATTTATATCCCCCACGGCTTCCTTCATTGCCTTCCACGCTGTATCCCATAAAGCCTGAGTATATGGATTCAATACTGCCGTTTCCACAACACCCGCCACACCCAAATCAATACCTCCCGCAAGCATTTGCTTTGAAATATCGACCCCCGTCAATGAGCCCAACACACCTGCAACTGCCCATACATCACACTGATTGCCATTAGGAAGATTATAAAACGGGGGATTTTCAATAGACTGATTAATGTAGTCAGCAAGTCTACCTGCCTGACTATCATTCAAGTATATTGAATCAGTTCTATCCGACCAAGCATGCCCCTGATTGTCAAATATTTTACCAGCCCCTAGCAATCCTGATGGATCTGGCGCGAATCCAAAATCAGAAGAATTTCCATTCTTATCATAGACCTCAAGAAAAGTATGAGGAATCCACCCTTCATCCTGCCCACCAACGTAGGACTTAATAACAACATGATCAATTGGAAAATTAATCGGCCTAGCAGGGCTATATTTCTTTCCCATAAGACACCTATTTAAGGTTATACTTAGCAATTACAGTGTGAAATAAGTCCAAAAAACTTTCACCATGAGCCTCTTTAAAAAAAGTAATCGTCTTGACTCGATTAGATTCTTTCTTTAACTTACTCACAATCTTCAATATCAGCTCCGTATTCGACACGCCATAAACGTAGATAAATACTTCATCATCAGAGTTAGTTGCGAGAACAATATCCTTCTCTTTGCAGTCTTTATTGTTTTTACACACACCACCATCTATTAAGATAGGAAAAATCACTCTATCACTTAGATCGTGGACCATATACATTAACTGCCCGCTACCTGCAACCGAAAAAATAGGAAAAAGAATAGCCACCAAACCCACGACAATAAAAAACTTCAATCTACCAATCATCTTTCTATACGTAAAAAAAAATTGAGTCATACCCACTCCCGATCAGAAGCAAAAAGAACCTGAGCCTTTTAAACAATGCCCAATTAAAACGAATTTCCTTGCTTTGGATTTAAATATATTAAGTCTGATTAACGTTAAAACAAATAAGAAAGAATGGACAAACCACGATTTATGATCGCTCAAAGCAACAACACATCCTCCTCACCGAAAATCGTGACCTACCCCTATTTTCTTTTTCTGTCAACAGGACTTGCAATATGATATACACTCGTAGCTTCACCTCATTTAAATTTATACTTAGCAATAACCGTGTATAAAAAAGAAAAATTCCAATTCCTTCTATGCTGCTCCTTATAAAAAACAATTGTTGAAACAGGTATTTCAGAAATTTTAATTCTATTCACAATTCCATCTATTATTTTTTATCAGCCACTCCATATACAGCCATCCGCATTTCATCTGAGGTACTTGTCGCAAATACAACTTCCCGACTTCTACAATCTATGTTATTGCTGCACAACTTATTCTCTACCATAAAGGGAAAAATCGATTTATTACAAACCTCATCTAGAAAATAAAGCAACTGCCCATCACCAGAAAATGCTCTCACACAAAAGAGAGCAAGAATCAATAATAGAATCACCCGAACCCTAGAAAACATAAATGTCTCCACCGCTAAAATGAGCCTAGCAATTCAAAAAATAAAATTAAAAATTTTTCAAAACTCTAAAAACATGACAAAAAACAGCATAAACTAGTTGAACACTTCTAAGAAAACTTGTCCATAGGGCATATATCCCACCTAACGAGAAAATAAGGGACAGACCACGATTTACGATCAATCAAAGCAACAACACATCCCTCCCTCACCGAAAATCGTGGTCTGTCCCCTATTTTTCCTGCCATTCCCAATGTAAGACTTTATGACGACTGAGGAGATTGGATTGCTTATAGGCTATGCCAGAGGATAGTTACTCATAAAATCACCTCAATCTATATTTTGCCACAACAGTATGAGTTAATAAGATGCTGCCATTTAATTGGTGCGGCTCTTTATAAAAAGTCACATATGAAACAGGATAATTATTAGAATTTAACTTATTCACTACTTCTGCAATTAAGCCCTTATCAACCACACCATACAGTGCTATACGAATCGAGTCAGAGGTGCTAGTTGCAAAAACATAATCTTTCTTATCACAATCATTCACACTCCTACATAGGCCCTTATTAATCAATGATGGATAGATTAGTTTTTCGCAAATGTCATGCATCATATAAAGCAACTGCCCACCTTCAGAGAAGGTCTGAACATAAATCAAAGAAAGCATCAATAAAATAGCTGTTTTAGAATTAACAAGCATGAGAGCCTCCACAGCTAAAATTGCAAACATCACGCACAACTCTCCCATCCCGGCATGAAAACAACATGCTCAGTTGAACACTCCCAACAAATCTTGTCCATAGGGCACATGTCCCACTTAACGCAACTTGACTATCAGCTCTGCCCTGGAGCGCACATCAAACATTCGATACAACTCGCTTAATTGGTTCCTGACCGTTTTCTCAGAGATATCCATCTCGCGCGCAATTTTTTTGTCGGGATATCCAGCCAAGGCATAGCGCAATACCTCCCTTTGCCTGGGAGGGACACCATCCATTTCCAGGGAAATAGCTGATTTTTGATGGATAAAATCAATGAACTGGCTATGCAGAAATGGCATTGTCAGCTCCATCATTTCCAACAAACCTGGATCAAAAGGCGTCCGCACATTCCCCATACTGAAGTAGGTTCCCTCCCTAGACAATGGGTTAACCAAGCCATGTCCGACAATAGTATGCAAACCCATCCGCGCCATTTCACTCAACTCAAATTGACTAGAAAATATCGGCGGAGACGCATAGCTCAACAGAAACGGCTTGCGATTTTTCAACCACCATTTCAAGCATCCGCGCCGCTCCCATTCAAAGCTCTGCATATAGCTTTGAAAACTATCTGACTCATACCCAAGCGAAAGCCAATGCGTTATTCTGACCTCGCCCGCCACTACCTCTCCGTGCACGCAAAACAGTTTTTCAAAACCAAACAATGGTTTCAACTGCTGCTCCAGCCATATTGGAAACAATGTTGGTTCATTTGGAAGATAAGCCATTGCTTCCGCCCAATGCGCCAAGCTGGTCGAAGAGATTTTCAAACGCCTTGGCAAGAGCGGGCTCACGATAGATTCAGCATCACTCTGCAAACTCATCACCGCTCCCTCAAACTCTCCTGCACATATTCCATCAGCGGACTCAAGAAATACTCCGCCACCCGCCGCTTCCCGGTTTTGACTTCCACTGTCACCGCCATGCCCGGCGACAAGTTCACCCATTTTTTCTCTACCCGGATACGGCTTTGGTTCAGCCGGATGCGAAAAATAAGTAAGGGACAGACCACGATTTTCGATCGATCAAAGCAACAACACATCAACCAATCCTACTCACCAAAAATCGTGGTCTGTCCCCTATTTTCTGGGGCAGCAAGGTACTGTTGCCAAACAGCTGGGTGCCGCTGGTCAGCGTGGTGGTGCCATTGGGGTCATACACCAACAAACCGGTTCCTTGCGCAATCCACCCCAGTTGCTCGGTATTACCGGAGCCGTTGGTGTCGAACATCACACCGGATTGATCTGCTCCAAGGGTGTGGATACCGGAGCCAGTCAGATCAATGGCGAGAGGATCCCAGCTGCTGTCGAAAGTGGACTTTTTGAAATCATCATGAACGGCCTTGTAAACTGCAGCGCTAGCCTGATTTAGTGCCATTGCAGCACCATATATGGCAGCTCCCGTAAGAACAGCCTCACTTCCAATCGCGAGCGCAACAAACCATCCAGCTACAACGGCACCATTTCCCATGACGGTAAATACATCATTAGGATCAATCATCTTTCCATCTTGCAAGTCCATTTCCATTTTCATTAAGGTCATCGAACCTGCAGCCATATTTGTTGGTATGGCCGTAATGGGAGACGCACTGCCAAACGAAGCAATGGCTTGGCCTGCATCATTGATAATTTGGAAGCTGTTCCCTGCGTTGGATGCATCGACCCCACTGCTAGCAGCACCAAAGGCTGCACCAAGTCCGTCGGCGCCTTTCCCAATACCTATCACCGTAAATGGCATCATTTAACTCCTAAAAAATAAATAAAAATGGAAATGGCTGTAAAAAGAACGCCAAGCAGGGCTGTTATATTTCTTGCAACTTTAATTTTGTGCAATTTTGGATTTAATTTTTTTAAGTTGTCTATATATCCAAAATCAAGAACTCCCTTATCGGCATCTTGCAAGCCAGATCTAAATCTCATATTGAAAAAATGAGTAGCAACAAGAAATAGAAGTGCGCCAACTTTAAATATCTGATAGGCCGAATAATACCAATTAGACATTTTTATCCTCTGCATTAATATAATAAAAAATACTGATCAAATAGGGAGTGTTTGATTTGATGCTATTTGCGAGTGTTTTATTGCTTCGCTTGGACTTTCTATGTGTTTCACCTCTCCCTAAAACTCTCCTGCGCATACTCCTTCAGCGGGCTAAGGAAATACTTCGCCACCCGCCGCTGTCCGGTCTTGATTTCCACGGTGGCCGCCATTCCCGGCGACAGGTTCATCCATTTGTTTTCCACCTGAATGCGGTTTTGGTTCAGGCGAATGCGAAAAAATAAGTAAGGGACAGACCACGATTTACGATCAATCAAAGCAACAACACATCCCTCCCTCACCGAAAATCGTGGTCTGCCCCCTATTTTTCCGGAAAAATTTTCAACTTCGCTTGCAATGTCTTTCCCAAGTGTATTCCAGTCAACTGAATTGGATGGAGATTCGGGTATTGAACTACCCGGTCCATTAGTCCAAGGGGAGCCATGCGGGTCAACTCTCATATTTATATTCTTTCTTCTTTGCAATAGTAGTGAAACGAAATGACGTGGGTAAGTGTATAGGTAAATGTTGGCAATGCTATTCCAGGGAAAAACACACCAATCATTAGCGCATTTGCATTGTTTGAATGGAAATAACTTCCGGTGAAATGAAATGCATATACTAAGAAGAGCATGCCTGGTGCCATTGTTGTGAAAAGTATGCGCTGCCCTAGAATCAAACCGCTAGAAGGAGGGGCTCCCTTTGTTCTGCTGTTTAATGCTCTCGCAGCCAGTTTTTTTGGGTCGGCTATCAGGCTTGCGCCACCCCATACAAGAGTTTCAATCGAAAGTAGATGCGTGAAGAAGAATAAAATTAATGAAACTAGTCGTAGGAATTGAGGTGATAGTGGCCCGTTGATTCCTATGAACGGGTGATATCCAAAAATTTCAAAACTTGGTAGGCTGTCCGGTATGAATTCTCCTGCAAGGATGTAAATAGAAGGAAATATCTTGTTGGATAGGAATAAAATCAGTATTGTTGCAATAAACACCTTGTAGGTGTTTTCTACAAGATATTCCCCGATGGTTGATAATTTTTCTGCCGTTTTTTTCCCCGTGTATTCCATATTTGTATTTTACTCTCTTTGTTGGGTGTTTTTATTTATGACTGCATGAAATTTGATGAAAATAACAATCAAACCGATTGCAATAAATGCATATTTAAACATGGTGACGATGCTTGCAACTAGACTCCTGCGATCTTTCATTTCTCTCAGGCTTTTCCTGTGGGTAAAATTTGAGTTGAATACCCCTGCTTTTCTGCAGTTAAGATGGTGTACGGGATGAATAATGTAATGAGCGTAATTTCTATGACCATTTAGATTTCTCCTTGAGGTATTGGGGTGAATCACCTCTCCCTAAAACTCTCCTGCGCATACTCCACCAACGGACTCAAGAAATACTCCGCCACCCGCCGTTGCCCGGTTTTCACTTCCACTGTCACCGCCATGCCGGGCGACAAGTTCACCCATTTGTTTTCCACTTTGATCCGGCTCTGGTTCAGCCTGATGCGCGCCGAGAATACCAGACCCAGTTTCTTGTCCTGCGTCGCGTCGTTGGACACTTTGATGATTTTGCCGGTGAGGTAGCCGTAGCGGGTGTAGGGGAAGGTTTCCACTTTCACCACCGCGTCCTGGTCAGCGTTGACGAAGCCGATGTCTTTGTTGCCAATGCTGGCCTCCACTTCCAGCGTGTCGTCCGGCACGATTTCCATCAGCGCCTGCGCCTGGGTGGCCACGCCGCCCACGGTGTGGATGGCCAGCTGCTGCACGGTGCCGGCCACCGGCGCGGTGAGGCGCATGCGTTGCTGGCGCTGGCTGGCCTTGGTTTCCTCGCTGCGGTTTTGCGTCAGCAGTTGCTGGGCCTTGTTCAGTTCGTCCAGTTGTTCGCGGCGGAATTGGGAGCGGGTGGCGTCCACCAGGCGGCGCTGTTCTTCTATGCCGGCGGCCAGCTCGCGGGCGTGGCTTTGCTGGGCGGCCAGGTCTTGCTCCTGGCTGATGCGCTCCTGCTCTTTTTGCAGATAGTCCTGGCGCGAGACGTAGCTGTCCTTGGCCAGGTCGCGATAGGCGTCGGCGCTTTGCCGGGCCAGCGGCGCGGTTTGCTTGAGTTTGTCGATCTGGCGGCGGGTGCTGTCCAGCTCGGCCTGGCGCTTGAGCAGCTCTGCCTGCTGGGCGGCCAGCTTGTCGCGGTATTCGCCGTATTGGCCTTCGGCCAGCCTTTGCGCTTCGGCCTGGCGGTTAACCGGCAAGCCGGGGATGCTGGCCAATCGCGGCGGGTGGTTTTGGGCTTGGGCGTCCAGCAACGCTTGCGCCCGCACCACCGTGGCGGCGGCGTCCAGCCGGGCGGCGCGGCTCTTGGCGGCGTCGGCGCCGGCCTGGGTGGCGTCCAGCTCCACCAGCGCCTGCCCGGCCTTCACCCGTTGGCCGTTCTGCACCAGAATGGCGCGCACGGCGCCGGTGTCCAGCGGCTGGATGATCTTGACCTGGGCATTGGGCGCGAGCTTGCCGTGGGCGGTGGCGACGATGTCCAGCTTGCCGAAGGCGGACCACAGCACGGCCAGCAGGGCGAACAGCACGATCAGCCGCATGGTCCAGCGCGGCGCGGGGTGGACCGGGGTGTCCGCCAGTTCCAGGTGGGCGGGCAGGAAGGCCAGCTCATGACCCTGGCGCGGCGGCGCGTCCAGTTGATGGCGGATGTCCCAGGCGGCGCGGAACACTTGGCCGTAGCGGGACAGTAGGTCTTGTATGGCTTGCAATCGCAGTTTCATGCTTTAACGATTTTCCTCCGCCAATCGGCATGGCGGTTTTGGTGAATGGCGCGGGCGGCGTCGCCCCCTCTCCCCAACCCCTCTCCCGCAGGGGGAGAGGGATGCCCCTGCGGCAAAAACATGGAGCCAATCGACCGGGGCGGCGTGGGCCTTGTTGCAAACCCAGAGCGGCACGGACGAACCGTGCAAGAGGCGGCGTCATCCCCTCTCCCCAACCCCTCTCCCCCAGGGGGAAAGGGATTCCCCTGCGGCAAAAACCTGGAGCCAATCGATCGGGGGTGGCGTGAGCCTTGTTTCAAACCCGGAACGGCACGGACGAACCGAGCAAGGGACGTCTCCCCCCCTCTCCCCCCCTCTCCAGCGGGGGGAGAGGAGCTGAACGGCGCGCTCGGCGAATACGGCATGGCCCAATGCGTCGGCATGCCTCGCCTCAGGCGGTTTGCAGCGCTACCAGGCGGGCGTAGTAGCCGTTCTGGCGCAGCAGCTGTTCATGCGGGCCGGCCTCCACGATCTGCCCCTTGTCCATGGCGATGATGCGATGGGCGTGGCGCACGGCGGACAGGCGGTGGGCGATGATCAGCACGGTGCGGCCCTGGCAGATGGCTTGCATGTTCTGCTGGATCACCCGTTCCGATTCGTAGTCCAGCGCGCTGGTGGCTTCGTCAAAGATCAGGATGCGCGGGTTGCTGATCAGGGCCCGGGCGATGGCCACGCGCTGGCGCTGGCCGCCGGACAGGCCGCTGCCGTGCTCGCCCACCTTGGTGTCGTAGCCTTCCGGCAATTCGCTGATGAACTCGTGCGCGCCGGCCAGCTTGGCTGCCTGGATCACCGCGTCCAGCGGCAGGGCCGGGTCGGCCAGGGCGATGTTGTCGCGGATGGAGCGGTTGAACAGCATGTTCTCCTGCAGCACCACGCCCACCTGGCGGCGCAGCCAGGCCGGGTCGGCCAGGGCCAGGTCTATGCCGTCTATGCGCACGCGGCCGCCCTCCGGCAGATAGAGCCGCTGCAGCAGCTTGGTCAGCGTGGATTTGCCGGAGCCGGAGCGGCCGACGATGCCGATGACTTCGCCCGGCTGGATGTGCAGGCTGATGCCCTTCAGCACCTGCTGGCCGTCCGGGGTATAGCGGAAGCGGATGTCTTCGAAGTCGATTTCGCCGCGCACGGCGGGCAGCGCCTGGCGGCTTTGCGGCAGTTCGCTACGGGTGTTGAGGATGTCGCCCAGCCGCTGCATGGAGATGCCCACTTGCTGGAAGTCCTGCCATAGCTGGGCCAGCCGCAGCACCGGCGCGGAGACGCGGCCGGCCAGCATATTGAAAGCCACCAGTTGGCCCACGCTGAGCCGGCCGTCTATCACCAGCTTGGCGCCCAGCCACAGCGTGGCCACCGTCACCAGCTTGCCTATCAGCTGGATGCCCTGCTGGCCCAGATTGGCCAGGTTGCCCACGCGAAAGCCGGCGCTGACGTAACTGGCCAGTTGCTGGTCCCAGCGCCGGGTGAATTGCGGCTCCACCGCCATGGCTTTGACGGTTTCGATATGGGAGACGGTTTCCACCAGCATGGCCTGGTTGTCCGCGCCGCGGACGAATTTCTCGTCCAGCCGCTTGCGCAGCGGCGGCACCAGCCAGGCGGACACCGCGGCATAGCATGGCAGGGACAGCGCGACGATGGCTGTCAGTTTCACGCTGTAGACCGCCATCACCGCCAAAAACACCACGGAGAACAGCACGTCGATGACGGCGGTGAGCGCCTGGCCGGTGAGGAAGTTGCGGATGCTTTCCAGCTCGCGCACGCGGGCCACGGTGTCGCCCACCCGGCGCGCGCCGAAGTACGGCAAGGGCAGCGCCAGCAGGTGGCGGAACAGCCGCGCGCCCAGTTCCACGTCGATGCGGTTGGTGGTGTGCGAGAACACGTAGCTGCGCAGGCCGGTCAGCAGCACCTCGAACACGGAACAGACCAGCAGCGCCACGCAGATCACATCCAGCGTGGTGAAACCGCGGTGCACCAGCACCTTGTCCATCACCACCTGGAAGAACAGCGGCGTCACCAGCGCGAACAGCTGCAGCGCCAGCGAGACGCCCAGCACCTCGCCCAGCAGGCGGCGGTATTTGACGACGGCGGGAATGAACCAGGAGAAGTCGAAGCGGGCCAGCTCGCCGGCCAGCGAGGCGCGGGAGGCGAACAGAATGGCGCGGCCTTGCCATTGCGCCCGCAAGTCGGACAAGGCCAGCTTGCGCGGCGCCGGCTCATCGGCGAATTGCACCAGCGCGTGGCTGTCGTCCACTCGCGCCAGCACGAAATGGCGGCCGGATTCGCTCAAGGCCAGGCAGGGCAAGGCGGCATGGGCCAGGCGGTCGAACTTCAGCGTCACCGCCCGCGCCTTCAGTTGCAGCCGGCGCGCGGCTAGCAATAAGTCCGCCTCGTGGAAGGTTTCGGATAAACCGGACTGGTGGCGCATCTGCGCCGGGTCCGCCGCGATGCCGTGAAAGCGGGCAATCATGACCAGGCTGAGCAGCCCGGCGTCGAGAGGGACGGCCGGCGCCGTCCCGGAAATGGCTTGCTGCATCATATGACCACAGTAAAAACGTGGCTGGCATTATTGACTGCGGCGATATTTAAGGTCAAAGTAATATACCATATAAATTCATATATAGCATATGTAATTCACAATTCATTAACATTTAGCAATAAATTTCCTCACCTGATTAAAAACAGCATTTTCCACCACGCAATGTTCCCAAACCGCCAGTCCCTCCTCTCCGCGCTGCTGTTTATCTTGCCCATCGCCGCTTGCCAGGCCGCTTCTTGGCTGGACGACCCGCTGCGCAGCGAGGCTTCGGCCCCGGCATGGTTCGCCTGCCCGGCGCTGCCGCCCGCCGCATCGCTCTCCTTGTACACGGCGGCCAGCCAGGCGCTGTGCCACCATCCGCAAACGCGCGAGGCCTGGGCCCAGGTGCAGGCGCAGCAAGCCCAGCTGGGCGGCGCGCGGGCCGCGTATCTGCCCACGCTGAACGCCACGCTGCAAAGCGCGCGCGAGCACGCCCGCACCCAGACGCCGTCCATGCCTTATTTGGACACTGACAGCCACAGCCGCTATCGCAGCGATACGCTGTCCTTGAACTGGCGCCTGTATGACTTCGGCGCGCGGGAGGCCGGACGGGACAATGCGCGCGCCCTGCTGGACGCCGCCCAGGCCGGCGAGGACGTCGCCATGCAGAAAGTGCTGGCCGCCACGGCCCAGGACTACTACGCGGCCGTCGCGGCGCAAGCCGGCTGGCAGGCTGCCCGCGAGACGCAAGCCGCCGCCGAGCAGAGCGCCAGCGCCGCCGCGCGCCGGGTGCAGGCCGGCGTCGCCGCCATCAGCGACCAGCTACAGGCGCAAACCGCCGCCGCCCAGGCCCGCTACGCGCTGGCCAAGGCCGCGGGCGCGCTGCGCAATGCCGAGGGCGCGCTGGCGCTGGACATGGGCCTGCCGCCAGACAGCCCGCTCACCCTGCCGCCAGCCAGCGCGCTCGACCCATCCGCCGCGGAAACCATGCGCCCGGCGGCCGAGCTGCTGGCCGCCGCCCAGCGCGAACATCCCAGCCTGCAGGCCGCGCGCGCGCAAGTGGCCGCCTCGCGCGCCAAGGAAACGCAAGTCCGCGCCCAGGGCTGGCCGGTGCTCAGCCTAGTGGCCCGCGCCAGCCACAACACGCAGCCGGAAAGCCTGGGCACCGGCTTGCCGCAGGTGGGCGCGCGCAGCCAGGATCGCTATGTCGGCATCCAGGTGGACATCCCGCTGTTCGAAGGCTTTGGCCGCCATTACCAGGCGCGGCAGGCCGCCGCGGAAACGGCGGAACGGCAAAGCCAGCTGGAAGATGCCCAGATGCAGGTGGCGCATGAGGTGTGGACCCGCTACCAGGCCTTGGAAACGGCCAGCGCCAATACCCGCATCACGCGCGAGCTATTGGACAGCGCGCAGGCGGCCTTCGCCGCCGGCAAGGCGCGTTACGAGAAAGGCGCGGGAAACATACTGGAACTGCTGAATGTGCAGACGGAACTGGCCAAGGCGCGAGAACAGCGAGTGGAGGCGCTGACCGACTGGCTGTCCGCCCGCTTACAGCTGGCCGCCAGCGTGGGGCGGCTGGGATTGGAGAGCATGCGCTGAGCGCGCCTGGCTGAACGCGTCGTCCGTCTTAAGATGCGAGGAATAGCCAAGGCGTCAAAATCCCAGGCGCAACTTGCATCGGCGGTGGATCTCCTCTGCGGGGCATCCCCCTACTAAAACCGTCTGCCATAGGGCGGAATCCCGGCAAAGCCGGGCGTTCCGCCGAGTCTCAGCCATCATCATGGCGGGCTCAGCGCCGCGCAATATCCGTGAAATAAAACTTATCCAAGCGATGCCGTGATTCGGTATATTCGAACAGCCGGCCGTCGTAGAGGTGGGTCAGGTTTTTGACCACGATCACGTGGTCCATGCCGTTCAGGTCCAGGTAGCGGCGGTCGTCGTCGCTGCAGGGCTGGGCCTCGATGATGCGCTGGGCGTAGCTGATGGTCAGCCCCAGATCCTGCTCGATGTAACGGTAGATGGAGCCGGCGGCGATGTCCGCGTTCAGGCCGGGCACCAGGCCGGCGACGAAGTGGTTGATGTCCAGGATCACGTTTTCGCCGTCGATATTGCGCACCCGCTTGATCCTGACCATCTCCTCGCCTTGCGGCAGGCCGGTGGCCTGGGCCAGCGGCGCGTCCACCGGCGCGCGCGCCAGTTCCGCCACGCGCGATACCACCTTGCGCCCCATGCGCTCGTTCATTTCCTGGAAGCTGACGATGCCGCTGAGCTGGAACTCGATATTGCCCGGCTTGAGCACGAACACGCCTTTGCCGTGAATCTTCTGCACATAGCCGCGTTCCTGCAGCATGTCCACGGCCTTGCGCACGGTGCCGCGGCTGGCTTCGTAGCTGCTCATCAGCTCGGTTTCGGATGGGATGCGCTCGCCCTGGGCGTAACGCCGGTTGTCGATATCGGCGACGATATCGCTATAGATCTGATGATATTTATTCACGTTGTTCGTCTTGGAATCGCGCGGCCCCTGCGCGGCAAGGCCTTACCTTAGCAAGACGGGCGCGGCTCGGCAAACCGGCTCAGTTCCAGTAGCCCGGTTGGGCGTATGCGTTTTTCAGATGCTCGATGAAGTGGCGCACCCGCGCCGGCAGCAGGCGCCGCTGCGGCACCACCGCGTAGACGGGGTAGTCCGGCGAGGCGCAATCGTCCAGCACCGTGAGCAGCCTGCCTGCGGACAGGTCGTCCTTCACTTCCCACAAGGAACGCCAGGCCAAACCCAGGCCCTGCAGCGCCCACTCATGCAGCACCGCGCCGTCGTTGCATTCCAGCGCGCCGGACACCTTCAGGTTCACCGGCTTGCCGTCCATCACAAAGCTCCAGCCTCGACTCTGGCTCTCGCCCAGGGACAGGCACTGGTGATGCTGCAAGTCCGCCAGCGCGCGCGGCACGCCGTGGGCGGCCAGATAGTCCGGCGACGCCACCACCACGCGCCGGTTTTCCGCCAGCCGGATGGCTACCAGGCTGGAGTCCGCCAGGTCCGAGATGCGGATGGAACAGTCGATCCGGTCGCGCTGCAGGTCCACCAGCCGGTCCGACAGGTCCAGCGTGACTTTGACTTCAGGATGCAGGCGCTGGAAGGCGGCGACATGCGGCGCCACGTGGCGGCGGCCGAAGCCGGCCGGGGCGGACAGCCGAAGGTGGCCGCGCGCCTTGCCGCTGCCGGACGCCACCGCCGCCTCGGCCTCCGTCAGCTCGGCCAGGATGCGCTGGCAGTCTTCATAGAAGGCCTCGCCCTCCTGCGTCGGCGCCACGCTGCGCGTGGTGCGCACCAGTAGCCGCACCCCCAGCCGCTCTTCCAGCGCGTCCAGCCGCCGCCCCACCATGGCCGGCACCACGCCCAGCTGCCGCGCGGCGGCTGAGAGACTACCCAAGCCCACCACGGCGACAAAGGTCTCCAGTTGCTTCAGCTCGCTCATTAGCTACCTAAAAGTAAAAAATGTTATGCAAATCTCGCCATTTCTTTTTACTCGCGCGCCGAATAGACTGTCAATCATTGCATTGCAGCATTCTCACATCCTCTTCTCTCTTACCCAAGGAGCGCGCGCATGGCAGCCAATCTTCCGCAGGGCGTGGAAATCCTCGCCGACATCACTCCGGCTTACGCCGAAATTCTCACCCCGGAGGCGCTGGAATTCGTCGCCAAGCTGCATCGCCGCTTCGAGGCCACCCGCCGCGAGCGCATGGCCGCCCGCGTGGCGCGCCAGGCGGAGCTGGACGCCGGCAAGCTGCCGGACTTTCTGCCGCAAACCGCCGCCGTGCGCGCCGGCGACTGGAAGATCGCCTCGCTGCCGGCGGACCTCCTGGACCGCCGCGTGGAAATCACCGGCCCGGTGGAGCGCAAGATGATGATCAACGCGCTGAATTCCGGCGCCAAGAGCTTCATGGCTGACTTCGAGGACTCCAACTGCCCCAGCTGGGACAACCAGATCGCCGGCCAGATCAACGTCCGCGACGCCTACCGCAAGACCATTTCCTTCCAAAGCCCGGAAGGCAAGCAGTACCAACTGAACGACACCATCGCCACCCTGCTGCTGCGCCCGCGCGGCTGGCACCTGATGGAAAAGCACGTCAAGGTGGACGGCGAAATCGTATCCGGCAGCCTGTTCGACTTCGGCCTGTCCTTCTTCCACAACATCCGCTACCTGCGCGAAAACGGCAGCGCCACCTATTACTACCTGCCGAAGATGGAAAGCCATCTGGAAGCGCGCTTGTGGAACGATGTCTTCGTCTTCGCCCAGAACGAGCTGAACGTCCCGCAAGGCACCATCAAGGCCACCGTGCTGATCGAGACCATCCTCGCCGCCTTCGAGATGGACGAAATCCTGTACGAGCTGCGCGAGCACTCCGCCGGCCTCAACGCCGGCCGCTGGGACTACATCTTCAGCTGCATCAAGAAGTTCAAGCAGAACCGCGACTTCTGCCTGGCCAACCGCGCGCAAATCACCATGACCGTGCCCTTCATGCGCGCCTACGCCCTGTTGCTGCTGAAGACCTGCCACCACCGCGACGCGCCTGCAATCGGCGGCATGGCGGCGCTGATTCCGATCAAGAACGACGCGGCCGCTAATGAAAAGGCGCTGGCCGGCGTCAAGGCGGACAAAGACCGCGACGCCACCGACGGCTACGACGGCGGCTGGGTGGCCCACCCGGGCCTGGTGCCCATCGCCGCCGCGGCTTTCGGCACCGTACTGGGCGACGCGCCCAACCAGATCGCCAAGCAGCGCCCGGACGTGCAGGCGAGCGCCGCCGATCTGCTGAACTTCCAGCCGGAAGCGCCGATCACCGAAGCCGGTTTGGCCATGAACATCAATGTCGGGATTCAATACCTGGGCGCCTGGATTTCCGGCAACGGCTGCGTGCCCATCCATAACCTGATGGAAGACGCCGCCACCGCCGAGATTTCGCGTTCGCAGATCTGGCAATGGATACGTTCGCCCAAGGGCGTGCTGGACGATGGCCGCAAGGTGACAGTTGAGCTGTTCCGCTCGCTTCAGGAACAGGAAATCGCCAAGCTCAAGGCCGAATACGGCGCGCGCTGGACCCGGCAATACGAGGACGCGGCCAAAATGTTCGACCTCTTGACCACCTCGGACGATTTTGTCGAATTCCTGACCCTGCCAGGCTACGAGTACATCGCCTGATACGGCTCCGCCCCGTCCAAACGGCCCCTTGCGGGCCGTTTGGCATTTTCAGCCTCGATGAAAATACCATGGAGCATGGAACCTGCGCTTGCCAAGCGGATCGAAGCGGAGTCTACTTTCAGCCACCCCCCGCCCAGGAGTCGAAATGAAAAAATTCCGCGCCAAGTCCATTCTCTTGTGCTGCGCGCTAGCCAGCGCCGCCCCCTTAGCCGCCGCCGACGGCATCCAGCTGAATCTGTCCGCCAACGCCCAGCGCGAGGTGCCCAACGACGAGCTATCCGCTACTCTGTATGTGCAGCAAAGCAACAGCAAGGCCGCTGCGCTGGCGGACAGGCTGAACCGCGTCACCAACGATGGCCTGGCCCTGGGACGCGGCTTCAAGGACGTGCAGTTGTCCAGCGGCAGCTACAACACTTGGCCCAGCTACGACAAGAACGGCAAGATCACCGGCTGGCAAGGCCGTTCGGAAATCCAGCTGAAAAGCGGCAATTTCACCAACGCCGCGGAGTTAATCGCCAAATTGCAACAGACCATGCTGCTGCAGGGCGTGCAATTCGGCGTATCGGACAAGGCGCGCCGCAAGGCTGAACAGGACATGATTCCGGAGGCCATCGCCAGCCTGAAAGGCCAGGCCGAAATCGCCGCCAAAGCCCTGGGCAAGAGCGTGGTCAATATCCAACAACTGGATATCGGCCAGCAATACCACGGCTTCCGCCCGCCCATCACCATGATGAAGGCGGCAGTGGCCGGCGCTGAGGCCAACGTCAGCCAGCCTGATTTGCAGCCCGGCCAAAGCCAGCTGCAACTGCAGGTCAGCGGCAAGGTGGAACTCAAGTAAGGCTTTCGGCCCTGAACGGCTTGCGCTAAAGTTAGATGCCGGCCGCGCCTGAGGCGCCGGCAACCGCCCCTCACCTCCCATCGCCCGAACATGAAACTGATCGCCTCTTTGACCAGCCCTTACGCCCGCAAAGTGCGCATCGTGCTGGCTGAAAAGAAAATCGACTGCCCGCTCGAGGAAGACATGCCCTGGAGCGAGCACACCCGCGTGCAGGAATACAACCCGCTGGGCAAGGTGCCCGTGCTGGAACTGGACGACGGCTCCACGCTGTACGACTCCCGCGTGATCGTCGAGTATCTGGAAAACAGCTCGCCGGTCTCGCGGCTGCTGCCGCAGGACAACCGCCAGCTGATCAACACTAGACGCTGGGAAGCGCTGGCGGACGGCATCATAGACGCGATGGTCATCATCGTGCTGGAAAGGCGGCGTCCGCCGGAAAAGCAGATGCAGGAAGTGGTGCAGCGCCAGCTGGACAAGATACTGCGCAGCCTGGCAACGCTGTCGGAGGACTTGGGCGAGCGGCAATGGTGCACCAGCCACGGCTACAGCCTGGCCGACATCGCCGTCGGCTGCTGCCTGGGCTACCTGGATTTCCGCGCGCCGGAGATCGACTGGCGCGCCGCCCACCCCAATCTGGACACCCTGCTGCAAAAGCTGCATCAGCGGCAATCCTTCATCGACTCCGCGCCGCCTCAAGCCTAGGCCTTAGCCGGCCCGCAAGCCAAACGCCACCGTCTTACGGTGGCGTTTTTGCTGGCGCGGTCAGATCAAGCCGGCCGCGATATTGATCATCAGCGCCAACACGGTGGCGTTGAAGAAAAAGGCCAGCACGCAATGGACGGTGCCGGTGCGGCGCTGCGCGCCGCTAGTGAAGCTGACGTCGGCAGTCTGCCCGGAAGTGCCGATGATGAATGCGAAGTACAGAAAGTCGCCGTGATCGGGCTGCTCGGCGCCGGGAAACTCCAGCCCGCCGGACCGGCCGCGCGCCTCCTCCGCATAATAGGCCCGCGCATAGTGCAAGGCGAACATCACGTGGGTGAAAGCCCACGACGACAGCAGCGTCATCACTGCCAGGACGATATGGCCGGCGCGCAGCCAGCCATGCATGTCCTTGACCACGGCAAGCTCCATCACGATGGCGGACAAGCTGGCCGCCGCCGCCGCGCACACCAGCAACAGCACCAGCCACTGCCCCTCGTCCTCTAGCTTGGCCCAGCGCCGCACCGGCTGCCGGCGCGGCCCGAACATCATGCTGCCGACCAGAGCGAGATACAGCCAGGCGCCGGCGTTCCAGCCCACGATGTAGCGCGTCACATCGTGCATAACTGTGACATATGGCAGGCATAGAATCACCAACGATCCGAACGCGGCGGACCAGACCAGCCGAGGTCGGGCCAGCAGCAGCCTAATAATCAGGAAATGACGGGCCATGGTGGCTAAATGCATGAATTGACTCCTTGGACCAGGCTGCGGAACACATCGCCACAGCTCGGCCAAATGCTGGATGGCAAGCGCCCGGATTGATAAATTCCCATTGTCATGAGAAATTTACATGAAACATGCTTAATTGTTCTTGAAATAACTTTCAATGTCCATTCTCGCCAGGAAAATGCATGACGCATACCTCATCCCCCATCCAGCCAAGCAGTTTCCAAGACGAGCGCAGCTTGCTGGAAAGCGTCTGCCAGCAGTTGGCGCGCCAAGATTTCTGCCTGCTGCCCGCAGAGCAGGCCTGCCGGCTGCTGCGGCATGGGCAAGCCTCCGCCCTGGACGACTGGGACGAATTTCATGACAGTTGGAATCATTTGCAGCTGGATAAGTTCATGGCGGATGGCGGGCGCTACCGCAAGCGCCTGCATGCCACGCTGAGCGCGGAACCGGCAGCCTGCCGCGCCCGCGCCGAGGCGCATCAGCCTCATTACCAGAGCCGCTTCTATAACCCATTGAACGGCGGCGCGATGCGCCATTACGAACCGATACGCAACGAAATCCTGCTTGGCCCCACCATGCAGTCCGTGCTGAACTTTGCCTGCTCCGTGTTCGGCAAACTGTCGCCGTACACGCCCTGGCATATCGAGGCCCACCAATACCGGATAGAAGCGATAAACCGTCAATGCGGCAAACCGACGCCTGAGGGCATACACCGCGACGGCGTGCATTTCCTGCTGATGATGATGGTGGGGCGCCGCAATCTGGTGAACGGCGCCACCGAGCTGTACAGCCTGGAGCACGAGCAGCTGGCGCAATTCACGCTGAGCGAGCCCCTGGACCTGGCCCTGGTCAACGACGAACGGGTATTGCACGGCGTGACCCCCGTCGCCCAACTGGATCCAAGCCGCGACGGCATACGCGACGTGCTGCTGCTGAGCTTCCGCCGCCGCGCGGACTGAACGGGCTGTCCTCGACCATCAATCGTCCTATCCTGAAACATATGGCGCTCGCGCAAAGGACCCAGAATGGCGCTGAAAACCATGCTTTGCCTCGCTGTCGCCGCGTGCGGCCTGATGCCGCTGCCCGCGCGCGCGGAAAGACTGCAGGCGTTCACCGAGGATGTGCCGCCGCTCAATTATCTGGACCATGGCCGCGTCAAGGGGTTCTCGACCGAACTGCTGCAACTGGTGGCCAAGGAGGCCGGCTTCGAACTTGATATAGAAACGCTGCCGTGGCTGCGCGCCTATGCCCGGGCCAGGAGCACGCCCGGCGCGCTGCTGTATACGCTGGTGCGCACGCCGGAACGGGAAAGCCAGTTCCAGTGGGTGGGGCCGATCAGCCCTCGCCGCATCTATCTGTACAAGCTGGCCGAGCGCCGCGACATCCGCATCGCCTCCTCCGCCGAACTGGCGCGCTACCGCAATGGCGCGCTGGCCGGATCCGCCGCCGCCAAGCAACTGGCCGAAATGGGCCTGTCCGGCGACAGCCTGGACATAGGCCACAGCGACACCAGCGACCTGCAGAAATTGGTATTGGGCCGGCTGGACATGGTGGCGATGCTGGACTGGGCCATGGCCTGGCAGCTGCGTCAGCTGCACCTGCCCGCGAACACCGTCGAGCCGGCCTGGCTGCTGGATGGCAAACAGCAATATTGGTTCGCCCTGAATCCCAACTCGCCGCCGGACTGGCGCAAACGGCTGCAGAGCGCATTGGATAAAATCGGCGCGGACGGCCGGGCGCAGGCCATCATGCGCCGCTATCTGAATGAGTGAATCGCCCAGGAGACCGCCATGCAAGACCACCCCGTCGCGCAGCTGATCGCCGCCGCCGACGCCGCGATCAACGCCGAAGACTTCGACCGGCTGATGGATTTCTACGCCGACGACGCCGTGCTGGTGATACGCCCCGGCCTCAACGCCTGCGGCAAGGAGCAGATCCGCCAGGCTTTCGTCGCCATCGCCGCCCACTTCAACCACAGCCTGCAAGTCAGCCAGGACGCCGTGCACATCCTGCATAGCGGCGCCAGCGCGCTGGCCTTGGCCAAAACCCGGCTGAACGCGGGCCAAATGGACGAAATCACGCGCGAGGCCACCTATGTCTTCGCCCAGGATGCGGACGGCGCCTGGCGCTGCACCATAGATAATTCCTACGGCCATCGCTTGCTGGAGCCGCCCCCAGCCTGAGCGTCAATGGTGCTTCAGCGCCTGCAGCAGTTCGTCCGTCGTCGCGGCCTTGGCAAAAGCTTTTCTCAGCTTGTTGAATGCCTTGGCCGCATGTTCCGGGTGCTTGGCGAAAGGCACCAGGCCGTCGTAATGCCAGCCGGCGGCGGCCAGGGCCTGCTTGCGGAAATTCATGCCGTCATTGCCTCCGCCGCCCATGGCGACCAAGGTCTGCTCCATCAGCGTGTGCGGATGCGGCGTGCGGCTCAGTGTAATGAAATGCTTGCTGTGGACTTCATCGAAATGCATGGCGGCTTCCCCGTGGCAGAATGGTCTTTTCTTAGTTCTAGCCATAACTATTTCCGCATGCAGCAAAAAAGCCGGAACTCAAGGTTCCGGCTGTCGGGACGCGGCGCGCGGCCTCAAGACACGCGCGACTTCAACAAGGTGTACAGCTGGTCCTTCAGTTTCAGCTTTTCCTTTTTCAGCACCTCGATATCCTGCTGGCTCGCGCTGACGATGCGGTCTTCCATGTTCCGGATTTGCTGGTCCAGCTGGTTATGCAGGTCAAACAGCTTGGCGAAATGCGCATCCTCGGTTTTCAATCTGGAAATCAGATCGCGGTATTCGGGAAACATCAGCAGCCTCCTCGGTGGGTTGACGGGGCCGGCCTCGCCGGCCACGACTTCATGCTAGCGTCAAACCGCCGCCGGCCGCTTGATCTGCCTCAGCTGGCCGCGCCTCATTTCTGCGCGCCCGGCGCCGGAAGATTGAGCAGCATGCCGCCGCCCTCGCCGCCCACCACATTGGGCATCTGGCCATTCCACTTGTCGATGTAGGCGCGCTGCAGCTTCAGCCTCTCCCACGCCAGCAGCCTATCGTCCAGCGATGAGGCCAAAGCGCGGTTGGCCGCCGCTTCGCCTTCGGCTATCGCCACCTTCTTGCGCGCCTCGGCCTGGGCCGCCCTCACCTCGTTCTCGGTGCGGATGGAATCCTGGATCGCCTTGGTCTTGGCGTTGACCGCGTTGGCCAGCTCCGGCGGCGGCCTCAGCGCGCCGACCAGGCCGAACTGCTGGATGGAAACGCCTATCGGCATGGTGCGATGATTCAACTCCGCCGCCACCCGGTTCAGAAACTCCTCCTTCTTTACCCCATTGATGTCGTCGAAGGCGTATTCCGAACCCAGCGCCACCACCACGTTGCGCGCAGTGTCGCGCAGATAGCCGTGGGTCCAGCTGGAAATATCGTCCGCGCGGAAACGCGTGTAAAACTCCGGCACCTTGCGCGCGTCCAGCAGGTAGGACACCGCCACGTCTATGGTGACCGGCACCGAATCCTTGGTATTGAAGCTCAGCTCCTCGTTGGCGGCGCCGCCCTCGTTGGGCGACCGGGTCCACACCTCGCGCTGGACGAAGGTGGGATAGACCACCACCACGCTCTGTATCGGGTTGTAGAACACAAAGCCGGTGACGACGTTTTCCTTGCTCACGCCGCGGTCTATCAGGCGGTTGATCTTGATGCCGGTGTAGCCCGGATTGATCACGGTCCAGCTGAGCACGGACTTTTCCAGAATATTGAACAATACGATCAGCCCCAGCAGGGCCGCGGCGATTTTCCACAACCAAGCTTTAAGCGGTTGCATCTTGGTGTTTCCTTATTGAATTGACAACAGCGACGCCGGCGTCTTCCGCCGGCCGTCTGCCTGAAACCAGCATACGTCCGCCGCATTGCGCAATGCAATATGGATAATCAAATCGACAGCGCGAAGATGACCAAAACGGTCGCCATCGCTAAAATTGACAAGGCATGTCATCCGAGTGGCCGCCGCCGCGTTAAACCCGACAAGCAACATGGTTAAAAACAGGAACCCATCCAGCATGCCCAACCCAGCCTCTCCCCCCGACCGACCCGCCCCGTCCGCCTTCGCGGCCTTCCGCCTGCGGCTGGCCTACACCCTGGATCTGATGGGCATGCGCGGCAAGGGAGGCAGGCTGCTGGCCGGCATGATCGCCGTCGCCTGGCTGGCGTCCGGCATTTACCGGGTGGAGCCGGACGAGCAAGGCGTGGTGCAGCGCTTCGGCCGCTGGAGCGATACCACCTCGGCCGGCCTGCACTACCATCTGCCCTGGCCCTTGGAAACCGTGCAGTTGCCCAAGGTCACCCAGATCAAGCAGTTGAAGCTGGCCAATCTGTACGAGAGCGCGCCGGCGGACGGCGCCGACCCGCGCGAAAAGCAAATGCTGACCGGCGACGAAAACATCGTCGAGGCAGATTGCGCCGTGTTCTGGCGCATCAAGGACGCCGGCCAGTTCCTGTTCCGCGCCAACAAGCCGGAAGAGGCGCTGCGCATCACCGCGGAAGGCGCGCTGCGCGAAGTGATCTCGCGCACGCCCATCCAGGCCGCCATGTCCAACCGCCGCCAGCAGGTGGCCGAGGAAACCCGCGGCCTGATCCAGCAAAGGCTGGACGAGCAGCAAGCCGGCATCCTGATCACCCAGGTGCAGTTGCAGCGGGTGGATCCGCCCGCTGCCGTGATAGACGCCTTCAACGACGTGCAGCGCGCCCGCGCCGACCAGGAGCGCGCGCGCAACGAGGCCCAGGCCTATAGCAACGACATCCTGCCCAAGGCGCGCGGCGAAGCCGACCGCATCCGCCAGGAAGCCGAGGCCTACCGCAGCCAGGTGGTCAACCTGGCGCAGGGCGAGGCCAAGCGCTTCGACTCGGTGTACCAGACCTACGCCCAGGCCAAGGACGTCACCGCCTGGCGGCTGTATCTGGAAAGCATGGACGACATGCTGAAGAAGGCCAGCAAAGTGGTGATAGACGGCACCGGCAAGAACGGCGCGGGCGTGCTGCCGCTGTTGCAGCTGCAGGACAAACCCAAGGCCGCAGGCAAGGAGAGCCGCTGATGGACAGGCAATGGCGAGGAATCGGCTGGGTGGCTGGCATCGCCGCCGTCTGGCTGGCATTGTCGGCGCAATACACGCTGAACGAGGGCCAGAAGGCGCTGATGATACGGCTGGGGGCGCCGGTCAACGTGGACGCGGAGCCCGGCCTCAAATTCAAGCTGCCGCTGATAGACAGCGTGCAGTACTACGACACCCGGCTGCAAATGCTGGCCCCGCCGCCGGAACAGGTGATCCTGGGCGACGAAAAGCGGCTGGAGGTGGAAACCTACACCCGCTACCGCATCGCCGACACCCTGCGCTTCTACCAGGCGCTGCGCACCGAGGAACAGGCGCGCGTCCAGCTGACCCAGCTGGTGAGCACCTCGTTGCGGCGCGAGCTGGGCAAGGCGCCGCTGACCGATCTGCTGTCGCCGCGCCGCAGCGCCATCGTGGCGCGCATCCGGCAGGAAGTGGTGGAGCGCGCCCGCCCGCTGGGCCTGGAAGTGACCGAGGTTCAGCTGCACCGCGCCGACCTGCCGCTGGAAACCAGCCAGGCCATCTACGACCGGATGAAATCCGCCCGCCAGCAAGAAGCGAAAGAGCTGCGCGCCCAAGGCGCGGAATGGGCGCAGCAAATCCAGTCCAAGGCCGAGCGGGACCGCACGGTCATCCTGTCCGAGGCGCAGCGGCAAAGCGCCATCATCCATGGCGAAGCCGACGCCGAGGCCGGCCGCACCCTGGCCCAGGCTTTCAGCAAAGACCCGAAATTCTACAAGTTCTACCGCTCGCTGCAGACCTATCGCCAGTCCCTGGCCGATTCCGCGCCCACCCTGGTGCTGTCGCCGGATTCCGCGCTGCTGCATGATTTGAAAAACGGCCCGGCTGGCGGCAAGCGATGAGCGGGGCGGACATGCCGCTGCAAGCCTCCACGCTGCGCCGCCTGCGCCACCTGGCGGCCACGCTCGGCCCCGGCCTGGTGGTGATGCTGGCCGACACCGAAACCGGCAGCGTGATCGCCGCCGCCCAGGGCGGCGCGCATTGGGGCTATCGCCTGCTGCCCTTGCTCGCCCTGCTCATCCCCGTGCTTTACCTGGTTCAGGAGCTGACGATACGGCTGGCGCTGGGCACCGGCATGAGTTACGGCGAACTGGTGCGCCGCCGCTGGGGCCCGGCCGCGTCCAGACTATCGGCCGCTCTGCTGCTGATCAGCTGCCTGGGCGCGCTGGCCACCCAGCTCGGCGGCCTCGCCGGCGTCGGCCAATTGTTCGGCATTCCCGTCTGGCGCACCATGTGCCTGCTTTGCGCGCTGATCTTCGCCATGGTCTGCACCGGCAGCTACCGCTCGGTGGAGCGCACCGCCATCTGCCTGGGCGTGTTCGAACTGGCCTTTCTGGCCGAAGCCTGGCTGGCGCGGCCGGAGCCGGGGCAGATGCTGGCCCAGCTCGGCCAGCTGCCGCTGGGCAACCACGACTTCCTGCTGCTGGCCGCCGCCAATATCGGCACCTGCATCATGCCGTGGACCATCTGCTACCAGCAGTCCGCCATGCTGGACAAGGGTTTGACGCTGGACGACTTGAAACCGGCGCGGCTGGACACCCTGCTGGGCGCCATCCTGTGCCAGGTCATCACCGCCGGCATCCTGATCGCCGCCGCGGTGGCCTTCGGCCAGGGCGCGGGCGGGCAGAGCCTCGACGCCATACCGGAGATAGCCGGCGGCTTCACCCGCCTGCTCGGCCCGGCCGGCGGCAAGCTGCTGTTCGCGCTGGCGCTGTCCGGCGGCGCCCTGGTGGCCACCATCGTGGTCTGCCTGACCAGCGCCTGGACCCTGGGCGAGCTGGCCGGACAGCGCGAATCGCTGGAAAAGCGCCCGCTGGAAGCGCCCTGGTTCTACGGCAGCTTCGCCATCATGCTGGCCGGCACCGGCGTGCTGGTTTCGTCCGGCATCAATCTGGTCAAGCTGTCCATCGCCACCGCCGTCGCCAACGCCTTGCTACTGCCCGCGATGCTGGGCGGCCTGTATTGGCTGGCCTGTCGCGAGCTGCCCCCGCCGCTGCGGCTGAGCCGCCGCTACCGGATGGTCCTGGGCCCCATATTGCTGTTGCTCGCCGGCTTCAGCCTGTACGCCGGCATGATGGGCAGCCTGGGCTGACCCCCGACTTCAGGATTCAAAAATGGAACCCGACAGCTTCGCCCACGCCTTTGGGCTGACCTTCCAGGTATCGTTCCTGGACCTTATCCTCAGCGGCGACAACGCGCTGGTGATCGCGCTGGCCTGCCGCTCGCTGCCGGAAGCGCTGCGCCGCCGCGCCGTAATGTGGGGCACCGGCTGCGCCATCGTCTTGCGCGCGCTGCTGGCCGCCGTCACCGGCGTCTTGCTGATGGTGCCCCTGCTCAAGCTGGCCGGCGCGGCCATCCTGCTGTTCATCGCCATCCAGCTGCTGCTGGGAGAGGACGAGGAAGACGACGGCGCCGCGCTGGCGGAGCAGGCCGGCCACAGCCAGCAGCTTTGGAACGCCGTGATGCTGGTGGTGGGCGCAGACCTGGCGCTGAGCCTGGACAATGTGGTGGCGCTGGCCGCGGCGGCCCAGGGCAGCGTGCTGTTTCTGCTGCTGGGCCTGCTGCTCAGCGTGCCGCTCCTGATGTACGGCAGCCTGCTGTTGTCGCGGCTGATGGACGATTACCCGCTGTTGATCCCCGCCGGCTCCGCCGTGCTGGGCTGGCTTGCCGGCAGCCTGGCGGCCAGCGACGCGCTGTGGGGGGACTGGGTGGCCGCTCAAGCGCCCGCGCTGCAAGTCGTGCTGCCCATGCTCGGCGCCATCTTCGTGTTGCTGCAAAGCCGCATCATCCGCGAGCAGCGGCGGAAGCTCGCGCCTATGCCGCCTTGGCGGCCGCTGGAGCCGCTGACCCGCCGCCTGAGCAGCCTGGGCGAGGCCGCCATCCTGCAGGATGAGGCCGCGCTCCCGCTCCCCGCGCCGACCGATACCGCGCCGACCGTCGCCTTCAAGGCGCCGGAAACGCCGCCCGCCGCCGCCCCGCAGGCTGAGCAGGCCAGTGTCGCCGTTCGAAACGCCCCCGCCGAAGCTGCCGAACAGCAGGAAGAAGACCGCAGCGGCCGCAATCGGCTCAGCCCGGCGCTGAAGCTGCTGGTCGGCGTGGCGGCCCTGCTGGGCACGCTGGCGCTGCTGTGGCTGGCCTGGCATTTGCTGAGCCAGGGTTTCCTGCCCGCGCCCAAGCATCCCCCCAAGACCTTGCGCTAAGACTGCTCCATCCTCTCTGCGTCATGCGGCCACGCCGCGCGGCTTCGATGTCCGCGCCGGCGCGGCCGTCCTTTTGCCACCCTGCCAGACCTTCCCCCTCTCCTGAACGCCCGCGCAGCGCGCAGAGCGACAAGCCCTCCGCTTGCCAATGTGATTATTCCCACGCGCCATCCTGTCAAAAAGTACAGTCCCTCCTTCATGCAGACCATCTACAGTCCACATTAATACCAATTAAATACAAGTTGGACTCGTTTGGCTGCATCCACTACAGAGGAGAACTGTGTGAGCAAGACCCTGATGTTGATCAAAGGCGGCCTGGCCGCCGGAGCCGTCGGCGGCGCCGCGCTATTGGCCGGCCACGCCGCGCTGAATAGCGGCTCGGCCGCGTTGCCGATGTCGGCCGCCAATCTGGTGAAGACTGCGGCCAGCAGCTGTACCGACCCTGCCTGGAACGCGTCTTCCGTCTACAACGGCGGCCAGCGCGTCAGCTACCAGGACCAGACTTGGCAAGCCAAATGGTGGACCCAAGGCAATACCCCGGCCAGCAGCGACGCCAGCCCCTGGCAACTGATCGGCCAGTGCGGCGGCGGCACCAATCCGCCGCCGGTTGACCCGCCGCTGGTGCAAGTGCCCGCCCCCACCGGCAACGCGCTGTGCCGGCCGGAAGCGCTGGCGCAGACCAGCGGCGTGGACGTGCCCTACTGCGCCGCCTACAAGCAAGGCGGCGCGGAACAGCTGGCCAACGGCAGCCGCCGCCGCATCATCGGCTACTTCACCAGCTGGCGCACCGGCAAGGACGGCAGCCCGGCCTATCTGGTGAACAACATCCCCTGGGGCAAGCTCACCCACATCAACTACGCCTTCGCCCATGTCGACGGCAGCAACAAGCTGTCGGCCAACGAGACCGCGCCGGGCAACTCCGCCACTGACATGACCTGGCCCGGCGTGGCCGGCGCCGAGATGGACCCCAACCTGCCGTACAAGGGCCATTTCAACCTGCTGACCCAGTACAAGCGCAAATTCCCGGGCGTGAAGACGTTGATCTCAGTGGGCGGCTGGGCCGAAACCGGCGGCTACTTCGACGCCAGCGGCAAGCGCGTGGCCAGCGGCGGCTTCTACAGCATGACCGTAAACGCCGACGGCAGCGTCAACCAGGCCGGCATCAACGTCTTCGCCGACTCCGCCGTCGCCTTCCTGCGCAAATACGGCTTCGACGGCCTGGACATCGACTTCGAATACCCGACCTCGATGAGCAACGCCGGCAACCCGCTGGACTGGAGCTTCTCCAACGCCCGCCTGGGCTCCCTGACCAAGGGCTATGTGGCGCTGCTGCAGACCTTGCGCGACCGGATGGACCGCGCCGCCGCCCAGGACGGCCACTACTACCAGATCACCGCCGCAGTGCCGGCCTCCGGCTACCTGCTGCGCGGCATGGAAACCTTCCCGGGCCTGAAGTATCTGGACTTCGTCAACGTGATGTCGTATGACCTGCACGGCTCGTGGAACCGCTTTGTCGGCCCCAACGCCGCGCTGTACGACGATGGCAAGGATGCCGAACTCTCGTTCTGGAACGTCTACGGCACCGCGCAGTACGGCAATATCGGCTACCTGAACACCGACTGGGCCTACCACTACTACCGCGGCGGCCTGCCAGCCTCCCGCGTCAATATGGGCGTGCCCTACTACACCCGCGGCTGGAAAAACGTCACCGGCGGCAGCAACGGCCTGTGGGGCAGCGCGGTGGGCAGCAACTGCCCGACCGGACTCACCGAGTGCGGCGACGGCGCGGTGGGCATAGACAATATCTGGCATGACCTGGACGACAACGGCAAGGAGATCCCGGGCGGCTCCAATCCGATGTGGCACGCCAAGAACCTGGAGAAAGGCATCGCCGGCAGCTACCTCGCGTCCTACGGCATCGACACCAGCCAAGCCATCAACCAGCTCAGCGGCAACTACCAGCGCAACTACAACAGCGCGCTGGCCGCGCCGTGGCTGTGGAACGCCAGCAAGAACGTATTCCTGTCCACCGAGGACGAACAGTCCATCGCGCAAAAGGCGGCCTGGATTGACGCCAACAACGTGGGCGGCGTGATGTTCTGGGAACTGGCCGGCGACTACGACTGGAACGCGCAGCGCAACAACGGCCAGGGCGAGTACTACATGGGCAACACCCTGACCAACCTGCTCTACAACACCTTCAGCCAGCCGGCCAAGGCGAGCGCCAAGCGCGCAGACATCGCGCCGGCGCCGACCGCGGCCATAGACGTGGGCTTCAGCCTGGGCGGCTTCGCCCTGGGCGATCAGAACTATCCGATCAACCCCAAGCTGACCATCGTCAACCGTTCGACCAAGACCACGCTGCCCGGCGGCACCGAGTTCCAGTTCGACGTGCCGACCTCGGCGCCGGCCAATATCGCCGACCAGTCCGGCTTCGGCCTGAAGGTGATCAGCGTCGGCCATAGCGGCAGCAATGTCGGCGGCCTGAAGGGCGACTTCAACCGCGTGTCGGTGAAGCTGCCCAGCTGGCAGAGCCTGGCCCCTGGCCAAAGCGTGACGCTGGACGTGGTGTACTACCTGCCGATCTCCGGCCCCAGCCATTACACGGTGGGCCTGAACGGCAAGACCTACGCCATCCGCGACGAGTCGCCCTACCTGCCCTATCTGCAATAAGCCTTATCCGGCCCGCCTCGACGGCGGGCCGGCGAGTTTCCTCTGCTGCTCCCCTCGTATCGGCCGGGTTTCGTCCCCGGCCGCTTTTTTTGCGTCGTCCTCCTGCCACTGCATGACTTCGTTCAGCCAGGCCAGGGCCTCGGCCGGATCCATGCCTAACAGCCGGCGCTGCCGGCCCAGGTATTGCTGGAAGAAACGGGACAATGTTTCGGTCTTCATGCTGCGCTCCTTGCGGTGGAAACCGTATTGTCGCGCTGATAACATGAAGGAAAAATTGCTGACATTTTCCTACAAAATTCCTCTTTATGAGCCATAAACGCCTGTTGCAACAATACAGCCGCCTGCACCGGCACTACGCAGGCCAGGACAGCGCCGCCTCGCTGCAGCAGCTGGCCGATCTGCTGTGCTGCACCCGCCGCCACATGCGCAACTTGCTGGCGCAGATGCAGGAACTGGGCTGGCTGGACTGGCGCGCCCGCGCCGGCCGCGGCAGCCGCTCCGGCCTGCGCTTTCTACGCGAGGCTGACGAACTGCAGCGGCTGCAAGCCTCGCAGCTGCTGGAGCAAGGCCGGGTGGAGCAGGCGGTGGCGCTGCTGGAGGACGATCCGCAACAGCTGGCCCCGCTGCTGCTGTCGCGGCTGGGCCGCCGCTGGAACGCGGACCGCCAAGTGCTGGGCGTGCCCTATTACCGCCCCCTGCCCACGCTGCATCCCGGCGCGCCGCTCAGGCGCTCCGAGCGCCATCTGGTCGGACAGATTTTCAATGGCCTGACCCGGCTAAACGAGGAAAAAGGGGAAATAGAAGGCGATCTGGCTCACCACTGGGAACCATACTCCGCTCATGAGTGGCACTTTCACCTGCGGCCGCGCGTACGCTGGCACGATGGCCGCGAACTGCGAATGGACGATATCGCCGCCACTGTGGCCAGGCTGCGGCAACAGCCTTTTTTCGCCCATCTGCGCGGCGTGCGCCGGCTATCTCCGCAGAGCATCGCGCTGGAGCTGGATGAATCAGACCCTTGGCTGCCCTGGCTGCTGGCGGACCCGGCGGCGCTGATCCTGCCGGAGGATCACGCGTCCCGGCCGGATTTCAGCTCTCATCCGGTAGGCACCGGACCTTACCGCGTGGCGGCCAACGACGCGCGCCGGCTGTCGCTCGCCGCCTTCGACGACTACTTCGGCTACCGCGCGCTGCTGGATCAGGTAGACATCTGGATGATGCCGCAGCTGGGCGATCAGCTATCTCTCAACGTCAGCGGCACCTGTGGCCTATCCGTGGAAATCAATCCGTTGCCGGTGGAAGAACAGACCGAGATGGCGCTGGAAACCGGCGTCTACTACCTGCTGTGCGATGGCCGCGCCGCCGCCATGCGAGACGACGCCGTCCGCCAGTGGCTAGCGCAGGCGCTATCGCCGCTGGCCATCATGCAGCGCACGCCGCCGGACACGCGGCAATACTGGGTGGCGGCCGCAGGCCTCCTGCCGCGCTGGCACCACGCCCAGCCGCAGTCCGTCCCCTGCGCGCCGCCGATCAAACAACTGCGCTTGGCCTATTACGAACAGCATCCGGAATACCGCCAGATCGCAGACGCCATCGCGCAATGCCTGGCCGAACACGACATCGCGCTGCGCTGCGAGGTGCTCAGCTACAACGATTGGGAACTGGGCAACGCAGAGGCTGACCTATGGCTGGGCACAATCAACTTCAGCAGCGGCGTGGATTACTCGGTGCCGGCCTGGCTGCTGGGCATGCCCTTATTGCGGCGCGGCCTGGAGTCTGCTCTGCCGCTGGACGACTGGCAGCGCGGCTGGCGCGGCGGAGAACAGACGGCCGCCGGCTTGGCGGCGCAAACCGTGCGGCGGCACTGGATACTGCCGCTGTTCCATAACTGGCTGCGCCTGAAAGGCCCCGGCCAGATCGAAGACTTCCGCCTCAACAGCATGGGCTGGTTCGACTTCAAATCCGCCTGGCTGCGACCAGAAGACGGCTGACGCGGCGTTGCCCGCCCGCGCTGCGGCGGGCACAATTCATACAAGCTGATTACGCCTCAAACGCCATGCCCGAATTCGACGATCTGCCACCGCCGCTGCGCCAGGCCATGCTGACATTGCCTGCCCATGCCTGCGGCGAACCAGCCTGGGCAGGCCGGCTGGAAGCGCTGCCCAGCCATGTCCCAGGCCCGCCGCGCCCCCTGCTGCTGTTCCTGCATGGTTCCTCCGGCCTCAACGAGCAAACCCAGGCCTACCAGCGCTGGCTGGCGGACACGCTCGGCCTCGCCTCGCTGGCGCCGGACAGCTTCGCTCGCCCGAATCGGCCTCGCTATCAGAGCCCGGCGCCGGTGGCGGAATACGAGGCGGTGCATGCGTTGCGGCTGGCGGAGATCCAGATGGCGCTGGCGGCGCTGCCGCTCATGCCGTGGGTGGATGCCCGGCAATTGCTGCTGGCCGGCAGCAGCGAGGGCGGCGTGGCCGTAGCGCGCTGGCGAGGACGCGAGTTCGCCGGGCGCCTGGTCTACGGCTGGAGCTGCGAGGACAATTACTTCGTTGAACAAGCCGATAACGGCTTTGACCCAGACTGCGCGCTGCTGAATGTCCTATCCGACGCCGACCCCTTCTTCGGCCGCGACAGCGAATACAACCGCAGCCTGGACGTGGACGGCGACAGCCGGCGCGCCTTGGCCGGCATGCCTCGGGCGAAGCTGGTCTTGCTGCCGCAGGCCCCGCACACGCTGTACAACCTGCCCGAAGCGCGGGCGCTGACTGCGGACTTCTTGTCCAGCCTGCTGGCTTAACGCCCTCAGGGTCCAAGCGCGCCAGCCGACTACGGCAGCGCGAGCCGCGCAGCAAGAGGCCCGATGCAGGGTCAGAGAAGGCCCGGGCTTAGAACAACTCCAGCTCGCCCACGCCCTCTTCCTCCGCCGCCGGCGGCTGATAGCGAAAATCCAGGCTGGCGCCCTTGGACAAGGACAGGCAGGCGGTCAGCCAGAAATGCGCGCCGCCGCCCATGTCCACGTGCCAGCTGCGGCGCAGCGCGCTGTTCAACAACTCCAGGTGCTGCAGGCAGCTGGCGCCCACGCTCAGCGGCGTGGACATGCCCACGTGGCGGAACACGGCGCACAAGGCGCGGTTGACCGCGCCGCAAATCATATTGGCCAGCTCGCCGTGGGCGTCCCGCAGCGCGGCGGCCGTCAGCGGCGAGCCGCTGCGCACCCAGCGCGCCAGTCTGTCCTTCATCGCAGCATCGTCCTCGAACTGGAACAGCATGGCGAAACGGAAATGGTAGGACGAAATGTTCAGCAGAATCAGTTCGTCGCCGATGGCCTCCAGCCTGGGCAGCCGCTCGCCCAGCGGCGAAACCACGCAAGGGCCGTCCTCGCCGCCCCCGCAGCCTTCGCGCAGCGCCTGCTCGCAAATCCTCTCCAGCGACTCCGCCGCGGCGGCGCTGATCATGCCGCCTCTCCGTTCTCCAGCTTGGCCAGGATGCGCTCGCTGGAGGCCTTGAGGCCGAACACCGCGGTGCGGATCATATTGCCGCAGGCCTGCAGGTCCTGGAAGGTGGTGGTGGTCACCAGATCATTGCGCTCCAGGTTTTTCTTGTACTCGCCGGACAGGTCGGCCGCGTTGCTGGCCAGCTGGCGCACGCCATCGGCCACCACCGAGAAGCCGCGGCCGTATTCGCCGGCGCGGGCGGCTTCGATGGAGGCGTTCAAGGCCAGCATCACCACGCTCTTGACGATGGTGGCGAAGTCCTCGTTCTGCTCCTTCAAGCGCCGGTTGTTGACCAGTATGCCCTGCATTTCCTCGTGCCAGCGCTCTATGGTCTGCACCAGACCCAACAGCAGCTCCACATCGCCAGCCAGCGCCGCCTGCTCCTGGCGCATCTCGGCGCGCACGCTTTGCAGCGAGCGCAATGCCTCCTCGCGCGATTCGCTGCGAGCGGCATCCCTGGCCGCCTCAGCCAGTTGCAGCGCTTTGCCCTCCAGTTGCTCCAGCTGGGCCTTCATTTCGTCCAGCTTGCGGCCATGCGCCGCTTCCGCGGCTTCCAGTTGCCGCCGCCAGCGCTCGGCCACGGCATCCGGATGCTCCCGCCGCTCCAGCTCGACGATGCGGGCGTCGCGCTCGGCCAGCGAGCGTCGATGTCGGCCAGAGGCCCGCCGCGCCAACGCGCAAGCCACGACGAACAGCGCCAGGCACAAGCCGGCGCAGGCGAAAGCGATCATGCTGACTGCGTCCATCTCGTTCTTTCCGCTCAGCCGGCTACCAGCTTCTTGAAGGTGGGCATTACGGCCGCGCCGTTGAAAGGCTTGACGATCCAACCCTTGACGCCGGCGGCCTTGCCGCGCTCCTTCATCGCCGGACTGTTTTCGGTGGTCAGCATGATGACGTTGACCACGGCGTTCTTCAGCTCGTTGCGGATTTTCTCGGCCATGGTCAGGCCGTCCATATTGGGCATATTGACGTCGCTGACCACCAGCTTGATGCCGGGGTTGGCGCGCAACTTGTCCAGGCCGTCCTTGCCGTCCACCGCGGTCACTACGGTCAGGCCGTTGGCCTTCAGGAAATCCGCCACTTCGTTGCGCACGGTGCTGGAGTCATCCACCATCAGAACTTGAGCCATTTCACTTCCTCTTCTTGATTAGAATTTCAAAACAATTCGAGCTCGCCGGATTCGACCAGCGACTCAATGCTAGGGGTTTCCTGAAAATCGCCAGGCGACCAGCACAGGTTGAACACGAAACGCTGCATCAGCGTGACGTGCCGCCCATCGGCCGCATCGCGCTCGCGCAGCTGGTACTTGATGCACAGCTGCGGGTCTTCCGAACCGAACGATATGTAGCGCCGCTGGTGATTGACGATGATGGGCACCTGGGTCAACAGCGCAGGATTCTGCGCGCCGCCGCCGGCGTAGCGGTTCTTGAACGCGCCCCAGATCAAATTGGTGGCCTCGCCCAGCGCGGCGTTGAGCTGGCGGAAATCCATTGCGGCCTCGCCGGCCGGCTCCAGCAACGCCATCAGCGGCGCCTCCTCCGCCTGCAACATCATGTAGCCGCGGCACCAGCCGCTTTCGATGGCGATCAAGGTGAACATCTCGCCGTAGACCAGCCGGTCCTTCACCGCCAGGAAAGGCGACTGCGCGGTCACCTCGCAGCGCGGGAACAGCTGGGCCAGCGCGTCGCGGCTCATCTCGGCGATGCCGCGCACCAGTTGATTCGGATACACGCGGCTGAAAATGGACGAAGCCAGCGCGTCGCTGAGAATGTGCAAATCATTCAGCGTGTAGGCGCAGCAAAAACGCGGCGCGTCGCGTTCGGACAGGCCCGCCAGACTGGGCGTCTGCTCGCGGCGCAGGAAAATCGGCAATTCCGGCCGCGCGGCGTGGATCTGCCGCGCCAGCTCCAGCCCGGCCTGGCGGCCGCCGTAATGTTCGAACAGCAGGATGCCGCCCAAGTCCACGTTGGAACGCAGGATATTCATCACGCTGTCCGCGCCGGCCTTCTGCGGCCGGATGCAGATCAGCTCGTGGTCGCGGCAGAAGTGCTTGAGGCTGCCGACATAGGCCTGGCTGTCTTCCAGCGCCAGCATCTTGGTGCGCAGGTGGTTTTCCATCGCATCCTCTCTCATGCCGGGTTCGCCGCAGGCGTGATGGCGGCCGGAGCGGATTCCGCCGCGCCGGCGCGCGCCTCGATGGCCACCGCCAGGCTGTCAGGCAACACCACCACCGTCTCGAAACGACGGAAGTCCATGCCCTGCTCACGGTCCAGGAAGCGCAGTTCTATCCGGCCCTGCTCGCGCTTGATGAAGGCCTGCACGGCGTCCATGCCCACGCCGCGGCCGGACACTGCGGTCAGCTTGGCGGCGGTGGAAAAGCCTGGGCGGAAAATCAGCTGCGCGGTGTCTTCGTCGCTCAGCGTCTCGCCGGCGGCGATCAGCCCCTGCTGGATGGCGCGCTCGCGGATGCGGCCCAAAGCCAGGCCTCGGCCGTCGTCGGCCAGCGCCAATTCCAGCCGGCCATTGGATACGCGCAAGTCCAGCGCGATGGCGCCCTGCGGCGGCTTGCCCAGCGCCACGCGCTCGTCCGGCATTTCCAGGCCGTGGTCCAGCGCGTTGCGCATCAAATGCATGAATACGTTCTTCAGCGTGGCGGAGGCCTGGTTGCGCAGCGCGTAGCCGTTGTCGCGGATCCGCACTTGCGGCGCGTCCTTTCCCAGCTCATGCGCCAGCGAGGGCAGCGAATCCAGCACGCCGGCCAGAATCTCCGTCAGCGGCTCGGTGCCCATGCGGCTCAGCACATGGCGCACGCTGTTGTGCACGGATATCAACTCATGCAGATTGCCGGTGTTGACGGTTTCCAGGCGCTGCAGCATTTCTCGCACCAAGCCGCGGTCCACCAGCAGGAAATCGGCGCCGCCGACCCGGCCCGGCCCCTTGCGGCCCAGGCTCACTTCGTTGACGCGGGCGTAATGCTCCACGCTGTCGCGCACTGCCTCCAGCTCCTGCAGCAGCTGCGTCTGATCCCAGGCGATATCCGGCTTGGGCTGGCGCAGCCGCTCGTAGCTCTGCTCGGCCTGGTGGACGATATCGGTCAGCTGCGACAGGCCGTAGGTGCGGGCGTTGCCCTTGATGGTGTGCAGATTGCGGAACAGTTGTTTCACCGCCTCCACGTCGCCGTTGGGGTATTGGCGGATCAGCTGCTCGGATTCGCTGATAAAACGGACCGCGCCGGCGATGAAGTCATGGAACTTGTCCTGGCTCACCGCCAGAATCTCGCCGATGATGGCCAGCTCTCGCTTCTGCTCATTGGCTTCGGCAGCCAGCGCCTTCAGCTCGGTGACGTCGCGCACGCACAGCATCAGTCGCTCCACGCGGTCCTGCTCGTCCACGATCACAGACCAGCTCAGGTCCAACACCTTGCCCTGGCGCTCCAGTTCCCCTACCAGCAGATGGCGGTTGAATTCAAAGTTCATGCTGTCCTCGCCCAGGCAGGAGGCGATGGCGGCCCCCACCTGCGACAGCGCGTCCGCGCCCAGGCTGGAGCCGGCGAACAGGGCATCCATGATGTCGCGGCCGGCGATGTCGCGGCGCTCCAGAATGGCTTCCAGGTGTGCGGAGTATTCCGGATGCACCTTCATGCCGTCGACTATGGTCAGGATGCCCTGCGGAATGTTCTGCAGCATGGCCTGGATATCGTTGCTCTTCTGCCGCACCAGCGCGCTGCTCTCCTCGATGCGCGCCACCATGCTGTTGAAAGCGACGATGGACTTGCCGATTTCATCCTCGCGCTCCACCGGCATGCGGCGCGAGAAATCCTGGCTGTCGGCGATCTCGCTCATGGTGTCCTGCATATGGCGTATCGGCCGCGCGATCTGCCGGTACAGCAGCCAGCCCAGCAGGCCCAGCGCCAGCAGCGTCGCCAGCGTCACCAGGGCCAGCGTCATCACGGCGCCCGCCAGGTTGCGGTTCAGGGCCTGGATCGCCTCGTCCTTGTTGCGGTTCTTTTCCACGCGCAGCGTGGAGACGATCTGCTGCAGATTGTCATGGTATTGCAGCACGCCGCCGGCGTAGCTAGCGTCGGCCATATCGTTCTGGCCGCCCTGCTTGAATTTGATGGTGTCGCTGATGGAAGACGCGTAGCTGTCGTAGACATCCTGGGCTTGATCGACCAGGCCGCGCTGGGTTGGGCTGCCGGCCATCTTCCTCTGCAAAGCCAGCTGCGCCTGCAAGGCCTTCTCGGCGGCGGCCAGCTGCTCTTGCGCCTGGGCGCGCGGATTGGCGTCCGTAGCCTGCAAAAACGCCATCATGGCCAATTGCACGTCCTTCAGCGATGAAATCAGATCGGCCGAGGCCAAAGCGCTGGGCACCTCCACTTCAGTCACCGTTTTCACGGCGGCGGCGCCGGCATGAGACTTCCACACCGCATAGCCGCCCACGCCCAAGATGGACAAGAAACTGACCGACACCAGCAAGAGAATCCTATTACGTATATTCATGGCTTGCCCAAGGCAAAGAGATTGTCAAAGTTTAAACAGTCTGCTTGGTAATAATTACGCAAGCCATTTTTTCAGACCTCGATGACACCCTTATGACAACCATCCATGCAGTATCGATTGGATTGCTAAGCCAATGCTTAACCATCCCACGAGCCATCCAGGCAGCCATTCATTCAAAAAAATCATGAATAGAAGCTATCCCGCCCTGAGAAACCAGCACTACCCCCGCCCTGAAAGCCAATCCGCGTCGCCAGCGACTGACCGCCATGCATGGGACGCATCGCAAGCTATCCGAACCCACCGCATGCGCATAGGCGGCAATTTTTCCTATAGTAGGAATCGGCGCCCGGTCCATCCGCCGCGGGAGGCTCCATGCTGTCCAGACTGCCCATCGCCAGCAAGCTATTGCTGTTGCTGCTCCCTTTTTCTTGCGCATTGATCTTTCTCGCCGCGGTTCTGTCGCTGGATCGCGCGCATAATTTGCGCGCCTTGCAGCATTCCGATCGGCTGATCGTCATCGCCGGCGGCGCCAGCCAGCTGATACACGATTTGCAGACCGAGCGCGGTCTCAGCAACGGCTTTTTGAGCGGCCAGGCAACCGCGCTGCCCCAAGCGCTGCAAACCGCCCGCGCCAATGCCGATAAGTCCTTGGCCGGCTTCGCCTCCGCAAGCGGCGAACAAGGCGATGCCCGATTGGACGCCCGTCTTGGCGCGCTGAACGGGCAATTGCAGGCGCTGGCGCAGCTGCGCGCCGACGTCGAGCGGCGCGGCGTCGCCGCCCCCGGCGCCTTCGCCGCCTATTCCAAAGACATCGACGCGCTGATAGGCCTGATCGCCGGCCTGGCCCAGGCCAATGACGACGGCGACCTGCTGCGCAGCACCATGGCCCTGTTGAACCTGCAGTGCGAAAAGGAATTCGCCGGCCGCGAGCGCGGCTACGTCAACGGCCTGCTGCAGGGCGGCTCGCTGAACCAGCAGAACCTGGCCCAACTCGCCGGGCTAAGCGCCAAGCAGGATGCCTGCGCCAGCCAGTTCAAGCTGATCGCGGACGACGCGCTGCGCAGCCAGAAGGAGGCGCTGGATGAAGGCGAGGAAAGCCGCGCGGCGCAGGCGCTGCGCGCCAAGGTGATGGGCCAGCCTTTGGGACAGCCGGTGGGCGTGACGCCGGCCGAATGGTTCCAAACCACCAGTCGGCGCATCGACGCGCTGAAGAAAGAGCAGGACCAGCTGCTGGAGCAAATGGCAGGCCAAGTGGCGGCCAAACTGGCGCAGGCGCGCGCCGATCTCTCCTTGACGCTGGGCGGCTCCGCGCTGGTCATCCTGCTGCTGGGCGGCCTGGGCTTCGCCATCTACCGCGGCATCCACTCGCCGGTGCGCCGCTTGGAAACGCTGATGACGACGATGAGCCAGGACTTCGATCTGCGGCCGCGCGCGGCGATACGCGGCCAGGACGAAATCGCGCGCATGGGCCAGGCTTTCGACCACCTGGTGGAAGCCTTCGCCCATACGCTGAACCAGGTCAACCACAACGCCCACACGCTGGTGGAGGCCGCCCACGCCATGCTGGACATCGCCGACCGCGCGGCCAAGGCATCGGAAACGCAGAGCCAGTCGGCGACGGAAATCGCAGCCGCCGTCGAGCAGATGTCGGCCGGCATCGAGTCCGTCACCGCCAATACCCAGCAATCGCTGAGCCTGGCCAAGCAGATGCAGCACAGCGTCAGCGACGGCCGCAGCCGCATGGGCGACACCACCTCGGCCATGAACCAGACCTCATCGGTGCTGGGCGACGCCGGCAACCGCATAGAGGCGCTGCGCCTGAAATCCGAGGGCATACGCTCCATCATCACCGCCATCCGCGAGATCGCCGACCAAACCAATCTGCTGGCCTTGAACGCCGCCATCGAGGCCGCCCGGGCCGGCGAAACCGGCCGCGGCTTCGCCGTGGTGGCGGACGAGGTGCGCAAGCTGGCCGAGCGCACCGGCAAGGAAACGCTGGACATCGCCGCGCTGATCGAGGATATCCGCGGCGAAACGCAAACCGCCGCCCGCCACATGCTGGAAGCGCGCGAGAAAATGGAATCGGGGCTGCAGCTGGTCGGCCGCACCGTGGACGATCTGGAGCACATCCACACCGAGGCGGGCCATGCGGCCAGCAAAAGCCAGGACACGGCCAGCGCCATGGCGCAGCAAACCGCCGCCAGCAATGAGGTGGCCACCAATATCAGCGTGATCGCCTCATTGGCCGAAGACAATGCCAGCCTGGTGCAGGAGGTAGCCCGGCTGTCCGACCGGCTCAACGCCTCGGCCAGCGAGCTGGTCAAGCTGGTGGACCGCTTCCAGCATCTGCAAGACTAAGCATCCCGCGCGCGGCCCGCCCCGCCGCGCCCAGTCCGGCGCTTTATTCAGGCGATACCGGCCGCGGGCCTGGCAGACGCCAAGGCCCCCGCCCTCATTTGATCCGGTACTTTCTTTTCAGTTTTTCCAGTTGGCCGGAGGCAGAGAGACGCGCCATGCCCGCGTCGAGCGCGCGCGCCATTTCGACGCCACTCTCGCCATGCCGCCCGAAACCGATGACCAGCGGCAACGGCCGCTCTAGGCATCCCGCCTCGCGCACCTGGCCGCCGCCCGGCACCGCGCTTTCTATATGCGCCATTACCGCCTCGTGCTCCAATAGAACGGGGTAGCGCCCCAGCAGCAGCTTGCGCAGATTCTTGTTGCCAGCCTTTTCTCCGGTATTGAAGTCCAGGGTCAATCCGCCATGCCCTTTGGCGGCCAACAAGCGGTCGAATTCGCCCCCATCGTAGCCATAGTCGACGATGGCGCCGATTTTCAGCCCCCGCAGCGAGGACAGACCGGCATACCGCCAATGGCTTTGCTTTGGCGTGTAGAAACAGGCGCGGGAATAGGCCAGCGGCTTGCTTTGCAACAAAGTGTCGTCGACAGGCGGCGCGTACACGCCATCCAGCTCGCCGCTCTCGCTCATCGCCATCGCTCGGCTTAAGGGCATCAGCTTGGAATCCACGCGATAACGCTGTGTCGCCAGCGCCTGCTGCGCCAATTCGACCAGGAACCCGCCGTCAATGCCGCCTGGGCCGGAGCAGATAAAAGGGCACCAGTCATCGGAGGCCAGCGTCACCACCGCGGCGGCGCGCGCCGATGACAGCGCGCAGAGCGCCAGGAGAGCGACGAGCCAAAACAGAATGGACCTCATAACCCCCTTCCCGCCACGGCAAAGCGACTCAACAGAACCGCAGGCTACTCCTCATCGTAGCCGGACTTGCAGAATTCGGCTTCCCGTGCACGGTCCGCCCCCATGAGCCCGGTCAAACTTACCAACGCACCGCGAGCCAACCACCCGGCTTGATATCCACTCCGCCCTGTTCTGCTTGATGACCGAGCCTCGCCCTGTTCTGGATTTATGCAACAGTGCCCCCACCCGCCCATTTTTTCCGCTTAGCAGGCCGTTGAGAAACACGTCGATATTGCCCCAACCCATTTCCATATGAACAAAAATGGGCGGTTTCAGCGGGCAGAATGCCAATAAATCCGTTCTCTGCCTGGGTTTTCAGGCTGTTTGCCGGTTATCCGGCGATTTTGGGCGCAATACGCCCTATACATGCGATCCGCCCCAGCAACCGGACAGGCTGCCAATGCGGATCAGGTTATATGTCGCAAACGCTAAAAAAGTTTGCCCGGCCAGTTTGGCCCGGCCGATCAGTTTGGTTTTGCGAAGGCCTCCGA
>NZ_PQWB01000041.1 GCF_002924365.1 Chromobacterium alticapitis | reverse complement strand
ACAATATCAAAGCGGCACGCGAACAACTGGGTTGGTCGCCAGACCAGTTACTGGCGCTATGCAAGCTGGCATGAGATAGCATTGAATGGCCCTGCCTGTCGTACTGTGAGTCGCAGGCGATTTCGACGCTGCGCGGTAGCGTTACAAACCATCGACGTAAGTGTTCAGCTACTTCTGACCGTTTTATGGTTGTACCGTGGATCTGTCCGAGCTCAGTCCAAACGACCTGCCGTACAAAGGAATTGCACTTGTCGCGGTCGAAGTCTTGGATCTCCAAATAGAGCTCATGTTGACCGTCTTCACTGACCATCCCGATGCTGATCAGTTCTCGCTCAGTAAAGTCCGTAAATTCTGTATCAAGAAAAAGTAGCATTGGTTTCTCCCGGGCTAACGGTGGCTGTCATGTGCAGCTTTGCCAACCAACCAAGCAATCACTCCATTGTAACGCGACAAATGCCAGAGTTATGATAAGTGGGTGATGCGAGTAGGAAGACTATGGCTAAGCGGCGTTATGGCTTCGATGAAGCCAAGATACAGCGTTACCTTGCAGAGGGTAGGGGGACCGGGCAGCTTGCGGCTTACAAACCGTGGTTGACCATTCAGGATGTCCCTTCAAGTGGCAGGGTCAGCCGCATATCGGGATGGAGAACTGCCCGTATCCATCACCTGCTGTCCGATGGTGAGACCGGCTTGTTCCTGATGTTTGATTGGGAGGACTCGGTTGTCGACATACGAGAGCAGTTTCCCCTCGATCGGGAGATCACCCGCCAGATAGCTACTGACATTGGTGTTTCGCATCCACGCGATACCCAGACCCAGACTGATCTCGTCATGACCACGGACTTTGTCGTGGATGTGTCTGATGCGTCAGGCAGCCGGGTCATTGCTCGAACGTTCAAGCCCCATGCAGAGCTCGATGACAAAAGAGTGATAGAGAAATTCGAGATCGAACGCCGGTACTGGGAGTTGCAGAAAGTGGACTGGGGTGTGGTGACTGATGTCGAGCTACCTACAGAACGGGTCCAAAACTTGCAATGGTTGCACCCAATGCGTTCGCTTGATGGTACGCAGGTGCCTTACGAGGGCTATTGGCAGGATCGGGTAAGGGTAGTCAGTGAGAACTGGCATTCTGCTGGATCAATGGCAATAAAAGGCTTCTGCCGCTGGCTGGAGCAGACCCATGGCTTTCAGTCTGGCGAAGGGCTGACGGTGATACGTTTCCTGCTAGCCAATAAGCAGTTGGTCATGGATCTCGATCGAGAGTTTGACTCTCTCGCGGTGGTATCCACGCTCAGGATGACAGCCCCTGTTCACTCAGGGCAGTCCAGGAGTGCGTGATGATTCTGGCCAATGATCTGCTGTCTTATCCGGCTGCTGGCGAACCTTTGATTTTGCGTGTCTTGTGGATCCACCCGGCAAAGTCCATCGCCTTCGTCATAGACGTTCACTCCCCTACTGCGTTGCCCGTTATGCGGGAATACAAGGCCTTGCTTGCGGACCTCTCCGAGCAGCGGGCACTGCTGATGGATGCTGATCCATTTCTCCCTGTGGGACAGGAGCGAAGTGAAAAGCAAAAAGCAGTACGCGACAAAGCTTGGGGGCTCATAACTCCGCTAGTGGACAAGACGCCAGCGATCTTTGACAGATCGAAGCGAGGCTCCTTGGTCGCCGCGGTGGTTGCAGAAGGGCTTGCAACTCATCGCACACTTTACGGATATCTACGCCGCTACTGGCAACGTGGGCAAACGCCTAATGCGCTTCTCCCTGACTACATAAACTCAGGGGGCAAGGGAAAGTCTCGCATTGGGACAGGCAAAAAGCTTGGCCGTCCTCGAAAGTATGGGACCTCTTCAGGTCGAGGCTTGGCCGAGGGAGACTTATCAATCTTTCGGATTGCCTTGCAGCGCAACTATCTCAAGAACAAGCGCTTCACTATTCATTCAACGTACCAGGATATGTTGAAGGAGTTCTATTTTACCAAGGTGATCGACCCCGACACCGGCTTGGTGTCCCACGTCGACACCTCGCAGGATGGGCCACCTACTCTGCGCCAATTTAGTTACTGGCTGGAAAAAGAAGGCCGCCAAGGGATTGAGAGAAAGCGCCGTACGCCACGCGTCTATGATAAAGACATGCGAGGCTTGCTTGGGACGTCTACCGCCGAAGTCAGCGGGCCTGGTTCTCGTTTCCAGATCGACGCCACCATCGCCGACATCTACCTGCTGTCGCGATGCAACCGTAGCAGGATCATCGGCCGGCCCGTGCTGTACGTAGTGATCGACGTTTTCAGCCGGATGATCGTGGGCATCTACGTGGGGCTGGAGGGGCCGTCCTGGGTCGGGGCGATGATGGCACTGGCCAATACCGCCGGCGACAAGGTGGCGTTCTGCAGGCAGTTCAACATAGAGATCGGCGAAGCCGATTGGCCATGTCATTTCCTTCCCGGAATCCTGTTGGGAGACCGCGGCGAGATCGAGTCCCGCTACATCGAAAGCCTAATCAACAACTTTGCCGTCATTGTCGAGAATGCTGCGCCTTACCGAGCAGACTGGAAGGGCATAGTCGAGCAGCGCTTCCACCTGCTACCGGCAAAGTTCAAGGCGTACACCCCCGGCTATATTGAAAGCGATTACGCTCAGCGCGGCGGCCGAGATTACCGGCTGGATGCCACGCTAGACATCGACCAGTTCACCCAAGTGATCATCGAGTGCGTTCTGTACTACAACAACTCGCACTTGTTGGAGAAGTATGACCGGACTCGGCAGATGATTCAGGACGAGGTGCCTGCCATCCCTATCGACCTGTGGGAATGGGGCATTGCCAACTGCAACGGGGCCCTCCGGCGTTGGCCGGAAGACAGGGTTCGCTTCTGCTTGCTGCCGGTGGGCACAGCGACGGTGACCACTTACGGATTGAAGTTCCTCGGCAGTTACTACAGCTGTGCCAAAGCCATCGAGGAACACTGGTTTGACATTGCTCGCCAGCGAGGCCGCTGGAGCGTAGGAATTTCCTATGATCCTCGGGTGAAAGACGAGATCTACCTGCACGATCCTGATGCAACGGCGGGGTACCAGGTGTGTTACCTGACTGATCGGAGCCGTGCCGACAAGGGCATGTCTGTCTGGGAAAGTGCCCAGAGACAGGAGCTGGAGGCTGAACAGGCAAATAGTGGCAAGCAAAAGCAATATCAGGTGACCGCCGACTTGGCATCCCGCATCGAGTCGATAGTGGCCGATGCCGAAGCGCAGAAGCCTGGCTCGTCTGAATCCAACAAGCAACGTACCAGTAAGATTCGCCAGAACCGCGCCGAAGAGAAGCAGGCTAAGCGGGAAAGCGAGCGCTTCATGCCGGCAGCCCCCGGCCAGCGGGAACCCGCCAAGGTCATTCCTCTTCGTCCTGATACACCTGAAGACCTCGCCGTGCCGGACATTACGGAGATACTGAGCAGTCTGAAAAATGATGGGGGGCGAGATGACTGATGCCAATGATGATCACCTCTGGCTTCCCGAGTACCTGAACAACCCATTCATTGCCCAACTACCTCCTATCCTGACGACAGCTGCCAGTATTCGCGCTCTCTCGGTGCCTGCGATATATGACGAAGCCGAACGCCAGTACCCCGACCATATCCGGGCACATTGCCTGCTGCGGTTGAAGCGTTTCTTCGAGCCGCTGGAGCATCACCTGGCTCTTGAGCAGCATTTCGCCATGCTGCTGCGCCAAGGCTATGTTGGTAGGAATCCCAACAGTGGCGACTACTTGCGGCATTTGCAGAACAACTACGAGCGGATCGAGAAGAAGGACTTGAGCGCCGGTAGCCACCAGGTCAGTAATACTGCCGCAAGCTTTGCCTTGGTCGGGTGCTCCGGCGTAGGTAAGACCAAGTCCATGGAGCGGGTCCTATCGATGTACCCGCAAGTGATCTACCACAACGAGCCGTTCAGCCTGCACCAGATTGTTTGGCTGAAACTGGATTGCCCTTCGCGGGGGTCGCATAAGGACCTGTGCATTAGCTTTTTTGCCGAGGTCGACCGCTTGCTTGGGACGAACTACCTAGCTAAGTACGGCCGGGATGGAATCTCTGCCGGTGTGATGCTGGTGCACATGGCGCAGGTAGCCAGCCTTCATGCCATAGGGGTGCTGGTGATCGACGAAATTCAGAATATTCAGGAAGCCAGTGGAATCAACGCCCATGACCTGATGACCTTTCTGGTTCGCATGGTCAATATCGTAGCCATCCCGGTCATCTTTATCGGCACCTTGAGCGCGTTGCCGTTGTTACAGAAGGACTTTCGCCAGGCTCGGCGGGCAAGTGGCCTGGGATCCATGGTATGGGAGCGTATGCCGCAAAACGCTAGCTGGGATTATTTCATCCAGAAAATGTGGCAATTGCAATGGACCCGTGAGTTCACTCCGCTGGATGGCGAGATCCTGACCGCGTTATATGAGGAAAGCCAGGGTATCGTCGACGTTGTCATCAACCTGTTCATGCTGACGCAAAAGTACGTGATCCAAATGCGTGCGGTCAGGAGCAGACCCGAGCGCATCGATGCCGCGATGATCCGCCATGTCGCCAAGCAACACTTCCAGATCATCGCCCCAATGATGGAGGCACTGAAGTCCGGCAACCTGAAAGCGTTGAGCGAGTTTGACGACCTGCTCCCCCTGCACGAGCACGTCCAGAGGCTCTTCGATACCTGGACGTTGCAGATATCTCCCTCCGTGCGGCCCCCAGCAAGCTGTGTTCCGGCCTCTGTGTCTGATGGGCCACGCGATACCGTAGTGAGAGTGCTCACTGACTTGGGGATGGAGGCTAGCGTTGCTCGAATGTTCACCGACGATGCGCTGGCGGCCAATCCTGCCAGTGACCCTCGAGTCTTGGTCGGCGTAATCCTTACCCAGTGGCATCAGGGAGCGGTCCCAGTGTCTACCAAGCCAAAGCACAAGCGCGCAAAGGCCCAATCCGCAGGATTGTTGCCCGAAAAAGACTTACGCCGCATTACCGAGGAGGGGAAGCAAGCAGGTCTTGGTGCTTACGAGGCCCTGAACAAGGCGGGGGTGATCAAGGCCCCTTTGGCCGACTTCGCGGCCTAGGACATCTCCCATGCTGGCGTACTTTCCGCAAATCTACCCCGACGAGCTGCTCTACAGCGTGCTGGCACGCTATCACCGCCATACCGGGTCAACCAGCCCCAAGCAGACTCTGGACGACCTGTTCGGCGATCGCCACGTGATCGCCAGGCCAGACTTACCCGGTCACCTGGAGCTGCTGGTACAGCGCATACCCACCTCGCGGGACTTAAATCGGGTCCGCGTGATCATGGAGCTGACCTTATATCCTTACTTCCTTGCTTTTGCCGATGGGGTGCGCAGAGGTTACGCGAGGCAGGCGATGGAGGCGAGGGGGACATCGGGGCTGTATTTAAAGCTGGGGCTGGCGGCTTCCCGGGTGCCGGTGGTGAACGTACTGCGCTTCTGTCCAGAGTGCCTGCTTCAGATGGTGGGAGACTATGGGGAGCTGTACTGGCGGCGATCCCATCAGTTGCCAGGGGTACTAGTTTGTGTGGACCATGCTGTGCCGCTGAGAGAGAGCTCGGTATCGCTCGGTCGCGAGAACCGCCATGCGTTCATCGCCGCAATCCCAGAAAACTGCCGGAACAGTGAGCCCTGCTGGGGCGGGGAAACCGCATCAGACCGGGATCACTTGCATGATCTTGCACGGCGTAGCGTTCGCCTTCTCAGCGAGGTGCCCCCCGCTAGAACACCGGTAGAGTGGAGTCGCTTTTATCAGGAAATGCTTGCCGACCGGGGGTTCCTGCGCGGCAACCATAAGATTGACCAATCCAAGCTGGCCCTGCGATGCCACGAGTGCTTCAGTGATGAGCTGTTCTGCCGCATAACGGGGATCCGTAGTGGCAGCGCCCTCGATACTTGGCTTATGGCATTTGGTAGGAAGCTCCGCAGCAGCCCCCACCCCCTGTGCCACTTGTTGATGCAGCAATTCCTCGAGTTTCTCCCGGCCGTCGAACGGCCCTTTGGCAAAGGGCCTTGGCCGTGCCTGAACCCACTCGAGAGTCATTGTGGGCAACCACTGATCAGTGAGGCCAGCATTCATCGCAATCGTGGACGCACAATCGGGGTCTTTCGCTGTGACTGCGGCTACCGATACTGCCGGCACCTGAGCGAAGAAGGGCTCCCCAGCGAGTGGCACAGGCCGTTGGACTACGGGCGAGCCTTTGATGCCGCGTTGCATGCAGCCACAGCCAGTGGCGTTAGCTTACGGAGCATTGCCCGCCAGTTGCATGTTGACCCGAATACCATTCGCCGGCAAAGCCGGCGGCTCGGCTTGCAGACGGTTTGGCAACTTTTGGGGACCGTGCGTTCTTCCTCTGGGAAGTCCTCGCTGCGACCGAGACCCAGGCGTTGCACGGAAGTGGGGGGCCGCAAAAAAGATTGGCCCAGCCTGGATGCCGAGTGGGTCAACCGTATCAGGACTGGGATCGAAACGATCATGGCGATGGATCCGCCGCATCGGGTCACACTGACCCGGCTGGAGGGACTAGAGGGCAAGCGTGGCTGCCTGGGGAAAAAGCTTCATCGTTTACCCCGCACAGCAGAACTGATCCGCCAGGCCGTAGAGTCGGTGGGGGCTTTCCAGTGGCGGAGAGTGAAGTGGGCCATCGTGCGACTACAGGAGCAAGGCATTGCACCCATGCCCTGGCGAGTGCAGAAGCTAGCGGGCCTCCGGAGGTTGCCAGTACCACGAGGCCCTGAAGATGAAGAATGGTTTGATTCGTTGGGGGGGCGTGCATGCAAAGGCTGACCATCGAGACATTCGAGCGAGAGCCCGAGCCCCTCGAGGTGTACTGGCTGGCTGGGCTACTTCGGCACCCAGAAGAGGGCTGGCAGGTCCGTACCGTGGTGAGAGGGACGGAGTCAGGGCGTTTCCACATGCATACCTTGTCGATTGGGTTATTACCCCTCCTGACACTGGGCTCTCGATTTGAAAAGGGCCAGCTGCTTCAATACCAATCTGCCGGCATGACAGGTTTTGCGACGGTTCCCGATGTGGCGAAGGCTGAAGAGCTTGGGTCCGATGCCCTGCCTGCTGGGCTTTATCCCTTCGGGGAGAATAAAGGTGGGGTGCAACGCTTACTGCGTTATCAAACTGACATCGGTACGCTGCTGGTTCCGACGATCGAGCTGATCCGGTTCCTGTTCGTGCACAACAAGACCTTGGCAAACGCGCTGATGCAACCAGGTAGCCTGATGACCCTGCATCGGCAGCAGGACTTCCAGCAGGGGGCTCCGCTGCTGCTCCATTTCAGTAGTGAGATGCCGGTCCGTCTCTTAAACCATGCCTTTGTCCAGGAGTTTGCCTGGCTGGCGTATGACCAGTCCGCACGCAAGAGCTGGGAGAGCGTGTACGGGTTTACCATTGGCAAGCCATATGTCAGCTTCATGCCACCGCACATTCCTGATTCTAGCTGGACATTCCGTGGAGTCCAGCTGGGAGAGATTTGGCTGGTGCTAGAGCTGACGCATGTCTCAGGGCGGCAGCTGCCGTGCCAGTCACTGTCTTTTTCACATCCGGCAATGGTGCACCGGCCATCAGTACCTAAGGGTTCAGCATCGATTGGCTACAAAGGTTCGACTGTTGAGAGAAGGGACAGGCAGTACAAGGTGTTTGAAGGTAAGAATTGCTCCCGGACCAACCAGCATCAGCCGGTATTGCCAATCTCCCCGAAAGGTAGTGGTTTCTCTAATCTGGTGCAGATCAAAAAAATTTGGTCATCAATAAAGCCATCCGTCGCGGGCAAGGGGAGAAAAAAAACGGGTGATGCCCCCTCCCAATCTGTACCTATGGTTGAACCTGCAAGCCTGGGGCAACAAGGGGCAAATGCAAATGTCCTGCCGATCGATTTACAATTGCTGGAGTCCGTTGCATGGAGCCAGCTTGGGACTCTGGAGTCGATGGCAAAGACGGTTCAATTGATGGCAACCATGCTGCCAGATATGCGGGTTTCGATGAGCTTCTGCAAATTACCTCTGGGTGGAATGTTTTCGATGACCGAGCGTCGGCAAAGGGTATGCCTGATTGCATTGTTTAACTCTAAAAGCGTGCGCCCAGTTGTTTTGCTAGATGTTGAGAGGTCAGGCAATCATGCACTGTCAACATTGGCAATAAGCTTTAATAAGGATGATGACTCTATAGAGGCTGTAATTCAGAGTGTTCTGAAGGGGGTGGTGAGTAATTACGGCCGCTGGAGTAATCTGGTAGAGAAAGATTTTTTTGATATGTGTAATTTCACTCGCTTGCCACGGATAATTCCACATAGAGATAAAGCTTTTGAAAACCACCATGTCTGGAAGTGGGCGGTAAGATTGTGCAGGAAACTTAATTTCCCAGCGTTTGTACGTGGGCGATTTTCGTGAATTGATAATTCAATGATATATGATCATGAAGGTGGGTTTTATAGTGCCATCATGATGTAGAAAATTATGCAGATTATATTTTGTAGCTTATTTATATAAAATGGTGATAAAGATGGATCAAGAAAATAAAAATTACGGCAACTCACCGGTAACACCGTTAGAGTTAAGGTTTTCACATAATGTAATCGAACATTTGGGATTAAAGCTATATCAAAATAAACCAACTAATGTTCTTGCTGAGTTGGTTTCTAATTCATGGGATGCAAATGCAAGAAATGTGTGGATTGATTTAAGTACCGATGCTGATGGAAGTCCTACTAGTGTTGCCGTTGCTGACAACGGCGTTGGCATGGATGAGCAAAAATTGGTGGATAATTATCTCGTTGTTGGCAAAGCAAAAAGGGATCCAAGTGATCCCGGAGGTAAGATTATAGGTGGACGAGCCCCTATGGGTAGGAAAGGCATTGGCAAGCTGGCCCCATTCGGTGTCGCAAAAGAAGTTGACTTAATCAGTGTAAGTAGTGGACTGTCCACATGGCTACGCTTTAACTATGATGACATGCTTGGTGAAGAGCATGGTGCAGCACAATCTCTTACGGTATATAGACCAAAGGAGATTGCAAGAAATGTCCCTCTTGCGCAAATAAATGCCAATGATGCAGATGGAGAGAAAGAGGTTGTAAAAAGGTTTATTGAGAGAATTGAAGAGAAAGGCGCAGGGACGCTTGTGCTTGCGAGAAAGTTGACTCTTCGTAGACCTATTTCACCACAGCAATTAATGGAGTCCTTGGGACGTAGGTTTACTGTAACTCTTGCAAGAGAGGACTTTAAGGTAGAAGTCAATGAAGTACTTCTTGGGGAAAGTCACGCATTTCCGACATGGGAGCTAAGAATCCCTCCTGAGGGCGTTGAAACTACGACAGTAAATACCCGTCACGGTCCCAAGGAGGTGAAGTGTTGGGTTGGGTTTGTTGCAGAGGCTAGTTGGCCGCAAGAGCAAGCCGGTGTAGGTGTATATGCTCATGGAAAAATTGCACAGGATCGTCCCTTCTTTTTTGGAAATAAAGGTAATGAGATTTTCTCAAGGTACATGTATGGTGTAGTTGAGGCGGACTGGGTAGATGAGCTGTCATATGATGCGATTTCTACAGACAGAACATCGATTGATTGGGAGGATGCCGAGTTTGATGAGTTCAAAAAGTGGGGCGGGGAGAAAGTAAAAGCTTGGATCAATGCATATCAACGCCATAGAAAGGAGGCGGCGAAAGCGGAAGATACCAAGTTGGTAGATAAAGTTATTGAAAACAATACTGACCTTAAAGTTAGAGATTCTGAAAAAGAACACTTAGTCGAATTACTTGCTGACATTACTCCCCGGCTTGGAAAAGAGTCAGAGGATAAAGAAAAGCTTGTGGAAGCGGCTGTACGTGCCTGGGTCCATGAGCCTGCTAGGAAGTTAATTAAGAAGCTCTGGGAAGAAGCTTCTCTCTTTGATGCAGACAAATTTTCCTTAGTGGTGCAGCGGCTCGTTGATCAGCTAGTTCCAGAAAGTCTTTCACTCGCAGTCGTATTTGCACAGCGTGTATATGCACTTACTCAGCTTGAAAATCACATTATGCTCGGCAAGGAGACTCAGCTTCAAACACTGATAGAAGAATTTCCATGGATACTTGACAACAGTTATGAAAAATTCTTTGCTAGAAGAGCTCTAAAGACTATTTGTGATGAGGCTGAGAAAGAGGGGCTCATTCAGGCGAGGGCTAGTCATGTATCAACGCCGACGGACTATACAAAACCGGATTTTGTATTTCTTTCAAATGCAGATGATGCGAATATTTTGGTCGTTGAATTGAAAGGACCGGATGCAACCGCATCATGGCCTGAGTTTCATCAACTTCATTCGTATATGACGTTCTTGCAATCTAGGTTTTCAAAGTCAAATGTAACTGGCATATTGGTGGCGCGTAATTTTGATGAAGGCATTGAGAAGCAAAAAAGCAATGCAATGACTTATAAGAAATGGCAAGATTTGCTTCTTAGATCACGTAGAGATCATATGGATCTTTTGGCAGCATTGTTATCAGGTACAGATGCAGACGCAAATGATGCTCGTATCCAACAGATCTGTGAACTTGGAGGGAAGCCTGTGCGAGACTTTCTTGTTCAAATGAGCGATAACAATACAGTTTTATCAGACTTGGTTAAAAAACTTGGGCCTGTTAAGAGTTAATAAGCTGAGAAATGGTAACGCCAAGGCAATATGTTAATAGAGGGCTGGAGTTGGTTATGCATAATTATAGGAAACACTCCACCACCAAAGTTTGTGGAATCAATAGACAAAGCGTGCACCGAGTCAGTAAGGAAGAAAAATGAATAACAAGCCATTCAAGCTTGAGTTTTCAAACCGAGTGATTGAACATCTCGGCATCAAGCTATATCAAAATAAGCCAACAAATGTAGTTGCCGAGTTTTTGTCCAACAGCTGGGATGCCGATGCAACCAAAGTCTTTATTGATTTAAAAACTGGCGCAGATCAAAAGCCCTACATTGTCATTACAGACAACGGAAGGGGAATGACCAGAAACGAGCTAACCGACGAGTTTCTTATCATTGGGCGGAACCGTCGAAACTCCCCAAGTGATAAAACCGCCGGTGGCCGCTCGCCAATGGGACGTAAGGGTATTGGAAAACTGGCAGGCTTCGGGATTGCCTCGGTGGTTGATGTTTTATCCCTACCAAACCCAAAGATCAGGACGGAAGAGAGTGCGCCAGAACCGCTCGTCTATTGGCTTCGCTTCCATTTGAGTGGCCTGATAGAAGCCTCCACGACGATTTCCAATAGTGTGTACGAGCCGGAGGTCATTGCTGATGGGGTCACCATCGAGGCGCTTAAATCGCGTTTAGAGGGGAGTGAAGATAAAGCCATTTACGATCAGTTTATATCGAACGCGCAGGACGGGGAAGGTGGCGTCTGTGTATATTTGAGTAACACCTCCCTCAAAAAGGCCATGAATATCGACCAGTTGCTTCAGTCAATGGGTCGCAGATTCACTGTGTCCATGCTCAGAGCTGATTTCGACGTAAGGGTCAATGGGAAACAAGTTACCCCTGAAGATGCGCTGCCTCCGCTTCATAGTTTTGGCTTCGGTGAGTATAGCAAGCCAGAGACTGAAAATATCAAAATTTGTGGCGAATCGAAAGAGGTTCGATACTGGGTTCGCTTTGTGAATCTTCCAGGCTCCGACTGGTCTATTGAGCAAGCAGGAATCGGAATATACGCTCACGGGAAAATCGCACAGGATCGCCCATTCTTCTTTGACCTAAAAGGTAAGGAGATTATGAGTCGATATATTTACGGCGTTATCGAGGCCGACTGGCTTGATGAACTCCCGGTCGATGTGGTTTCTACTGACCGACGCTCTATCGACTGGGATACTGAACAAACCGCAGCATTCCATACGTGGGGGCAGTCAAAAGCATCATATTGGATCGAGGAGTTTCGCAAGTGGCGTGCTCAGCAACCTAAGAACGAAATCATAAAGCGAATTAGAGAAGTATCTGGCACGCGCCTTTCTGGCACTGAAGAGGAAGCTTTGGCCGAACTTCTTAATGAGGTCCTGCCTAGTTTGGCTGACGACGAGGAGACGAAGAACAAAACGACTCGTAGTTTTGCGGAAGCGTGGACGCATACGCCAACAAGAGTTCTAACCCAAAGTCTCTGGCAAAAGCTATTTTCCTCCATGGACTCCGATTCAGCAGTTTTTGCTGAATTAATTGAAAGCTTGCGAAAAAGCATGGTCCCGGAAGCCATGGGGTTGGCAGTGACAATGGCTCAGCGTATCGCTGCAATTACAGTGATGCGCAAAATGATTGATACCAATAAGACTGAAACCCATTTGCAAAGGTTGATCGAATCTTTCCCCTGGCTCCTTGGTCCCCAATGGGAAAAGCTTTCAGCCAATGAAAATATCAGAACACTCTGTAAGGCAGCCGAAAAGGTTGGAGTTGTGCCCGATCCTAATGCACCATCACAAAGCGAGGATTCGCTGAAGCCTGATTTTGTATTCCTTAGCGACCCTGGGGAAGAAAAGGAATTTATCGTTTTCGAACTCAAGGGACCGGAAGCGGGGAAAACTCTCACTCCCTCTGAATATAGCCAACTGGCCGGGTATATAAATACCATACGCTCCAAATTCCCTAACCCAAGCATCCGCGTTTCTGGAGTGCTCGTTGGCGCGGAAAAGGGAGGCATCTATGCTTACCACAATGACATTGTTATCCGGACTTGGTCTGAGGTTCTGCTGGATGCACGTCACCTACATGTTTCGTATCTCAAGGCCCTGTTGATCGCATCGAATCCCGATGCAAACGATCTGCGTATGCAGCAAATTGCGGACTTTGGGGGTAAGGAGACAGTTGAGCTGCTTGAGCGCTTTGCGCCTCTGGCGAGCTTTGACAAGGTCATACTTGAATCGCTGGAGGCAATCGGTGACACGCCTAAGCTTGCTATTCCGATGGAATCGACTGGCCTAGAGGGGCCTTCTACAGCGGGGGGGACGGTAGCGTAACTGTTCTGTAGCCAGAAGATTCAAACTAAGGATGGTCTGCAAAGTCGCTCCTCCATACTGCTTTTTGTATCGTCATGATGACCTAAGACGATACGGTCACTGACGCAGCAAAGTTTGGCTGGGGAATGATGGTAGTGCGGACACGGTGAAGGGGGAAATTGACTTACCCCCATTCACCGTACAAGCAGCGAAGGGAGAAGTCATAGGCTTGAATAGTGGTTGAATTGGTTTCAGTACTGCCCTGTTGCTGGTGGTGCTGTGCAACCAATACCGCTGGCGGAATTCGGCTCAACTGAGCCACATGGGCGTACCAGTTATAGCCATCCCGCCATGCGGCAATGCTCTGTCCCGCCTCCCCCGGCGTCTCGAAGTAGTGTTCATTCAGATATTCATTGCGTAACCGCTCATTAAAACTCACCACGTAGCCACTTTGTATCGGCTGTCATGACTGGGTCAGAATATGGCTCGACAAAGAAGCTAAAGCTGTGAGGCGTTTATGAGATTAGCTATCGCAATCCCAAAACGGTATGTTACTAGTGGAGGAACTGCTTCGCCTATCATCTCTCGGATTAAGTAGCCTTTGCGGAAATGTTGCTCAGGTGGCCAAGTAAATGAATCCGGGATTGCCTGTAATCGCGCACACTCTCTTGCACTTAAAACCCTGTTTTGGGTTGGATGAAGTTTTAAATCGCTGCTGAAGTGCCCGCTGGCTGTAGTTATCGTTGGTGCTAGTTCATTTGGTAGCATGCGCTTATAACTTGTCTTGAATCCTTTAATCGCCCGTATGGAGCCATCTTTGTTGGCTACGTGTGGGCGATTTTTCATTTCAGCACCACAATTATTGCAATGAACAGTAAAAATCGGCGTTTGTTCATCCCCGCAATATGAGCACTTATTTTCCCAAGCACTTTTCCCACTGCCATGGGGGATGCTGGATATCCAACTGTAATGTTTTTCTGAATGATGTGGAACTTGATGTAATGGATCTAACGGAGAGATCGCTGTTGTTTCATCTATCCCATCCAGCGCTTGTAGGTCATTTATAGCCTCGATTATGTTCGATGGTGTACCACTAGGCTGTGCAGGCCAATTTTCCGGGGAGAGATAGTTGGTTAAAATGTTTGATGGGTCTGAAAATTTATCATTTCTAACAAATATAGCAACAGATCTACGTCGTCGTTGAGGGACGCCTATTTCCGAAAAACAAATGACTTCTTGAAGGCCGACATATTCTGAAAGTGAGGCGCTTATAAATTCATGTACTCTGCCGATCATTTTCCCATTCTCACTGCGTATTTTTCGCACTAAAAAATTAGGGACATTCTCAAAAATAATAACAGTGGGTTTCAATTTTCTGGCAACATAGAGTGCCTCAAAAAAGAGATGATTTCTTTCATCTTTGCTTGCGTGATTGGGGTCTTCGCGTAATCCACGGCGAGCATTAGCCGTGCTGAACCCTTGGCAAGGAGGAGTCGCAATTAAGAGGTCAATTTTTTTTCCATCAAGTGTCGCGATGAGATTTTCCTTGTCCTCTCGAATATTTCCCCATACATGCGCTCCAATATTTGCACGATGCACAGCACTTCTGTGAGGGTCAATTTCGCATGCTGCAAGACAAAGCCCTCCCGCCAGCTTCAGACCATAGTCACCGATTCCGGCTCCTGAGAATAAACTTACGAAAGTAAATGGCTTGCCTAGGGGGGGGGTTCCAGTTAAGAAATTTTTGTAATCGATGCCCCCAATTTTTTCATTCTGTTTTTTCTTAATCATTGATTTATCTTCGAGTGACATTGCAACTGCTTTTTCAGCGGGTGGGGGCAAGACAGTATCGATAATTTTCATTTTGTTTCTCCGCTGTCTTGATCGTCATTTTGTGGCGATGATTTACCCCTGACGGCAAAAGGGAGTTCCTTGCGGCGCACAAGTTCTATTAAGAAAAGACGTACAGCAGAACTTACCGTAAGCCCTAGATCGGCACAGATTTCACCTGCGGCATCTTTGAGAGGCTCATCTAGACGAAGCAGTAAGCTGGTTGTTTTTTTGGGAGCGGCCATACATGTATTGTAGCATATGCAAAGGATATTCAATGTATATATTATGTATATACGTTTTTTGAGTGAAATTTTTTGTTGAAAAACTACACATTTAGATGCGTCAAACGGGAAGAGCCGCCCAGATGCTATAAGCGTTTAGGGTGTGGGGCTGAGTCGCTTACTTTGATGTGACAATTGTGCCGATGAGGGGGAGCAGGTCAATGTAATGGCAAGAGAGAGATATGCATGTATGCCAATGATCTTATTTTGTGCGCATGAAATTCTGTAAGCGCTCGCTTAGAAAAGATGGGTCGCTTGTCTCGCATTCCCAGATGATCATTACATTCCAACCAAGTTGGCGAAGGGCGACAATGTTTCTGTCATCGCGTGCTTGGTTGTCTCGAACTTTGGTGCGCCAGATCTCAGCATTATTTTTTGGAAGCCTTGCTCGTTTGCAGTCTGCATGGCCGTGCCAGAAGCAGCCATGAACAAAAATGATCTTCCGATGACCGGGTAGCACAATGTCGGGGGTCCCTGGCAAGTCTTTGCGATGTAAGCGGAACCGATAACCCAATCTATGTAGTGCTCGTCGTACCCGGATCTCAGGATGAGTATCACGACGTCGCACCGCTTGCATTCTGACGCGAGTCTCCGGTGTGACGTTTGCGTAATCAGACCGGTATTTGCTAGTTGTTGACATCTCTTACCCGAAGATCATGTCTACGATTTGGTGATACATATTTATTGTAGTTCTTGGCTGGCGTTAATGCGTGTGAAAAGCATCTTGCGCGATATCTTTAATTTCTTGGTGAAATTATATTTTGTAATTTAATCAATTTGTTAGATTGTTTTTATGATGCTACTTTATTGTGCAAACACATGACTAGTGATCTAAAAGAATAAAGTCTGTCACGAGGTAATGAAGTCTGTCACGACGATGGCATGAACGATTTTGCCGGTAGTGCTAAACAAAGAGGCCCGCTAGGGCCTCTTTCCGTTTGAGATTGCTGGTTTTGAAGATGTGCAAGGGCAAGGATCGATGAGACTGTTTGTCGGCCAAAGTGGATGTTCACTCCTTCTATAACGAATCGCTGCTTTTCGATACTAAAGCAGCCATGTAGGCCTCTAGCAAATCAAGGGAATTCATTCATTGCTACAAGCGCTACCAGGAACGGGCCCATTTGTGGTTGGCTTGAACCCAGTGGTAATGGCTTTTCCAATTGGACTTGCCCTCGTTCCAGAAGTGAGCGCATTTCCATCTTGAGTTTTGTCAGCACTATTCTGCTGTATCACCGTTTCAATCATCCGAACTTGAGCCTTCCTTGCTTCTTCTTCGGCTTTTTTCGCTTGATCCACCTCTTTCCTCGAATGGGCCAACTCCTCCATTACAATAGCTTTCTCTCGTTCTAGTTCGAGTGCTCGCTCTTCCAGGGCTCTCATTTCGGCTTCCTGTTGAGCAACGGAATTCTTCAGTGCCAAGCGGTCCTCGCTCCGAACTTTACGCCCCAACTGGCCCTTGCGCATTGCATTGACGAGGTTATTCATTGAAACCCCCTCCAAGTGAGCCACGTATTTGATGGCATCAGCCCCTGGCTCTAACACGAACACTGGCTTGTGCTTGAAGGTAATCAATCGGCCAATGCCAAGATACATCGTCAGGCGGCTAAATTTGGCTTTGTTATCATTAAATTCGCGAATAGTTGTCTCAATATACTGCTTGTTTCCATCGTACTTTGGATGGAATTTGGATATCCGCAGCACTTCGAACTCTTCTTCTTCGCCTAAAACTTCCAATGTATCTGTAATCGGCTCGTACTCGTCAGTCGATGTTTCGTCTGAAATGTTGCGCCAACCCTTAAGCCAATCGCTCCAGCTTGCCATGGTTACACCCTCCTCTATGTTATCAATTGCCATCCTAGTACAATTAAATACCAACTTCAAGATGGTAAATGACATCATGCGGATGTTTTTCTGATCAAGAACAACTAGTGCTGAATCGCCCCCCCATGTGCTAGATGCGATAATGGCTGCTTTCACTTTGAAAGCAGCCATCTTGTCCGCTGGACAACGAGGGTCGGCTTTGGCCGAGGCCCGGTCGTCGGCCTATGCCGACAGCTATCAGCACATAGAAAAGAGGGTGTACAGAATTTTGTGTAAACGGCCTTTTGGCAGGAGACTGCCATCTTGTCCGGAGACACCATGAGCACTCAGAAACACGATATTCCCGAAGCCCTGTTGACCCGCTTGCTGGCCGACTACCAGAAGCCCGAAGACTTGATCGGCGAGAACGGCCTGCTCAAGCAGCTAACCAAGCTGCTGGTCGAGAAGGCGCTGGATGCCGAGATGGCCGCCCATCTCGGTCATAACAAGCATGAGCCGGTGGCTAATCCCTCCGGCAACACCCGCAACGGCAAGAGCCGCAAGACGCTCAAGGGCGAGTTTGGCGCATTGCCCATCGAGGTGCCGCGCGATCGCCAGGGCACCTTCGAGCCACTGCTGATCCCCAAGCACCAAACCCGCTGGACCGGCTTTGACGACAAGGTGATCTCGCTCTACGCCCGAGGCATGACCGTCCGGGAGATCCAGGCCCATCTGGAAGAAATGTATGGCACCGAGGTGTCGCCCAGCTTGATCTCCTCCATCACCGACGCCCTCCGAAGAGGTCAAGGCCTGGCAGGCGCGCCCGCTCGACCCGGTCTACCCCATCGTCTATCTCGATTGCATTCACGTCAAAGTGCGCGAAGGTGCCGTGCGGGTAAAGGCAGTTTACCTGGCCATCGGCGTCACGTTGGCAGGTGAGAAGGAAGTGCTGGGCCTGTGGCTGGCTCAAACCGAAGGGGCCAAGTTCTGGCTGCAGGTGGTCACCGAGCTGCGCAACCGCGGCGTGCAGGATATCTTCATCGCCTGCGTGGACGGGCTCAAAGGCTTCCCCGAGGCGATTGAGGCTGTCTTCCCTCAAACCACGGTGCAGCTGTGCATCGTGTACATGGTGCGGCACAGCCTGAACTATGTGTCCTGGAAGCGGCGTCCCGAAGTGGCGGCCGACCTGAAGCGTATCTACCAGTCAGCCACCGTCGAGGAAGCCGAGCGGCGGCTGGGCGAATTTGAAGCCAAGTGGGATGCGGAATACTTGCCGATCAGCCAGTCCTGGCGGCGCAACTGGCCGCGGCTGATACCGTTCTTTGACTACCCGCCGGAAATTCGCAAAGTCATCTATACCACCAATGCTATCGAATCGGTGAACATGAGCCTGCGCAAGCTGACCAAAAATCGCGGCTCCTTCCCGAGCGATGAAGCCTTGCTGAAACTGTTTTTTCTGGCGCTGAAAAACAT
>NZ_PQWB01000040.1 GCF_002924365.1 Chromobacterium alticapitis | reverse complement strand
AGCGGGTGATTGGCCGGGATGCGATCTTCCAGCTGGATGTAGCTGAACAGATTGGTCTGCGTGTCGTTGCGGACGCCTCTCATTGGATGCTTCCGTAGTTCGTTGGATGCTTGATTATACCAAATGGGTGGATGTTGGTTTTTCAACGGCCTGTTAGTGACTATAAGAGCAACGAAAAAAGCCAGGGACGTAGTAAAATCTGCCACGATAGCGGCAATTCTTTCCTCTACCCTCAAACGATCGTCTCTGCACAGCACCCTCACATTGGTTCGCGCCTCAATCAGCCAAGCGTTCCCAACTCCTATAGCCCATTTCACTGCAGCATCCCCGCTAAAAACCAGTATAAAGTACAGGTTTATCCTAATCATGCAACCTTACCAAACTAAGTGGCACATAGTTTGCTTTGACATACTCCGTGGCAAAAACTAGAAACAATCACAAACAAGGCAAACCAACTTCCATATATTGGCCAATTTCTTTGGAGATGAAAGTGATTATTGGAAATAACAACAGCATCTTCAGGACCACAACACCTAGCAACCAAAACAGTGTCCGACCAACCCCTGCGAGCCAAGAAGGATGGGCTACGACCCACTCAACGCAATCCACACCAGAAACATCAAACAGCTATGACTTTACCAACATGTCGCCCAACAAAATTGTTTCAACAATGAACAATCTAATTAAAAATGGTAAATTATCCTTTGACGACTCTGGCCCCCTACTGGCACTCATCCCACCAAACCTCCCTAACGAAACATTTACGCAAAATCTTCCCAATACTTACGATCAACCAATAAATGTGCTCACATCCCTACAAACATTGATTGACGGAGACAAATACCGAGGGAATTTTAAAAGCGCACAACAAGCTGAAAAAACTTTGCAATTAATACAATCATTTCAAAACAAAACCAAAAACATAGACACACTAGCATAAAGACTGAAGATAAAAAACGGGCATCCACAGAGAAGCTGTAGATGCCCATATGATGCACATCAATCATGCTTAATATCACAACCAAAAATACGTCAACTATTTAATATAAACTTGCGTACTCAAGGTATTCCAAGGGTAGTTTTGTGACGTATTCTGATAGGAAAATGTGCCTGGAGTACTTTGTCCATCAAGATTAAAGTACTGGCGAAAACCTGCAACGATAGAGCCGATAGGACAAGGAGTTGTATATCGACCATTGACATTACATAGCGACTCTGTTTGGTACAGAGCAGCAGCAGGCAAAACAATCCCATTAATCTTGGCAATAGCTGCCCGGCCATACCCTATGGTATCAACCACCACTCTCAATTGAGATCCGCCATGACTACCTGCAGTGGAAAGCTGATTGGCCGACAGAATTTCCCAACCACCATATAGCGTCGATCCAACAGCAAGAATCCCCACATAAGACAATGGGCTTGCAGCATCCAATGGCCTCACCTTACCACTACCATCACGACTTACAGCTGGTACAGCTGGCGATAAAGCAGGCCCAAGCTCCTGAAAAACTACAATAGGCAATACTCTCTGCTCAGGCACTCCCTGGGGAAATGCTACTGAAGAAATCAGACTCAAACCCAACATCAATACATATTTCATGGCATGCCTTTCTTCATGAAGAAGAATAATCATACGAATCTGACAATCTCAATAAATCCAATCTCAGCTGAATTCATTATTTAAGAGCAAATAATAAAACCAAAAAAAATCTGACACTGGAACGTATAAATCGTACGATTAACTGATGTCGTGCAATATTAAACGTGCTGCCAATAGCTCCACGCTATGGGAAAATCCACACAATCAAGATACTCAAACATCATACACCTACCGCATCCACCTCATATCTTTCGCACCACCTCAACCACTGAATCCTGATCTTTCTATCAGTTCGAAAGTAGCTGAAATGCCATTGACCCGACCTCACTCACCGAAATGACACCCCGCACAAACCTACCCCCAGAATCCAACCCCTTTCACATCAACTACTTAGCGATCTGAAATCCGCAGCCACTTCAAAATCCGCTTCAGCGACTAGATTTGCTGCGCCGCAAAACCTTGCCAAGCCCTCTGAAACCCGCTAAATTCGTGGGCTCCAGCGAAGCGCGCGGGTGTAGCTCAATGGTAGAGCAGAAGCTTCCCAAGCTTACGACGAGGGTTCGATTCCCTTCACCCGCTCCAGCCGCTCCCACCTCCTCGTACACAACCCTGCATGCATAGCCTCTCCGAGCGAAATCCAATGAAATTGAACTCCGGCCGGCTGTGGCTAAGAATCTCGACCTATGGCCTGCTGGCTGTAGTTGCGGCGCTGGTGTTGATCCGCGCCCTTATCTTCTGGCAGTTCGACGAATCCGCGGTCCGCGACAACCTGACTCATGCGTTGAAAGACAGCGGCCGCACCGTGCGCATAGAAGGCAGCATCACCCCCTCCGTCTTCCCCTCCCCTGGCCTGGAAATCGAACGGGTCAGCATCAGCGAAGCCGGCAAGCCTGACTTGTTCGCTCGCGTGCAGCTGCTGCGAGTCTCCCTGGCCTGGATGCCGCTATTGTTTGGCAACCGGGAAATCAAGGCCGTTGAACTGTACGCGCCCACCGCCACCATCAGCCGCAACTCGGATGGCCGGTTGAACATCGCCGATCTGTTTCAGCGCCACAGCCAGAACGGCTACAGCATCAAGCTGGACCAGCTGAGCATCCGCGAAGGCACCTTGCAGGTGTCGGACCAGATGAGCCAGACCGACAAGCGTTTCTCCAGCATCAGCGTCGATGCCGATGGCCTGCGCGACACCGCCAAGGTCAGCGCCGGCGCAGTCCTGGACGACGACAAGCGCCCGGTGCGCCTGGCGCTGAATACGCCGCTGGCGATTCAGGACGACCAAGTCAGCCTGCCCGAGCTGGACGCGGTGGCCATCAGCACCATCCAGGGGCTGGGCGAAACCAAGCTGAACCTCACAGGCGCCTACCGTTTCAACTTCGCCTCGCTGCAGGCGACCGGCAACAACGTCACCGTCAGTTTCAGCAGCGACCGCCCCAGCAGCGAAGTCAAACTAACCCTGCCCCAGGTCAATGCCAGCCTGCACGAGCTGACCATGCCCTCAGGCAGCCTGAGCGCCAAGCTCAGCTATGCCCGCAGCCAATACCAGCTGCAGGCAGCGCTGGACAACCTGAAGCTCAGCGAAGGCGGCCTCTACGCCGACAAACTGAACGGCGAATTCAACTGGCTGGCCGGCGCCAGCAAGGTCAACGTCAAGCTGAACGCCCCTTTGTCGCTGGCAGGGCTAAGCCAATTGCGAATGCAGCCGCTGAAGCTCACCAGCACCATCACCACGCCCGCGCTGCCGCGCGGCCAGCTGGTGGCCAGCATGGACGGCATGCTGGACGGCGATATCGACGAGCCGCGCTTCAACCTGCGGGTGGCCGGCAAGCTGGATGGCTCCGACGTATCCGCCACATTGAGCCAATACGGCCTGATCAAGCCGCGCCACGAGGCGATGCTGGCCATAGGCAAGCTAGACCTGAATCGCTACCTGCCGGAGACCCAAGGCGACCCGGTGGCCATTTTCCAGAACACCAACGAGATTCCGCTGGATTGGCTGGACTTCTTCGACTTGAACGGCAAGCTTTCCATCGGCGAGCTGGAAATGGGACGTTTCCGCATCAACAACATCAGCAGCAACGTCCGCATCAATCCGCGCGCCTTCGAACTGGACCAGATGTCGGCCGACATCTACGACGGCCGACTGCAGGGCGATGCCTCGCTGAGCCGCCGCGACGAGCCGCACCTGGAGGTGAAGCAAACGCTGCAGGGCATGAAAATCCGCCCGCTGCTGGTCGATCTGTTCAATTTCGGCCGGCTGGACGGCAAGGGCAGCGGCAAGATAGACATCCGAGCCGACGGCAAGTCATTCGCCGAACTGCGCAACACCCTGAGCGGAGACGCCGCCTTCAGCCTGAACAACGGCGCGCTGACCGGCATTGACCTAGTAGCCGCGCTGAAGAACCTGCCGGCGGAATTGAAGGAATGGAACGGCGCCGCGCAAAATGACCAGAAGACCACCTTCTCCACACTGTCCACCAGCCTGAAGCTGGACAAGGGCGTGGCGCGCAGCCAGGACCTGAAGCTCGCCTCCCAGCTGGTCAACGTCAAGGGCGGCGGCAAGCTGGACCTGAAACAGAGCATTGTCGACTACGCGCTGGACGTGCAGGCCAACCCGCAGGAATTCGTCCGGCTCAAAGGCGTCAACGTGCCGCTGAAGATCACCGGCCCGATCAACGCCCCAGTCTACGCGCTGGACTTCAACGCGCTGGTCAAGGGCAAGAAGACCGAAGGCGAGAAGCAGCAGGCGCTCAAGCAACAACTTCAGAAACAGATCACCACCATTCTGCCCTGAGTTCCTCCACCCCACACCCCAAGCAAAACGACGCGGCAGCGGCCTAGCATCAAGGCCCGCCGCCCGTCCCAAGCAAGGACTTGCCTCCCGACGAAGGCCCGCCCATGCCAGGCCAAGATCTAAACCACCCTGCCGCATAGATGGGATCGCTGAAATAGCTTCGATATCGGCGCCCCTCTGCAAAATCAGTCTTCATGCAGGCAATCCAGGATGTTCTCAACACCCCTCCTGCAACGCCAACGCAATCCCTACTCACCCGGCCGCCAAACTTCAGCAACGCGCCTTGAGGGCGTCTTCGCGCAGAGAACCAACGCCTGCAGCGCCGCCAACGATCACCCTTCCAATCACACGCTCAATATCAAGCCTGCCGACGCCGCGGAGTAAAGCCCGATGCAGGTCGCGAAAATCTCTCCCCACCTGCAGCGAACATTAGCTTTCACATACCCCGCCACCCAGCTTGAATGAAAAAGCGCGGCTTTATCGAACCAGTCATCTCAATACTCATCTATCGCATCAAGCCGCATCAAATATGCCTTATGCAAGCGCAGAATAGGCAAGAGTATTGAAAATCATCTTTATTACGCCTTTCTCGTATTTTCAGCCCTAAATTTCATTACACCGCTCTCGCCATCCATACTGATCTTCGTCAAATCCTGCCCAAGAGAAATATGGTTGGCGGTAAATCATTTGGCCAACAATAAAGATAAGACCCGTCATTTTCACTACAAGCACCATTAGCGCTAAAGCGCATTTTTTATTCAAATATGAGACATGCCAAATCAGTACAATCTGAAACAGCTTCGCTTTACTCAATTCAGATTTTACGTTTTACTATTTTTCTATCACCACATGTGTTGACAGCTCAGGCCATTCATCGAAAAATCCACATCTTGATTACATCGCTCAAGCAATCCACAAAATTCGCGCTAATCGAGTTTTAAAATGATCCGCATCTGAATTCAAATTCAAACCAAGCGAAATCAATGCCAGTACTCGATTAGAAGCGTGGCGAAACATTAATAGCTCAACCGCTATATTCCAAGCCACGCCGGCAGGCCCAATCCAAACCAAACAGGTAATGACCATCATGTGCAGCTTCAATACGGTACTGGCAAGAAATACGGAAAACGCGCCCAAGGGCTTGGGCCTCAGCTCGCAAACCGTCGCCTTCTCTCATTACAACAATCTTTCAGCTCAATTGCCGATTGATCCCGCCACCGGGAAACTGGTAGCCGGCGGCATCAAAGAACAAGCCGCGCAGTGCTTCAAAAACCTCCGGGAAATCATCGCAAGCATCGGCCATAGCATGGACGATGTGGTCAGGATCACCATTTTCGTCAAGAACCTCTCGGACATGGAAATGGTCAATCCAGTCTATGCCGAATTCTTCCAAGGCTATGTTCCCACCCTGACCACCGCCGCCGTCTCTGCCCTGCCCTTGAACGCTTTGATTCAAGTAGAAGCACTGATCTCCAATGGCGAAGGCACCATCCCCAACGCGCCCCAAGCTGGCGATTTGATCAAGATCGCGCGCGATACGGACAACGCGCCTAAACACCCGCTGTCCTCGCAATCCGTAGCCTTCTCCCATTACAACAATATCTCGGCTCAGCTGCCCATCGACCCCAAGTCCGGAAAGCTGGTAGCCGGCGGCGCCAAAGAGCAGGCTGCCCAGTGCCTGAAAAACATCAAGACCATTCTGGAAAGCATGGACGTTCCGTTTGACGACATCGTCAAAATCAATCTCTTCCTGAAAGACCTGGGGGATATTGACGCGGTAAACGAAACCTACCGCGCCTTCTTCCCGGACTCGGCCATCGCCCGCGCGGTCGCCTACCTGCCGGCCCGCACCGTTATCGCAGCCGCAGGCTTGCCCATGGATGCCCTGGTTCAAATCGAAGCCGTGGTATCGCATGGTGACGGCACGCCGCCGCAAGCCGTGGAAGACCGGCATGGCATCGTGATCAAGGCGAACAACACGGCAAACGCCCCGCGCGATGCCCTGTCCACGCAAACGGTGGCCTTCTCCCATTACAACCACCTGTCCGCTCAACTGCCCTTGAATCCGCAGACGAATCAAATCGTCGACGGCGGAGTCAAAGAACAAGCGGCTCAGTGCTTGAAAAATATCAAGGCCATCGTGGAAAGCATAGGCCACGCCATGGAGGATGTGGTTAAGGTCAATATTTTCCTGCAAAACATGGAAGATATTGCCTCGCTGGATGAAGCTTACAAAACCTTCTTCCCGGACGGCGTGCCGGCGCGCAGAATCGTAGGCGTCTCCGCCTTGCCGCTCAATGCCAGGATTCAAATCGACGCCGTCGTCGCCAACGCCGAAGGCACCCCGCCTAACGCGTAAAATATCCACCCCATCACGCCGGCGCTTGATTGCCATGGCAAGATGCCATCAAGCGCCAAGCGTGGGGATGCAATAAAGCCCATCGTTTGCCGACAGAAAACATGTCCATCATTATTTTCACGGCAAGCGTTGGGCTTTTCATGTTTCACTCAATCAACGGATCTTAAAAACCAGATTGAGTCAGACCCCGGTCGATACACAGCCCTGATGCGCTTGGCAGATGCAGCCATACCTGAATGATGGCCCGCATCACGGACACATTCCCCATACGCAAGCCATCTATCTTGCTGCCATAGCTTTAGCAAAATCAGACTCAAACCCAACAAGAATCAACGGCGGAAATAAATGCAATTGATGTACGACCCGCCCTGCAGCATATTGATCAGACCGACGCTGTATTGCGGGTCTATCGCCAGGCTGCCGTCGGAGCGGCCCGGCATGCCGTGCTCGCGGATGTAATCCGGGGCCAGGTAATCCGCGCCGTGCATGGTCAGCTTGCGCGCGCGCATATTGGCGTTGTCCGGTCCGATGCCGTCCAAGCATAGCGATAGGCCGCAGGGGCCGAAGCAGGTGTCGGCGGCTCGGCAGACGCCCAGACAGGACGCCTTGGAGGCTGGATCATCTGAAAAGTGCTTGGCGTACAGCAGATTGTCGCCCGGATTCGGGCCGCGGCCATGGGCCACCAGGAAGCGCTGGACCGAAGCTTCCAGCGTGTCGAACACGAATAGCCGCGGTTCGGTGGATGGCAGGCCGAAATCCACCACGGCCCAGTACAGCAGGCTGGCGCGCGGGTGATCCGCGCGCTGCGCCGCCAGCATGTCCAGCACGGCGTGATCCGGCAGTCCTTCCTGCCGGCATAGCTGCAACAGCAATTCGTCCAGTTCGTCCACTCCGCTCCCCTTGCCGGCCCTCCGGCCAGTGTTTCATTCTAGCCAGCGGCTTATCCGCCGCAAGCATCGCGCGCGCAACCATGCGCCACGGGCGTGGTCAAAGCTCGACGCGGCGGACGCGCTTATTTACAGTGTCGACACCAGCCGCGCGGCGGCATCGATACGCTTGAAAAGGATGGCGATGAAAGCACTTGGCAAGAAAGCGGCCGGCGCGCGGCTGGAGAGGATGCGCGCTTCCCCGATGTGGGCGGGAGACGGCTTCCGCAATGTTTACCCTATTGCGCCCGGATTGCGGGACCCGTCAGTGAAGATGCCATCGCTGAAGGATTTCCTGTGCGGCGGCGAACGGCGCGTGCCCACCGGCCATTTGCCGGCGCTGGATCCGCGCCACGCCTGGCGCAAACCGGCGGAATCCGGCCTGCGCGCCACCTGGCTGGGCCACTCCAGCGTCTTGATAGAAATAGACGGCCTCAGGCTGCTGACCGATCCAGTATGGGGACCGCGCGCCTCGCCGACGCGGCTGGCCGGCCCCAAGCGCTTCCAGCCGGCGCCGGTCCGGCTGAAGGAGCTGCCGCCGCTGGACCTGGTGCTGGTCTCGCACGACCACTACGATCATCTGGACTACCCCACGATACGCGAACTGGCCAAGACGACCACGCCCTTCGTCACCTCGCTGGGCGTGGGCGCGCATCTGGAAGCTTTCGGCGTGGCGCCGGAACGCATCATCGAGCTGGACTGGTGGGAAAGCTATGCCCACCCCGGGTCTGAACTCACCGTCACCGCCACGCCGTCGCAGCATTTCTCCGGCCGCGGCCTGAAAGACCGCAACGCCACGCTGTGGTCGTCTCTATCCATCCGCACGCCGCGCCACTCGGTCTTTTTCAGCGGCGACACCGGCCTGACCGGCCAGTTCGAGGAAATCCGCGAACGCCTGGGCGCGTTCGATCTGGTGATGCTGGAAGTGGGCGCCCACCATCCAGCCTGGGGCGACATTCACCTGGGGCCGGACAATGCGCTGAAGGCGCTGGACTTGCTGGGCGGCGGCGCTTTCCTGCCGGTGCACTGGGGCACCTTCAATCTGGCCATGCACGCCTGGGACGCGCCGGCGGAGGCGCTGCTGGCGCACGCCGAGCGCCGCGGCACGCGCCTGCTGATGCCGCGCCTGGGCGAGGCCATGGAGCCGGCCCATGCCGAACGCGCGCTCCCGTGGTGGCGCGGGGTGGATACCGAGGCCGCTCCCTCTCCAGCCCCTCAGCCTGAGGAAGCCATGCCTAAATCTCTGCCCTGGCCACTAGACTGAGCCGGCTTCGCCTCTCCGTTCAAAACGCGCCTCGATTGAGAGCGCGTTTTGTCATAATTATCATTGAGTTTTAATCTCGCCCGAGTACATTAAGCAATGCTGAAAAATATCAGCTAGTTTATAAACATAAAATGGATATGACGCCGCATGGCGGCGCATTGCTTAAGGTATCGACAAGATGAAACCCTTCATCGCGCTCTCGGCGCTGGCCGCCGCACTGGCCGGCCTCGCCAGCCCCATCGCCCAAGCCGGCGTCTTCGCGCCCTATGTCGACGTCACGCTGTGGCCCACGCCGCAAATCGACAAAATCGGCATTACCCAGGGTATCCAGCAATTCACCCTGGCCTTCGTCACCGCCCAGAATGGCTGCAACCCCTCATGGGGAGGCGTGATGCCGATTCCCGGCAACGCCGCCGATACGCAAATGGCGGCCATCGCCTCCGGCATAGCCAACTTCCGCGCCAAAGGCGGCGAGGTGATGCTGTCCTTCGGCGGCGCCAACGGCCTGCCGCTGCAGCAGGCCTGCGCCACGCCCGCGGCGCTGCAGGCGGCTTACCAAAGGACGCTGGACGCCTACCAGCTCAACCGCATCGACTTCGACATCGAAGGCACCGCGCAAACCGACGCGGCGGCCAATCAGCGCAACTTCGCCGCCGTGGCGGCGCTGCAGAAAAGCTACCAGGCCAAGGGCAAAACGCTGTCGGTATCGCTAACCCTGCCGGTGATGCCCTACGGTCTGACCCAAGACGGTCTCAATGTGCTGAACGCGGCGCTGAAAAGCGGAACCGCGCTCGATACCGTCAATGTGATGGCGATGGACTACGGCCAGCGCAACAGCGATATGGGGCTGGCGGCCAAACAGGCGGCCCAGGCCTTGTACGGCCAGCTGGACGCAGCCTACAAGGCCCGCGGCCAGACCTTGAGCGCCGCCCAGCTTTGGCGCAAGATCGGCCTGACGCCCATGATCGGCCTCAACGATACCCGGCCTGAAACCTTCACTTTGGCCAATGCCGCCAGCCTGGCCGCCTTCGCATCGGCCAACGGCATCGGCACGCTGGCCATGTGGTCTGTCAGCCGCGACCAAGCCTGCCCCGGCAACGCCGCCACCGTCGGCCCCGCGTGCTCGGGCATAGCCCAGACCGCCTACGCCTTCAGCAGCGCGTTCAAAACCGCCGCTAAAGACCACTGGGGCAGCGGCGTGACGCCAAACCCGAATTACGGCGGCGGCAGTTCCGGCAATGGCGGCCCGGTCAACGGCCAAGCCTGGTCCGCCAGCCAGATCTATCAATCCGGCAACTTGGTCAGCTATGCCGGCGCGACATGGAAAGCGCAATGGTGGACCCAGGGCGACACGCCGGGCCAAGCCGCCGTTTGGCAGCAGCAAGGCGGCAATCTGCAGAATTGGTCCGCCAGCGCCACCTATAACGGCGGGGCCTGCGCGCTGTATCAGGGCAAGAAGTACTGCGCCAAATGGTGGACCCAAGGCAGCGTGCCCACCGCCGGCGACCCGTGGTCGCCAGCCAACTAAGATGATGGTTTGAAAAACAAGGCCGGGTTCCCCCGGCCTTTTCGCTTCGCATCGCCCCTTAGACGCTGCTTGGTTTTTTAGCGGCTGTTTGCAAGCAGCCGTTCAAACGCCGGCATCGGCCTCCACCAGCCGGGCTAGCTGGTTCAGCGACTGCTGCCAGCCCAGGTAGCAGTTTTCCGGCGGAATCGCGTCGGGGATGCCTTCCTGAGTAATCGACAAATCTGTGCCGCAGTCCAACGCCTGCAAGACGATGGAGGTCACCATCTCGCCCGGCAAACCGGCGTCTTCGAAATGGTCGCTGTAACGGATGCGAACGCCTGGCTCCAGCTCCAGATAGCGCCCGCCAAAAGCATGAAGCTGCCCGCTGGCGAAGGCGACGAATTCCATCTTGTAGCCGCTGCCGACGCGGGCATCGTGCTCCAGCACCTTGCACACAAAACCCTCGGGCGGCAGCCACTTGGCCAGCGCCAGCGGATCGAGGAAGGCGCGGTAAACGCGCTCCGGCGGCGCGCTCAGCACGCGGTGCAAGCGTATCGTGTTCGGCATGGCGGTTCCTGAATCAGGACATCGGGAATTGCAGCATAGCGCATGCTCGACAAACCGCCCCCCCTCTCCCCCGGCCCCTCTCCCGCAAGGGGAGAGGGGGGAATGCCGACAGGGTTGCCCACCGGTCCGGAACCGACTCATCGCCAAAGCCCTATCCCAGCAAACGCTAGGCCATAACGCGGATTACGCCAACCGCCTGTCAGCCCCTCTCCCGCAAGGGAGAGGGGGAATGTCGACAGGGTTGCCCACCGGTCCCGAACCGACTCATCGCCAAAGCCATATCCCAGCAAACGCTAGGCCCTGACGCGGATTACGCCAGCCACCTGTCAGCCCCTCTCCCGCAAGGGGAGAAGGGGGAATGTCGACAGGGTTGCCCACCGGTCCCGAACCGACTCATCGCCAAAGCCCTATCCCAGCAAACGCTAGGCCATGACGCGGATTACGCCAACCGCCAGCTCCGTAGCGCGGGTTGGCCAAAGGCCATATCCGCGAGCGATGCTGGGGCGGTTAAACGGGCCGCGATGCGCCATGTTGTTGCCGCAGGAAAGCCCCTCTCCCCCCGCGGGAGAGGGGTTGGGGAGAGGGGGAAAGCCTAGGCCAGACTACAAGTTGGGAAACGCGAACTGCGAAGCCTCGTGGCTGGCGCGTTGCGGCCAACGCTGGGTCACCGCCTTGCGCCGGGTGTAGAAGCGCACGCCGTCCGGGCCGTAGGCGTGCAAGTCGCCGAACAAGGACCGTTTCCAGCCGCCGAAGCTGTGGTAGGCCACCGGCACCGGCAGCGGCACGTTGATGCCCACCATGCCCACCTCCACGGTGTCGGCAAATAGCCGCGCCGCCTCGCCGTCGCGGGTGAAGATGCAGGTGCCGTTGCCGTATTCGTGAGCGTTGATCAGCGCGATCGCCTCCTCCAGGCTGTCCACGCGCACCATGCACAATACTGGGCCGAAGATTTCCTCCTGGTAGATGCGCATCTGAGGCATCACGCGGTCGAACAGGCAGCCGCCGAGGAAGAAGCCGCCCTCATGCCCCGGCACCGCGATGCCGCGGCCGTCGACCACCAACTCCGCGCCGGCCGCCACGCCATCGGCGATATAGCCGCTGACCTTGTCCAGATGCGCGCGCGTCACCAGCGGGCCCATGTCCAGGCCCGGCGAGGTGCCGGGCCCCACTTTCAAAGCCTGGATCTGCGGCGTCAGCTTGGCGATCAGCGCGTCGGCCGCCTGATCGCCGACGCAGACGGCCACCGAGATGGCCATGCAGCGCTCGCCGCAGGAGCCGTAGGCCGCGCCCATCAAGGCGTTGACGGTGTTGTCGAGATCGGCGTCCGGCAGCACCACCGCGTGGTTCTTGGCCCCGCCCAGCGCCTGCACCCGCTTGCCGCGGCGGCTGCCCTCGGCGTAGATGTATTCGGCGATGGGCGTGGAGCCGACGAAGCTGACGGCCTTGACTTCCGGCGCCGCCAGCAGCGCGTCCACCGCCTCCTTGTCGCCATGCACCACATTGAGCACGCCCTTGGGCAGGCCGGCTTCGTGCAGCAAACGGGCGATCAGCAGCGTCGAGCTGGGATCTCGCTCCGATGGCTTCAAGATAAAAGTATTGCCGCAGGCGATGGCCAGCGGATACATCCACAAGGGCACCATGGCCGGGAAGTTGAACGGGGTGATGCCGGCCACCACGCCCAGCGGCTGGAAATCGCTCCAGGCGTCGATCGCCGGACCCGCATTGCGGCTGTACTCGCCCTTCAGCAGCTCCGGCGCGGCGCAGGCGTATTCCACGTTTTCGATGCCGCGCTTCAGCTCGCCGGCGGCGTCTTCCAGCGTCTTGCCGTGCTCGCGGCTGATCAGCGGCACGATCTCGGCCTCATGCTGCTCCAACAGCTGCTTGAAGCGGAACAACACTTGCGCGCGCTTGGCCGGCGGGGTGTCGCGCCAGGCCGGAAACGCCGCCTGGGCGGCGGCCACCGCCTGCGCGACCGTGGCGGCGTCGGCCAACTGGACTTCGGCGATGGTTTCGCCGATGGATGGATTGAAAACCGGCGCGCGGCGGCTGCCGCCATCGCAGGCTTCGCCGTGGATCAGATGCTGCAAAATCGTCATTTCAGCTTCTCTTTTATCGATAGGGAATCGGTTCAGGCCAGTTTGGCCAGCGTCTCGCCAACGGCGTCGAACAGGCTGTCCAGCTCCTGCGGCGTGGTCGTGAACGGCGGGCCGAACTGCAGCGTGTCGCCGCCGTAGCGGACATAAAAGCCCTTGCGCCACAACGCCATCGCCGACTCGTACGGCCGCACGATGGCGTCGCCGCCGCGCGGCGCGATCTGCACCGCGCCGGCCAAGCCGCAGTTGCGGATATCCGCCACGTGCGGCAAGCCCTTCAGGCCGTGGATGCCGCGCTCGAAATGCGGCGCCAGCTCGGCGACTCTCGCCACCAGGTTTTCGTTCTCCAGCAAGTCCAGCGCCGCCAACGCCGCCGCGCAAGCCACCGGGTGCGCCGAGTAGGTGTAGCCATGGGCGAACTCCACCGCGTACTCCGGCGTGCTCTGCGCCATGAAGGCGTCGTAGATCTCGGACGTCGCCACCACCGCGCCCATCGGCACCGCGCCATTGGTCAGCTGCTTGGCCAGATTCATGATGTCCGGCGTCACGCCGAAGTAGTCGGCGCCGAACAGCTTGCCGGTGCGGCCGAAGCCGGTGATCACCTCGTCGAAGATCAGCAGGATGCCGTGCTGGCTGCAGATTTCTCGCAAGCGCTGCAAATAGCCCTGCGGCGGCACGATGACGCCAGCCGAGCCGGCCATCGGCTCCACGATCACCGCGGCGATATTGGACGCGTCGTGCAGCTCGATCAGCCGCAGCAAATCGTCGGCCAGCTCCACGCCGTGTTCCGGCAGGCCGCGGCTGAAAGCGTTGGCCGGCAGCAAGGTGTGCGGCAGATGGTCCGCATCCATCAAAGGCCCGAACAGCTTGCGGTTGCCGTTGATGCCGCCCAGGCTGGTGCCGGCGATGTTGACGCCGTGGTAGCCGCGCGCCCGGCCGATCAGCTTGGTCTTGGACGCCTGGCCCCTCAGCCGCCAGTAGGCGCGCGCCATCTTCACCGCGGTGTCGGCGCACTCGGAGCCGGAGTTGGTGAAGAACACATGATTCAAATCCCCCGGCGTCATCGCCGCCATGCGCTCTGCCAGCCGGTACGACAGCGGGTGGCCAAACTGGAAGCTGGGCGAATAGTCCAGTGTGGACAGCTGGCGATACACCGCCTCGGCGATCTCTTTGCGGCTATGGCCGGCGCCGCAGCACCATAGGCCGGACAGGCTGTCGAACAGGCGCCGGCCGTCGGCGTCGGTCAGATAATTGCCCTCGCCAGCCACAATCAGGCGCGGATCGCGCTGGAAGTTGCGGTTGGCGCTGAACGGCATCCAGTGCGCGCGCAAGTCTAGGCGGGAAAATTCGGAACGGGTGGTGAGCGGGTTCATGTCGGGCACCTGTGGCGGGAATATCGGCACAGCATGCCGCGGACATCGCGTGAGTTAAATGCTATCTTTATTATGTTTAGATTTTAAAATACTCAACTTATGAAACCTGCGCTGGGCCAAGTCAGCGATTTCGATATCCGCCTGCTGCGGCTGTTCCGCGCGGTAGCCGAGTGCGGCGGTTTTTCCGCCGCCGAGGGCGTACTGGGCATCAGCCGCTCCGCCATCAGCCTGCAGATGGGCGATCTGGAAAAGCGCCTCGGCATCCGGCTGTGCCAGCGCGGCCGCGCCGGTTTCGCCCTCACCGACGAGGGCCGCGAAGTGCTGCGCGCCAGCCAGACGCTGCTGGCGGCGCTGGAAGATTTCCGCAGCGAAGTGAACTTGCTGCACCGCGAGCTGCGCGGCGAGCTAAACATCGGCATCGTCAACAACCTGGTGACTTTGCCCAAGATGCGCGTCACTGGCGCGCTGAAAGCGCTGAGCGAGCAAGGGCCAGAGGTGAAGATATCAATAGGCATGATGACGCCCAGCGATATCGAAACCGGCCTGCTGGACGGCCAGCTGCACGCCGGCGTGGTGCCACTGATCCAGCCGCTGTCAGGATTGGACTATCTGCCGCTGTACGAGGAACGCTCGCAGCTGTATTGCAGCCGCGAGCATCCGCTGTTCAGTCAGCTGGACGATGCCTTGAGCGAGGTGGACCTGGCCGCGGCCAACGCCGTCGCGCCCAGCTACCGGCTGCCGCCGCAGGCGCAGGCGCTGCAACAGCGGCTTACCCCTGCCGCCGCCGCATCCGACCGCGAAGGCATCGCGTTTTTGATCCTCAGCGGCCGCTACATCGGCTACCTGCCGGACCACTTCGCCGCCGGCTGGGTGGCCCAAGGCATGATGCGGCCGCTGCTGCCGGACGTCTGCCATTACGCCGCGCCTCTGGCGCTGGCGGTGCGCAAGGGCCGGCGCGCCAATTTGGTGCTGGAGAGATTTTTGCAGGAGCTGGAGCGCACGAGCTGATCCTGCGAAATCAAGGGATGAACTGGCAGATTCGCGCAACCAAGCGCTCCAGCTCGTCTTTCTTGTATTCCAAGGTGGGTTCTAGATAGAATTTTCCGCCGCGAGACTCCACCACCAGCCACCGGCCAAACGAAAACAAGCCGAACAGACGCCGCCCCCGCCTCAGGCTAACGGACGCGATCTCCTCCAGCGGCACCCGCCAGCGCAAGGCATCGCCTCGGAGCACCGACACGCCTCGCTCATTGAACACGATGCGCGCAGGCTTGAGCCTTCTGCCTGAAAACCGCCCCAAGATGCTCATTTCCGGAACCATCCGCACTCCCCGCGACGCGCTCGCCGCTCAAGCCAGCCACAGCAGCGCGATGCCCAGCGCCGCCGGCAGCCCCTGCACAAACAAAATGCGCCGATTGACAGTCAGCGCGCCGAACACGCCGGCCGCCAGCACGCAAGCGAGGAAGAACAGCTTGATCTGGAAGCCGGCCGCGCCCAGCCACAGCCCCCAAAACAGGCCGGCAGCCAGAAAGCCGTTGTACAGGCCCTGGTTGGCGGCCAGAACCCTGGTATCCCGCGCCCTCTCCGGCGTCAGCCGGAAAGTCTTCATGCCCAGCGGCTTGTCCCACAGAAACATTTCCAGGATCAGGAAATAGACATGCAGCAGCGCTACCAGCGCGATGACGATATTTGCTATCCAATGCATTTTGCCCCCTTGCCGCCATGAGCCCCGGCGCCGAATCAACCCGCCCATGCCGCGCGGCATGGGCGTCTCGTGCAGAAATGCTAGACGGAAGCCGCCTCGCCGACAAGCCGCATGCCATGCGCCATCACGCGTCCCGGCTGGCCGCCCTGCCCGCCGCCGCGCGCCGCGAGGGCAGCATGCCGCCCAGCGCTATCGCCAAGGCCAGCGCGATCAAACCCGTCGAGACGGCGAAGACCGCATGCATGCCATGCGCGATGGCGTCCGGCGAGGCCGTCGCCAGCCTGTCCGTCCCCGCGGCCGCGGCGAACACCGCGCCCATCGCCCCGGCTCCGGTCAGCAACCCCAGGTTGCGCGCCAGATTCAGCAGTCCCGAAACCAGGCCTCGGCCACTCGCGCCGCTGCCCGCCATCACCTGAGTGTTGTTGGCCGCCTGAAACTGCGCATAGCCCACCGTCAGCAACAATAACGATGCGATATAGCCCGGCACGCCCCAGACCATGGGCGTCAGGCTCAAGGCGGCGGCGCCGGCCAATATGGCGAACAGGCCGGCCAAGGCCATGCCGCGCGCGCCGAAGCGGTCCACGGCCGCGCCAGCCGGCAAGCCATACACAGCCGACAACACCGGTCCGGCCGACATCGCCAGTCCGACTTCGGCCATATTCAATCCCAGGCTGCGCGCCAGGTAAAACGGGCCGACCACCAACGTCGCCATCATCACCGTCGCCACCAGGCCGCTCATCGCCATGCCGCCGCTCAAGTTCGAATCGCGCAGCATATCCAGCCTCAGCAGCGGCGCCTCGATCCGCCGCTGCCACCAGACAAAAACGCCGCCCCCGGCCAACGCCGCCGCCAGCCAGGCGGCATTGAAAGCGCCGAAGTGGCCGCGTCCCGTGGTCATAGCCAGCGCATAGCTCGCCGCGGCCAGCGCCAGCAGCGCGGTGCCGACTCGATCAAAGCCGGCCTGGCCGCGCGAAGCGGAGCGGTCGTCGCCCGGCAGGCTGCGGCTGGCCAACGCCAAGGCCGCCGCCGACAGCGCGGCTAGCAGCAGGAAGATGCTGCGCCAGCCGAAACCGGCGATCAATACGCCGCCCAGCGAGGGACCGAGCGCGGTGCCGAGCGCCGACATCGTGCCCAGCCAGCCCATGGCGCGACCGATGCGCTCCTTGGGCATGACGTCGGCGACGAAAGCCATGCTCAAGGCCATCATCACAGCCGCGCCCAGGCCTTGCGCGGCGCGGGCGGCGATCAATGCCGGAAACGAGGCCAAGCCGGCAACCAGCGAGGCGGCGGCGAACAGCAACAGACCGCCCAGCAGCAAGCGCCGCCGTCCCATCAAATCGCCCAACCGCCCCGCGCCGACGATCAAGGCAGTGCTGGCCAAGAGATAAGCCAATACCACCCATTGCACATGCTGGAACGACACGCCGAAATGCAGCGACAAGGCCGGCAGGGCCACATTGGCGATGCTGGTGCCCAGCGAGGCCAGCAGCATGGCCAGCGACAGGCTGGCCATGCTCGCCCGCGGCGACGCGCCGGCGTGGTTCGAAATGGCTTTCATGATGTTCTCCCATCTGTCTATGTTCAGCCCACAGCGTAGGCTCGGCCTAGAACAGGCGGAAGGCGCATGATTTGCACTTTACAAGTGCACACAGCGCCATATGTGAATGTGTTAGGGTAAGGTCATGAATTCGCCCGACCTGAACCTGCTGATCGTGCTGGACGCGCTGCTCGCCGAGGGCAGCGTGGCGGGCGCCGCCCGCCGGCTGGGGCTCAGCCCATCCGCGATGAGCCGATCCCTGGCGCGGCTGCGCCAAACCACCGGCGACCCGTTGCTGGTGCGCGCCGGCCGCGGCCTGGTGCCCACGCCTCGCGCGCTGGAGTTGCGGGAGCGGACCGGTCCCTTGCTGCGCGACGCGCTGGCCGCGCTCGGTCCGCCGCCCGCGCTTGACCTAGCCGCCCTGCGACGCACTTTTACGCTGCGCGCGACGGACGGCTTCGCCGAGAACTTCGGCCCGCGGCTGATCGCCCGGCTGCATGCCGAGGCCCCCGGCGCCCGGCTGCGTTTCATATTGAAGCTGGACAAGGACAGCGAACCGCTGCGCAAAGGGGAAGTGGACCTGGAAACCGGCGTCATCGGCCACACTGCCGGGCCGGAGCTGCGGGCGCGGGCGCTGTTCCGCGACCGCTTCATCGGCGTGGCGCGTCCCTCGCATCCGCTGGCGCAAGGCGAAGTCACGGCGAGTCGTTTCGCCGCTGGCCGCCACATCTTGGTGGCGCGCCGCGAACAAGGCGAAAGCCGCATAGACCTGGCGCTGGGCGAATTGGGGCTGCGGCGCGACATCGCAGTCACCGTCGGCGGTTTCTCCGCCGCGCTGGCGTTGGCCCGCGCCGACGACCTGATCGCCGTCGTGCCCTCCCGCCATACCGGCTACCTGCTGGACGGCCTGCACCGCTTCGAACTGCCGCTGGCCGTGCCTGAGATCACCGTCTCCATGCTCTGGCATCCGCGCATGGATGCGGACCCGGCGCACCAGTGGCTGCGCAAGGTCCTGAAACAGGTATGCGACGAGGCCGCCCCTGGCTGATCCCGCGCGCGAATCCATCCACCATTTGACACGCCCAACCATGAACTCATCTCCCCGCACTGCCGTTCACGGCCTGCTCGACACCCGCTTCGGCCCGGCAGCCGCCTGGCTGAACCGCGACGGCGCGCTGACCCGGCTGATCTTCAACCCGACGCCGGAACAGATGTCCGCGCACGCCTGCCCGCGCGACGACGCGGCGCTGGCCGAGACCGCGCGCCAGCTGGCGCAATACCAAGCCGGCGAGCGCCGCGACTTCGACCTGCCGCTGGCGCCTGTCGGCACGCCGTTTCAGCAGCAAGTATGGGCGGCGCTGCGCCTCATCCCCTACGGCGCCACGATGAGCTACGGCGAACTGGCGCGCGCGCTGGGCAATCCGGACGGCGCCCGCGCCATAGGCCGCGCCAACGCCACCAACCCCATCGCGCTGATCGTGCCATGCCACCGCGTGCTGGGCGCGGACGGCAGCCTCACCGGCTATGCCGGCGGCCTGCCCCTGAAGGCCGCTTTGCTGCGCTTCGAGCTGGAGCGCAGCGCGCCGCCGGGCCTGTTCAGCGCCTGAACTCAACGCATGGCATGCCACGAAAGGATGATCATGAAGCGCCTCGCCATCGCCGCCCTGCTGCTGGCTCTGCCCTGGGCCGCTCGGGCTAAGGTTTACGAATTCCAGAACTGGGCCATCGCCTGCGACAATACTCGCCATTGCACGGCCAACGGCAGCCAGGGCGGCGACATTGATCACCCGGCCTCGCTGCAACTGGATAGGGATGGCGGCCCTGGCGCTCGCCTTACCGGCCATTTGCAGGCGCTGCTGGCCGACGATGGCAAGATAGGCCCGCTGACGCTGAGCATCGGGACGCTGAACTGGAAGCGGCTGGCAGAGAATCAAGACTTCGACGCGGCGCAAACGGCCGAACTGCTGGCGGCGATGCGTGACGCCGACGCCATCGCGCTGAGCGATGGACCGCATGAATGGTCCATCGCGCTGTCCGGCTTGAAAGCGGCCCTGTTGAAGATGGACGACTTGCAAGGCCGAGTCGGCACGTCCGGCGCGCTGATCAAAAAAGGCGGCAAGCCTGAGTCTTCCGTGCCGCCGGCCAAACCCGCGCCCTTGCTGAGGCCGATTGAACCGCCGCCCTACCGCGACAGCGACCAGGCGCTGCTGCAACCCATTCTGCAGGCCTTGAGCAAAACGGATCCAGAGTGCTGGAACGAAATGCCGGACGCGGAAAACCCGGAGGCCAATCTGAGCAGGCTCAACGCCCACCAGCTGCTGGCGATGCGCGAATGCAGCCGCGGCGCTTACCAGAGCAGCTATGCGGCCTGGATCGTCGAGGACAAGCCGCCCTACCGCGCCGAGCAGGCCGCACTGAGCGACGAAGACGGCCAGGACGCGCCCTTGATGAATCCGGCTTTTGAGCATGGCGTGCTGAGCGGCTACGGCAAGCTGCGCGGCATAGGCGATTGCGGCGACAGCTACAGCTGGGCCTGGACCGGACGCGAGTTCAAGCTGATGTCCGCCGAAAAAGCCCCGCAATGCAGCGGCATTCCCGGCGGCGTGCCGCTGCGCGTCTGGACCACGCGGCGAAAATAAGCCGCATCCTCCTTGCGCGCGGGCTACAAGCCCGCGCATTCCATCCGCGCCAGACGCAGTTCATCCCCCGCCCCGCGCAGTCCGTCGCATCCCGATATCGCCCCGTTTTCCGCTCTCCTACAGTCACATCACCAACCCACCAGGAGAGCAGCATGAACTACCAAGACACCGCCGCGCTGTTGGACTCGCTGATCCAGCTCTGCCATCATATTCCCTTGTATTTATCGAACGGCCTGAATTGGCTGTCGCAATTGAATTGGGGACACGGCGCGCTGACGCTGCTGTTGGCCATCCTGGTCTGCAACGCGCTGATGGTGCCGGCCGCGCTGGCCTGGCAGGCGCTGGATTACTGCATCGCCAAACCGCTGGCCCGGCTGCATCGCCTGCCGCAACACAAGGAGGCCCATCATGGATAAGCTCGCCACCGCACAAGCCAGCGGCGATCCGCTGCTGCAATCCCTGCAACGCGGCTGGAAACATTACGCCGCCTATGTGAGCCAGATGAGCTGGAAGCGGCTGTGGCTCACCGCGCTGCCCCTGCAAATGCTGGGCGCGCTGCTGCAAGTGCCCGCGCTAACGCTGGCGCTGATCCTGACCTCCATCGTGGTCCGGCTGCAAGGCTCCAACAAACAGGAGGCCACGCATGAATGAGCGCGCGGAAGACACGCTGACGAGCGGCGACCGGCTGCTGCAAACCCTGGAGCGCTACTGGTGGCTGTTCGTCGACCAGGTGGCACGGATAGGCTGGGGCCGGCTGCTGCTGGCGGCCTTGCTGGTGCAAACGCTGGGCGGCATTCTCAGTGTGCCGCTGCTGACCCTGACGCTGATCCTGGTGTCCATCCTGGTCAAGATCCTAGCCAGCGGCAAACGGCAGGCGGAGCAACTGGCCGACCGCGCCATCGCCCGCAGCGAAAAAGCCGAGCAGCAGGCGGAACTGGAAGCGCTCAAGCGCCAGCTCGCGGAAACGCGCATGAGCGCGCTGCAAGCGCAGATCGAGCCGCACTTCCTGTTCAACACCCTGTCTTCGGTCTGCCAACTGATGGAAAGCGCGCCGCAGCAGGCCATCGCCATGCAGAAGGCCTTGATCCGCTACCTGCGCTCCTCGCTGCCGGAGTGGCGGGACTCGCCCGGCGAGACCAGCCTGGGCCAGCAGTTGGAGCTGTCGCGCGCCTATCTGGAAATCATGCAGCTGCGCATGGAAGACCGGCTGCAGGTCAGGCTCAAGGTGCCCGAATCATTGCTGGCCGCCCGTTTCCCGGTGATGATGCTGCAAACCCTGGTGGAGAACGCCATCAAGCATGGTCTGGAGCCCAAGGCGGAAGGCGGCGCCATCGAGGTGGACGCCAAGGTGCTGGACGGCAAGCTGCGGCTGGCGGTGCATGATGACGGCGTCGGCTTCCCGGAGCTGCCCGGCCAAGGCATGGGCCTGTCCAATATCCGCGAACGGCTGGCCATGCTGTACGGCATGGAGGCGGAGCTGACGCTGGAAGCGCCCGAATCCGGCGGCACGCTCGCCACCATCGTCCTGCCCTTCGCCCTGACCTGAAAGAGAAACATGAGCACGCTGACCGCCCTGATCGCCGACGATGAACGCCTGATGCGCGAACAGCTGCGCGCCGCCCTGCAAAGGATATGGCCGGAACTGGAAATCGTCGCCGAGGCCCACGACGGCGGCCAGGCGGTGGAGCTGGCGCGCCGGCGCCAGCCGGACATCGCCTTCCTGGACATCACCATGCCGGTGATGACCGGCATCGCCGCGGCGGTGGAACTGGACGGGCTGTGCCCGGTGGTTTTCGTCACCGCCTACGACCAATACGCCATCCGCGCGTTTGAAGAAGGCGCCGTCGACTACCTGCTCAAGCCGGTGGACGACGAACGCCTGGCGCGCACGCGCCAGCGCTGGCAGCAACGCCGCGCCGAAGCGCAGCCGGCAGACTGGCAGTCCGCGCTGCAGCAACTGAGCCGCCGCCTGGAAAAACCGGCCTATCTGCGCTGGATACGCGCCACCGTAGGCAGCGCCATGCGCATGATAGCCACTGAGGAAGTGCTGTTTTTCCAATCGGACGAGAAATACACCCGAGTGCAGACCGCCGGCGGCGAAGCGCTGATCCGCACGCCCATCAAGGAGCTGCTGCCTCAATTGGACCCGGACGAATTCTGGCAGGTGCACCGCTCCACCCTGGTTCGAGTGGCCGCCATCGAGCAAGTGCGCCGCGACGACCGCGGCCTGCTGCTGCAGCTGCGCGGCTACGCCCAGCCGCTGGAAGTGAGCCGCGGCTACGCCCACCTGTTCCAGCGGATGTAGCCCTAATCCAGCTTGAACGCCAGCGTGGTCTGCTGCAGCCGCTCCGCCACCACCGCCAGCTCGCGCGTGGCCTGCGAGAACACATCCACCGCCAGGCCGTTTTCCTTGGACATCTCGGCGATGGACTCCACCCGGCCGGCCAGCTCCGTGCTGGCCTGGCGCTGTTCCTGCACCGCGGAGGCGATCTCGCTGATCGCCGACAATACCTCGGCCGCGCGCGTTTCCACCGTGCTGATGGTGGAGGAAGCGCTCTCCGCCGCCACCACCACGTCGGACACGATCTGGCGGCTGCCGCGCATGCCGTCCACCGCCACGCGCGCGCCGTCCTGGATCTTGCCTATCATGTCGGTGATTTCCTGCGCCGACATCGTGGTGCGCTCGGCCAGCTTGCGCACCTCGTCCGCCACCACGGCGAAGCCGCGCCCCTGCTCGCCGGCCCGCGCCGCCTCTATCGCCGCGTTCAGCGCCAAAAGATTGGTCTGGTCGGCCACGTCCTTGATCACGGTGGCGATGCTGCCTATCTGCTGCGCTTGCGAGGACAGGGACTCCAGGCTTTCCGCTGACTGCGCCACGCTGTCGTTGACTTTGCGCACTCGCGAGGTGGAATCCTGCACCTCCTTATTGCCGGCCTTGGCCTGCTGGCCGGCGTCCGCCGCCTGCTGATTGGCCTGGGACGCGTTGCTGGCGCACAAGTCTATGCTGACCGTCAGCTCCTCGAGCGAAGCCGCCGCGCTGGCCGTGGAGTTGACCTGCTGGCCTATGCTGGCGCTGACCTGCTCGGTGGAAGCCGCCAACTCCTCGGAAGTGGCCGCCACGCTGCCGGCGGAGCGAATGATCTCGCCCACTGTCTTGCGCAGCCTTTCCTGGGTATCCGCAAGGGAGCGCATCATCTGCGCGATTTCATCCTTGCCGCGCGGCGTAATCTTTCCGGTCAGATCGCCGCCGCCTATTTTTTCCATCGCTCTGGAAGCCTCCGCCAGGCTGCTCACGATGCCGTTCTGCACCAGCAGCCCCAATGCAACCAGAATGATCAAGCCCACCAGCAGCACGCTGATGGCCAGCGTCCGCACCGACTGGTAGTTGCTTTGCGCATCCTCCAGCCCCTTGTCAGCCAGCTTGATATTGATGTCGGACAGATCATGCAGGATGTCGGCTGCGGCGGTAAACATGGGCCGGCACTGCTTGGCCATGATCTGCAAGGCCTTCTTGTTGTCCTCGCCGTTGCCGGTATCGTTGTAGCTCAGCTCCCGCACCTGCTTGCAGGGTCCTTCCATCGCCTCCCAGGCCGCGTCGAAACGCTTGAGTCCATCGACCTCTGGCGGCGTCAATTGAGTCTTGCGGTACTGGTCGAGAAAGCCCTTCATCGCCGCTTCGTACTTGTCGCGATTGGCTTGTATCTGATCCATCACCGGCTTCTCGCTTTCCGCGATATAACGGTAATCGCCGCGATTCACATAAAGCGCCTGAATCGAAGCCTGCCCCAGCAGGTAAACCGGCTTCAACATATTGTCGTGCATGTCGGTGGTGAGATCGAACATCTTCGAAGCGCCGTTCATGCCGTTGACTCCGATGATCAGCGCGGACAGGATGCCAAGCAGGATCAAGCCGAAAATCTTCAGCCGAATGCTGAATTGGGCAAGTAAATGGTTCACGCTACGCTCCCAACCACTTAGGTGGATACACATAGCGTTTTAGTTGCAATCAGAACCAATCACCAGTCATGATTTGCGCCGCAAAACGATGCGGCGCGACAGCCAGGGCCGGTTGACGCTTGCCGAGCGGTCGCGAAAGGCGCCTGGCCCTACCGGTTTGGCGAAGCGCGAACGCGATCCGCGCAATAGACGTCAACGGCCCCGAGACTCAATCCGCCCGCAAACGCTTGCGGTAGAAGATGCGGCTATGTCCTGGCGGGTAGTCTTCCAACTCGCCGAAGCGCTGATAACCCAGGCTTTCGTAGAACTTGGGCGCCTGGAAGCTGTGGGTATCCACCCAAGCGCCAATGCAGCCGCGGGCGCGGGCCTCGGCTTCGGCCTGTTCCATCATTCGCCGTCCCAAACCCAAGCCGCGCGCGCCGGTCGGCGCGGACAGCAGTTCGGTATACAGCCAGCCGCCGCGGGTATAGCCCCACAGCCCGCCCACCACCTGGCCGGCTTCATCCTCAATCCGGATCACCAACGGCCTATGGTCGCTAGGGCCGACTTGCTCCTCGTTGTAGGCAATCAGGGGAGCCACGATGGCTGCCCGGGTTTCCGCTGCCGCCACATCGCTCAACACGGTTTGGTACTGCATGCTTCACTCGCTTTATTGTCATTGTCGAAAAAACTGGGATCGTCGCCGCGCGCACGGCCTCAGGTCTGGCATCCGCCGCATCAGTCGCCAACGACGATGCCCATGCCGCGGCCGCGCGGGTCTGACGCCGTTTCCGCCTTGTCGCCGTCCACTTGCACCGCCTGGATATCGCCCATGCGCCAGCCCTGGTCCTTCAGCGCGTAGCCCATGGCCCGCAGCTGGTCCGCCACCGGGCCGGACAGCGGCGCGTATTCGTCGTAGAAAATGGTGTCCTTGGGCAAAAGCTGATGGTGTACGCGCTGCGCCGCCACCGCCAATTGCAGCGGCATGTCGAAATCGTACAGATTGTTCAGCACCTGGAAGAGGGAGGTGAAGATGCGCGAGCCGCCCGGCGTGCCTATCACCAGCGTCACCTTGCCGTCGCGGGTGACGATGGTGGGCGTCATCGACGACAGCATGCGCTTGCCCGGCGCGATGGCGTTGGCGTCCTTGCCCACTACGCCAAAGGCGTTGGCCACGCCCGGCTTGGCGCTGAAGTCGTCCATCTCGTCGTTGAGTAGGAAGCCCGCGCCCTTGACCACTACGCCGCTGCCGAAGTCGAAATTCAGCGTATAGGTATTGGCCACCGCGTTGCCCCAGCGGTCCACGATGGAGAAATGCGTGGTCTGATGATTTTCCAGCCCCGGCCGGATGCCGGGCGTGGACGAAATGGAGGTCGGGTTGATCTCGGCGGCGCGGCGCTTCAAATAGGCCGGATCCGTCAGCTCCGCCGCCGGCGCGGCCACGAAGTCCGGATCGCCCAGATAATCCGCGCGGTCGGCGAACACGCGCTTTTCTATCTCCGCCAGCAGGTGGATGTAGCGCGCGGAATTCAACGTGACGCCGGAGAAGTCCACCGCCCGGTTTTCCTTGATGCCCAGGAGCTGGGCCAGCGCCACGCCGCCTGAGCTGGGCGGCGGCGCGGTATAGATGGCGTTGCCGCGCCAGTCTATGCGGATAGGTTCGCGCCAGCGGGCGCGATAGGCTTGCAGATCGTCAGCCGTGATCAGGCCATGGTCGCGCCGCATCTGCGCGGTCAGCAGCCGCGCGGTCTTGCCCTGGTAGAAGTCGTCCGCGCCGCGCCGCGCGATGCGCCTCAGCGTGGCGGCCAGTTCCGGTTGGCGGAAGGTCCGCCCGGCGGTCATGCCGCCGAAATACTGGGCGAAATTGGTCTTGCCCTCAAACAGCTTCACCGCCTCGCCGCGGTACTGGAACTGCCGGTCGGCCACGGTGAAGCCGCGTTCGGCGTAGCGTATGGCCGGCTCGACCAGCTGGCTCCACTTGAGCTTGCCGAAGCGCTTGTGCGCCTCCCACATGCCCATCACCGTGCCCGGCACGCCTGCGGCGCGCGCGCCGACCAGGCTCTGCTGCGGCGACACCTTGCCGTCCGGGTCCAGATACATGTCGCGGCTGGCCGCCTGGGGCGCGGTTTCGCGGTAATCGAGGAAATACGGCTTGCCGTCCTGGTAGATCGTCATGAAGCCGCCGCCGCCGATATTGCCAGCCTCCGGGTAGGTAACGGCCAGCGCGAAGGCCGTGGCCACCGCTGCGTCCACCGCGTTGCCGCCGGCTTTCAACACATCCGCCGCCACACGGGCGCCATACGGATCCGGCGCAGCCACCGCGCCCTGGCCGGCCAAAGCGGGCAGGCAGAACAGGCTCAGGCAAACGCCGCCGATGGCGGCGCGTTTCAATGGGAACAGGGCAAGCATGCGGCTCCTCCACAAGAAATGACATGACATTCTTATGCCATCAATCTGGTCCGTGCGCCAATTTTTTTATCCCGCATAAAGCAGGCGAGGACTTGATCTGATCGCAGTAGGCGCGGCCGCGCAAGGTTTATAAATGGATCAATCAGCTTCCCTTTCCAGCCGGCGCTTATTCCGCCAGAAAGCCTCAGCATGCCCTCGTCCGCATCCATCGCCGGCATTTTGTCCGCGCTGCTGCTATTGACCACGCCGCAGGCGCGCGCCCAGTTGCCAGAAACCGTCAAGATTTGCGTGGACGCCGAGGAGTGGCCGCCGTTTTTCTACTATCAACGCCAGAACGGCCAGATCACGACGCGCAATATCGGCTACACGGTGGATTACCTGCAGGCCATCTTCGGCGCGGCGAAACAGAAATACGCGCTGACGCGCATGAGCTGGGCGCGCTGCCAGGCCGAGGTGAAATACGGCAGCCAGGACATGACGCTGGACGGCGTCAGCAACCCGGAGCGGGAACAGGCCTATCTGCTCAGCAAGCCGTACTACCACACCACCGGCATCTATTTCTTCTCCCGCGCGCGCCCCGCGCCCAAGGTGAACAGCCGGGCCGACCTGAAAACGCTGCGCGTCTGCGGCCAGCACGGTTATTCCTATCAGCCCTACGGCCTGGAACCGACAGACGTGGACACCACGCCGTACACGCTGGCCGCCGCGATGATGCTGCTGAAGACCGACCACTGCGACGCGGTGCTGGAGGAAAAGGAAGTGGCGATAGGCATGGCCAAGATAGGCATGACCAATTACCTGGCCCATCCGGATTTCGGCTTCCGCGAAGTGCCGGGCATGCCGGTGTCGAACTATCACATGTTCGTCAGCCGCAAAGTGCCATATGCCCAGGAGTTGCTGAAGCTGCTCAACAGCGGCATCAAGGACGAAACCTCCGCGCGCCTGCGCATGAAGGACATAGACCCGGTGCTGACGCCCTAGCCGCCATCCAGCGCGTCGCGCAGCGCCCTCACCTCGTCCGGCGAGGTTTCCATGCGCGCATACTCGTCCGCGCCCGGCGCGCCCATGCCGAGGCCCGCTTGGCGATAGCACATGGCGCTGGCCACGGCGGCGCGCGCCGAGGCGTGGAACTCGGCGCAGCCGGTGCGGCGCGCCAGTTCGGCGACATTGCCGGCGCGCACCCCCGCGCCCGGCATCACGATCAGCCTCTCCCCGGCCTGCGCGCGCAAACGGGACAACAAGTCCGCGCCCTGCAGGGCCGTGGCCGCCTGGCCCGAACTGAGCAGGCGATGGCAACCGCAGGCGATCACCTCTTCCAAGGCTTGCTCCGGATCGCGCGCCATGTCAAAAGCGCGGTGGAAGGTCACGCCCATCGGTCCGGCCAAGCCGGCCAGCTCGCGCGTGGCCGGACCATCGATATCGCCGTCCTCGGTCAGCATGCCTATCACCACGCCGTCCAGGCCCAGCTTGCGGCACAGCTCGATATCGCGCGCCATGGTCTCGAATTCCAGCGCCGAGTATAGAAAATCGCCGCCGCGCGGCCGGATCAGCGCATTGACCTCTATGCCCAGGCTGTCGCGCGCCAGGGCCAGCAGGCCGTAAGACGGCGTGGTGCCGCCCTCCAGCAGGTTGTCGCACAACTCCACCCTTTGCGCGCCGCCCTTTTGCGCCGCCAGGCAAGACGCCAGCGAGCCGGCGCAGATCTCCAAAACCTTGTTCATGCGTGCTCCTTTGCCTATCGATTCCTGACAGACCGCGCCGCCGGCTCAATGGTGCCGCGCAGCGACAAAAAAAGCCGCCGGAGCGGAACGCGGCGGCGGCCAGGGAGAATGACTCGATGAAAATCAGGTGACTTTGAGCCCGCGGCTGGCGAACAGCGCGCGCGCATGGGCCGCTTGCTCCGCGGTGGGGATAGGCGTGTCATTGAGCTGATACTCCATGCCCAGCTGCGCCCATTTGTCCTTGCCCAATTGATGGAAAGGCAGCACCTCCACCCGTTCCACCGCGTCGCCGAGCGCGGCGATGAAATCGGCCAGGCGCTCGATGTCGGCGTTGTCGTCGGTCAGACCCGGCACCAGCACGTAGCGTATCCACATCTTCTTTTTCAGACGCTTCAAGCGATGGGCGAAATCCAGCGTCGGTTGCAGCGGCTGGCCGGTCAGGGCCTGGTACTTGTCGGGATCGGAATGCTTGATGTCCAGCATCACCAGATCGACATCGTCAAACCATTCATCCGGCACGCGCTCGTGCAGGAAACCCTGGGTGTCCAGCGCGGTGTGCAGGCCGAAGCGCTGCTTGATCGCATGGAACAACTCGCCGACGAACTCATGCTGCATCAAGGGCTCGCCGCCGGAAATGGTGACGCCGCCGGCGAATTTGAGGAAGCGCGCGTAAGGCGCCACTTCCGACAAGGCCTGCTCAACCGTGACCTGGCGGCCGTTGTGCAGCTTCCAGGTGTCCGGGTTGTGGCAGTACAGGCAGCGGAATTGACAACCCGAGGTGAAAAAGACGAAGCGCATGCCGGGGCCGTCGACGCCGGCGCCGCTTTCGGTGGAATGCAAATAGCCTAGAGTGTCGGTGCTGACAGCTTGAGCGGCGCAGTCTGCGGCGATGGGTGGGGTCATTGCCGTATCTCCGGTGATTCTGGTGAAAAAGCGGGGCTTTCCTTCCGGACCGCCCCGCCATTGATGCGATGGTGTTTCCGCGCGGGCAAGCCTTTCGGCTGCCCGCCCTACCTTCTTTTCAGCTTACATCTTGCCGTGGAAGGTGCGGTTGATCACGTCCATCTGCTGCTCGCGGGTCAGCTTGATGAAGTTCACGGCGTAGCCCGACACGCGGATGGTCAGCTGCGGGTACAGTTCCGGGTGCTCCATCGCGTCCAGCAGGGTTTCGCGCTTGAACACGTTGACGTTGACGTGGAAGCCGCCGCCGGCGATGTTGCGCTCGCCTTCGCAATCGAACGGCGTGCACTGGGCGCTGCTGAACGCGGTCGGGTGCGCGGAGCAGAAGCCGTCCAGGCAGTTGGCCAGGTTCAGAATGCGCTCTTCAGCGGTGTGGCCCAGCGCGTCCGGCGTAGCGGATGCGGTCCAGCTGATGCCGTCCAGCGCCGAGTCGTACGGCAGCTTGGCCACCGAGGCGCCTGCCGCCACAAAGCCCTTCACGTCGCGGCCGTTCATCGGGTTGGCGCCCGGGGAGAACGGTTCGCCGGCGCGGCGGCCGTCCGGCGTGTTGCCGGTCTTCTTGCCGTACACCACGTTGGAGGTGATGGTCAGCACAGACTGGGTCGGCTTGGAGTCGCGGTAGAAGTAGGGCTGGGCCTTGATGCGGTCCATGAAGGACTGGGTCAGCCAGACGGCGATGTCGTCCACGCGGTCGTCGTTGTTGCCGTAAGCCGGGTAGTCGCCTTCGATCTTGTAGTCGACGGCCAGGCCGTCTTCATTGCGGATGATGTGGACCTTGGCGAACTTGACGGCGGACAGCGAGTCGGCGGCCACGGACAGGCCGGCGATGCCGCAAGCCATGGTGCGGATGATGTCGCGGTCATGCAGCGCCATTTCGATGCGCTCGTAGGCGTACTTGTCGTGCATGTAGTGGATGCAGTTCAGCGCCTTGACGTAGGTGGCGGCCAGCCAGTCCATCATCTTCTCGAACTTCGGCATCAGCTCTTCGTAGGTCAGCACGTCGCTGGTGATGGGTTCGAAACCCTTGGCCACCAACGCGCCGCTCTTCTCGTCGCGGCCGCCGTTGATCGCGTACAGCATGGCCTTGGCCAGGTTGGCGCGGGCGCCGAAGAACTGCATCTGCTTGCCGATCTTCATCGCCGACACGCAGCAGGCGATGCCGTAGTCGTCGCCCCAGTAAGGCAGCATCAGATCGTCGTTTTCGTACTGGATGGCGCTGGTGTCGATGGACACCTTGGCGCAGAAGTTCTTGAAGCCTTGCGGGAAGCGGGTGGACCACAGCACGGTCAGGTTCGGTTCCGGCGCCGGGCCCAGGTTATACAGAGTGTTCAGGAAGCGGAAGCTGTTCTTGGTCACCAGGGTGCGGCCATCTTGGCCCATGCCGCCGATGGATTCGGTCACCCAGGTCGGGTCGCCGGAGAACAGTTGATCGTATTCCGGAGTGCGCAGGAAGCGGACGATGCGCAGCTTGATCACCAGATCGTCGATCATTTCCTGGGCTTGTTCTTCAGTCAGCGCGCCGGCGGCGATGTCGCGCTCGATGTACACGTCCAGGAAGGTGGACACGCGGCCGAAGGACATGGCGGCGCCGTTTTGTTCCTTCACCGCAGCCAGGTAGGCGAAGTAAACCCACTGGATGGCTTCGCGAGCGTTGGCGGCCGGGCGACTGATGTCATAGCCGTACTTGGCGGCCATCTGCTTCAGTTCGTCCAGGGCGCGGAACTGTTCGGACAGTTCTTCGCGCTGACGCATCACTTCGTCAGTGAAGGCCACGTCATTCAGTTCGGCGAACAGCTGCTGGCGTTCTTTGCGCAGGAAGTCGGTGCCGTACAGCGCCACGCGGCGGTAGTCGCCGATGATGCGGCCGCGGCCGTAGGCGTCCGGCAGGCCGGTGATCACGCCGGACTTGCGGCAAGCCATGATTTCCGGGGTGTAGACATCGAACACGCCCTGGTTATGGCTCTTGCGATACTTTTCCCACACTTCCTTGATCATCGGGTCCAACTTGAAGCCGAAGGCTTCCAGGCCGTTCTCGACCATGCGCAGGCCGCCGTTCGGCATGATGGCGCGCTTCAGCGGCGCGTCGGTTTGCAGGCCGACGATCACTTCATTGGCCTGGTCGATGTAGCCGGCGTCGTGCGCGGTGATGGAGGAGCCGCGGTCGGCGGACACGTCCAGCACGCCCTTGGCGCGCTCCTGCTTCAGCAGCTCGCCCAGCGTATCCCACAGTTTCTTGGTGCGATCGGTCGCGCCGGCCAGGAAGCTGTCGTCGCCCTCGTACGGCAGGTAGTTCAACTGAATGAAGTTGCGGACATCGACCTTGCTCTGCCAGTCGCCGGCAGCGAAATCGCGCCACGGGTTGGCTTGAGCGGCATTTTGAGTGATGGCGTCCATCTGGGGCTCCTTCTTGGCTAGATCCAGTAAGTGTTAGATATTGAACACATCGTACATTCGCATCCGAAAATCACGCTTGATCTTAATCAAGTAGCGCCCTGCTTCAAGCTCGATTCCGATCCTGCGCCGCAACATGCACAATGCGCCAAACACCCCTGTAATATCAGTATTTTACAGCAAAATCGGCGCGGCACCCGATGTACCGAGCCGACTACATTCGAAAACGAACATTTACATGCCGTTCACAGCCTGAAATGCCCTATCCATCTCAGACAGCCTGCAAAGTGTGGCGTTCCAGCCAGAACACCACCAGGCCTACGCCGATGGCGCCGCCTACGATATTGCCCAAGGTGGCTGGCGCCATATTATGCAGGATGTCGCTCCATTCCAGGCCCGCCATGCCTTGCAGCTTGGCCAGCGAGAAGAAGGCCATATTGGCGATGCTGTGCTCGAAACCGGAGAAGAAGAACACGAACACCAGCAGCATGATGATCAGCAGCCGGGCCGCCTCGTTGGACAGGCGCATCGGCACCCATACCGCCAGGCAGATCACCCAGTTGCACAGCACGCCTTTCCAGAAAATTTCCATAGAAGAAGCGTGCACCTTGTGTTCCACCACATTGAACAGCAGATGGTCGGCGGGCAGCGCGCCCATTCCGCCGGCGCCGGCCAGCACGGCGACGAACAGCAGCACGCCGATCAGGTTGCCGACATACACCATGGCCCAGCTGCGCAGCAGGTTGCAGGTGCCGCAACGCCCGCTAAGGCGTCCCACGGTAAAATACATCACATTGCTGGTGAACAGCTCCACCTTGCAGACGATGATGCTGACCAGCGCCACGCCGAAAAAACCGGAGGTGGCGATGTAGTAGCCAGGCGCGCCGGCTGCGAAGAATACCTGGCCCAGCTTCAGGCTGACGGCGAGCACGACGGCGATCAAGGCGCCGGCCATGGCGGAACTGAGCAGGTAGCGGCCAGGCTCGGACAGCAACACTTCCTGCTTGCTGGCTGCCTCGTCGACTACGTAGGCGAGAGTGGAGGGATGGCTCATTTTCTTGCGTCTCTAATAAAGTATGGGAAGGCTGTGCCGCGCGCGATGGCTGTCCGCCATTCGCAGCTGATGCGACTTCACGAAAATTTTATGTTCGAATTAGTAAATTCGTGTTTGATAACGATCAACTCACCGCATCCCCGCCCGATCCCCGCGCCTCATTGCCCTTCAGCAGCATGACTGTCGGTCCCATTTCAAGGAGGCCGCGCGCGACGCGCATGCAAGACGCCTGCAAAGGCGACAAACCCTACCTTCCATGCATGGCCGCATGCACTCCCTTCCGGCTCCGCATCTTGACCCCGCGTCTGTCACGCACGCACTTCACAATAACGGCATTCACACACTTCGAAACCGAATATTTTCGTTTTGGTAAAATTATTTTCATTTTCGAAAATATAATCTACTCATAGCGTGCGGATAATGAACAAATTCGATCAAAAACAATTCCATTTCAAACTTGCCTCACAGCAAAACCCATGCAAGATCACTCCGCCCGCTCCATCCGGCCAGCCAAAATTTACAAATAAAATTCAATAACTTACAAAATACAATCAAACCCACCGCCCCTCCTGACGCACTCACCTCATCCTCGTTATGCAGAAACAACAGGATTGCGAGCGAGTCGGAATCGCACCCGCCAACAAACAGAGCAAACACTCAAACGCACTCCCGCCCCATTGCAAAACCAGGACATTCTCATATTCTTGGAGATTGGGTTTTTATTCTTTTAAATTTTATTTTTGTTTAACTTAACTGCTAGTTTATTTTAAATTTTAAAATTTAATGCCTAAAAATTCCACATAAAAACAAGTTGCCTCAGCCCTGCCAGCCGGACTGACTTGTTCATTTGTTCGCTTTGTGACAATTTTAACTTGATAAGAATCAACTGATGTTCTTAAATGTGTACCTTGCCGATTACAAAAGCCCGTACGATGACGGCAACTCAGCAAGGCGAGGTTCAACAAGCCTCACGTCAACCCCGCCGGCTAAACGCTCTAACCGGTTGTCCGCCCCTCCGCCTCTAACAGCGAAGACGGCGGACCCAAAAACAGAATTTCCAAAATATCGTTCGAAAAGGCACCTCAATCATGTCACAAGCAATCGCCTCAACCGCCTCCCGCTCCGGCTCGTCCGGATGGACCAAGCACGACACCACCTGGATGCTCGGCCTGTACGGCACCGCCATCGGCGCCGGCGTCCTGTTCCTGCCCATCAACGCCGGCATCGGCGGCTTGTGGCCGCTGATGCTGATGGCCATCCTGGCCCTGCCGCTGACCTTCTTCGCCCACCGCGGCCTGACCCGTTTCGTGCTGTCCGGCAGCAAAGAAGGCGCGGACATCACCGAAGTGGTGGAAGAACACTTCGGCCTCGGCGCCGGCAAGATCATCACCCTGCTGTACTTCTTCGCCATCTACCCGATTCTGTTGATGTACAGCGTGGCCATCACCAATACGGTGCTGTCCTTCCTCAATAACCAGCTGCACATCGAAGTGGGCACCGGCACCGCCACCCGCGCCGTGTTCTCGCTGGCGCTGATCCTGGGTCTGATGTCCATCGTGCGCCTGGGCGGCCAGGTCATCGTCAAGGCGATGAGCATCCTGGTCTACCCGTTTGTGGTCGTGCTGATGCTGCTGGCCCTGTACCTGATCCCGCAATGGAGCGACACCGCCATCCGCCACGCCGGCAGCCTGGGCGACGCCGTATCCAGCGGCGCTTTCTACAAGACCCTGTGGCTGGCCATCCCGGTCATGGTGTTCTCGTTCAACCACTCGCCCATCATCTCGTCCTTCTCTGTGGACCAACGCAAGCTGCACGGCGATGACGCAGAGCAATCTTCCAGCCGCGTGCTGATCCGCGCCCACACCATGATGGTGCTGACCGTGATGTTCTTCGTGTTCAGCTGCGTGTTCAGCCTGAGCCCGGCCGACCTGGCCGCCGCCAAGGCCCAGAACATCTCCATCCTGTCCTACCTGGCCAACCACTTCCAAAACCCGGTGATGGAATGGGTTGCCCCGATCATCGCCATGGTCGCCATCAGCAAGTCCTTCCTGGGCCACTACCTGGGCGCCAAGGAAGGCTTCAACGGCCTGGTGATCAAGCAACTGCGCCAGAGCGGCAAGACCATCGAATCGTCCAAGCTGGACCGCTACACCGCCATCTTCATGATCGTGACCTGCTGGATCATCGCCACCATCAACCCGTCCATCCTGGGCATGATCGAAACCCTGGGCGGCCCGGTGATCGCGATGCTGCTGTTCCTGATGCCGATGTACGCCATCCAGAAAGTGCCGGCGATGAAGAAGTACTCCGGCGCCGCCAGCAACATCTTCGTGGTGCTGATCGGTCTGATCGCCATCTCCGCGATCTTCTACGATCTGATCGCCTGATCGTAAGCCAACAGGCCCCCCGCCCTTGCTGGCTGGGGGATTGGGACTCAGTCATCAGGCTGCGGATTCCAGCGCTGAAATAGAGAGGCCCGGCATGGCCGGGCCCTCTGGCCCCCTCCCAATCGCACGCTCCAAACCGCCCGGCCTGTTCTTCTTCCTAGATTCCAGCATTCAAAGAGGTAGCATCATGTTCAGCATGAGCGACATCTACAAAATCGGCGTCGGCCCCTCCAGCTCCCACACCGTCGGCCCGATGAAGGCCGGCCACCAGTTCCTCGGCGCGCTCAAGGAAACCGGCCGTTTCAACCAAGTGAACCGCGTCCATGTGGACTGCTACGGCTCGCTCGCCCTCACCGGCAAAGGCCACTGCACCGACCAGGCCATCATCCTGGGTCTGGCCGGCAATCTGCCGGACACCGTAGACCCGGACAACTCCGCCGGCCTGATCGCCGACGTGGAACAAACCGGCCAGCTGACGCTGGGCCGCACCCACCAGCGCGTGGCCTTCGGCATGGACTTCCACACCGCCAATCTGCCACGCCACGAAAACGGCATGCAGATCCACGCCTTCGTCGGCGACGAAAAAGTCCTGACCAAAACCTATTACTCGATAGGCGGCGGCTTCATCGTCGACGAGGAGCACTTCGACCAATCCAGCTGCAGCGACACTCCCGTGCCGTATCACTTCGTTACCGCCCAGCAGCTGATGGACATGTGCGAGGAAACCGGCCTGTCCATCGCCGCCTTGGTGCTGGAAAACGAAAAGGCCTTCCACGACGTCAAGGACACTCAGGCCCACTTCCGCCGCGTGTGGGACGTGATGAAGGGCAGCATAGAGCGCGGCATGCGCACCGAGGGCAATTTGCCCGGCCCCATGCGCATCCCGCGCCGCGCCCCGGCATTGCACCGCATGCTGACCAGCTCGCTGACCGTGGCCAAAGACCCGATGAGCGTGATGGACTGGGTCAATATGTACGCCATGGCCATGTCCGAGGAAAACGCCGCCGGCGGCCGCGTAGTGACTGCGCCCACCAATGGCGCCTGCGGCATCGTGCCGGCGGTGCTGGCCTACTACAACCACTTCATCCAGCCGCTGGACGACGACAGCTGCCTGCGCTTCTTCCTGTCCTCCGGCGCCATCGGCTGCCTGTTCAAGCTCAACGCGTCCATCTCCGGCGCGGAAGTGGGCTGCCAGGGCGAAGTGGGCGTGGCTTGCTCGATGGCCGCGGCCGGCCTGACCGAGCTGATGGGCGGCAGCCCGTCCCAGGTGTGCATGGCGGCCGAAATCGCCATGGAGCACAACCTGGGCCTGACCTGCGACCCGGTGGGCGGCCAAGTGCAGATTCCGTGCATCGAGCGCAACGCCATCGCCGCGGTCAAGGCGATCAATGCCGCCCGCATGGCCATGCACCGTGTCAGCAGCCCCAAGGTGTCGCTGGACAAGGTCATCGCCGCCATGTACGAAACCGGCAAGGACATGGACGCCAAGTACCGCGAAACCTCCTGCGGCGGCCTCGCCCTGCAGATCAAGGCGGAAAGCAAGATCGTGCCCAGCCAAGCCATACGCTGGGTGGACGACGCGGCCTGCGCCTGATCCCTCCCCGCAATGAAAATGCCGCCGGACATCCGGCGGCATTTTTTTGTTGCTCGACAGCCTGCTTAGACCGCTAACAAAACTCTGCGAGGCGTTTGAGGCAAGGCGCGCCGACGCAGGCAGTACAAACCGCAGGACCCGTCGGCGCAACGCAGCATCAAGGGTTTTGCCATCGCCGCTCAGCGCTTGCCCTCCCCTTCCGGGCAGCCGCCGGAAACATCCAGCGGACGCCGCTGGTGCTGGCGCTGGTGGGCCGGGAACATGGAGACGAAGAACTCGGTCCAGCCGCCCATCCGCACCCGCAGCAGATCATACTTCTCCGGGTCGCGCGCGGCGCCGGCCAGCGTGTCCGGATCGCCGCAGGTGACGGTCAGAATGTTGGAGCCGGCCCCATTCGCGAATGCGTCCAGCAGCCCGACCAGCTCCTCGCGCGGGAAGTCCTCGCGTATGCACAGGTCGATGGGCGCGCCGTCGCTGAAGGCGCGGTTGCCCTCGCCCGTGTAGCCATCCAGCACTTTGCCGAACGCCGCTTCCTGATGCGCCACCGGCCGGTCCGCCGGGCTGGGCGTCGGGCTGAGGTCGGACGAAATGGTCTCGCCGTTGCGCCGCCCGTCGGCCGACGCCCCGGCCATGCCGCCGAACTCGACATAGTTCTCGAAAGTGCCCACGCCCGGCTGGATCTGGAAGCCTCCGAACGGTTGCTCCTTCGTGCCCAGCCGCTGGGCCAGGGCAACCATCTGATCGCCGGTGGATTGCACCGGGTTATGGAACAGATCGACCACGGTATCGGCGATGCGGCCACAAATATGGTCGCCGAACGCGTCAATGCCCTCGTGCCCGCGTCCATAGCGCGGCAGCGCCAGCGCCGCCTTGCGCAAATCGCGGTAGCGCTCAGCCTGCGCGGCGATGCGGTCCGGCCCGGACAGCGAACTGACAAACGGCTCCTGCATGGATTCGCCCCAGTCGCACATCAGCGCCTGCACCAACTCCGGCAGCGAGGTCACGGCGCTGTCGCGCTCGAACACCATGCTGCGAATCGCCCACAGGGAATTGATCAGGCTGGGGATCGCGGTGAAGCATGGCGCGATCACGTTGTAGCGCGCGCCGCCTTCGTACAGGTCCTGCCCCTTGTCCAGGCAGCCCTCCACAAACAACGACAGCAAGGGCGTGGGGCAAACCTGCTGCATCTGGCCAAACCCGGCCAGCTGGCCATCCAGCTGCTTGGCGTACATCCAGCGCAGGTGCTTGAGCAGCAAATCTTCCAGCTCGGCGTAGCTATGGATTTCCTCCGGCGGGGCCGAAGTGAACGACACCCGCTGCCCGCGGAACCACACCGGTCCGGCCATGGCCCAGCTCTTGCCCTGGTTCATCGCCGCCTCCAGCGCCACCAGCATGTTCATCCCGCCCAAGGTGAACCAGTTGCGGCCGGACAGTTGCGGTTCGTAGCAGCCGTCGCAGGCGTAATCGCGGGCGGCGCTGAGCGCCACCTCGCTGCGCCAGCGCCCCTCGGCGCGCTCTGCCACCTTCGCGCCCTCGCCCACGCCGTCGCCGCTGCGATGCAGGCCGTCGATGATGGCTTCGTCGTTGAGCAGGATAGGATGCGCGCCCCCAGACAGAATGGCCAACGCCGCTTCCTCCAGCACCTGGCGCGGCGCGTCCGGCCGCAGGCGCAGCGACAGACAGGGCGCGTTCAGCGGCAGCCTGCGCACCGCGCGCAGGCACAGGATGGTGACGTCGTTGTAGGCCGGCGATCCGGCGCCGGGACTGTCGTCCGCCACGGTGCCGCCCACCGTCACCTGCTGTATCCACTGGTTATTGGCCGCGCCCTGCGGGTAGTTGCCGCTGGCGCCGCCCATCGCCATATTGCCGTAAGGCTGATGATCTTCCACGAACAGGCGGTTGCTCTGCACCTTCTCGCCTATCTTGATCCAGAAACAGTCTATGATCTCCTGCGCCTCTTCCTCGCTCAGCCGGCCAGCCTGCTTGTCCGCCAAGTAGAACGGGGCCAGCAACTGATCCAGCCGGCCCACCGCCGTCGGCTCCCCGGCCAAATGCAGGCAGGCGTGCAGGGTGAACACCAGCTGCGCGGCTTCGAGCAGAGTTTCCGGCTTGCCGTGCGCCAGCTTGCGCATCCGCTGTGCCAAAGCGCGCAGATTGGCTTTTTCCGCCGCCTGGCCATCCGCCATGCCATCGACCATCGCCTCCGCCAGTGCGGCATAGGCCTCGCAATGCTCGCTGACGCCGGTCAAGGCCTGCTGCATCGCCAGGTACAGGGAGCGTGACGCCTCGGGACAGCCGGCCAGTTTCTCCGCCACCTTGCGCTGCAGCCCATCCAGCCCTAGTTCCAACGCTTCGCCATAGCCCGGCACCACGTGGCCGACGCCGGAGGCTGCGCCCAAGCCGCGGAAGAAATTGCCCATCTCCTCGTCGCGGCGGGCGTACTCCATCACGTACTTGCCCTGGCCCAGGCCGATATTGGGCAGGCCGCCGGCAATCAGCTCCTCCGGCTGGATGCGATAAGTGTCGGCGCCGTTGATCCAGTTGCCCTCTTCATCCTGCCAACGGCCGCGGCGGCCGTATTCCGGATCGACATAGGCATGCCCCACTGTCATGCGGATGGCCCAGCCCATGCGCTCCATCACCGGCAGCGCCATCACGTCCTCGACCTTGGCCGCGCCGAACTTCTTCGCCACCCAGTCCCGCAAATGGCCCAGCTCCTGCTGCTTGCGGTCGAAATACCAGTTGTCCTGCCAGCGCATGAAGGCGTTGGCCAGCAGCAACTGCACGCGCGCCGAGGGCGGCCGCTTGAATGCCTTGTCCTGCTCCGGCATCGTCGCCATCTGGAACAGGTAATCCTTGTGGTTGTAATACATCAGCCCATTCTTGGAGCGCTGGGTGAAGTGGCGGTCCAGCCTATCCCAATCCACGCCGGGAAAGCGCGACCACTCCAGATCGGCGATGTCCGGCACGTCCACCTCGGGCAGACCCAGGTCGGCCTGGCTGGGGATGTAGAACAGCCCGCCGGCATCGGCGTGGACATTGGCCAGCAGCCGGTCGCGGATCGGTCCCTCCCCGCCGCCGATCTGATTGGCCACAATGCTTTCCAGCGCCTCCGCGCTGCGGGCATAGCCGGCGAACACCACGCCCTCCTCGTCGCGCAGGCTCGCCCCCTTGCGGCTGAGGTCGATATTGCGCACGGCGTCGGACTGGCCGAAAGGCAGCCCCAGCCGCAGCACCGCCATGGTGTTGCCCTCGCCGTCCTGCGCGCGCGAACACTTGATGTGGCTGCGGTCGTCCCGGGTTGGGATCAGGATATCGTCCGTGGTGCGGCCCACCAGATCCTCGATCTGCGACGGGCTCATATTCAGGATATTGTCCCATTTGATGCGGAAGCGCTGGGCCAGCACATAAGAAGCCCCCGCGTGCGCCAGATCATCGAAGCCGACTATGGTCTGCTGCTGGATGCTGAGCGGGTCGGAGGGATTGTTCAAGTTCTCGGAGAAACGGCAGCCCAGCACCTTGCCGCCGGTGCGGTCCAAGGTGCTGGCCTTGGTGGAAGCATGCTGCCGCACCGTCGCGTCTGGGTTGATGGCCTGCTCGCCGCTCAGCCATTCATCGATGAAGGCGAAAACCTGGTCGCAATGCGCCGCCTCGCGGGATTTGATGTGGAACCACAAGTCGCCGCCGCTATCGCTGAACGCGGCCGCGCCGTCGACGAAGACCTGGGAGCGCGTTTCGGACTCCGCATCCGCTGACTGCATCAGCGGCCGGCTCAAGCGCATGCCCTTGGGCACGCTCAAGCCCGCCGCTTCCGCCCAGCGCCGCCACAGCTCGAATCCCACGCCCACGATGGCGGTGGTATGGCTGCTGCCGTATTGCTGGTGGATTTCGCGGCGCACGGCAGCCATCAGTTCAGTTAGCCGCTCAAGGGACAGGCTGTCATCAGCCCGCAGTTTGAAGATCGCGAACACCGCCTCCGGCGACGGATAAACCAGGCCGCGCTGCACCAGCCGCCAGATGGCGTGCCGCGCCTCGCGCCCCTTGCCGGCGGACAGCCGCTCTCCGCTGCCTTCCAGCGCCTCGAACGGACAGGCCGCCGTTTGTTGTGGATTCCGCTCCATGCATATCTCCCCTTGATCGTTGATGACATAGAAATGCATCTCTGATGCTAGAAGACCAATAGCATTAAGCAAGCATGGATTCGCTTGAAACTAGATGCCGATGAACAGTCGCGTCGGCGCGTGAGTGGAATTGCCTCCTTTGCGGCGCGCCCCAATAGGATCTCCTCTGCCGGATCTACCGCCGTAAACGTAATGCCGCCATCGCTGTGGCGTTTTCGTGTCGAGAGTGCCATCATGGCCACTCCACAAAACAGTACGCGCCAGTACAGTTTTTCCAACTGTCCATGCGATTGAAAACAAAGGGCTATCCGTGAACGCCAAAGCCGATTTCTGCCTGCTGTTCGACCTGGACGGCACCCTGACCCACACCGACGACCTGCACTTCGACGCCTTCCATACCCTGATGGCCGAATACGGCCGCGCGCTGGATCACGACACCTTCTTGCACCACATCGTCGGCGCCACCAACGAAGCCATCATGGCCCGGCTGTTCCCGGACCTGCCGGAGCGGCACCTGGAGCTGGCCGAGCGCAAGGAGCGGCTGTTCCGCGACTCCGTCACCCGGCTGACGCCGACGCCGGGCGCGCGGGAACTGTTCGACTGGGCCGAGCGCCATGGGGTCGGCATCGCCGTGGTCACCAACGCGCCGCGCGCCAACGCCGAGCTGATGCTGGCCGGCCTGGGCCTGGACAGCCGGATAGACGCGTTGGTGATAGGCGACGAGCTGGAGCGCGGCAAGCCCCACCCCCTGCCCTATCAGACCGGCCTGGCCCGGCTGGGCGGCCGGGCCGAGCGCGCCTGCGCCTTTGAGGATTCGCCATCCGGCATGCGCGCCGCCCACGCCGCCGGCATCCACAGCTACGGCATCGCCGGCGCGCTGCCGCCGCAAAAGCTGCTGGATGCCGGCGCGGCAGCCGTGATCGCGGACTTCACCGCGCCCGAGCTATGGCGCTGGCTGGAGCGCGCGTTGGTCTAAGCCTCAACCCAAGGCAGAGTACAGACCGCAGGCGATCAAGCAGCAGCCGCACAAGCGGCTAGGCCAGTTGCGGCCTCCCCCGGCCAAGGCGCCGCCCAGCAAGCGCGCCGCCGCCACGCACAGCAGGAACACCGCCAGCACGGTGAGCAGGAACAGCGGCCCCAGCAGCAGCATCTGCCGCGCCGCGTCCTGCTCCGGCCGGATGAATTGCGGAAAATAAACAATCAGGAATCCGACGATCTTGGGATTGGGCAGCGTGGCCATCAGCCCGCGGCGGAACGCGCCGCCCGCTAAAGGCGAGATCGATGACGCTGCGGCAGGCGCGGCGCGCAGCAGCCCTACGCCCAGCCACAGCAAATAAGCCGCGCCCAGCCATTTCAGCGCCAATAACAACGCCGGCGAAGCCTGCGCCAGCGCGCCCAGGCCGCTCAAGGCCGCCAGCAGCAGAATGGCGTCCGCCGCCACCACGCCCAGCGATGCCATCGCGCCGGCCCGCCAGCCTTCGCGCAGAGCCGCCGCCACGATCACCAGCATGGAAGGCCCCGGCAACAGCGTGACCAAGGCGGTGGCGATGATGAAGCTCCAGATCATGACAGCCTCCTCAGCGCAGCAAGCCCAGGCTGCCTGTCAATTGCCTCACCCGCTTGGCCGGGCCGCACAAGGCCAGTCCCTGGTACTGCTGCGCCTCCTCCGCAGTGGCGGCCAGCGCCGCCGCGTATTCCTGGTAGCTGCGGGTACTGCGCGTGGCGCTGATCAGTTCCACCAGCGTCAGCTCGTCGCCATGCTCGCTGGCCGCCGCGCGCAAGGCGCGCAACTGCTCCGCGCCGCACTTCAGAATGGGAATGGGCAAGGTGGTGATGCCGCTCCTGGACTCTCCTTGCGCATCCAGCAGATCTTCGCCTATCAGCTCCGGATGGCGACGGCCCAGCGTCAACGACAGCACAGCCGCGGTATTGGCGATAACCCCGGCAGGCAGCTCGGGATCGACGATGATGGCGCAGCGTATGTCCTGCATGGCAGTCTCCTGCGTATGGGTATGCACCCACTATGCATCGGCGCCAACTAAGCTACAATCCAGATCAATTAAAACTGTCTAGTCGAAAAAATCGAACAATGATAGATGAACTGCGCGCGCTGGCCGTGTTCGCCAAAACCGTGGAAACCGGATCGTTCCGCGCCGCCGCGCGGGCCCTGCAGCTCTCGCCATCGGTGGTCAGCCATCATGTGTCGCAGCTGGAAGCCAAGCTCGGCGCGGCGCTGCTGTACCGCTCCACCCGCAAGCTGTCGCTGACACCGGACGGCCAGGACCTATACCAACATGCGCAGGCCATGCTGCAGGCGGCGGAAAGCGGACTCAACGCGCTGGCAGGCCGCGCGGCGGAGCCGGCCGGCTCGCTCAGCGTGACGCTGCCGGCCTTTTTCGCCCGCCATCCTCTGGTGGAACAACTGGCCGGCTTTTCCCGAAGCCATCCCAAAGTGGAATTGGCGCTGGACTTCAGCGATGAGAAGCGGGATTTGATACGCGACGGCATAGACCTGGCCATTCGCATAGGCGAACTGCCGGACAGCGCGCTGAAGTCGCGGCGCTTGCTGGACATGCCGCGCCTCACCGTGGCCGCGCCCTCGCTGCTGGCTGAGCGAGAAGCGCCGCGCGTTCCGGCGGAGCTGGCGGACTGGCCCTGGCTGGGCATACGAATGCGGCCCAACCGCAAGACGCTGCGCCTGGACTCCGGCGAAGCGCAAGCCTTCGCCTTCCAGCCGCGGCTGACCAGCAACAGCATAGACGCGGCCTGCCGGCTGGCCATCGCCGGCTGCGGCCTAGCCACGCCGCCCGTCTTTCTGGTGGAGGAGGATTTGGCGGCAGGCCGGCTATGCGCCGTGCTGCCGGAATGGCGGGTGGAAGCGCTGGGCGTTTACGCCGTCTGGCCCGCCAACGCGGCGCGGGAAAGCCTGACGCTCAGGCTGGTGAACCATCTGGCCGACAAAGACAGTCCCCAGCCCTCCGCTTGAATCAGACAAACAGGAACCAAAGCAACAGACCCAAGCCTGCCGCCACGGTGCAGGCGGCCAAGAGCTTGGCCATGCCGTCGCCGCCCAGCCGCTCAGGCAGGGGCGCATGGGAAAAAACCAGGCCCAACCCGATAAAAACCGCCAGATCGAATAATCCATGCGTGGTCCAGTGATGGCCGCTCAAGGAGGCCATCCAGCTGTTCAGGGCCGGCATGCTGTCCTTCAGCCAGGCCAGCGCGGTATTGAATAGAATGGCGATGCAGGCCGACAGGGCGAAGCCGCCGGCATGACGGTTCAGCGAATATTCCATGGCTAAGCTCCATGCTGCAGCAAGGCAGCCTTAACCCCGAAACTGATGATGGCCCCGCCCCCCTCCACCGCGAACGCGGTCAGCGCCAGCAGACCCGCCGCGGCTATGGTCATGCGCCGCGCAGCCGGATTCTCGTGCAAGCCGCGCGCCGCGACGATGGGCAGGTAGAACGCCAGAATCAGCACGATGAAGAACAGGTGCTCCTTGGTCTCCATCACCAGATTGTGCGCATAGGGAAGCGGCCCCTTCAGGATCAGCGCCTTGTCATGGCCATAGAAATGCACATACCAATAGCCGCCCAGCACCCAGGACATCCCTATGCAAAACGCCACGATTCGCGAGGCGAACCGTATCCTGGCCTCGTTGCCGCTGCTCGCGTTCAGCGCCTCCACCAGCACCCACACCGCGGCCATGATGCCCAGCGCGCCGAAAGTCGGGTGAGACAACAACAATAAGTCCATGCTCCGCCTCCCATATTGCGCCGTCGCCAGGCTTGGCGACGGCTACGCTCTCAACATAGGCAATCAGCAAAGCAAATGCATGAAGGATGGCCGCGCCAGATCAAACCATAGCCTGCCTCTCGGCAACCGCCGGCAACATATCGCTCAGCACCCTCTCCTCAGGAACATGGCGCAGCACCGTCTCCAGCAAGGCCTTGGAGCCGCATACCATGATTCGAGCCGAAGGATGGCGCGCGCGCGCGCCGCGCAAGCCGGCGGCCAGCCAGGCTTCGGCGTCCATGCCCGCCTCCCGCGGCAGCGTTTGCGCCGATAGGTCCAACCGCCGCGCCAGCCGTTCCAACAACGGACGGCGGCTGGCCAGATAGGCCTCGTCGGCTGACCACAACAAGACTAAAGGTTGGCGACAGTCCAGCTCAGCCAGCCGCAGCAGCAAGCTCTGGCATTGGGCGAAACCGGAGCCGCCCGCCACCAGCAACAAGGGTTGCGCCGGCGACTCGCGCAGGCAGCAATCCCCCAGCGGCAGCACCACGTCCACCGTCTCGCGCCGCTCGGCCAGTTCGACCAGGCGCAGCGCCTTGGCGGAGCGCGCGTCGACATGCAGCTCCAGCTCGGCCTGGCCCGGCGCGCTGGCGATGGAGAAATACGCGCCGCCCAGCTCCGGCAAATCCACTTTCAGATACTGGCCGGCGGCGTAATGCCAGCCCTCGGCGAGCAGCGGATGCAGCCAGACGCGCCGCGTGCTGCCGCCCAAGGTTTCGCCGGCCTCGATTCGGCACCGCAATCTCATGCGCTCTCCCGCGGCTTCATTGCAATTCCGGCACGCGGCTAGCCGCGTCCGTCAATTGGGTGATGAAACCGGCCACCAGGCCCAGCGCGCGCTCAGGCTGCTGCAGATGCGGCGAATGGCCGCAGTCGTCCAGGCAGTGTTGCACCGCCACCCCGCGCATGCCCAGGCGGATGGCGTCCAGCTGCGCCAGCGTGCCGTATTCGTCGCCATCGCCCTGCAGCAGCAAGGCGCGACAATGGATATTGACCAGGCACTCCTCGATATTCCAGCCGCGAAATCGCTCGGACAGCCACACGCCGCTCCAGCCTTCGAACACCGTGCGCGGATCGCGATGGAACAAGGCCAGCTGCCGCTCCAGCTCGCCGCTTGCAAATGACTGCCTAGCCGCCTCTATGCCCGCCAGCGTGATGTCCTCCACGAACACATGCGGCGCCAGCAGCGCCAAGCCCGCCACCGGAAACACGCTGGCGTGCAGCAGCGCGATGGAGGCGCCATCGCTATGGCCCACCAGCACTGGCTCCCGCAGCTCCAGCCGCCTCAGCAATTCCGGCAAGACTTGCAGCGCTTCCACGTGCATGTAATCGACGCGCCTGGGCAGTTGCGCCGCCGATGAATAGCCATAACCGTAACGGCTGTACGCCAGCACTCGGCGGCCGGTCATTTCCGCCAGCCGGTGCGGGAAGCGCCGCCACATGGCGATGCAGCCCAGCCCTTCGTGCAACAGCACCAGCGGCGGCAGCTCCGCCGCGCCATCGATCAGCAGATAATCGATTTCCCCTTCGCTCAGCGAAATTTTCGCCATCACTCGCTCCTCGCAGCCAGCGCCGGCTGCGCCGTTTCCTCGCCCAAGCCCGCGACGGCGCGGCTGCTGTAAATCGACAGCGCCCCCACCAGCAAGCCAAACAGGCCAATGGTGCTGGACATGTCCAATACCGACAGCAACAAGCCCACGCCCACCACCGGCGCGATCAGGCCCAGATACGCCGCCACGAAAAAACACGAACTCACTTCGGCGATGCGCTCGCCCGGCGCCAGCATGGTCACCAAACCCAGCCCACCGCGCAGGGCGATGCCCGCGCCCACGCCGCCCAAGGCCGCGCCGCCCAGGAACAAGGGCATGGACGCCATGCGGAACGCCACCCAAACGCAGGCCAGCGCCAGCGGCAGCAGCAGCACGCCCGCCGGCAACGCCTTGCGCGGCGACATCCGCATCACCAGCAATTGGCCGATGGCCGCGCAGCAAAAGGCGGAAAACACCACGCCCCCGCTCAACAAGAATCCGCTCCGGTGCAGCCCCACCGCCAGAAAACGCCCGGCCAGCGCGGCGAACAGGCCCAGAAAACTGAAACCGCACAACACCGCCAGCGCCGCCGCCACGAATGCTTGGCGGATTTCCGGCGGCACCCGCAGCCGCTGCAGCCGCAGCGCCGGTCGCGGACCGTCATGCTTCACGGTTTCCGGCAGCCAGGGCAAGGCCAGCGCCGGCAACAGCAAGGCGAGCGACACCTGGTAGCAGGCATGCAGCGGCTCGGCCGCGTACTGCGACACCGCGCCGGACAGCAGCGCGCCCAGTCCCAAACCGCTCATATTGCTCAGGCTGGTGATCAGCGCGGCCAGCGCACGATTGCGCAGCAGCTCGGCCAGATAGGCCGTGGTGGCGCCCACCATCAGGCCCACCGCCATGCCGGACAGGATGCGGCCCACGAACAGGCCGGTCAGCGTGGGCCAGAACAGGAAGGCCAGCAGGCCCGCCAGCGTCAGACCCAGCGCCAGGCCCAGCACCGGCCGCCTTCCCAGCAGGTCGGACAGCTTGCCGAACACCATCAGCTTGAACAGGATGGCCAGCGCGTAGGACGCGAACACCATGGTCACCAGCAAGGGCGACAAGCCAAGCTGCTTGGCGTAGACCGGGTACAGCGGCGTGGGCAGCGTGCCTGCCATCATCACCACCAGCAGCAGATAGGCGCTAAGCCAGGCGGCGCGGCGCGATTGAGCGGGAATGTGCATGGCCGTCTACCAGTTCATCTGCCGCGCGTCGAACAGATTGACGCCCAGTTGCGCCTTGCCCAGATACTCCAGGCAATCCAACGGCTTGGCCGGCATCACGTTGCAAAAGAAAGACTCGCGCAGCAGCCGCTCCAGCGGCCGGCTGCGGTTCAGCGTGCCGGCGCCGCAAATCCGCACCGCCGCCATCGCCATGCGCGGCGCCAGTTCGCCGATGAAATACTTTGCCGCATGCACGGCGGCGTTGGCGTCTATGGTGCCGCGGCGCTGCGAGATGGCGCCGCCGGCCTCGTTCAGCAGCGCGCGGCCGGCCTGCAGCTCGGCGGACAGTTTGCCCACTTCCTGCAGGATGGCGCTGGACTCGCATTGCGACGGCGTGTTGCGCACCGCCTCTGTGATGTGGGCCAGCAAGGCGCTGGCGATGCCCAGATACACGCCGGTGTAGCCGGAAATCATCCAGTGCGGCTCGCGCACCAGCTTGAACAGCGACATGCCCTCCACCGCCAGGAACAGCCGCTGGCGCGGCAGCCATACGTTTTCAAACGTCATGCTGGCGGTCTGGGTGCCGTTCATGGCGAAGCCGTCCCACACCTGGCCCAGCTGCACGCCTTCGTCATGGCGCCCCACCACGAAGTGGGTCACTTCGCTGTCGCTGTCGCTGCCCTCAGGCCTGGCGGTCACCACGATGTAGTCCGCCGCGCCGGCCAGGGACACGAAGGACTTGGTGCCGTTGAGCAGGAAACCGTCCTCATGCGGCCGATAATGCGTCTGAATGCCGCGCAGCCGCGCGCCGCTGCCGGTTTCAGACGTGGCGGAGGCGAACATCATATTGCGCTGGATCACCTCATCGAACACCCAGGCGCGGAAGGCCTCGGCGGCGGGCGGCATCGGCTTGTCCGCGGATTCGCACAGCGAGCCCAGCGCCACATTGTGCATATTGAAGCCCAGCGCGGTGGCGGCGTCGTATTGCGCCAGCCGCGCCAGCACCTGGCTGTATTCCTGGTAATTCAGGCCGGCGCCGCCGGCCTGGCGCGGAATCAGCAAACCCAGCAGGCCGGATTCCTTGACCAGGCGGTAGCTCTCGCTGCTGTCGGATTGCCGGTTGTCCACGGCCGGCGCCAAATCAGTCAGTTGGGCGCCGATTTCGTCCACCAACGCCAGGATGGCGTCGAGTTGATGCGGTAAAGCCATAGGATTGACCTCGGATTGGTATTGCGAAATTTCAGTTTTCCACCGGCAGGCCGGCCTGCCGCGCCACGCTGATGCGCAGCAAATCATTGACGCCGGCGTAAGTCATGGCCGCCAACGGGCTGATCAGGTCCACCGCTCGGCCGGAGTCTTCTATATAAGAGCGCACGCCGCCCAACTGGGCAGCCAGCTGCGACAGCCGGGTGAAATCCTCGGACACCGAGATCTTCACCATGGCCGCCTCGCCGCTCAGCTGGCGGATGGGCGCGCCGGCATCAATGCGGCGGGCCATGCCATAGAGCATCTGGCGCGAGCGGTAAAGCGCCAGGCTCATGTCCGCCACATGGCCGGCCACCAGATGGCTGGCGCCCATGGCGCGGCCGAAGTGCTGGCGGGCACGGCCCCATTCCACGGTCTGCTCCAGCATCCGCCGCATCGGCCCCAGGGCGTAGCCCATCAGCAGGGCGCGCTCCCAGGTGGTGGTGGCGGTCAGCACGGAAAAGCCCGCGCCCTCGCCGCCCAGCAGATCGTCTTCGCTCAGCCGCACGCCGTCGAAGCTCAGCACGCCCATGGGCACGCCAGGCAAGGCCGTCTTGGCCAGCGGCGCGCTGCGCGACACGCCGGGCGCCGCCAGGTCCACCAGCGCGGCGGACAGATCGAACGGCGAACGCCCCTTGCCGGTGCGCACGAAAACCAGGCCCTGGTCCGCCGCCGGCGCCGCCGTGATGAAGCGCTTCTCCCCGCTCAGGCGGTAGGAGCCGTCCGGCTGGCGTTCGGCCACCGTTTCCATGGACATCGGATCGCTGCCGCCATGCGCCTCGGTCAGCGCGTGGCACAGCAAGGTTTCTCCGCTTTCCAGGCCTGCCAGGCGCCGCCGTTGGCCTTCGCTGAGCCACGGCCGCATCGGCATTTGCATGCCGAACAGCTGCGACGTCATCGCATAGCACAGCCCCGCGTCCAGCCCGGCCCAGCCCAAGCCCTCCGCCATGGCCAGCTTGCGCGCGGCCGATCCCTCGTCCGCCCGCAGCAGGCCGGTGGCCGCCATGACGCGCCACCGGCCGCGGAAATCCCGCCCTTCCAGGCTGGGCAGCAGCGCCGCAGCCTGGTCGCGGCTATCTCGCACGGCTTGCTCAATCGCTTTGTCTTCGCACTCGAACAGCATCATCGTCTCCGCGCGTCCGCGTTCAAACGGTTGCGGCCAGACCGGCTTCCACCACCGCCCACAGGGCGGCGGGGGTGCGGAACGAGGCCGCCACGATCTTGTTTTCCGGGAAGGCGATGGCGAACTCCTGCTCAACGGCGGTGACGATGGACATGATGGTCAGCGAATCCAGCCAGCCCTCTTCCAGCAAGGCGGTTTCCGGCGTCACGGTCAGTTGGGCGCCCTGATGCTGGCTCAGCAAATTGTCCTGGATCAGCGCGCACAGCGTTTCAATCGTCTTCATCGTTTCATTCTCCATTGGGATGCAGCGCGCTCAGCGCGCGCCGGTCTATCTTGCCGTTGGCGGTGACGGGCAGCTTGGCCGCCATTTCCACGCCATCCGGCTGCATTCTTTGCGGCAGCGCCTCGCGCAAGCCGCGGGCGATGTCGTCAAGGCTGGCGCCCGCGCTGACCACGTGCGCCCAGATCTCGCATTCCTGGTCCGCGCCATGGCTCGCCACCACGGCGGCGTTTTCCACCCCCGGCAACGCCAGCACGGCGCTTTCAATGTCCAGCAGATCAATGCGGTGGCCGCGCCGCTTCACTTGGTGATCTCGCCGGCCTTGCAGATGGAAGCGGCCGTCCTCAGCCTGGTAGCCGATGTCGCCGGTGCCGTAGGCCAGCCGCTCTTCGCCATCGCGGAAGCGCACCAGGCGGCGCGCGTCGCGGCAAACGCCATCCACCAGGTAGCCGGCGAACACGGTGGGGCCGGCGACGAAAATCTCGCCCTCGGCCGCCGCGCCACCGTCTTCGCCTATCACCTCCACTTCCACGCCGTCTATCGCCCAGCCTATGGACGGCAAGGGCGTGTCCAGACCCGCCAGGCTCACCCGCTCGGCGGTGCAGACATTGGTCTCGGTGGGGCCGTACAGGTTGTAAACGGGCAGATCGGGGAAGGCTTGCAGGAAGCGCTTGAGCATTTGCGGCGGGAAGGGCTCGCCGGCGTACAGCGCGGCCCGCAGCGCGCGCGGGGGCGAAGCCTCTATGCCGCCCTTGAGCAGCAGCATTTGGTACAGCGTGGGCACGGCGTAGAACACCGAGACGCGCTGCCCGTCCAGCCAGGCCGCCACATCGCGCGGGAAGGACTTCAGATAATCCGGCAGCAGGCACAGGCAGGCGCCGGCCAGCGCGCTGGAGAACAGGTCAAACGTGCTCAGATCGAAAGTCAGCGCGGCCTGGGAACCCACGCGGTCCTCGCAGCCCAGCCCCACCTCGCGTGCCGCCCAGACTGCGAAATGCAGCACATTGCCATGCGACAGCCGCACGCCCTTGGGCCAGCCGGTGCTGCCCGAGGTGAACAGCACATAACCGCCCTCGTCGCCGGCATGCCGGCCGGGCTGGCCGGGCAAGCCGAACAGCCACAAGCCGCCGACCGCGCGCGCCTCTTCGCTCGCGCCGCGCGCCGCCGCCACTTGGCCAGCAGCGGCGCGGCTGGACGGCGCCGCCAGGAGATAATCCATATCCGCATTGGCCAGCATGCGCGCGCCGCGCTCCGCCGGTTCGCGCACATCCATGGGCGCAACCAGCGCCCCCAGCCGCAAAACGGCATGGATGGCCACCACGGCCGCCGCACTCTTGGCGATGTATACGCCCACCCGGTCGCCTGCAGCCACGCCATCCCGCCGCAGCGCCTCGCACAAGCCATCCACCGCCTGATCCAGCTCTTGGTAGCTGAACGAACCATCCTCCGCCTGCAGCGCCGGCCGTTGCGGGTAGCGTTGCGCGGCCCAGGCCAGGGCTTGATCCAGCCGCGAACAATCCTTGTACAAAGCAGGCCCCCTTACTTATGCATTTCGACAATCAACGCTGCAGTGCAGCAACGCTTTCCGAAGGGCGATAGTAGAGGCGCTGATTAAATTAGCGTAAATGAATAATCTTCATACACCGTATATGGATAAGGTATAGTTCCGTATGGATTTGAAAAATCTGCGCTATTTTGTGTCCGTGGCCCAGCATGGCGGCTTCCTCCGGGCATCCCGCCGCATCCACGTCACTCAACCCGCGCTGAGCAAGGCCGTGCAGCAACTGGAAGAGGAACTAGGCACCCTGCTGCTGGTGCGCAGCAAGCCCGGCGTGCCTTCCCGACTGACGCCGTCCGGCGAACTGGTATTCCATCACGCCAAGGCGCTGCTGGAACGCAGCGCGCAAATGCAGGCCGACGTCAGCCTGCTCAACAGCCTGGCCGCCGGCACCCTGCGCCTGGGGCTGCCGCCCCTGGGCAGCACCGATCAAGTGGCCGCGACGCTGACCGAATTCCACCGCCGCTTCCCGCAAGTGGAGCTGCAACTGCTGGAGCAAGGCGGCCTGGAGCTGGAAGAGGCCGTGCGCAAGGGCGAGGTGGAACTGGCCATCAGCTTGCGGCCCGATGGCGCCGACCTGGCCTGGCACCCGATCTGCGAAGAACCCCTGGTGGTGACGCTGCCGCCGCGCCACCCGCTGACCCATCGCCATAAGCTGACGCTGGCCGATCTGGCGGAGCAACCCTGGGTGCGCCTGCTGGGCGCCTCCATCCTGAACCGCCGCATCGAGCAGTGCTGCCCGGGGCTGGACATCTCGCGCCGGCAAGTGGCGCAAAGCGGCAACCTGGCCTTCTGCCTGTCCCTGGTGGCGGCCGGCGCGGGCGTGATGGTTTTGCCCAGGCTGCTGGCCCAGCATCACATCCCGCCCGGCGTGGAAACCGTGCCGCTGGAATGCGGAGACCTGCAATGGCTGCTGACCGTGATCTGGCGCAAAAATGTCCAGCTGTCCGTAGCCGCGCAACGATGCCTGGAGCTGCTGAGCGAAACCGCCTGAAGCCCCGCGCTCCAAGCCCGTGCGACTCGAAAACAGTCACGATCCAGCCCCGCTGCTTGCGCCCCCCGCGGAGACGAGGCTTGGCTCAAGCGCGCGTCAAGCCACCCCCTCCGTCACGTCCCGGCCCGCACGCGAAACGCTTGCAGCACGGCAAGCAAGCTGGACAGATTGTCCGGCACGCCGGCAAGCGCCAGTCCCGATGGGGGCGTATCCAGACTGTAGATCTGCATCACGCCCATATTGGCCATTGACTGCGCCAGCGCCGTCATCTGCTGCTGCGATGACACGGCGTTCTCAAACAGAATGCCGGCGGAATGCGCCATGGTCTGATAGATCGCCCCCATCGCCATGGCCGGCGCCTCGGCTACCACCTTGACATTGGCCTGGGCGATGGCGTCGGTGATTTGATCGTTGACTGCCGTGGGAAAAGCCATCTTCGTTCCTCCTATGTGGGAATTTCAGACTGGCACTTGGCCCCCACTCATTCAATGAGAGATCTTACTTATATGAATTATCTTGAAAAGGAAAAACCTTCCAGCGAGCGCGACACGCGCATGACTCATGGGATCATTCGCGGTTCATCCCCGCGCCTGCGGGGAACACTGCTGGTCAAGGTCTATCACAACTGCAGCCTGCGGTTCATCCCCGCGCCTGCGGGGAACACGTCTTAGCGTCGGTCAGGTCCGTGTAAGTCTGCGGTTCATCCCCGCACCTGCGGGGAACACTTGCGCTCCAGGTTTCCGACAGTTTCGCCCAGCGGTTCATCCCCGCGCCTGCGGGGAACACCGCTCAAATGAATCAATAAGAGATGCCTCAGTCGGTTCATCCCCGCGCCTGCGGGGAACACGCTCCCATGATCTGCTTCTTGGCTGTGATCACCGGTTCATCCCCGCGCCTGCGGGGAACACTGGTGCCGCACTGGACTTCTCTGCAACCGCGACGGTTCATCCCCGCGCCTGCGGGGAACACGTCCAAGAAAACTCCGTGAGAACCTTCCGTGGCGGTTCATCCCCGCGCCTGCGGGGAACACGCCATTCACGCTGGGGGATAGTACGCCGCTGCCGGTTCATCCCCGCGCCTGCGGGGAACACCGCTCCGATCCGCACAGCCAGTCTATTGCCGGCGGTTCATCCCCGCGCCTGCGGGGAACACTCAAGAACGCCGTGTCTCACTGGATTGTCGAGCGGTTCATCCCCGCGCCTGCGGGGAACACTTCCGGTTAGCTCCGGCGATTCACTGCGCCGGCGGTTCATCCCCGCGCCTGCGGGGAACACATTGCCCTCGAACGGGACAATCGAAATCCATACGGTTCATCCCCGCGCCTGCGGGGAACACAGGACAGGCGACGTAATAGCGACGCTGGTCGCCGGTTCATCCCCGCGCCTGCGGGGAACACCCGCGGTCTCGGTTTGGCTGCGCCGCCAAGCGCGGTTCATCCCCGCGCCTGCGGGGAACACTTCACGACCACCTCACCATCCGCATTAACGGTCGGTTCATCCCCGCGCCTGCGGGGAACACTGGATAGCCTGGGCCATCTGATTCATCGCTCCCGGTTCATCCCCGCGCCTGCGGGGAACACTGGGAATTGCTGCTCCGCCTCCCGGCGGAAGTCGGTTCATCCCCGCGCCTGCGGGGAACACGTAACTGGCATTCGCGACGAAGATGTCGAAGACGGTTCATCCCCGCGCCTGCGGGGAACACTTGGCGAGCTGGAAGAACGCTACGGCATTTTTCGGTTCATCCCCGCGCCTGCGGGGAACACTAACCAATTTTAGCAGGGGGTGGCCTCATGATCGGTTCATCCCCGCGCCTGCGGGGAACACTCTAGAAACAGACACATTTCGCTCTATACGGCCGGTTCATCCCCGCGCCTGCGGGGAACACTGCTCGAGGCCCGCGGCGAGCGCCAGCAGGGTCGGTTCATCCCCGCGCCTGCGGGGAACACACAACGGCATTGTCCGGGAGGCTCCCCGGCGCCGGTTCATCCCCGCGCCTGCGGGGAACACCGCTCGCGATGCGGCCAGTATTTGGATGCCTGCGGTTCATCCCCGCGCCTGCGGGGAACACCGCTCGCGATGCGGCCAGTATTTGGATGCCTGCGGTTCATCCCCGCGCCTGCGGGGAACACTTCGGGTCCGCCTTCTTGGGGTTGGGGTTGGGCGGTTCATCCCCGCGCCTGCGGGGAACACACCATTTGCAAATAACTGATTTTCAAAACAAAAAACACCATCTAAAAATCTACCGATTTTTAAAGAGCCAAACCTCCCTTCCCATCCGCGCCGCCCGGCCCCTATTCGCCAGTCTCTTCCGATACGGGAGGCGGCAGGAAAGACACCAATTTCGCGCCGTCGAACTCGGCCGGCACGCGGCGGTTGGCGCCCAAGGTGACGAAGTCGAAGCCGGCCTCGGTAGTAGCCTGCCAGGCCATCACCGCATTGCCGTCTTCCAGCCCTTCCTCCACCTGCAGCCACAGGTAGTCGCGGATTTTTCGGTTGTAGGCGCCCACGTAAACGCCGGCGCGGATTTCCAAGAGCCAGATAGCCATCCGGCCGCGCAGCCGGGGCGGCGCGTTTTCAAGTACGATGACCAGCATCGCCCAACCCCTCGTCCTCCGGAAACGCCGCGTCCACGACGCCCTGCGCCTCCGGCTTGTCCAGGCCGCCGGCGTCCAGCATGGTTTCGATGTCCGGGATGATGCGCTCCAGCAACCGCGTCTTGCGGAACATGTCGCGGCAGCGCTGGCGCACTTCGCGCTCCACGTTGTGCACTGGCTTGCCGGCGACGGCGAAAGCTACCGGCACCACGGTTTCGAATTTATAAACGTCCGCCACGTCGTAAACGAAGGACAGCGGCTTGCCGCTGTGGATGAAGCCTATGGCCGGCGCGTAGCCGGCCGCCAGCACCGCAGCCTCCGTCACGCCGTACAGGCAGGCGGTGGCGGCGGACAAGCAGCGGTTGGGAATGTCGGCCTGGTCCCAGTCTTCGCGGTCGTAATTGCGCGCCTGCCATTTGACGCCGTACTGCTGCGCCAGTTGCTGGTACATGGCCCGCACCCCAGGGCCATTCAATGCTATCTCATGCCAGCTTGCATAGCGCCAGTAACTGGTCTGGCGACCAACCCAGTTGTTCGCGTGCCGCTTTGATATTGT
>NZ_PQWB01000039.1 GCF_002924365.1 Chromobacterium alticapitis | reverse complement strand
CGCCGCAACCGCATGAACGGCGAGCTGGCCGAGCTGGACGACGGCGGATTCACCGTCGCCGTTCGGCAATCTTTCGGCAACTGCCCCAAATACATACAGCAGCGCGAATTCGAGTTTGCGCGCGAACCCGGCCCGCGCATCCTGGGATCGGTGGAGTGGATGGACGAACTGGACGAAGGCGCGCGCGCCGCCATCGCGGCAGCCGATACCTTCTTCGTCGCCAGCGCCTGCCAGGACGCGGACGGCCGCTGGCAAGCGGATGTATCGCACCGCGGCGGCAAGCCCGGCTTCGTCAAAGTGGATGGCGACACGCTGACCATCCCGGACTTTTCCGGCAACGGCTATTTCAACACCCTGGGCAATCTGCTGCTGCATCCGCGCGCCGGCCTGCTGTTCATGGATTTCTCCAGCGGCGACACGCTGCAGCTGGCCGGCCAGGCCGAGGTGCTGGACGCCGAGGCCGCCTCGGTCTTTGCCGGCGCGGAACGGCTGTGGACCTTCCGCGTGGAGCGGGTGGTGCGCCGCCGCAACGCGCTGGCGCTGCGCTGGACGCTGCGCGGCTACTCGCCGTTCGCGCTTGCTACCGGCGCCTGGCCGCACGCCGCTCTAGAGCGGCAATGGCTGCCCTTGCGCGTCATCCATGTGGAGGACGAAAGCAGCGTCGTCCGCTCCATCTATTTCGAGCCGGCCGAGGGGACAGCGGCGCCGCCCTTTCTGCCTGGCCAGCATTTAAGCCTGAAAGTCGCGGGCGTGGATGGCGTAAGGATGCGCAACTACACACTGTCGCAAACCGGCGGCTACCGCATCAGCGTCAAGCGCCAGGGCAAGGCCTCGGCTCGTCTGCACCAGCTGGCGCCGGGAGACATCATTGAAGCGCTGCCGCCGCGCGGCGATTTCACCTTGGCGCGGACCAACCGCCCCATCGCGCTCTTGGCCGGCGGCATCGGCATCACGCCCATGCTGGCCTTTTTGCATCAGTTGACCGGGAACCCCGCCGCCATGCCGCCCACGCTGCTGGCCTACGCCACGCGCAACATAGCCGAGCGCGCCTTCGACGCCGAGCTGGAGGCCTTGCAAGTCCGGGCCGCCGGCAGGCTGCGCGTGGTGAAAATCGTCAGCCAGCCGGAAACCGGCCGCCGGCTGGGCATCGATTACCAGCATGCCGGCCATCTGGACATCGAGCTGCTGCGCGGCTATGGCCTCTGCCTGGATGGAGACGTCTATCTGTGCGGCCCGGCCGGCTTCATGCAGGCGCTGTACGAGCAACTGATCGCCGCCGGCGTGGAGGACGCGCGCATCCATGCCGAAGCCTTCGGCCCGGCCGGGCTGCAACGCGCCGGTCATCAAGTTCAAGCTCTGCCCGCTCCGGCAGACGGCGCTGTGCCGGTGCGCTTCGCCGCGTCAGCCGTAGACACCGAATGGCAGCCGGGCCAAAGCCTGCTGGAACTGGCCGAGTCCTGCGGCCTGAATCCGGATTTCAGCTGCCGCGGCGGCACATGCGGCAGTTGCCGCGCCGCCTTGCTGGCCGGCCAGGCGACGTATCTGCAAGCGCCGGAATATCCCGCCCAACCAGGCGAGATTTTGCTGTGCTGCGCCTACCCGGCCGCCGGCTCGGACAAACTGGAAATCAATCTGTAAGCCGCGGATCGGCGCGCAGCCGCTCGGCCAGGAAGTCGATGAAGCGGCGCATCCGCGTCGAGCCGTAGCGGCTTTCGGCGTGGACGATGTGTATCGGCAGCGGCGCGCTCTCGTAAGCCGTCAGCACCCGTTCCAGCTTGCCCGCCGCCAGCGCCTCCGCCACTTGGTAGGACATCACCCGGATCAGGCCGAAGCCGCCCTGCGCCGCGTCTATCGCCACGTCGTTGCCGCTGACCGTCAACCGTGGTCTCACCCTCACCCGCCGCTCGCCATCCGCGCCGAACTTCCACTCCAGCGAGGCTGAGGCGGCGGTGGAAGCGATCACCGTGTGACTCAACAAATCTTCCGGCGCTTGCGGCGCGCCATGCCGCGCCAGATAGTCCGGCGCCGCGCACACCAGCCGCCTCACCTCGCCCACCTTGACTGCGCGCAGCGAGGAATCCGGCAGATGCCCAATGCGCACCGCCGCGTCCAGTCCTTCCTCCATCAGGTTCACTACGTTGTCGCGCAGCTGCGCCGACACCTCCACCAGCGGGTGCTGGCGCAGAAAATCCAGCACTGACGGCATCACGTAAAGCCGGCCGAACAAAACCGGCGCGGTCAGCCGGATCAGGCCGCGCGGCTCGGCGTTGCCGCCGGCCGCCGCCTCTTCCGCCTCGTCCACCGCCGCCAGAATGCGGCGCGCGTCGTCCAGATAGCGCGCCCCGGCCTCGGTCACTCTGACATAGCGCGTGGTGCGGTTCAGCAGGCGCACGCCCAGGTTTTCCTCCAGCGCCGCCACCGCGCGCGTCACCGCCGGCGGCGATAGCTTGAGCCTGCGCGCCGCGCCGGCGAAGCCTTCCTCCTCCGCCACGGCGACGAAGACGGCCATCAGGTGGAAACGGTCCATCTACTATTCCCCATATTGAAATAATCCATTTTATAAAACAGATATTCTTCCAAAATAAAGAATTTGGCAAAGTACACCCATCGCGGAAACGTTCCGCACCCACCCAGGAGTCTTGCCATGAACCGCATCGCCATTCCCGCCGCCGAGCACATCCCCGCCGCCAGCCAGCCGCTGCTCGCCGCCGTGCAACAACAACTGGGCATGGTGCCCAATCTGATGAAGCTGCTGGCCCACAGCCCGGCCGCGCTGGAAGGCTATCTGTCGCTGAACGGCGCGCTGGGCAAAGGCAAGCTGGGCGCCGCGCTGCGCGAACGCATCGCGCTGGCGGTGGCCGAATTCAACGGCTGCGACTACTGCCTGTCCGCCCACAGCTATCTGGCCAAGCATGTGGCCAAGCTCGGCGATGACGAAATCGCCGCCGCCCGCGACTTCGCCAGCGCCGACGCCAAACAGGCCGCCGCGCTGCGCTTCGCGCTGAATGTGGCGGAACAGCGCGGCCGCATGGCCGACGTCGAACTGGCCGCCCTGCGCGGCGCCGGCTTCGACGAAGCGGAAACGCTGGAAATCGTGGCGGTGGTAGCGCTGAACATCCTGACCAACTACGTCAACAACGCCGCCGCCACCGCGGTGGACTTCCCGCTGGTCCAGGCCCGCGGCTAAACCCGCCGCCGCCGGGAGCCCTCCAGGCTCCCGGCCTCTTCATGCCCTTGGTTTTTATCGCCCGGCCGGCTGCTCTGCCCGCTCCCATGCTTTAAAATAGCGGCAACTGTTCCGTTTTCCGCGGCCGCCGCCGCGGCTTTGCCCCCGATGATAGAAAACAATCCCAATATGCTGCTGCTGGCGGTATTCGAGCGCGCGGCGCTGATGCTGATGGCGCTGTTCTTCCTGACCCGCTTCCGCCCCTTCCAGGATCTGCTGCGCCAGCAGGACCACAGTCCGGCCGAGCTAGCCGGCGTATCGCTGCTGTTCTGCCTGTTCGCCGTATTCAGCACCTATACCGGCATCCCGGTGGACGGCTCGCTGGTCAACGTCCGCACCATCGCCATCCTGTCCGGCGGCATATTGTTCGGCCCCTGGGTGGGCATACCGGCCGGCATTGTGTCCGGCCTGCACCGCTACCTGATAGACATCCACGGCTATACCTCGCTGCCCTGCTTGATTTCCAGCATCTGCGCCGGCCTGTTGGCCACCGCCATCCATTACCGCGCCGGCCGCCGGCGGCTGTGGCTGTACGGCATCGCCGCCGGCATCGCCTGCGAGAGCCTGACCATGGCGCTGATCCTGTGGTTCACCGAGCCGGCGGTCGGCCACGCCATCGTCGGCCACATCGCCTACCCCATGATCACCGGCGCCATCTGCATAGGCCTGGTCATCAAGCTGGTGCAAGACCTGGACGACGAGAAGGAACTGCTGGCGGCGCGCCAGGCCAAGCTGGCCTTGACCATCGCCAACCGCACCCTGCCCTATTTCCAGAACGTGGACCGCGACGCGCTGGTGGAAGTGTGCACCGTGATCCGCAACCACATCGGCGCCGACGCGGTGGCCATCACCGATACCCGCGACGTGCAAGCCTATGTCGGACTGGGCAAGGACTACTACGAGCCGGCCGATCACTCCGCCATCGGCGAAATCACCCGCCGCGCGGTGCGCGAGGACCAGATCATCATCGAGAACGATCTGCGCCAGTACCGGGTGGCGGACTTCCACTCGGTGATCATCATCCCGCTGCGCGAAAACGGCCGCGTCGCCGGCACGCTGAAGATCTTCTTCCGCAAGAGCGGCGGCATCACCGGCTCGCAGCGCGAACTGGCGCTGGGCCTGTCTCAGCTGATTTCCACCCAGATGGAGGCCTCGCGCATCAAGCAGCTGCAGGAGATGGCGCGCAAGGCCGAATTCGCCGCGCTGCAGAGCAAGATCAACCCGCATTTCCTGTTCAACGCGCTGAATGCCATCTCGTCCTTGATCCGCATCCAGCCGTCCGAAGCGCGGCAACTGATCGCCAAGCTGGCGGACTATCTGCGCTACAACCTGTCCCTGGGCGATACGCTGATCGACATCCAGGAGGAGCTGAAACAGGTGCGCGACTACGTGGCCATCGAACAGGCGCGCTTCGGCAGCAAGCTGGCAGTCGTATTCGACGTGGACGACGTTCACCCCCGCGTGCCCAGCCTGCTGCTGCAGCCGCTGGTGGAGAACGCCATCCTGCACGGCATCCAGCCGCGCAAGGAGCCCGGCGAGGTGCGCATCGCGGTAAAGAGGCTGGATGATCGCATCCGCGTGTCGGTGCGCGACACCGGCTACGGCATCAGCCAGGAAGTGATGGACGGCATCGCCGAAGGCAAGGTGGAAAGCCGCAGCATAGGCCTGTCCAACGTCAACGAGCGCATCAAGCTCTTGTACGGCGAGGGCCTGCGCCTCGCCCGGCTGGAGCCGGGCACCGAAGTCAGTTTTGAGCTGCCGCTGGAGGAAAAAGCATGATGAAGGCGCTGATCGTGGAAGACGAATACCTGGCGCGCGAGGAGCTGGCCTATCTGATCCGGGAGCATAGCCAGATAGAGATCGCCGCCAGCGTGGAGGACGGGTTGGAGGCGTTCAAATTCCTGCAGGAAAACGAGGTGGACGTGGTGTTTCTGGACATCAACATCCCATCCATAGACGGCCTGTTGCTGGCCAAGAACCTGCACAAGACCACGCGGCCGCCGCGCATCGTCTTCGTCACCGCCTACAAGGAATTCGCGGTGGACGCTTTCGAGGTGGAGGCCTTCGACTACATCCTCAAGCCGTACAACGAGGCCCGCATCATCGGCCTGCTGCGCAAGCTGGAAGCCCTTGAGTCCGCTCCCCCTTCGTCCGCCGCCGTGCCCGCCGCGCCCCATGCGGCGGAAAACGCGCCCCTCAGCCGCACGGTGAACCTAGCCAAGGGCGACAGCATCATCGTCACGCCCTGCGACGACATCTACTACGTCGAGGCCGACGAGAAGGTCACCCTGGTCTACACCGCCCACGACCGCTACGTGATGGCGATGAGCATCAGCGATTTTGTGTCGCGCCTGCCGGCCGACAGCTTCTTCCGCTGCCACCGCTCCTTCTGCGTCAACATCCACAAGATCCGCGAAATCGCGCCCTGGCAGAACAGCACCTACATCATCAAGCTGTACGACCTGAAGGCGGAAATCCCGGTCAGCCGCAGCAATATCAAGGCCTTCAGGCAGTTGATGCACCTTTGATTGCCGTTCATTCCGCGCTGTCTGCATTTCATTCCCGCGCTGCGCCGTCTCCATAAGCGCAGGCTTATAGTCATGCCAACAGTCATGACTTTAAGCGAGCAGCGCCATGAACGCCTCAAGCAACGCCATCCGTTACCGTACCCTGGCCGGTACCGTCCTCACCCAGTTCGCGCTGGGTTCCGTCTACACCTGGAGCCTGTTCAACGCCCAGCTGTCGCACAAGCTCTCCGAGCCGGTCAGCCAGGTGGCCTTCGCCTTCGGCCTGCTCAGCCTCGCGCTGGCGGTGGCGTCGTCCATGGCCGGCAAACTGCAGGAGCGCTTCGGCGTGCGCAAGGTGGCCATCGCCTCCGGCCTGATGCTGGGACTGGGCTTCTACCTGACCTCGCACGCTGGCAACCTGATCATGCTTTATCTATGCGCCGGCCTGCTGGTAGGCTTCGCCGACGGCGCCGGTTATTTGATGTCGCTGTCCAATTGCGTCAAGTGGTTCCCGGAACGCAAGGGCCTGATTTCGGCTTGCGCCATCGGCGCTTACGGACTGGGCAGCTTGGGCTTCAAGTTCATCAACCTGGCGCTGCTGTCGCACTTCAGCCTGGAAGCCACTTTCCAGCTGTGGGGCCTGATCGCCATGGCCATGGTGGTGGCCGGCGCCCTGTTGATGACTGACGCGCCGCAGCAGCCCGCCGCTGCGCAAACCGGCGGCAGCCGCGACTTCACGCTGGCCGAGGCGATGCGTCAGCCGCAATACTGGATGCTGGCGCTGATGTTCCTCACCGTGTGCATGAGCGGCCTGTACGTGATCGGCGTGGCCAAGGACATCGGCGAGAGCTTCGTCCACCTGTCGGCCGCCACCGCCGCCAACGCGGTGGCCGTGATCGCCGTGGCCAATCTGTCCGGCCGCCTGGTGCTGGGCGTGCTGTCCGACAAGATGCCGCGCATCCGCGTCATCACCCTCGCCCAGATCGCCACGCTGGCCGGCATGCTGACCCTGCTGTTCGCCCCGCTCAACGCCGGCCTGTTCTTCGCCGCCATCGCCTGCATCGCCTTCAGCTTCGGCGGCACCATCACCGTCTACCCATCCCTGGTCAGCGATTTCTTCGGCCTGAACAACCTGACCAAGAACTACGGCGTGATCTACCTGGGCTTCGGCATCGGCAGCATCGTCGGCTCCATCGTCGCCTCGCTGTTCGGCGGCTTCCTCGCCACCTTCCACCTGATCCTGGCGCTGTTGATCGTCGCCCTGCTGTTCTCGCTGACCATGCGCCAGCCGGGCGCGGCCCAGGCCGGCAAGGAAGACTTCGACGCCGAGCCGCAGCTGGGCAAGGCCTGAGCATCGTTCGCGGGCATGGCGGACCCAACCCGCGCTACGACGCCGACCGCCTCCACAACGACAAAGCCCCCGGATTCGGGGGCTTTTCTCATGCAATGCGGCCGTAACAGCATGTTGGCTTTTCCAATTTAGCTACATGATCGTCCACGCGACCATATCCCCTTCAGCACGCGCCGGTAAAAAAGCGCCTAACCAGGTTTTAAGACGCCGACTTGTTCGACGCCGCGCGACGGTAGCGCGCGGCTAGTTTCGGCGGCTCCTGGCTAGGCGCTTTT
>NZ_PQWB01000003.1 GCF_002924365.1 Chromobacterium alticapitis | reverse complement strand
GCACGGCCTTGATTTTTATCGAATTTTGCGAATAAGCCATTGAAGTCAATGGGTTGGCTTCAGTCATGAATATTCATTCCGAGTGCGGCGGCCCTGATGTACTCCCTTAGACAATTAGGTATCTCTTTAACGCCTACTTCATTCTACATATAGATTAATTATGGAACACCTCCCGATTTAATCCAATAAATCAAGTGGAATATAAAATATTTATAGAAAACAACAAAATCTATCATCCGTATAAATTAGATATGAAAATATGACCGCACACGATCCTACACCTACCAAACCTAATTACCATAACTGGGTTAAATTTTTTTGTATTTCTTTTTTTCTAGCATTCTCAGGAAGCTTTGTACTTTTCGTGATACGAAAGCGTATGAATCTGATGGAATGGAGCCTTTTCTTTGACCAACTTTATGTCCGTTGGCATATTTGGCAATTTACACTCTTAGTTCTAATTATACTTCCTTTGCTAGTAAAGCTCTGTGCTCAGGCACAAATAGAGTCCTACTGCGAGCCCAGTATTAAATCCCTCTCAAAATTGATTTTCAACTGCTTTCCACTGCTAAATAAAATAAGAGTTTACATACTCAGCAGACGCTTTGATCTATGGACTAGTGCTACGATTGGACTTTTCTGCGCTTTGGTTTTATCAAACAATCTAAACTTCGAAATATTATTTAATACCAAGCATAACAGGGAAGAACCATTCCTCGATATTAACGCTGATTACTGGACTCTATTATATGGCCTACTACTACCTCTGGGTTTGTTGATGCTGAACTTATGGGACAGTGCCATAGATAAAATAAACCAGTGCGATCCCAACAGATTAAAAAAATCTGCTGCCAATAGAGATTGTATCCAAACCGATAGTCCAATTGAAACAAACGATAGTGATCTTTTTGGATGGAAAGAGAAAGCCGAGGTTTTTTCTAAAGCTGTACTGGCTGCACCTGATGGGACAGCATTTGGTGTAGAAGCCCCATGGGGTACTGGAAAAACGTCTTTTATCAACTTGTGTGAATGGAACTGGCAAAAACCTTGCATTGTGTATCGATTCGAAATTCTAAAATACGTGGGCAGCACAAATCTAATAAAAGAATTCGTGCTAAGCCTATTCGATCAGCTTGAGAAAACCCATTACCTACCAGAATTGCGAGGAGCCATTCAAGGCTATTTAGCTGGCTTACAAGGCACACTTGAATTAAATGGAGGGCCACTGAAAATCACACTCAAAAGTCAGCCAAATTCGATTGAAGATGCACTTCAGCAAATCGCAGCCCAACTCGAACGCCGCTTACAAAAAAACATACGCATAATTGTAGTGATCGATGACCTCGACCGGGTTGCACCAGAAAATGTACGTGACTTACTTTTTGCATTACACAAATGTTTTGCTCTGCCTCGGCTTCGATATGTTCTCTGCTACGACCAGCAACAATTAGCTCACAAAGCCGAGCTGCATCGCCAGCACGGGGGCGATTTGGCAAGTCAAACACTATACGAATTTCTGGATAAATTTGTGTCAGGCAAAATTTATTTACATTCAACCTATCACGGTTTGGAAAGTCATGTAAAAAAATTATTACTAACTAAATCAAAATCCAATTTTGACACTACAAGTGTGTGGAATAGCTTTGTAGAAGAGATATTTACAGTTGGTGTTCTAGCTCTATTGAAAGAAATAGATTTTAAATACCCTAATGAAACAGGATATTCCATAAAAAGTATCAACACGATTAGATTTGAAAAAAACCATATTTACTGGAGCATGCTGGGGAACATACGTCAACTAAACTGGCTATTTAATCAAATAAACTTATGCTTGCAAAAAGGGATAGACCTCAAAAAACATGAGTTTAATGCTCGCGACCTAGTTTATCTACTTTTACTACAACAATTATTTCCTGATTTATTTCGTAGAATAAGAGCACAAGCACATTCAGGTGAATATCTATCACTCTGCAAAAAAAATGAAAATAACGAACAAGATGTTAGTGAACTTGATATATTTATCCAAACAGAACAAGAAAGATATCATGAAAACCCGTGGGCTAAAGCAGCAATTGAAGCACTGTTACGTGACCTATTTACGCAAAATAATAAATACAAAATAACTTCCAATACATCCAAATCTGATTATCGAGCGACCGATGGCTATCGATTGCCTACTTATTTCAACCTCCTCTTGCAAGAAAAAATACCTCCACTCCACTCATCCGGTGCATATTTAGTTTGGATTAAGAAAAAATGGCGAGAAGGAGATATAACCCTTGAGCATTTACTAAGTGATGACGTGTTAAAACAACACAATGACAAATCAGATGACTGGAACGATGAGAACGAATATTCATTATGGGAATTTCTATTTGAAAAATTCGAACAATATACAATACCAGAGCAAGATGTTCTTTCAATTGAATTTTTAAAATCTCTACCAAGGTTCGAGTCTCCTCCTCAGGAAAATTTCATTAAAAGTCGAGTTGATATGGCTAACATAATAGCCAGTACAACAAGGAGAGTTACATTAGAGAACAAGCAAGATCTTGCTCAATCTATAATTAACCGTATTTGGTTTCAAAGAAATTATGGGTTACTAGAGCAAAGTAATTCAATTCTATCCTTACTCGGATGGCAAGATGCGATGGTAATTTACCAGAAACTTCAAGATTCAGGACTAAATGGAATATTAAGAAATTTTATACAAAGAGAATTCTGGGAAAAATTTAATGCCGCCTATCCAAGAATGGAACCATTTGGAAAACTTAAAGAGTTAGAAATTGCATTAAAAGGAAATCGAAAAAATGACAAATTGCAACAATATTCCAACCCAAGAAGATGGCTAGTTAAGCACTGGGAAAAAATGTATTACCTCACAGCCCTTGGCCCAGATAGCGAAGCCAGAGAAAAAAATCATGAAGAGATAGAAAATTTACTCTTTAAAAAATATTGGGGAGAATCAAATCCAAATGAAGAGCAGCTATGCTGGTGGATGGATTATATTCTCTATAACACACCATTAAATGGCATCAATAATAATTATCAACTGCCGCATAAAGAATTCAATATCAAGCTTCAAAAATATGCCAATAAACATACCAGTTTAATAAAAAAGCTGCAGGAGAAACATTATCAATCAGAAAGCGAATTCAATGAATTTACTACAGCCATGAATAAGCTATGCGGTATGCCATGGCATGAATTACAAACATAATCCGCTAATAAGTTGAGCTGAGCCAAGCGAAGCCCAACGTTTACCGCGCAATACGTATTGGTTTTGTTTCCACTCCGCGGACAGATAATTAAGTGCCGGTTCCGCCCGGCTGAACGGGTCCATTTCTTTTGCCTCGCCAAAAGAAATGGACGAAAGAAAAGGCGACCCAACAGCGCTGCGAAACCCCGCCTCCAAAGCCATTTTCAAGGAGCCGCCGGAACTAGCAGGCCGTTGAAAAACCAACATCCACCCATTTGGTATAATCAAGCATCCAACGAACCACGGAAGCATCCAATGAGAGGCGTCCGCAACGACA
>NZ_PQWB01000038.1 GCF_002924365.1 Chromobacterium alticapitis | reverse complement strand
ACATCGATCACCAGTTATTGCTGAAGGCGCTCAGGAAGCATTGCCAGGAACCGTGGGTGCTGCTGTACGTCGAGCGCTGGCTGAAAGCGCCAATGCAGATGGCCGACGGCACCATCACGGAAAGGACATGCGGTACGCCGCAAGGCGGGGTCGTGAGTCCATTGCTTGCCAACCTGTTTCTGCACTATGCGTTTGACGTCTGGGTCAGCAAGCACTTACCAAGCGTGCGGTTTTGCCGATACGCGGATGATGGCGTGGTGCACTGCAAGAGCCAGCGGCAAGCGCAATATGCGCTGAATAGAATCAGCGAGCGGTTCCTGCAATGCGGACTCGAAATCCATCCTGACAAAACCCATATCGTGTATTGCCAGGACATCAATCGACACGGAGAGCACTCGTGTGTGCAATTCACCTTCCTTGGGTATACGTTTCGGCCGCGAAAATCGGTCGACAAGCATAACCGGGTCTACGTGAACTTCACGCCGGCGGTCAGTCGTGATGCCCTGCGGGCAATGCGGCAGACGATTAGAGGGTGGCATCTACAACTGATGTGCGACAGTAATCTGACCGACCTTTCTAAGCGGATCAACGCTGTGCTCCGTGGCTGGCAGGGCTACTATGGCCGATTCTATGGCTCAGCCATGAAAGCGGTTTGGCGGCACCTGAATGGCTATCTGGTTCGGTGGTTGCGCCGCAAGTACAAGCATCTGGCCCGACATAAAACCCGGGCATGGCGAGCACTTGGTCAACTGGCGACAGCTTTCCCTCACGCATTTGTGCACTGGGAGCTTGGATATCGGCCACGTGGCTGAATGATGGGAGCCGGATGAGTCGAGAGGTTCATGTCCGGTTCTGAGAGGGGCTGGGGGTGAAATTCCCCCGGTCTACTCACCCCTATGTGTCGACCTGGCAGGGTTTCGTCTACGTCGCTTTCGTCGTCGACGTCTTCGCCCGCTTTATCGTTGGCTGGCGCGTCAGTCGCAGCATGCACACCGAGTTTGTGCTCGACGCGCTGGAGCAAGCGCTGTGGGCGCGGCAGCCGAGTCGCGACGCTTTGATCCACCACAGCGATCGCGGCTCGCAATACGTCTCGAT
>NZ_PQWB01000037.1:52394-55311 GCF_002924365.1 Chromobacterium alticapitis | reverse complement strand
CCGGTAGCCAAGAAGGCTCACAAGCACGCCGCCAAGAAGCACCACGCCGCCAAGAAGGCTGAAGCTTCCAAGGCTCAAGCCGCCAAGGCCGACGCTTCCGCCCCGGTAGCCAAGAAGGCGCACAAGCACCACGCCAAGAAGGCTCATAAGGCTGCCGCTTCGGCCGCCAAGTAATCAACCAGACTGCAGTCTGGCTCGTATAAAAACTGGGGAGGCTTAGGCCTCCCTTTGTTTTGTCCGTATTCTTGATGGAAGCGGGTTGTTTGATGTCAGGAAATAAAAAGCCCCGCGGCGCGTGCCTGCGGGGCTTTTGGTTTTCCGCCGGGGCGGAACGGGTTTATTTCTCGACGAAGGCGCGTTCGATCGCGTAGTCGGCCGGTTCGCCCATGCGCGGCGATTCCTTGAAGCCCATGCCGTTCAGGATTTCGCACAGGTCATGCAGCATGCTCGGGCTGCCGCAAATCAGCACGCGATCGTGTTCCGGGTTCAGCTGCGGCAGACCGATGTCGGCGCACAGCTTGCCGTTGGTGATCAGGTCGGTCAGGCGGCCCTGATTGCGGAACGGTTCGCGGGTCACCGTCGGATAGTAGATCAGCTTTTCCTTGACCATATCGCCGAAGAACTCGTTTTCCGGCAGTTCCTTGGTGATGTAGTCGTGGTAGCCCAGTTCGCTGACCCAGCGCACGCCGTGGGTCAGAATCACCTTGTCGTAGCGCTCGTACACTTCCGGGTCCTTGATGATGGACATGAAGGGCGCGAGGCCGGTGCCGGTGGACAACAGGTACAGATTCTTGCCCGGCAGCAGGTTGTCCTGAACCAGGGTGCCGGTGGGCTTCTTGCTGATCAGCACGGTGTCGCCGACTTGCAGGTGTTGCAGCTTGGAGGTCAGCGGGCCGTCCTGCACTTTGATGCTGTAGAACTCCAGATGCTCTTCGTAATTGGAGCTGACGATGGAGTAGGCGCGCATCAGCGGCTTGCCGTTGGCTTCCAGGCCTATCATCACGAACTGGCCGTTGATGAAGCGCAGACCCGCGTCGCGGGTGCAGGTGAAGCTGAACAGCGTGTCGTTCCAGTGGTGGACGGACAGGACTTTTTCAGCGGTCAGATTGGGAGAGGACATATGTCGCGCGGCTCACTCAATAAAGATCGGGATCATGTTGCGTTGCAAGGATTTTAACCCGTTCGCCGTTCCCCTGCTCATTCCAGCGGCTTCGGGTTTTGTATGGCGGCGCGAGACGCGCTCACGCCGGCCGATTGTTTGTGGCGCCGCCGGCCGCGGATGGCGGACTACGGCGCGATGCAGGCATGGTACCGGACAGCGGCCGGCTGGTGGAAGATCGTTTGATGATTTTTTTAGCACTAGCCGTTATTTTGATCCGCATCATTGTAATGATTTTCTCATAAAGGCCGGGAAAGACAGAGGGCGTCCCGGTGATGGGACGCCCTCCGGATGACGATGGGGACGATACATCGCTTGTGCGCCCTGGCTTGAAAACCGCCCACTGCGACGCGAACCTTGCTGAGCCACTACGGCATGCGGACTGCTTGCACGCCGCCTTGAGGGAACAACTCGATAGCCGGTCCTGCTGCGTTTGCTTGTTACTCTACTGCCGGCTCATCGTGCGCCCTGTCACGGGCGCGTATGCGGAAAACCTTCTCCCGCGCGGTCTATCCCTACCACTGCTCGTCATGTATGGCCTGTCGGCCGCCTTTGGATATTTCCGTGCATCCGTCCTGGACGCTGCTTGGAGCACTGCGGGCACCTCCGGTGCCGACTGCGGCTAGGTGTTCGGGCGCAGTCGCAGTGCCGAATCGAGCATAAGGTGGCCGATGGTCAATGCCTGACTCATTCCGTTCTCTCCCTGTTGCCGCGACTTTATCAATATAGTGCTTATAGATTCTGATGCAAGTTTTTCCTAATCCAGCGCCGGGCTGACTACCGCTTCGTGGCTGGGGTTAGGCCATAGGTGGGATTCGAACTGGCGGCTGGCCGCCTGCCAGGAATAGCCCTCGGCCACGCGGCGCACATGGTCGCGGTTGATTTCCAGCGCCTGCAGGCAGGCCGCGCGCAAGTCCCAGTCCAGCACGCCGGCGCCGCTGTCGCCCACTACGTCCAAGGGACCGGCCACCGGGAAGGCGGCCACCGGCGTGCCGCAGGCCATGGCCTCCAGCAACACCAGGCCGAAGGTGTCGGTCAAGCTGGGAAAGACGAACACGTCGGAAGCGCGGTAGAAGCGCGCCAGCTCATGCTGCGGGAAGACGCCGGCGAAATGCACATCGGGGTATTGCTGTTTCAGCCTGGCCAGCAGCGGGCCGTCGCCGACCACCCACTTGCTGCCGGGTAGGTCCAGTTTGAGGAAGGCCTCGATATTCTTTTCCACTGCCACGCGGCCGATATAGACGAAACGCGGCGGCGCGGACTCGTCCAGACGCTGCCGCTCGCCGGGGCTGAACATCTGGGTATCCACGCCGCGGCTCCATAGCTTGACGTTGCGGAAGCCGCGCGCCTCCAGGTCGTTGGCGATGGAGCGGGTGGGCACCATCACCGCCTGGGAGGCGCCGTGAAAGCGGCGCATCCAGGCGTAGCTGATGGGCAGCGGCAGACGGCAGCGGGCATGGATGTATTCGGGGAAGCGGGTGTGATAGGCCGTGGTGAAGGCTAGCCCTTCGCGCAGGCAGTAACGCCGCGCGGCCAGGCCCAGCGGCCCCTCGGTGGCGATGTGGACGGCGTCCGGGGCGAAGCCGGCGATGCGTTGCGCCACCTGGCGGTAGGGCAGCAAGGACAGCCGGATGTCCGGGTAGGTGGGGCAGGGGAGGGTCTTGAATTCCAGCGGCGTGATCATGTTGATCTGATGGCCGAAGCCGTCCAGCTCGCGCGCGGTCTCGGTCAGCGAGCGGACCACGCCGTTGACCTGCG
>NZ_PQWB01000037.1:0-52384 GCF_002924365.1 Chromobacterium alticapitis | reverse complement strand
GCATGTGGATTCCTCCGTGGCGGTGGGGGGCGGGATCAGGGATTCGGTTTCGCGCAAGGCGGGCGCCAGCGCGGTCCAGTGCAGCACTTGCAAGCGGCCATCCATGTGCTCCACCAGCGCGGACAGGCTTTCCACCCAGTCGCCGCTGTTGCCGTACAGAATGCCGTCTATCATTCGCACTTCCGGCTTGTGGATGTGGCCGCACACCACGCCGTCGAAGCCGCGCCGCCTGGCCTCGCCGGCCAGGATGGCTTCGAACTGGCTGATGAAATTGACCGCGTTTTTGACCTTGTGCTTCAGGTATTGCGACAGCGACCAATATGGCAGGCCCAGCCGATGCCGCACCCAGTTGAAGCCGCGGTTCAGCTCCAGGATCAGCGTGTATAGATTGTCGCCCAATCGGGCCAGCCACTTGGCGTACTGGATCACGCCGTCGAATTCGTCGCCGTGGAGCACCAGGAGCCGCTTGCCGTCGGCGGTCAGGTGCTCGGCTTCGAGACGGATGGCGATGCCGCCGAAGTCCAGCCCGCAGTACTGGCGCGCCGCCTCGTCGTGATTGCCGGGAATGTAGATCACCTGGCAGCCCTTGCGCGCCTTGCGCAGCAGTTTTTGCACCACGTCGTTGTGGCTCTGTTTCCAGTACCAGGATTTTTTCAGCTGCCAGCCGTCGACGATGTCGCCGACCAGGTAGAGATAGTCCGACTCATGCTCGCGCAGGAAGTCGAGCAAGTGGTCCGCGCGGCAGCCGGCGGTGCCGAGATGCACGTCGGAAATCCAGATGCTGCGCAAGCGGCGGGGGGCGTCGGAAGCGGAGTCTGGCTGCATGGCGAATCCATTGGCCGGGATGATGGCCCATGCTGCAATGGGCAGGTGACAGGCAAATGAGATTTTGTTGACAGGCTGATGAAGCGCGGCGCTTAAGCGTCGTTTAAGCTGCTTGTGCGATAAGGCAGGCTGGGGAGGACAAATGCGGATATTGCTGGTGGAAGATGATTGCCAGATCGGCGACGGCGTGCAGGCGGGTTTGCGCCAGCTGGGCTTCGCCGTGGACTGGCTGCGCGATGGCCGCCAGGCGCTGGGCGCGCTGACGGATGCGCCGTACGACGCCGTGGTGCTGGACCTGGGCCTGCCAGGCATGGACGGCATGGAGCTGCTGAGCGCCTGGCGGCGCGGGGGCTGCGACGCGCCGGTGTTGGTATTGACCGCGCGCGACTCGCTGGCCGACCGGCTGGGCGGCCTGGATGCCGGCGCCGACGACTACCTGGTCAAGCCGTTCGCGCTGGCCGAAGTGGCGGCACGGCTGCGCGCGCTGCACCGCCGCCGCCACGGTTTGTCCCAATCGCTGCTCAGCCATGGCCGGCTCAGCCTGGACCTGGTGGGCAAGACGGCGACGCTGGACGGCGAAGCGCTGGAACTGACAGGCAAGGAACTGGCGCTGCTGGAGTTGCTGCTTTGCAACAAGGGCCGGGTGCTGCCGCGCGAGCGCATCGAGGAAAAGCTGTACGGCTGGGGACAGGAGCTGGAGAGCAACGCGCTGGAGGTGCATGTCCACCACCTGCGCAAGAAGCTGGGCGCTGGCTTCATCCGCACCTTGCGCGGCCTGGGCTATACGCTGGGAGACCCGGCGTGAGGCGGCCCGGCAGCCTGCAGGCGAGATTGCTGCTGGTCTTGCTGCTGACCGTGCCGCTGGTCTGGCTGGTCGCTTCGCTGGCGGCGGTGTGGCTGGCCAAGCGCGAGGTGGACGAGTTGTTCGACACCCAAATGGCGCTGTATGGCCGCCAGTTGCTGGCCATCGATGTCCATGAGGCTTTGCCCGACGACACGCCCAAGCTCAAGCATTTGCTGAATGGCGCGGACGCGGGCCGCACCGACAGCGGCGACCTGGGGCTGGCGGTGTGGGACCAACAGGGCAAGCGCCTGCTGTGCGACGGCCGCGGCCGCCGTTTCGACTACCAGCCGCTGCGCCGCGGCTTCTACGACGAAGCGGGCAAGGACAGCCGCCACGGCTGGCGCATGTTCTACCTGACGGCGCCGGACGGCTCGCGGCTGGTGGCGGTGGGGCAGAAGCAGGGTTTGCGGCAAGAGATGGTGTGGAGCGTGGTCAAGGCCCAGCTGCTGCCGTGGATGATAGGCCTGCCCTTGATGATGCTGGCCATTCTGCTGGCGCTGCGGCGCGAGCTGGCGCCGCTGCGTCGGCTGGCGGGGGCCATCGCCGAGCGGCAGCCGGACGACAACAGCCCGGTGCGCGCCGAGGTGCCGCAAGAGGTTCAGCCTTTGTTGCGCTCGCTGAACGCGCTGTTTGGCCGGATCGGCCAGATGCTGGAGCATGAGCGACGCTTCACCGCCGACGCCGCCCACGAGTTGCGCACGCCGCTGGCGGCCTTGCGGGTGCAGGCCGAGGTGCTGGAGTTGATGCCGGACGACGGCGGCCGCAGCCACGCGTTGGCGCAGCTGCGGCTGGGCATAGACCGCGCCGGGCGGCTGGTGGAGCAGTTGCTGGCCTTGTCGCGGCTAGACCCGTTGCCGGGGCCGCAATCGAGCGCGCCGCTGGATTGGCAGAGGCTGGCCGAGCGGCTGTTGGCGGAGTTGTCGACGACGGCGGAACAAGTAGAGTGGAAGCTGGACTGGCGCTGCGCGCCGCAGGCGGTGTTGCCGCTGCGCGGCGACGAGGCCTTGGCCGGACTGATGCTGCGCAATCTATTGGAGAATGCCTGCCGTTACGGCCCGGCCGACGGCGTGGTGGAACTGCGGCTGGAGGAAGATGCGATCAGCGTGCTGGACCAGGGGCCGGGCATACCGCCGCAATGGCTGGAGAGGGTGAGGGAGCGCTTCTTCCGCCCTCCGGGACAGCATCAGGCCGGCAGCGGCCTGGGTCTGTCCATCGTCGAACGCGTCGCCGCGCTGCATGGCTTGCGGCTGATGCTGCGCAATCGGCCGGAAGGCGGCCTGGAGGCCAGGCTGGAGCGCGCCGAATGAGCTGCGGCAATCTGTCGCAGGGCGCGCCGGACGATTTGGATTAAGCTGCGAAGGTCCGGACGCGAAGGCGCCCGGCAGACAAAGGTTGCAAGCCCGCTCTGACCGGCGGGCTTTTTTTCGTCTCAGCCGCCGCGCTTGGCGTAGGCCGCCCGCTCCATGTCGCGCACCTCGCAGCTGACCGCGGCCAGGCCGGGAAACTGCACGCAGGCGGCCCGCATCAGGCTGTCGGCGAGCTTGCCCTTTTGCTCCGCGCTGCGCCCGGCCAGGACCAGGCAATTGATGTGGATGAAATCGGCCTCCGCGCCGCCTACCAGCGCCTGGGCGGCCGGCAGCAGCCGGGTTTTGATGTCGGCGGTCTGAAACAGGCCGCTTTGCTCGGCCGCGTCATGGATGGCCTTGGCCAGGGTGGCGATCTCGGGATGGCGGGCCAGATCGGCCGAGCATTCGATGATGCAGTGGGGCATGGTTTCTCTCTCTTTCGGAGCGGTCAAACGGCGTCATCGCCGAAGCGCAGGCGCCAGAACAGCGCATTGCACACGCCGCCGGCCATCGCGCCCAGATATAGGGTCATCCAGTCGTTATACAGCAGCGGCTCCGCCACGCGGGCATAGAGCAGCGTGATCAAGCCGCCGCTGAAGGCCCCCGGCGCGAAGGCGGCCAGCAACAGCAGCCAGGCCGGCCATTGCCGCTGCCAGCGCGCCACGCTCCCGGCCAGGATGATGCGCAGCAGGCACAGCATGAAACCGAAGATCAGCGCCGGCACCGCGCCCATCAGGTAGGCCATCATCGGCACCACGCCGCTGGCCAAGAGCGCCACCAGCGGCCCGAGCAAGATGAACAGCGTCAGGCCGCAGGCCAGGATTTTCAGGTAGGGAGTCTTCATCCGCCTTCTTCGAACAGGACAAAAGGCACAGCGTAGCAGACTGGCCTTGCGGCGGCGAGCGCGGGCGTCATGGCCGCGCGGCGGTTTTATCCGCGGCGAATGGGTCGGCCAGCCGCGGGTTGCGGGTCAGCGTTTCATCGCTCAGGGTCTTCAGGAAGGCGACGATGTCGGCCTGCTCGGCCGGCGTCAGCCGGATGTGGTCCATGGCCGGGTCTTTCCACGGATTGCGGCGGCCGTCGCCGGTTTTCCCATTGTCTCTGCCATGATCGGCATGGATGCGCACCGCTTCCTCCAGCGTCGCCACGCTGCCGTCGTGCATATAGGGCGCGGTGAGGGCCGCGTTGCGCAGGCTGGGGCTGCGGAAGCGGCCCATGTCGGCCGGCCGGCCGCTTAATTCCAGCGTGCCGCGGTTGGGAAACGGATAGCTGCCCTTGCCGTCGGCGTTGTAGAGGCCGATGTTGTGGAAGGACAGGCCATCGCCGTGGCCGGCCATCTGGTCATCGAAGTCCGGGCTGCCGTGGCAGCGCAGGCACTGGCTCTTGTCAGCGCGGAACAGCTTCAGCCCGCGCAGCTCGGCAGCGGACAGCTGGGCCTGGCCCGCCTGGTAGCGGTCGTAGCGCGAGTCGAAGGACACGATGCCGCGCTCGAAAGTGGCGATGGCCTTGACGATATTGGCCAGGCTCAGCGGTTTCTCCTCGCCGGGAAAAACACTGGCGAATGCGCGCAGGTACAGCGGATCCGCATCCAGCCGCGCCAACACGGTTGGTAGATTGCCGTCGTTGATGCCCATCTCCACCGGTTCGGTGCGGAACAGCGGGCCGTCCATCTGTCGTTCCAGCGTGGTCAGCGAATAATTGGCCCAGGTGTAGCTCTTGCGCCAGGCGACGTTGGCCAGCGGCTGGGCGTTGCGCAGGGTGCGCTCGCCGGTGCCGCCCCGCGACAGCGCCGCGCTGTCGCTGAAGGCCTTGTCCTGCGGATGGCAGCTGGCGCAGCTGATAGTGCCTTTGCCGGACAGCCGCTTGTCGTAGAACAGGCGGCGGCCTAGCTCGAACTTGGCCTGGCTCATGGCATTGTCCGCCGGCACCGGCGGCGGCGCCACGCCGGGCGGCAGCTGCCACTGCCAGTCTTCCACAGGGGCGGGCGGCGGCGCGGCTTCGCGCCCGCAGGCGGCCAGCAGGCCGGTCAACAGCAGCGCGGCGCAAGGTTTCATGAGCCTATCTTCTCCACCCGGAACACGCGGCTGTCGCGGCCATCGCCCAGCGGCTGGCCGCCGTCGTTGGCGCCGGGGCTGCTCTCGTTCAGGCGCAGGCCCAGGCGGTCGAATATCGGCTGGCATTCGGCGTCGGTGGCGTTGGAGCGGCAGCCGACATCGGCGCTGACATCGCGGTTGATGTCGTTGCCGGCAAACAGCGACTGGATGTCCAGCGCCACGCGATCGGTTTTGGGGTCGAAGCGGTCGAAGCTCACCTTGAAGCGGTTGGGCTTGCCGCAGCGGTAGCCGCCGACGATGGCGGCGTCGGCCTGGCAGTCGGTGGAGCCCAGGTGGAAGGCCCAGCGGTCGGCGGTCGAATTGTCCGCGCGCTTGACGCCGCCCGCGGGCGCCAGGTCTATGCGCATGAAGCGGTGGCCGGATTGCCACTCCCACATCAGCCAGTACACGCCCAGTATCGGGTGCGGCGGGCTGTGCGCCGGCTGATGGTTCAACGCCACGTCTTCGCCCTTGGCGTTTTTGGCCGAAACTGGCACGCCCACCTTGAAGCTGAGGCCGGTGTAGTTGTCGGCCGGCGCGCTGCCCACGACTTCGCTATTGCTGCCGGACAGCGGCTTGAACACCGGCGTGTCGCCGTCGTCGCGCGACTTGTCCTTGCAGCTGCCGCCGGCGAAATCCAGCAGGGCCAGGTTCAGGAACTGCCATTTATTGGCCTGGTCCAGCTGCAGCGGCACTTCCTGGCCGCGGCTGTTGATCAGCGACACATCGTGCACATAGACCATGCCCTCGGCCAGGGTGGCGTTGGCTTGGCCGGCGCCGATGCCGCTGAGCTGGCTGTTGCAGGTCACCGGCTGGCTGCCGGATTTCAGGGCGAAGCGGACTGTGGTGGCGCCGCCGCCGTAGCCGGCGGGGGACGTCTCGCTCTGGCTCTGGGACGGGCTGTCGCTACTGCTGACGCCGCCGCCGAGGCAGGCGGACAGGCTTAGGCACAAAGCGGGGAGGAATATCCAATTTGGCTTCATCACGGTTCTCCATTTCTTGTTATGCAATGCGTAGGGCGGATGTCCCGCAGGGGCGATCCGCCAGGGGACGCGCCAAGCCGCGCCGAATCTGTCGCGCGGGCAAGGCCTTAGGGCCTGCCCGCCCTACCTGGCTTGTCTGACTGAGCCTTGTGCAGCGGAATGCTTGGCAAGGCGTAAAACGTATGCGATGCGCCACTTCCCCTTTCAGCGCGAGCCGGCAAAAAGCGCTGGGCGAGGTTTTAAGCCGCCGACTTGTTCGACGCCGCGCGACGGTAGCGCGCGGCTAGTTTCGGCGGCTCCTCGACCTGGGCTTTTTTGTCGGGGTTTCGCGCGCTGCAGGGGCGGCCTGGGGTTAAAAGGGGGCTGGCCGTTCAGCCCCCTTTTCCGTCCGACGGGCGGAACCGTCATTAAAATATCGTCCGCGTAGCGGACACCGAAAGAGTCTGTCTAGATGGGAAGCGCGGGCAAGGCCTTAGGGCCTGCACGCCCTACCAAGCTGTTGACGGCGAGCGGCTTGCGGCGGAACGCCCGGGTTTGCCGGGCTTCCGCCCTACGGCCGTCTTACCAATGCGCCTGCAGCTTCATCCACAGCGTGCGGCCCGGTTCGTTGACGCGGGTCGCGCGGGCGTAGCCGGCCACGTCGGCGCCGCCGCTGCTGATGTGTTCGGCGTAAGTCCGGTTGAACAGATTGTCCAGGCCGGCGCTCAGCTTGACGGCCTTGCTGGCGCGCCAGCCGCCGTTCAGCGACAGGGTGGCGAAGCCCGGCGTCGGGCCGATGTCCTGGCTGGCGATATTGCCTTGGCCCACGGCCACGCGATCCTGGCCGGCGGCCACGCGCCATACGGCGGCGGCGGCCCAGGTCTGGTTGTCCCAGGCCAGGCTCAAGGTGGCGGAGAGCGGCGGGGTTTGCGCCAGCGGCCTGTCGTCGGTGGCGTTGGCGCCCCAGCTGTAGGCGGCGCTGCCGGATAGCTGCCATCGCGGGGCCAGTTGCCAGGAGGCGTCGGCCTCCAGTCCGTAGCGGTAGGCCTGGATGTTGCGCGTGGCCTGGGCGGCGTTGTCGTCCACCAGCAGGAAGTTGTCGATGCGGCTCAGATAGCCTGACAGCGAGCCCTTGATCTTGTCGCCCTGGTACAGCGCGCCCAGGTCCAGCTGGGTATTGCGTTCCGGTTGCAGCGTCGGGCGATTGCCGGCGACGTAGCTGCGCTCCCAGTAGTCCGGCGCGCGCTCGGCCAGGCCGATGCCGGCGTAAGGCGTCCAGTTGTCCAGCTTGTATTCGTAACGGGCGAAGCCGCTGTACAGGCGGTAATCCTGCAGTTGCTCGCCGCGCGTGGCGGAGGCGTCGTAATAGGCGCGCGCGCGGTCGTGGCGCCAGCCTGCCACCGCCTTGCCGCCCAGCAGCGGGGCGTTGCCTTCCAGATACAGGCCGGCGCGTTCGATATGCTGGTCCGGCACGCGCGGCAGGCTGGCGTAGCTCAGGCCGCCGACGCGGCTGGTGTGTCGGTCTTGCTGCCAATCCGCGCCCGCGGTCAGCTCGATGTCGGCGAAGGCCAGGTCCGCCTCCAGCTTGGCGGCGTCGGTGCGGCGGTCCGGATTGCTGGCGCGCGGCGTCTTGCCGGGGGCCTGCGGCCGCAAGGTGTAGTTGTCCATCACGTGGTCGGCGTAGCTGCGGTTGGCCGCCAGCCGCACGGCGTCCAGCCACGGCGCGAGATGGCGCTGTTCCGCCTTGACGCCCCAGGCGCGGCGGTCGAACCGGCTGCCGTCCATGCCGCGGTCCGCGTAGGCGGCGCGGCCGTTGCTGACGTCGCCGGACAGCTCTAGGGTGGTGTCGCGGCCCGGTGTGAGGCCGGCGATCACGCTCTGGCTGTCGCGGCGGTAGGCCGAATGCACTTTCTCGCCATTGCCGTCGCGGTAGTCCTCGGCCTGGTTGTGCGAGTCGATCAGCCGCAGATAGCCCAGTTTGCCGCCCATGGTCAGGTCGGCATAGGCGTCCTGGCGGTTGGCGCTGCCGGCCAGCAGGCTGCCGTCGAAGCGCAGTCCGGGTTCGGCAAACGGCTTGGTCTTGCGCTCGAAGCTGACCGCGCCGCTGATCAGCGCGCCGCCGTATTTGACCGACTGCGGACCCTTGATCACCACCAGCTTGTCGTAGGCGTCCGGAAACAGGTAGGCGGTGGGCGGGTCCATGCGGCCGGGGCAGCCGCCGTAGACGAAGCCGCCGTTGGCCAGGATGTTCAGGCGAGAGCCGCCCAGGCCGCGCAGCAGCGGGTCGCCGGAGCTGCCGCCCTTGCGCACCACGCTGAAGCCGGGGATGGTTTTCAAGAGATCGGCGCCGTCGCCGGCCGGCACCGGCTGGCGCGGCGCGCGCGGGTCGGTCTCGACGCGCAGCGGCTGCTCGGTCTTGACGGCGGTGACGACGATGGGGTCGAGCTGGAACACGGGCAGATCGGCGGCAAAGGCGTGGCCGGCCGCCAGCGCCAGGGGCGCGGGAAGCAATAGAGGTTTCAGGTTCATCGCGGAAAGTCGTTTTTGAGTTTGGCGGCGATGCTATTTGAAACAGTTCCCGCCCGGAATGCGGCATATTGTCGCAGCGCGCCGCGGCGGCCTCATGGTGTAAAGTGGCGGCATGAAATGGAATGCGATTTTCGCGCCGGAGCGGGCGGCAGACGCGCGGGACACCGGCCGCCGCATCGGCCGCCTGCGCTGGTTGATGCTGCTGCTCGCCCTGGCTTTGGCCGCCGCCTGCGCCGCGCTGGAGGTGGCGTTGCCGTGGCCCTTGATAGGCCAGGCGCTGGCCACGCTGGCCCTGGTCAATTTGGCGCTGCCCAGGCTGCCGGCCTGGGGGCTGTCGGACGAGGCCGCGCTGCGGGTAGGCCTCTTGGCCGACGTGCTGGTGTTGACCGAGCTGCTGGCCTTCAGCGGCGGCGCGGCCAATCCGCTGGCCTCGCTCTACCTGCCGCCGGTGCTGTTCGCCGCCTTGCTGTCGCCGGGCGGCTTCGCCTGGCTGCTGGCCCTGCTGGCCATGGCCGCTTACGGTCTTTTGTTCGAGTGGCATCTGGATTGGCCGCTCAACGGCGGCAATGCCGCTTACGCCTTCAATCTGCACCTGGCCGGCATGTGGATGTCGTTCGCGCTGTCCGCGCTGTTGATAGCTGGTTTCGTGTCCTGGCTGGCCCGCCAGCTGCGCCGGCAGGGCGACGCGCTGGCCGAGGCGCGCGAGACCCAGCTGCGCGACGAGCAGCTGCTGGCGGTGGGCATGCAGGCGGCCGGCGCGGCGCACTCGCTGTCCACGCCCTTGAACACTCTGACCCTGCTGGTGGACGAGCTGCTCAGCGAGCGGGCGGACGATGCCGCGCTGGCGCAGGACTTGCGGCTGATGCAGTCGCAACTGTCCAGCTGCCGCACCACCTTGGCCCGGCTCAAGCACGGCTCCGAACCCAGCCCCGGCGCGTTGCCGCTGTTCGCCGCCTTGGCCGAGCGGCTGGAAGGCTGGCGCAGCCTGCGGCCGGACGTGCGTTTGGACTGGTTCGCGCCAGGAGGCGACGATCCCATGGTGCGGCTGGACGCGGCGTTCTGGCCGGCGCTGTTCAATCTGGTCAATAACGCGGCCGAGGCCGGCGGCGGCGAGGTGGCGGTATCGGCCAGCCTCTGCGATGGCCGGCTGCGGCTGGACATCGTCAACCGCCAGGGCTGGCTGAGCGAGGCGCAGCTGGCGCGCGCCGGCCTGGCGCCGCTGGAGTCGGCCAAGCCGGCCGGCATGGGCCTGGGCATGATGCTCAGCCACGCCACGCTGGCGCGGCTGGGCGGCACCCTGAGCCTGGACAACCGCGCCGAGGGCGGCGTGCACGCGCGCATCGAGCTGCCGCTGGCGCAGGAGGAAAGCAAGTGAGAGATTTTCTGCTGATAGACGACGACGAGGCCTTCGCCGCGGTGCTGATGCGCTCGCTGGCGCGGCGCGGCCATGCGGCGGCTTGGGCGCGCAATGCGGATGAGGCGCTGGCGCGGGCGGAGGAACAGCCGGCGCGCATCCTGCTGGATCTGAACCTGGACGGCGACAGCGGCCTCCGGCTGCTGCCGGCGCTGCGCGCGGCCAGTCCGGACAGCGCCATCGTGGTGCTGACCGGCTACGCCAGCATCGCCACCGCGGTGGAGGCCACCAAGCTGGGCGCGGTGCAATACCTGGCCAAGCCGGCCGGCGCGGATGAAATCCTGGCCGCCTTCGGCCAGCAGGCAGCCAACCCGGCGCTGCCGGTGGCGCCCCAGCCCATGTCCTTGCGCCGCGTCACCTGGGAGCACCTGCAGCGCGTATTGGCCGAACATGACGGCAATATTTCCGCCACCGCGCGCGCGCTGAACATGCACCGCCGCACCCTGCAGCGCATGCTGGCCAAGAAACCGGTCAAAAGCTGATTCCGTGCCATGACGGATATATAAATCGGACAATGGCGGCCCATCAGAAAATATGATTGGAGCGAATGCTCCAACGCGGCGTAACGTGCGGATTCCATACTGATAATGGGGAGATGCGAGATGCTGCGTGGCCAGATGATGGAACTGCCGCTGTTGATTTCCGATTTGCTCGTGCATGCCGAGCGCTTCCACGGCGACACCGAGATCGTGTCGCGCACCGTGGAAGGGCCTGTCCACCGCTATACCTACCGCGACGCCGCGCGCCGAGCGCGCCAGCTGGCCAACGCGCTGCCCTCGCTGGGGGTGGCGCCGGGAGACCGCGTGGCCACCCTGGCCTGGAACGGCTACCGCCACTTCGAAATCTACTTCGCCGTCTCCGGCGGCGGCGCCGTCTGCCACACCGTCAATCCGCGGCTGTTTCCGGAGCAGATCGCCTGGATCATCAACCATGCCGAGGACAAGGTGCTGATGTTCGACGCTACCTTCCTGCCGCTGGTGAAGCAGATAGCGGACCAGTTGAAGAGCGTGGAGCATTTCGTGCTGCTGGCCGACCATGCCCATCTGCCGGCGGACAGCGGCATTCCGGATCTGCTCAGCTACGAAGACCTGGTGCATGGCCACAGCGACGTCTACGACTGGCCTAAGCTAGATGAGAATACCGCCTCCAGCCTGTGCTACACCTCCGGCACCACCGGCAATCCCAAGGGCGTGCTGTACTCGCACCGCTCCACCGTGCTGCACGCCTTCGGCAGCTCGCTGCCGGACAGCTTCGACATCTCGGCGCGCGCCGTGGTGATGCCGGTGGTGCCGATGTTCCACGCCAACGCCTGGGGCTTGCCTTACAGCTGCGCGATGAACGGCAGCAAGCTGGTGCTGCCCGGCGCCAAGCTGGACGGCGCCAGCCTGCAAAGCCTGATCGCGGAAGAAGGCGTCACCACCACCATAGGCGTGCCCACGGTGTGGCTGCAGCTCTTGCAATATTGCCAGCGCGAAAAGCTGCCGCTCGCGCCGCTGAAGCGCGTCATCGCCGGCGGCTCCGCCGTGCCGGAAAGCATGATAGAGCAGTTGGCCGAGCACGGCATCGAAATGCGCCAGCTATGGGGCATGACCGAGCTGTCGCCCTGCGGCACCACCTGCACGCCCAAGCTCAAGCACGACGCGCTGGACGGCAAGGACAGAAACGCGCTGCTGATCAAGCAGGGCCGCCCGGTATACGGCGTGGACATCCGCATCGTGGACGACGCCGGGCTGCCGCTGCCGCACGACGGCGTCTCTTTCGGCAATCTGCAGGTGCGCGGGCCGTGGGTGCTGTCTCAGTATTTCAAGCGCGAGCTGGATGCCAACCACAGCGCCGACGGCTGGTTCCACACCGGCGACGTGGTGACCATAGATCCGGACGGCTTCATGCGCATCACAGACCGCACCAAGGACGTGATCAAGTCCGGCGGCGAATGGATCAGTTCCATTGATCTGGAAAACATCTTGGTGGGCCACCCGGCGGTGGCGGAGGCGGCTGCCATCGCGGTGGCGCACCCGAAGTGGGACGAGAGGCCGCTGATGGTGGTGACGCTGAAGCCCGGCGCGCGCGCCACGCGCGAGGAGCTGCTGGCCTATTTCGACGGCAAGATCGCCAAATGGTGGACGCCCAATGACGTGGCCTTCGTCGACGAGCTGCCGCACACCGCCACCGGCAAGCTGCTGAAGATGAAGCTGCGCGAGCTGTTCCGCGATCATCAATGGCCGGAATCATGAAAAATGGATGATTTGCTCTAAATGCGCTGGATTTTTGTAGAGCATTTACGTTAGAATGCCGCCTGCACTGAGAGCCGCAAGGTTTTGAGGTGTTAGCCCCTCGAAATATCGAGCTGGCCCAAGCCGGTCCGATGTTTCTTCCTCGTGTTGGCCCCTGCCGCAATGCCGCAGGGGTATTTTTTTGCGCCGGCAAAGTGTGGTATTCACATCGACGGCGTCCTTTCTTGCTCCTATCATAATTAGGATGGCATGCGCGCGATCAAGCGCGTTCCGCGCGGCTTGGTTTAGCGTATGCCTGCCATCTCAAATAAAACCTATAAAGCGCGTCAGTCCCGGCAGCGCCGTGCCTTGGCATGGCCTAGTGGCCTCGCACGCGTCTTCTGCTTGGGAATGCCGGTTTGGCCTGGCTCAACACAGCGTGGAAAAGGGAAGCACATGAAATCACTCCGCAGTCGCCTGATAGCGCTCAACGCCTTGCTGATGGCCTTGTTCGGCCTGGTTCTGGTCGGCATCGTCTTCATGCAGATGCGATCGGAAATCCTGGACGGCCTGGATAATGAATTCTCCGCCAGCCTGAAAGGGCAGAGCGCGGTGGTGACCACCTGGCTGGCCGAGAAAAAGCAGCAAATCGTCGCCCAGACCGGCGTGGCCAACGAGGCCGACGCGCTGCGCTTCCTCAAAGTGGGCAGCAAGGCCGGCGGCTTCAACGTCAACTATGCGGGCTACGCCGACGGCCATTCGCTGTTTTCCGACGACTGGACCGCCCCGGCCGACTACAAGGTGGCGGACCGAGACTGGTACAAGCAGGCCCAGGCCGCCGGCCAAGCTATCGTCACCGAGCCCTATGTCGACGAAGCCTCCAAGAAGCTGACCGTCACCATCGCCGCCCCGTTCAACCATAACGGCGCCTTCGCCGGCGTGGTGGGCGGCGACGTGATGGTGGACACGCTGGTCAAGTCCGTGCTGTCGATGAAGGTGCGCGGCGACGGCTACGCCTTCATCGTCGATGCCAAGGGCACCGTCATCGCCCACCCGCAAGCCGACTTGACGCTGAAATCCATCGCCAGCGTGGTGCCGGAACTCACGGCGGAGCGGCTGGCCCAGCTGGCGCAAAGCGCCAACGCGTCGGACATGAGCATCGGCGGCAAGAACATGCTGATTTCCGCCCGGGCCATCCCCGGCACTAGCTGGATTCTGGCGCTGGCGACGGACAAGGACGTGATCCTGGCGCCGCTGAACAAGCTGCTGTACACCATAGGCGGGCTGACCCTGCTGGTGTTCGCGCTGATGATCCCGTTCTCCAGCATGATCATAGGCAAGATGCTGGCCGGCCTGGTGCGCCTGAAGGCGGCGATGGAAGACATCGCGCGCGGCCAGGGCGACCTGACGCTGCGGCTGAAAGACGACGGCCAAGACGAAATCGCCGCCACCGCGCGCGCCTTCAATACCTTTGTCGCCCAGCTGGGCCAGCTGTTCCGCGGCCTGAAGGTAGACGCAGAGGGCGTGGTGGGCGGCGTGCAGGACGCCAGCCAGCTGGTGGCTAATGTCGCGCAGAGCTCGCGCCATATTTCCGACGTGTCATCGTCCAACGCGGCCACGTTGGAGCAGATCACCGTGTCGATCTCCCACATCGCGGACAGCGCGCGCCAGGCCGACGAGCTGGCCAGCGCCACCGGCCATCATTTGGCCGCGAGTTCCGACAATATGCAGCAGCTGTCCAGCGGCATGGAAAATACCGTGCAGTCGGTGCGCGGGCTGGAGGAGATGCTGGCCTCGCTGGACAAGCGCTCGCAGGAAATTTCCGGCATCACCAATGTGATCCGCGATATCGCCGACCAGACCAACCTCTTGGCGCTGAACGCCGCCATCGAGGCCGCGCGCGCCGGCGAACAGGGCCGCGGCTTCGCCGTAGTGGCGGATGAGGTGCGAAAATTGGCCGAGCGCACCGCGCAGGCCACGCTGGAGATCTCCAATATGGTGGGCGCCATCCGCGAGGAAACCGGCCGCGCGGTGGGAGACGTCAACAGCACGGTGCAGGCGGTGGACGAGGGCGTGGGCCTGACCCGCGAGGCGGTGGGCAAGATAGCCGCCATCCGCGAGTCCATGCGCGAGGTGGTGGCCAAGATGAGCGAGATTTCCAACTCCACCCAGGAGCAGCACAAGGCCACCACCCTGATCGCGCAAAGCTCGGAAGCGATCAACGGCCACGTGCTGGAGAACGACGACGTGCTGCAAAACGTCAGCAGCACGCTGCAAGGCCTGGCCGGCAACGCCGGCAAGATGGATGCCGAGTTCAACAAGTTCCGGCTGTAAGTCCGGCCGCTCCGAAACGCCGCCTTGCCAGGCGGCGTTTTTGCGTTGATGATCCGGACGAACCTTTTTTATGGCCAAACGCGTGATGATCCCGTTTTCTTCCCATGCCCTGAGCGCCGCCAAGCTGTTGGCCGATGGCGATCTGGTAGGCGCCTTGCGCGCGGCGCAACAAGGCCTGCAGGCGGAACCCTGCAACGCGCCGCTTTGGAATTTGCTGGGCGTCTGCGCCGCCGGGCTGGAGCAGCCGCTGCTGGCCGAGCATTGCTGGCGACAGGCGTTGGCGCTGGATTCCGCGACGCCGGACGCGCAGTACAACCTGGGCTGCCTGAGCGAGGAGCGGGGCGAGCCGGCGCAGGCCGAGGCGTACTACCGCGCGGAGCTGACGCGCGATCCGCATCATCCATCCAGCCTGGGCAATCTGGGCAATCTGTTGCAGGACGCCGGCCGGTTGGCCGAGGCCGAAACCTGCTTCCGTAGCCGGCTGGCCGCGCATCCGTCCGCCGCCGCGCATTACCAGTTAGGCAGGCTGCTGCGCGAGCGCGGCGCGGCGCAAGAGGCGGCGCGTCAACTGCAAGCCTGCCTGGAGCAAGCGCCGGAGGACGTGGAAGCCTTGCAACTGCTGGGCCAATCGCTGGCGGAGCAAGGCGCGGCCGATGAGGCTGAGGCGATGCTGCGGCGCGCGCTGAGCTTGGAGCCTGGCCATGCGGCCGCCGGCAATAATCTGGGCGTACTGCTGATGGCGGAGCGGCGCTGGGAGGAGGCGGAAGCGCTGCTGCGCGGCGTTTATGCCAGGCAAGCGGATGCGGCGCTGCCCAATCTGGCCGCGCTATTGTGCGCCACCGGCCGCGCCGCGGAGGCCGAGGCGCTGGCGCGGCAAGCCGCGGCGGAAGCGCCGGATCATGCCGATTGGCTGTGCCTGCTAGGCGTCGCGCTGGCGGATCAGGCGCGGGGAGATGAAGCCGAGGCGGCATGGGCGCGCGGGCTGGCCATAGCGCCCAAGCATCGCCGCTTGCGGCAGAACCTGGGCTATCTGCGATTGGCGCGCGGAGAGTGGCAGGCCGGCTGGGAGCATCACGAGGCCAGGCTGGAGGCGGCGGCTTATCCCAGCCTGCCATCGCCGCGCTGGCAGGGCGAAAGCCTGGCGGGCCGGCGGCTGCTGGTGTTGTTCGAGCAGGGCTATGGCGACGCCATACAGTTCAGCCGCTATCTGGTCCCGCTGCTCGCGCGCGGCGCGGCGCGCGTCATCGCGCTCTGTCGAGCGCCGCTGCTGCCCTTGTTCGTTCGGCAATGGCCGCAAGTGGAATGGCTGTCGTTGGGAAGCGGCTATCCGGCCGAGTTTCCGCCGCACGATTGCCATGTTTTCTCGATGAGTCTGCCATGGGCGCTGCGTGAGTTCGAACCGCGGGCTGGCGCGCCTTATCTGGAGGCAGACCCGGCCCAGTGGCAGGCCTGGCGCGAGCGCTTGCCAGCCGGCCGCAATATCGGCCTGGTCTGGCGCGGCCGCGCCGAACACCCATTCGATCATTGCCGCTCCTTGCCGGGGCCGGAGGCTTTGTTGCCGCTCTTGGCCGACAGCAGCATCAACTGGATTTCGCTGCAGCCGGAGCCGACCGAGGCCGAGCGGGCGTGGCTGCTTGGCAATGGCTTGCTGGAACTGGGGTCTGGCCTGCGGGACTTCGCCGACAGCGCTGCGTTGCTGGCGGCGCTGGACGGCTTGATCGCCGTGGACACGGCGCTGGCGCATCTGGCCGGCGCGCTGGGCCAGCCTTGCCGCGTGCTGCTGGCGGACGAGCATGTGGACTGGCGCTGGGGGCAGGGTGGCGACGTCACGGCGTGGTACGCGTCCTTGACCTTGGAGAGGCGGCGGCGAGGAGAGACATGGGAGGGCTTGGCCGGCCGATTGGCGGTCTGAGCCGCCCCCTCTCCCCAACCCCTCTCCCCTCTCGGGAGAGGGGGCCTTTACAGCCACTTCCCCGGATTCATCAACCCGTCCGGGTCCAGCGCGCGCTTGATGCCGCGCATCAGCTCCAGCGCCAGCGGATCTTTATAGCGGGCCAGCCAGTCTTTTTTCAGCTGGCCGACGCCGTGCTCCGCCGCCAGCGTGCCCCCCAGCCGGTAGACGTGGTCGTAGACGATGGCGTTGACGGCATCTTCGTCTTCGAACAAGTCCGCGTTGCCGGGGCGGGTGAAGCTGACGTTGTAGTGCAGATTGCCGTCGCCGGCATGGCCGAAGGCGACGATGCGCACGCCGGGAAAGGCCTTGTCCAGGTCCGCCGCGCAATCGCGCACCAGCCGCGGCAGGGCGGAAGTCGGCACCGCGATGTCGTGCTTGATGCTGGGGCCATCCTTGCGCTGGCTTTCCGATATCTCCTCGCGCAAGGTCCATAGCTTGCGCCGCTCGGTTTCGTTCTGCGCCAACACGCCGTCCAGCATGTCCTGCTCCGCCAGCCAGCGCACCAGCGCGTCGTTGAGCTCGGCCGCACCGCCGCCGTCGGACAGCTCGATCAATACCAGCCATGGCGCAGTAAACGGCATCAACGAGGGATGATGGCGCAGCAGCACCTGCTGGCAGTTGGCATCCATCACCTCGAACGCGGTCAGACGGTCGCCGAAGCGGTCGCGCAGCCGGTTCAGCCAGGCGATGGCCGTTTCGATGTCCGCCAGGCCTATCATGGCGGTGGCGTGGGCGCTGGGCAGCGGAAACAGCTTCAAGGTGGCCGCGGTGATCAGGCCCAGCTGGCCTTCGGCGCCGATGAACAGCTGCTTCAGGTCCAGACCGGTGGTGTCCTTGCGCAGGCCTTGCAGCTGGCTCAGCACGCGGCCATCCGGCAGCACCGCCTCCAGCCCCAGGGTCAGCTCGCGCATGGTGCCGTAGCGCAGCACCGCCACGCCGCCGGCATTGGTGGACAGGTTGCCGCCTATTTGGCACGTGCCCTGCGAGGCCAGCGCTAGCGGAAACAGCCGGCCGGCCGCTTCCGCCGCCTGTTGCGCCTCTTGCAAGGTGACGCCGGCCTCCACCGTCAGCGCGTTGTTGTCGGTATCGACATGGCGCACGGCATTCAGCCGCCTCAGCGCGACGACCAGCTGCCGGCCGCTGGCGTCCGGCGTGGCCGCGCCGCAGGTTGAGGTGTTGCCGCCCTGCGGCACGATGGCGACGCGATGGGCGCGGCATAGCTTGACCAGGGCCGACACTTCTTGCGTCGAACCCGGCTGCGCCACGGCCAGCGGCGCGCCCTGGTAGCGGCGGCGCCAGTCCAGCGTGAACGGCGCGGTGTCGATGTCATCGGTCAGCAGGTGTTGCGGACCGACGATGGCGGCCAATTGGGCCAGGAAATCGTTCATATCGTATCCAGCGCGCTTTCTTCGACAGCGGCATAGAGGGCGGCGGGCGCGCAGGTGACGGCCGCCCAGTAGCGGTCGCCATGGGACCAGTGCCACCACTCGGACGGATAGTTGACGAAACCGGCTGCACGCATGGCGTTAATCAGGATGTCGCGGTTGGCGCGGGCTTGAGCGGAAATGGCTGCGCAATCGGTGTAGCAGGCGCCGTTCGACTCCTCGCTGTCGGCGTTGAACGGGCAACCCATGTCCAATTCTTGTCCGGCGACATTCGTCAGCGTCAGGTCCAGCGCCGCGCCGGTGGGATGAGGTGCCACCGCCGGCGGCGCGACGTATAGGCTGGCCTCGCGCAGCAGCGCGGTCTCATCCAGCCCTGGCTTGAGGTCGCGCAGCCGGGCCAGATGCTCGTCGTAGGAACGCTGCTGTCTGGCTAGCGGGCGATAGGCCTCCTTCACGCAAAAGCGCAGCCCGTCCGGCAACTGGCGCGCGGCTTCGCGCAGCCGTTCGGCCACCGCGCGGCGGGCTTTCAGGAAATGCGGGCTGCGGCTGGAAATCTGGCTGCGGCTCAGGTCCGCCAGCCAGTCCGGGTAAGCTGCGAGATCGACGAAAGGCTCGTCCTGGTTGGCGATGGGGATGGCTAGCAGTTTCAGGTCGGCTAAGGTCAGCATGGCGTCTGGCGGCTTTCAAAACAGCCCGTTGTTTTCGCGCAGCTTATCCGGCAGGCCGTCGTGGCTGCCGTTTGGCCGCGCGGGCGCGTCGGACCAGTGCTCCGCGCCGGCCGCGGCGTTGCGTTCCGGGTTGAGCGGGTAGTGGTAGCGGTTGTCGGCGCGGCGGGTATCGCCCACCACCAGCAGGCGCACGGTTTGCTCGGTATTGTTGATGAAGGTGTGGCACAGTCCATCGCCGGCCTTGAAACCGACGGCATCGCCTTCTTGCAAGCGATGCAGCGCGCCGTCCAGCCACACGTCGGGCGCGCCCTCCAGCACCAGGATCAATTCGTCCTCGGTGCTTTCGCAATGCGGCAGGCTGCTGCGGCGGCCCGGCTCCAGCCGCAGATGGTTGACGCCCAGCCGGGCAAAGCCGAAATGCTGGCCGAAACGGGCGGCATAGCCCATTTCTTCCCGACTGTCCGGATAGCGGCCCGCTTCGGGGTTTTCCAGTTCTCGCCAGTGTTTGACGCAGTTGGGACGGGACATTGAGAGGGACCTTGGCTATTCGCCATTAAGTTGTTTGAAAAACCGGCTGGGATTTTTTGCCGCGTCGCAATGTAAAGTCAGCAGGCTTCTGGCGCGGGTGGCGGCAACGTAAGCCCGCTGCCGCTCTTCTTGGAGGGGAGCTTGTCGCAGCGGGAAGTCTTGTTCGGCCAAGCCCGTCAGAATCACATGCTCCCACTCTTTGCCCTTGGCGTGGAACACCGAACCGACGGCCAAGGCCTGCTCGATATTTTTGGATGTCGTCTTGTGATGCATCTGATCCAGCTTGTTGCAGTGTTGCAGCCAGCCGCTGGCGCTAAAGTTTTTGGCGCGGATATAAGCCAGCAAAGCCTGCCAGCTGTGCCAGCGGCTGTTGGCCGCCTCCCCGCGCGGGGTGAACGATTGCAGCATGGCCTCCAGCTTGCAGGCTTGGGCGAAAGAGGTGAGCGTGTTGGCCAGCGGCTGCTGGGCCGGAGAGTCGAGCAAGCATTGCAGGGCCTGGTACAGCCTGAGACCTTGGCTGCGCATCGGCTCATGCGCGGGCGGCGCTTCCTGGATCAGCAGGGAAAACAGCATTTTCAGATTAGCTGGGCTGATGGCCTCGGCCAGGCAGCCGTTTTTGCGCTCCTCCGTCAGGCTCCAGCCAGGCAGACTGAGTAAGCTTTGCGCCAGCGCGGCGCAGCGCCGGGCTTCGAATTCTCTCTTGCGCGGCTCCTGCTCGATCTGGCGCAGGGAATACAGTCTCCAGCTCGGGTCGATCAATTGGGCCAGCATTTGGATCAGCCGGCCTTCTCGGTTGCGCCAGCACGGCCACTTGTCCAGGGTGTAGAACGGGATATCGTTTTCGGCCAGCGCCAGTTGGCTGGCGATGGTCTGGCTGCGGTCGCGCGCCAGAATGGCGGTGTGCGCCAGCGGCAAGGCAGCGGTCCGCAGCAGACTAGCGAGTTCTGCCCGGCTGGCGATGATGCGGGTTGGCCCGCCTTGTCCCGACAAGGGCGCTAAGCCCTTGCCGCGCAGTGCCTGGCAGCGTTGCGCCAGTAGTGGGCCAAAACGGTAGGAGCTGGACAGCGGCAGTATGGTCACCGGCGCGAATCGTTCGCGAAACTTCTGAAACACGGTCTGAGCATTGGCCCCGCGCCAGAAGTAGAGCTCCTGGTCGCGGTCGCCGACGACGACAACGCGCTTATTGCGCCGGCTCCAGGCTTTGATCCAGTCAAGTTGCAAGGGCGTGGTGTCGTGGAATTCATCGATGAATACGTACGCTTGTTGAAAGCCGCCCTCACTATCCAGCAGATTGTTGTCGGCGGCGTCCAGCAGGTCGTGGCAGACATCCTCCAGCAGGCGAAAACCCAGATGCTTGCGACCGTTGTGCTGGAACGCATAGCTGTTGCGCAGTTTTTCGTATTCAAAAAATGCCAACCAGACCGAGTAGGGGCGTTCTATCGCATCCTCGATTTCCTCTGGGTCGCTCACCTCGGCCAGCCAATGTTGCAGGCGGCCGTTCTTGATGCGCTGGATGGTGTCGATCAGGTCGCGCGCGCCTTCTTCGTCGGTGGCTAGTTGCTCATGGCCGAGGTCGGCTAGGCTGCGATTCAGCGTGGAGATCAGACTGGGAATGATATTTTCCAGTACCCACTCCAGATTGGCCAGATACTTGTCGTCCGGCAGATGGCGGCGGGAGGCGGCCAGGCAGTATTCGCCAAAGGTGCTGGCGGCGATGTTGCCGCTGCCGCTGATAGCCTTCAGCCGTTCTTCAAAGGCGGCTTTGCCGCTTTGGCTGAAGGTCAGCACCAGCACCTGCTCACCGATGCCGGCATATTGCGCAGCCAGGTGGGCCAGGATGGTGGTTTTGCCGCTGCCCGCTGCCGCTTCGATCAGCAGATTGCCGCGCTGATGATTCAGAATGTCCTGCTGCTCTGCTGAAGGAAATGTGCTCATGCTTGCCTGTGGGGGAGTTCTGCTTCGGCGCGGCTGTTAGGCCGGGATGTCGGCCGCCATCAGCTCGTCCGGATGCTGCCAGCCCGGCTGGGCGGCGATGCGGGCGAGCCAGGCCTGGATGTTGGGCCAATCCGCGATGTCCAGGCCAGCGTCGGCCAGCCACCACAGATAGGCGCTCAGCGACACGTCGGCGATGCTGATCTGGTCTCCGGCCAGGTAGCGGCGCTCGGCCAGCTCTGCTTCCAGCACGGCCAGGTCGTCGCGCAGCCGCGCTTCCAGCCAGGCCTCCACCGCCGGCTCGTAGTGAGCCATCAGGCGGGAGTAGCGCAGATTGGGCAGGGACATGCCCAGGCGGTTGGTTTCCCAGTTCAGCCATTCGCGCACGCGCTGGCGCTCGCCCAGGGCGCCGCCCAGCGCGCCGTAGCTGTCGGCCAACCATTGCAGGATGGCGTTGGATTGGCACAGCGGCACGCCGTCGGCCACCAGCACCGGCACCTCGCCGAAGCGGCTGGCGGCGCGGAAGTCTTCCGGGCGCTCCTCGCGCGGCTGGGCGAGGTCGATGTGGGCGTAGTCGTGCGAGATGTCGGCCAGCACCAGGGCCAGCCGCACCTTGTAGCTGTGGCCGGAGTAGCGGTTGCCGTAGAGGGTCAGATTGCTCATTGCGATAGCTTTCTTTTCATGCGTAGACATCATCTTAGTTCGTCCGGCGCGATCCCAGCCAGGCCGCGGCGAAGGCCAGCGGCAGCGAGAACAGCGCCGGGTTGGAATACGGGAACAGCGGCTGCGCGTGGCCCAGCGCGCCCACCCACACCGCCGGCCCGCAGACGATCAGCAGCAGCGAGGTGGCGATGCCCGCCGCGCCGCCCCACACCGCGCCGCGCGCGGTGAGGCCGCGCCAGCGCAGGCCAAGCAGCAGCAGCGGAAAATTGGCGGAGGCGGCGATGGCGAAGGCCAGGCCCATCATCAGCGCGATGTTCAGCTGCTGGAACACGGTGGACAGCAACATGGCCGCCAGGCCCAAGCCCAGCGTGGCCAGCCGCGAAACCCGCAGCTCGCGCCGCGGATCGGCTTGGCCGCGTTTCAGCCAGCCGGCGTACAGATCATGACTGACCGCGCTGGCGCCGGCCAGGGTCAGGCCGGCCACCACGGCCAGGATAGTGGCGAAGGCCACGGCCGCCACGGCGGCGCGGGCGAAGTCGCCGCCCAGCAGCTCGGCCAGGTGCAGGGCCGCCATATTGCCGCCGCCCAGCAGCTTGCCGTCCGCGCCGTGAAACTGCGGATCGGGGCCGACCAGCGCCAGCGCGCCGTAGCCTATGATCAGGTTCAGCACGAAGAAGGCCGCCACCAGCCAGGTGGCGATGCCTACCGATCGCCGCGCGGCGGCTTCGTCCGCCACGGTGAAGAAGCGCATCAAAACGTGCGGCAAGCCCAATAGGCCCAGGCTCAGGCCCAGTCCCAGCGACAACACTTCGACCGGGTCGGACAGGCTTTTGCTGGGCAGGAATACGGCCGCGCCGCGCAGTTTTTCCGCCGCGGCGAACAAGTCGGCCGGGCTGCCGTGGTAGCGCGCGAGCACGCCGCCGGCCAGCAGCAGGGCGCAGACGAACAGCAGGGCGGCCTTGCTCATCTGCACCCAGGTGGCGGCCAGCATGCCGCCCAGCGCCACGTAGGCCATCATCAGCGCGCCCACCAGGCCCACTGCGGCGAGATAAGGCAGGCCGAACAGCAGTTCGATCAGTTTGCCCGCGCCCACCAGCTGCACGATCAGATAGCACAGCGTCACTGTCAGCGAGCCGGCGATGCCGACCAGGCGCACGCCGGCGTGGTCGAAGCGCTGGCTCAGGATGCCGGCCACGGTGTAGCGGCCCTGCCGCCGCAGCGGCTCCGCCAGCAATAGCAACAGCAGCGGCCAGCCGGCCAGGGTGCCCACGGCATAGGCCAGCGAGTCATAACCTTGGCCCAGATACATGCCGGCCGCGCCGAGGAAGGCGGCGGCGGATAAATAGTCTCCGGCCAGCGCCAGGCCGTTCTGCCAAGCCGGCACGCGGCCGCCGGCGGTGTAGAAGTCGCCCAGCGATACGGTGCGGCGGCGCGCGGCGGCGGTCAGCGCCAGGGTCAGCAGCGTCAGCGCGAGGAACAGGATTTGCGCCAGGCTCATCGTCGCGCTCCCCGGCAGTAAACGGCGGCGATCAGGCAGAACAGCAGCATGGCGGCCAGCGCCAGGACGATGGAGGCGGGCAGTCCGCCCAGGCTGGCGGCGAGCCAGGCCGGGCGCAGCGCCAGGATCAGGTAATAGCCGAGGCAGACGGCCGCGGCGAGCAGGGCCAGCAAATACTTCATGCGCGCTTCATTCGGGCAAAAGTCCGAGTGTAGCGCCTTAGGGCTGCCACCGCATCAGCAAGCGCGGCTCGCCGGGGCCGAAGTAGTCGTCCTCGCGGCCGGTTTCGACAAAGCCGAGCCGGCGATACAGCGCGGCCGCCGGATTGGCGGGGTCCACGGTCAGCCGGATGCCGCTGGCGCGCGGCATCATGGCGCTGAGCGCGGCTTGCATCAAGGCCTTGCCCGCGCCCCGGCCGCGGGATTCCGGCAGCAGGGCCAGCGACAGCAGCCACAGCTCGTCCGGCTGCTGGCTGGGCGCGCCCAAGGCGTAGCCTACCGGCTTGCCGGCCTTGTCCTCGGCCAGCCAGAACCAGTCCGGCCAGAGGTCCAGCGCCTGGCGGAAGAAGAAATCGGGATAGACGTGGCTGCCGAACACCGCCTGTTCGATGGCGAAGACGGCGGCGAGATCGGCGCGGCGGACCTGGCGCAGTTTCATGGGGCTATTCTGAGTAAGGGATGAAGAGAAGGGGCAAGGGTAAACGATGGCGCGCGCCGGGCAAAGCCGGCCGGGATGCGTTTCTTAATGAAAGCATCATATTGCTTGCGCACACTGCGCGCTGTTTTGCCCTTCAGCCCACCCTGAACTTTTCCGGAGCGTTGTCATGAGCGAGTTGTCGCGTCGCGAGTTTCTCAAGCTGTCGGCCGCCGGTATCGCGGCCGGCGCCATCCCGCCCGGCCTGGCCGCCGCCATGGGCGTCAAGCCGGCTGGCCGCAGCCTGTCCGCGGTCAAGCATGTCGTGGTGTTCATGCAGGAAAACCGGTCGTTCGACCATTACTTCGGCAATCTGCGCGGCGTGCGGGGCTTCGGCGACCGCAGCGCGCTGCAGCTGCGCAACGGCAACAGCGTGTTCCGCCAGCCGCATCTCTTGTCCACCGAGTTTCCGTTCCACCTCGATACCGGCCGCACCAGCGCGCAGTACCTGGGCGATCTGGACCACTCCTGGACCGGCACGCACGCCGCCTGGAACAACGGCAAGTACGACGGCTGGGTGGGCGCCAAGACGGCGATGACCATGGGTTACTTCAACCGCGCCGACATTCCCTACCACTACGCGCTGGCCGACGCCTTCACCATTTGCGACCACTATTTCTGCTCGGTGCAGGGACCGACCAACCCCAACCGGCTTTATCTGTGGAGCGGCTCCATCAATCCGCAGGGCGGCAAGGGCGGCCCGGTGACCGACAACAGCGAGAAGGGCTATAGCTGGACCACCTACCCGGAGCGGCTGCAGAACGCCGGCGTCAGCTGGAAGGTGTACCAGGTGCTGGGCGACAATTTCGACGACAACGCGCTGGCCTGGTTCAACCAGTACCGCGGCGCCAAGCCGGGCAATCCGCTGTACGACCGCGGCATGAGCTCGGTGCCCAAGATCAGCGGCAACTCGGTGGCGGATTTGACGGCGGCGATACGCAAGGACGCGGTCAACGGCACGCTGCCGCAGGTGTCGTGGATCGTCGCGCCGCAGGATTATTCCGAACACCCCAGCGCCTCGCCGGCCGCCGGCGCCTATCTGATAGATCAGGTATTGCAGGCGCTGACGGCTAATCCCGACGTGTGGGCCTCTACCGTATTGTTGCTAAACTACGACGAAAACGACGGCTTCTTCGACCACTTGCCGCCGCCGGTGCCGCCGTCCGGCACGGCCGACGAGTTCGTGTCCGGCGCGCCCATAGGCCTGGGGCCGCGCGTGCCCATGCTGGTGCTGTCGCCGTGGAGCCGCGGCGGCTATGTCTGCTCGCAGGTATTCGACCACACCTCGGTGATCCGCTTCCTGGAAACCTGGAGCGGCGTGCAGGAGCCCAATATCTCGGCCTGGCGGCGGCAGATCTGCGGCGATCTGACCACGGCGCTGGATTTCGGCAGCAGCAATGTCAGCGTGCCGGCCTTCCCGGATGCTTCGGCCCTGCTGACCCAGGCGCTGCAGACCAAGAACTGGCCCAAGCCCAGCGCGCCGGTGCCGGGGCAGATGCCGCAACCGGAGGCCGGCCGCAAGCCGGCGCGGCCGCTGCCTTACCAGTGCAACGCCTATGGCAGCACCGAGCTGTCCACCGGGATTTTCTGGGTGCATCTGCAGAACGGCGGCCAGCAGGCCGCGCATTACTCGATCTACGCCAACCAGTACCGTAGCGACGGTCCGTGGCAATACGACGTGGCTGCCGGCGCCGAGATCAAGGACTACTTCCACGCCCAGACCTATGGCGGCGGCTTCTACGACCTGACGCTGTACGGCCCGAACGGTTTCTTGCGCCGCTTTGTCGGCAATCTGCACAGCGCCATGGGCGCGCTGGAGGCGGTGAGTTCGGTGTCCGTGGCGGCCGGCGCGCCGCAGCTGACGCTGCAATTGAGCAATCCGGGCGGCAAGGCAGCCACCTTCCTGGTCAGCGCCAACGGCTACGGCGGCGGCGCGGCGCAGCAGGTGGCGGTGTCGGCGGGCGGCAGCCAGCTGCTGAGCTGGAATCTGGCGTCCACCGCCGGCTGGTACGACCTGACCGTGAGCTGCGTGGGCGAAAGCAATTTCGTGCGCCGCCTGGCCGGCCATGTGGAAACCGGCGCGGTCAGCGTGAGCGGTTGATCCGGTCAGGCCTTGCGTTGATAGCCCAGCCTGCCGGGAGAGAAGCGGGCGACGGGCAGCAGCAAGAGCAGGCAGGCGGAGGCGGCTATGGCGGCGCAGACCAGCCAGAAGCCACCGCCTCCCGGCGGGGCGAAGCCGGTTGCGCCAAGCCAGTTTCCAAGCAGCCCGCCCGCCATGGCGCCGCTGCCCAGCAGTCCGAACAGGGTGCCGGTTTGATGCTCCGCGACTTGGGACGATGCCATGGCGTCTATGGCCGGATCTATGATGACTTCTCCCAGCGTATAGATCGAAATCAGCGCGAGGAAGGCCGCCAGCGGCGGCGCGAAGTGGAAGCCGACCATGGCCAGCGCGATGCAGACGAAGCCGAGCACGATCATCCGCGGCAGGCTGAATCTGCGGCCCAGATAGTAGTTGAGCGGAATCTGCAGCAGAAACACGGTGGCGGTATTGCAAAAGAACAGCAGGCCGACGCTTTTGCTGGAAAACAAATTGGCGGCCGCTAGCGGCAAAGTGAACTCCAGTTGCGCGTACAAGGCAATGTAGATGATGTACAGCGCGGCCATTTGCAGAATGATTGGATTGCCTAGCATTGAAACGAGGGGGCGCCAGGCCGCGACAGCGCGGCTGCCTCGGTCTGGCGTCGCCATGGCCATCGACAGGCTTAGTCGTGGCAGCCACAGCAGCAGCGCGCATATAGATTGCACGCCGGCGGCGGCGCTGAACAACGCGAGCGGCGGCAAGGCGATCAATGCCGATCCAAGCAGGCCGCCCAGAGCCATGCCTAGATTGTTGGCGGTGCTGCGCAGCGAAAACAGCAGGGTACGCCCCCCTGGCGCCGCGGTCTGGCTCAGCGCGGATTTTGAGGCGGGCACGAAAAGCGCGCTGGCCAAGCCGAAGGTCAGTGAGGCGACGCTGATGGAGATGGCGTCTCGGCCCAGGGCATAGAGGAAAAACGAGCTGATCCGCAGCAGACAGCCCAGCGCCATGGCAAGCCGCGTGTTGAGTCGGTCGGAGACTATGCCGCCCAATAGCATCATGCCGCGTTGGGAAAACAGCTTCAGGGTCAACTGCACGCTGACAAAGGCCAGAGAAAACCCGAGTTGCGTGTGCAAATACACTGCGATGAACGGCACGATCACGAAGCTGCCAATGTTGAAGGTGAAGCTGATGAACAGCAGCCATTGGGTGGCGGGCGATAGTTTTTGCAGATTGCGTAGCAAATTCGTCAAGAGTGTCTTCTCCGCGGACCGATTCGGCGGCAGTTGTGAGTGGGATGTGCGTTTTATGTTTTTATCATTATATTGGATGAGTGGCCGGGCGATGCAAGCGTTCGGTCAGCTGGCGGCTGATGCGTTGGCAATGGCGGGTATTGGTTTCGTACACGCTGCAGAACAAATGCGTGCCGCATGTCATGTTGCCCACAGCGTAGAGTCCGCCCGATGGCGCGCCGGATGGCGCCAGCACCTGGTTATCGGCCCAGTCGACTTCCACGCCGCCAAGCGGGTGGGCGATAGCGAGCTGTTCGCGCAGCAAGGCCGCATAGAGCGGGTCCGCCGTATTCTGCAGGCGATTGTCGGAGCTGGTCGCATTGACCACGATATCGAACATCGCCTGCGAGCCATCCTCGAATTGGGCGAGGAAGCCGCCATCCGCATGGTCGATCCGACGGATGCCTGAGCGGATTTCCAACTGCTCCCGCTTCAGCAGCTTTTGCAGGGTCAAGGCGCTGGGCAGAGGAATGGGCACCCGCAGAGCCATGAAGCGGCTGTAGCCGAAGTCGCGGAAACGCTGTTGATCCTGAGGCCGTAGCGAGCGCCAGAGTTCATCGATGACGGCGTTCAGGGCGACGAAGACGGCCTGCCAGTTTCGAGGCCCGGCATCCAAGGCTTGAATGTCGAGATCAAGCAGAGCGGCGGCGTCGCCCTTCAAGGGTTTGTGTCGTTTCGCGCTGAAGCGGCAGCCTGCCGCCGCGCTCAGCTCCTTCAGTACCAGGCGAAATACCATGCGCAAGCTCAGCCAGCCGCCGCAGGCGGTTTTTTGGGCGGCGATCCGCTCCACAGTGCAATAGCGAAGCGGCGCGTTGGCTTGCGGCAGTTGCGCCATCGGCAGATATCCCTGACGCGACATCAGCGTGATCGGACCGCGGTGGCCTTGGCGGCTGAGTGCGATGACGGTGTCCACCGCGCTCAGCCTGGAGCCGATAATGGCGACGCGTTGCTCCGGATGTATGGCGCGGCAAGTCTGGACGAGCGGGTAGGGGCTGTGGCGGTAGCCCGGTTTGTCTCGAAGATGCAGGAATTGGCCCGAGCGCTGGTTGCCGGTGGCGAGGATCAGGTGTTTGACTCGCCAAGTATCCCGATCGGAGAGCAATAGGTAGACGTCCTCTTGCCGCTTGACGTCGATGATCTCGGCCGGGATCAGCCGAACCCGATGTCCAGTGGTCGCCGCGAGATCGACCGCTTGTTGCAGGGCATCCTGCAGGTAGCGGCCGAACAGCGGGCGCGGTAGATAGTCCGCGTCTGCGCAGTCCGGGTCAGGTTGGCGCGCCAGCCAATTGGCGAAGTCCGCAGGGTATTGCGGCTGCGCCGACATATTGTGTCGGGTGCGGTTCAGAATCGCGGCGTCCAAGTCGGGCTGGTAGGCTACGCCGGTGCCGAAACGGCCGGAACGCTCGAAGGCGAGAATTTCGGTGGCGGCGGCGCGGCTGGCAATCAGATCCTTGACCAGATGAATGATCATGGACACGCCGACGGCGCCGACGCCGATGATGGCGATGCAGTGTTTGTCGTGGCTCATGTGGAGAATGGAGTGTCATGGGAGGCCCGCGCCGCGCGCGGGCCTGGAGGGAGGCTCAGTCCCAGATGGTTTCGCGTTCGAACCAGGTGGCCGCTTGTTGTAAGCGCTGTGCCAATTCCGCTTCGTCGGCGCCGGTGATCAGCAGGCTGGCGATCTCGCCATTGGTGAACGCCATCTTCCGGTATTCCTGTCCGGGGCTGGCGTTGCGCTTGTAGAACGCTACCCATGGCTGCGGCGCCTGCCCGGGCAGGCTGCGCAGCAGAGCGGGGCGGGGCGGGATGTTCAGTTCTGCGATCATTTTCGCCGGGCGGGGCCTTTCCGTCGTCAGCCGTTGCGGATAGCCGCATTCCGACCGGATGTACTCCATCCGCACGTCGATGCCGAAAGCGTGTCGAATTTGGTCGTTGGCCAGGCAGCCGGCTAGTCGGCAGGCGGCCTCGCACAGGTATAGCTGCCCGTCCGGCGTGTGGAATATCTCGATGTGGAATAGGCCGTTCGGCGGCATGGGCAGCACGCGCTGCAGCAGGTCCGTCGCGAAGGCATCCAGGCGGCCCCATAGCTCGCCGGCAGGGTCTAGCATTTTCAAGCCTAGCCATTCGCCGTTGAGAAACTCCAGGTTGGAGTGCACGCATTGCACGCAGGACAGCAGTACGAGCTTGCCGTCCAGATAGAGGCCGTTGGCCTGATACATCTCGCCTGGCACAAAGCTTTCGGTCAGCGGGCTTTTGCCCAGAACGGCCGCGCCGGATTCTAGATACGATTCCAACATGGCTTCGTCGCGAAGCACTTGCACACCGGAAGAGCCGCGGCCGTCTACCGGTTTGACGACAATGGGGTAGCCATGGACACCGATGAAATCCAGCAGGTCGAGCGGGGTGTGGCTCAGTTGGAAGTCGGCAACCGGGACGCCGGCGGCGCGCGCGCGCTTCTTCATCTCGAATTTGTCGCGAAAGAAGACGGCGTCGGCTGGCGTCAACCCTCCGAGATTCCATTTCTGGCGCAGCCTGGCCGCGCGCAGCACGTCGCTTTCCGCAAGCGCGATCACATTGCGGAACGGGGCTGCCCGATGCATGTCAAGGGCCTGCTTTTCCACCAGACCGTTATTGTTGAAGTCCTTGAAGAAGCGGATCTCGGCGAAGGCGCTGCCGGCATGGGCGACGATGGCCTCCCGTTCGGCGGCGTCGGTGAAAAGGACCGCATCTCCGCCGGTGGCGGAGGCCCAGTCCGCCGAGCTGTTTTGCAGAATGATTTTAGGTGGGGCGAGTAACAGTGCGCGCATGGAGTTTTGCCTTGGGTTCGCCCGCTATTGCGGGCGAGTAGCGTTTCAGTTTCAGACGGTCGCCGGAAGCGGTTCCCATTCGACCTTGACCAGATCGCGGCCGGTTTCGGCGTTGAGCATGGCCTCGTCAATGTCTTTACCCGTGCAGAGCACATAGCCTTGGCGAGAGTCAGAGCCGCTGAGGCGCCCCAATTCTTGGCCCGGCTTCAAAGTGCATTTGACGCGGACAATGCCTGGAGCGCGTTCAGCCTGTTCTAGGTTTTCCACCTTGACGATGCGCGCATGCTGGAGCGGGAAGAAACGGATGGCGGCGGCAGAGGCGACCGGCTGGCGGGGCGGTTGCGGCAGGCTGAGCAGTTCGCAGATTGTTTCGCTCATCAGGTCTACGCCACTGACCATCTCGCACATCTCCCAGATCTGGTCGCCGCCGATCCGGGTTTGCGATTCGATGATGCGGGGGCCGCTGCGGGTGAGCCGAATTTCCGTGTGCGCGGGGGCGGTGCGTTGTCCGACGACCTCCAGGAAGCCAAGCACCAGGCTTTCTATCGCGGCCTTGTCGGCTGGGGCCAGACGGGCGGGCACCTGATGGCCCAACTCGACAAAGGTGGGTAGCTCGGTGGTGATTTTTTCGGTGATGATCGCGATTTCATGGCGGCCGTTGCGGGAAATCGATTCCACGCTGAATTCCGGCCCTTCCAGAAATTCCTCAGCCAGGATGGGGCTGGCCGTGGCGGCCTGGGTCAGCGGCCAGCGCTCGCGCAATGCCGCCTCGTTTTCCACGTAGAACACGCCCTCGCTGCCGCCGCCGTCGAACGGCTTGAGCACCATGGGCTGGCCGTCCAGACTATGGAGGAAGGCCAGCGCATCTTCCAGGCGAGCGCAGGTTTGGTAGCGCACAGGGCTGAGTCGATGCTGCTCCATGGCCGCGCGCATGTGGATTTTGTCCCGGGTAAGTTGCACCGCGCTCAGGTTGTCGCCAGGCAGTTGCAAATCAATCGCGCATAGCGAGGCGGCGTGCATGCCGTATTCCGCTAGCGACACGATGGCGTCGAACGGATCTTTGGCATGCCAGGCCCGAGCAACCAAGAGGACTTCCTCGACATCCCGATAATCCATCACGACGTAGCGTTCCGAGTCGCGCACTTGTTTATCCGTCACCAAGTCCGGCGTCTGCATCATGGAGTAACGGACGCCCAGCTTGTCCAGCTTGTCTAGAGTATGGTCGCGTCCGCCGACCACCAGCACGTGTTTCTGTTGCATGGATTTTTATCCTTGTTGCCACGATGCGTGGCGGGAAGGCGCGCCTTTGGGGAGGCGGTAGTTGAGGATGAGCGCATCGCGCCAGCCGGGGGCGTTATTCGCGGCCAGGCATGAAGAGACGCCGTGATACATGCGGCGATCGTCCACCAGCAGGAATTCCATGCTGTTCAGCAAGGGCGCCTGCCATACCTGGGCGTGGTGTTCGTCCTGCAGTTCGCTGACGCCGCCTTCGACATTCTGGCGATGGATCAGAATGGCGAAAAAGTAATCGACGCCGTCCTGATGAATGCCTTCGGGCGTGGGCTCGCCAGCGCAGCCCGGCGCGCAGGCTGTGCGAATCGGATGCAATTCAATGTCCCAAGCGGGTGCCGGGTGCAGCGCGTCTATGATGCGGCTGGAGGCGGCAAGCAGCGCGCGATATACCGGGTGCGCCAGATCCTGTTCGTCCAGTCCTTCATAGATGCGTTCGATGCCGCCGTTGAGCGTGTTGAATTCCGTCGACTGATAGAACGGACGTTGTGGCTGCGAGGTGAAAAGCATCTGGCCATCGCGCCGCTCGGCTCCCAGGCAATTGAATCGGCGATAGCGGTACAGGCCGCCGTCCGCCATGAAGCGGTCTTGCGGCAAGTGGTCCCACTGCTCCAAATAAGAGGGCAGATGCTGTTCGATACCCGGTATTGCCTCGGCCAGCAGGCGAATGGCGTTGTTCGAGCTGACGTGGGCATAGCCTTGTTGCTTGACCAGGGCGGCGATGGTTTGCCGCAAGTCCTCGATATGTGTAGTGGCAGGCATGATTTTGTTTGCGGGTGTGTCGGGGAGGGTCAGGACCAGAATACCGTTTCGTCGTCAGAGATCCGGCCTATGGCGGAGGTGACCGTCACGCGCTCGTCAGGTGTCGGATCCACATAGTGGAAGTTGCGCGTGTTGAAGATGACGAGCTCGCCTGGACGCGGTTGGAAGCTGATTTGCTGGCAGCCTGCGGCTACCTGCGGATCGTAGCCATAGGTTCCGTCGCGGAATACGTCATCTTGCGGCGTCCATTGCCGGTTGTAGATATGGGTTTTGCCCTGGTCCTCGGAGGTCCGCAAGTAGAGGTTCCATGCTAATTGATGCGTAATGCCGGCGACTTCCCACTCTTGCTGTTCAGCCGGCGCGAAGTCGATGTGGAGCAGGGTGCCGTTCTCGATGCGGCGGACCAGGCCGGCGTAATAAGGCTGGCCGTTTCCGCGGCGCGCGACGATGGCGTGCATCCCGGCATGTTGAATTTGTCCCATCAGCCTCTCAATCGGATCGAAGCTGTTGTCGAAGATGTCTTGCAGCTGAGTGGTTGCGGCTGCGGCATCGGAGAAGTAACGCTCTTGGGATAAGCGGTTGTATTCGAAAACGGTGATGCCGATCTTGTTGATCTGCGGCTCTACGCCGCGGTAAGGGCTAAAGCCGTAGCGGCCGGCCTGCTTGACCAATTGCTCGCACTCCGCCACAGAGGCGAAGTTTCGCAGCCGGATGAACGGGATCTGGTTGGTGAACAGTTGGTGCAGGCTGGCGCGAGTCAATTCCTCTGCGGGACCTGCTGACCATCCGGCATGTGCCGGAGTGGTGAGGCGAATCGTTTCTAAAGTTTCCATTTCCATGCCAGAGAGGTCTAGTTAGAAAAATTAAGATGACAAATGTATACTATTTCAATGTCATTTTAAAGAGGAGTCTCTGGTTTGTGGCTAAAACCGCAGCGACCGCAATAGAAAAGCAAAGAATGGAGATAAGAGCACGCCGGCTCTCAAGGGAGAGCGTCGCATGTCGGGAGGGGTTTTGCCGCCGTTGGCCGCAGGCCGTGGCCTGCCAGACCCGGCCGCAATCGATATGTGAGGCTGGTCAACGAGCGGGGGAACGTTGTTTGCGGGGAGGGATAGGGCTAATCCGAACTATGGCTGCAATGATGAACGCGGCCTGGCGGAAAGTCGGACGGCGTCTAGCTGGAGTAAAACATCAAGCCGCGCTAGGGCTGGCGCGAACGGATAAAAGTCGGGCGAAAGTCCGGCTTGCCGGGCGTTTCGCCGCTTGTCGCCATGGGCGCGCTGGAGGCGGTGAGTTCGGTGTCCATGGCAGCCGGCGCGCGATCCGTTAGCCCCCTCTCCCCAACCCCTCTCCCGCGAGGGGAGAGGGGCTTTGCCGCAGCTCATCGCACGCACGGTTTTGTCGCGCGGATTAACGTCTCGTAGTACGGGGGCGCTCAGATAATGTCTGCGATGCGATTCGCCTCGTTAAGACAATTTGCGGCCGAGTCGTTTTTCCACCTGCCGCCGCTCCCAGTCCGGCCCCAGTATGGGTAAAAGCTCGAAGGTGCTGACCGCTTGCAGCAGCAGGCCTATGCCCCAGCCTAGCGCCGGCCAGACCACCCACAGCTGGTGTGGCGAAGTCAGTAGATTGACGGCGGCCAGCAGCATCATTACCAAAGCATATTGCGCCAACTGGCGGTAGAAGCGTTTTAGCCGGTTCACGTGCTGCAGGGCCAGCATTTCCTCCAGGTCGCGGGAGACGATGGGGGCTGCGACGGCGTCTGGGGTGGTCGAGTCGGTCATGGCTAGCTCCTGGTTGAGTTCCGAGAAGTCGATCTCGAATACGGAGGCCAGCGACTTCAGCGACTCAACGCTGGCGCCCTGGCCGCGCTCGATGCGCTGGATGGTCCGCACGCTCAGACCGGCCAGTTGTTGTTGCGACCAGCCGCGTTGCAGTCTCAGTTTCTGTATCAGCATAAAACCTCCGTTGGATCACTGGGGGCAGTGTGGCTTGGCTCGCCCGCATGGACAAGGACAGTGGGGCGACAGACAGACGACAGCGGCCCGCCAATGCCCGTCTGGCTTAGGTTTTGCCGGGGGGATCGTAGAGGCCTCCGGCCGCGGTTGAAACGCCATTTGCATGGTAATGACATGAGTATCGGCTAGCAAGGAGGCAAGCCGGAATGAAAAACGCCGCCGTTGGAGCGAATGGCGGCGCGGGGGCGGAGCGGTTCAGTCAGGTAGCGCGGCTTGGCTGTGCAGACCATGCCCATGAGTCAGCGGTAGGGCGGAAGCCCGGTTTGCCGGGCGTTCCGCCGCTTGTCGCCATGTGTCGCAGTTTCGTAGCGCGGGTTAGGCCGTTCCGGCCATGCCCGCGATCCATAAGAGCGGTTGGTCCAGCGTTGTTCGCTGGCATGGCCAAGCCGCGCTATGGCTGTGTCGTTGCGATCGGCGGAACGCCCCGCGGGATGCGAGGCTTCCGCCCTACCACAGCACCTTGACCTTGCCTTCGCCCAGCCAGTCGCTCAGCGACAGCAAGAGGCCGTCGTCCAGGCGCACGCCCCATTCCTGGGGCAGCATCAGCTCGCCGCGGGCCTGGCCGTTGTTGTAGGCCAGCCGCACCAGGCAGCCGGCGTCCAGGCTCTTGAAGGGGTGCAGCTCGGATTTGAGGCGGGCGATGTCCGGCTTGGCCGGCAGCTGCAGCGACAGGCCGCGCGCGTAGCGGCTGCGCGCCTCGCCCAGGGTGTGCAGCTTGTCCACGATGATGCGCAGGCCGCCGGAGAAGCTGTCCTCGCTGACCTTGCCTTCCACCACCAGCACGATGTCTTCCTTCAGCTTGTCGCGGTTCAGCTCGAAGCTCTCGGCGAACAGGCTGACTTCCAGCTTGGCGGTGCCGTCATCCAGCTGGACGAAGGCCATCTTGCCGCGGTTGCCCACCTTGACGCGGATGCCGGTGACGAAGCCGGCCAACAGCTGCGGCTCCTTGCGCGGGCTGAGGCGGGACAGCGTGGTTTTGATGAAGCCGCGCACTTCTTTCTCATAGGACGAGAACGGGTGGTCGGACAGGTAGAAGCCTATGGCCAGTTTTTCCTCGGCCAGCTTCACCGCGTCGTTCCACGGCCGGGTGGCCACCATCGCCACCGCCGGCGCGACGTCGTCGCCGAACATGTCGAACAGGCCGCCCTGATTGGCGTTGGCGTGTTCCTGCTCAGCCGCTTCCATGGCCAGGCCGACGTTGGCGAACAAGAGCGCGCGGTTGGCTTCGATGGCGTCGAAGGCGCCGGCGCGGATCAGCGCCTCGATCACTCGTTTGTTGACCAGCTTCTTGTCCGTTCGCTTGCAGAAATCGAACAGGTCGGTGAAGGGACCGCCGGCTTGGCGCGCGGAGACGATGTGGTCGACCGCCGATTCGCCGGTGCCCTTGATCGCGCCCAGCGCGTAGCGGATTTCCTTGCGGCTGACCGGCACGAAGCGGTAGAAGCTGTGGTTGACGTCCGGCGGCAGGAAGGTGATGCCGTTCTTGGCGTCCTGGCAATCGTCGTAGAACACCTTGAGCTGGTCGGTGTTGTCCAATTCCGTGGACATGGTCGCCGCCATATAGGCCGCGCAGTGGTGGGCCTTGAGCCAGGCGGTGTGGTAGGCCACCAGCGCGTAGGCGGCGGCGTGCGATTTGTTGAAGCCGTAGCCGGCGAACTTCTCCATATAGTCGAAGATTTCGTTAGCCTTGGACTCCGGGATGTCCTGCTTGGCCGCGCCCTGCACGAACATGGCGCGCTGCGCCACCATCTCTTCGACTTTTTTCTTACCCATGGCGCGGCGCAGCAAGTCGGCGCCGCCCAAGCTATAGCCGCCGATCACCTGGGCGGACTGCATCACCTGTTCCTGGTACACCATGATGCCGTAGGTCGGGGCCAATACCGGCTCCAAGAGAGGGTGCAGGTACTCGAACTTGGCGCCGTGCATGCGCTGGATGAAGTCCGGAATCAGGTCCATCGGGCCCGGGCGATACAGCGCCACGAAGGCGATAATTTCCTCAAACTTGCTCGGTTTGGCCTCCACCAGCATCTTTTTCATGCCGGTGGATTCGAACTGGAACACGGCGGTGGTGTTGGCGGTGGCGAACACCTTGTAGGCCGGCTTGTCGTCCAGCGGCAGGTGGGCGACGTCCACCTCCTCGCCGGTGATGTCCTTGATGTACTTTTGCGCCAGCTCGATGATGGTGAGGTTGCGCAGGCCCAGGAAGTCGAACTTCACCAGGCCGATCTGCTCGACGTCGTCCTTGTCGAACTGCGAAACGGGAGACGCGCCTTCGCCGCTGGCGATGTACAGCGGGCAGAAGTCGGTCAAGCGGCCCGGCGCGATCAACACGCCGCCGGCGTGCATGCCCAGACCGCGGGTCAGGTCTTCCAGCTTCATCGCCAGCTCGATCAGCTCCTGCGCGCCCTCGCTTTCGATGATCTCGCCGATCTGCGCCTCCACTTGCATCGCCTTGTCCAGGCTCAGCGGCTTGTTGGCCTCCAGCGGGATCAGCTTGGACAGGCGGTCGCACAGGCCGAAGGGGAGGTCCAGCACGCGGCCGACGTCGCGGATCACCGACTTGGACGACATGGTGCCGAAGGTGACGATCTGGCTCACCGCCTCCTCGCCGTATTTGCGGCGGGTGTACTCGATCACGCGCCAGCGGTTTTCCTGGCAGAAGTCCACGTCGAAGTCGGGCATGGATACCCGTTCCGGGTTCAGGAAGCGCTCGAACAGCAGCGCGTACTTCAGCGGGTCCAGATCGGTAATGGACAGGCTGTAGGCCACGAGAGAGCCGGCGCCGGAGCCCCGGCCGGGGCCCACCGGGCAGCCGTTGCCTTTGCCCCACTGGATAAAGTCCGCCACGATCAGGAAGTAGCCAGGGAAGCCCATCTGGATGATGGTGTCGCACTCGAACTTCAGCCGCGCGTCGTAATCGGGCCGCTTGGCCTCGCGTTCGGCCTCGTCCGGGTACAGCTGCTTCAGCCGCTCCTCCAGGCCGCGCTTGGCCTCGTACACCAGGAAGTCGTCCAGGGTCATGCCGTCCGGCGTGGGGAAGAGCGGCAGGTAGTTCTTGCCCAGCACCACCGAGATATTGCAGCGCTTGGCGATTTCCACCGTATTGGCCAGCGCCTCGGGGATGTCCGCGAAGCGGGCTTCCATTTCGTCGGCGCTGAGGAAGTGCTGGCACTCGTTGAAGCTGCGCGGGCGGCGCTTGTCGCCCAGGGTGTAGCCTTCGGCGATGCACACTCGCGCCTCGTGCGCCTTGAAGTCATCCTTGTCCATGAACTGGATGGGGTGGGTGGCCACCACCGGCAGCGTGGTTTCGCCGGCCAGCCACAGCGTGGCCTGCACCACGTTTTCCACCTGTGGGCTGTCCACGCGCTGAATTTCCAGATAGAAGGCGCCGGGGAACAGTTTTTCCCAGTATTCGGCGCGGCGGCGCGCCTCGTCGCGCTGGCCCATGGACAGCGCGACGCCCACGTCGCCCAGATGCGCGCCGGACAGACAGAGCAGATTGCTGTTGTCGCCGTTCTCCAGCCAGGCGCGCTTGATCTCGGCGCGGCCGCGGTACTGGTTGTGGCTGAAGGCCTCGGTCAGCAGTTCGCACAAGCGGCGATAGCCCTCGCGGTTCTTCGCCGTCAACATCAGCCGGTAAGGCTTGTCGCGGTCCTCCTCGTTTTCCAGCCAGATGTCGGCGGACACGATGGGCTTGATGCCCTTGTTGCGGCAGCTCTTGTAGAACTTGACCATGCCGAACAGATTCATCAGGTCCGACACGCCGAGCGCGGGCATCTGTTCCTTGACGGCGCGTTTGACCGCGTCATCGAGGCGGACGATGCCGTCGGTGATGGAAAACTCCGAGTGGAGGCGAAGATGGACAAAGCGAGGTGCGTTCATTCCGGCATTTTACCGGCAGCCCGTGAGGCGAACCAGTTCAATTAACGGCTGGCACGGCGACGCCGCCGCGCATTAGAATGATGGCATGGCAATTTTCACCACAGGCGTAGCAAAACGATGGAGTTCAATGTGCAGCAATTGGAGCGAACGAATCTGTATCAGCTGCTGGTGGGCTGCGTCTTGCCGCGGCCCATCGCCTGGGTGAGCACGCAGGACTTGAAGGGCGTCTGCAATCTGGCGCCGTTTTCGTTCTTCAATGTGATGAGCGTCACGCCGCCGCTGCTGGGCATCAGCATACTGAAGCAGGCGTCGGAGCGGGACAAGGACACCTTGGCCAATATTCGGCTGACCGGCGAGCTGGTGGTCAACATCGTCAGCCAGCCTCTGGCCGAGGCGATGAATCTGACCTGCGGCAGCTATCCGCCGGATGTAGACGAATTCGAACTGGCGGGCTTGGCCAAATCGGCCAGCGTGGCGGTCAAGCCGCCCGGCGTGGCCCTGGCGCCGGTGCGGCTGGAGTGCACCTTGCACCAGTGCCTGACTTTTGGCCATGGCAGCGGCGCCGGCAATCTGGTGCTGGCCGAGGTCAAGCACATCCATGTGGCGGACGAGGTGTGGCGCGACGGCGCGATAGACGATGCGGCGCTGCAGGCTGTGGGCAAGCTGGGCGGAGACCGCTACAGCCTGGCCGAGCCGGCGTTCAGCCTGGCGCGGCCGTGACGGGGTTTTACAACGTGGCCTGGATCTGCTCGGCGAGCGCGTCGAGCAGGCCATAGCGGCGCTGGTATTCGGCGCGCTTCTTGCTGGCGATGTCCTGCATCGCCTTGCGCGGCAGCGTCGGCGGAATGCGGTGGAAGCGGCCGTCGTCCAGCGGCTCGGCTTCCAGCGTCTGCCAGAAGCTGTCGTAATCGGCGTGGAAGCCGCGGCGGTAGCGCCAGGAGCTGTAGATGTGCTCACGGTTGCCGACGGCCAGGATCTGCGAGATGCCTATGCGTTCGGCCAAAGCGGCCAGCGCTTCTATCGCCAGCCGTTTGGGAAACAGGCCGTGGGCGGCCTTGGTGGCCAGCTGCACCTCTTCCGCGCCATGCGGCTTGCGTGGTCCCTGCAGGCCGCCCACCATGATTGCCGGCTGTTCGTCGCGGCGAATCAGGGTGAAGGTCAGCGTCGCCAAGGGGACGCCATCCGCATTGCTGACCTGCAGCGACATTTCCCCTTCTTTGTCGAAGCTGTGCTGCTGGGTCAGCTGAACCAGCAGCGCGCTGTCGTTCTTGCCCGTCAGCGTAGCCAGATGCAAGGTTTGGCTGGCCAAGAGTTGCTGCCGCGCCGCGCCGGAGAAGCGCTGTTCCAGCAATTGGTAATGCGCCTGCAGCGCTTGCAGCTTGCCGGCGGCGCCCAGCGAACGGTACAGATAGGGACGATGCAATTTGCAGGCCAGCCGCGGGTTGTGCCGCAGGTAGGGCAACAGGGCCTGCGAGCGGACGGTGTCCAGCCAGCGCAAGGTCCACGGCAGCGTCAGCATGCCGCGAAACGCGAACTTGAAACGGTTCTTGCTCTCGTCGAAACCATCGCGGCGGGAAAACGTCCCGCTGGCCAGAGACCAGAACAGATCCATGGAATTGATTGCAGTCATGCCATCCCTCATCTTCAGTCTTATTAGGATAAGATAAGTTCTGACAAGAAGATGTTAAAAAATGTGTCCAACCGTGTGACGGTATGTGACAGAAAATAGCCCTGTCATGATGGATTTTGCCCAAGAATTGCGACTGGAAGAGGACAGCCGGCTAGCGTAAACGGACGGTATGCAATCGTCTTCGCGCTTGGGCGGGAATACGGGGTCAGCTGGCCGGCGGATCCTTGGGACGCATCGAGTGCAGGGCGGCCCGCTGCATTTCCAGCGTTTTGATCTGCATGGACAGCACGCCCAGATTCATGGTCAGCCAGCCTTCCACCACGCGGAGCTCGGCCAACTTGCGGTCGATTTCCTCTTCCGACATCGGCGGCAGGAAGGCCTGCATGCCGGGCGGCGTGGCTTGCTGCCAGAACTGGCGGAACAGGGCGAATGGATCGTTGTGCTTGTCTTGGCTCATGGGCTTCATCCTGCGGCATGAAAAAACGGGCAAGCGACGCTTGCCCGTTCAGTATATGCCCTAGGCCGAAACGGATCAGCCCTGTTGCACCACAGCCTGCGCGTCCACGGAGGCCAGCGCCACCATATTGACGATGCGGCGCACCGAGGAGATCGGCGTCAGGATGTGCACCGGCTTGGCCATGCCCATCAGGATCGGGCCTATGGTCACGCCGTCGGCTGCCGACACGCGCAGCAGGTTGTAGCTGATGTTGGCGGCTTCCACGTTGGGCATGATCAGCAGATTGGCCGAGCCCTTCAGCGTGGAGTCCGGCATTGCCTGGGTGCGGATGGCTTCCACCAGCGCCGCGTCGCCCTGCATTTCGCCGTCGATTTCCAGCTCCGGCTGGGCTTCGCGGATCAGATCGAACGCCGCGCGCATCTTCTGCGCCGACGGGGTGTTCAAGGCGCCGAAGCTGGAGTTGGACAGCAGCGCGGCCTTGGGCTGGATGCCGAAGCGCTTGATCGACTGCGACGCCATCTTGGTGATGGAGGCCAGTTGCTCGGCGCTAGGCTCGGCGTTGACGTAGGTGTCGGCGATGAAGATGTTGCCGGTCGGCAGGATCAGCGCGTTCATCGCGCCGGCCACCTTGTCCTTGTTGGCATAGCCCAGCACGTTTTCCAGGATGTCGAAGTGCTGGCGGTAGGGGCCGTAGGTGCCGCAGATCAGCGCGTCGGCGTCGCCGCGGCGCACCATCATCGCGCCGATCAGCGTGGTGTTGCCGATCACGCGGCGGCGGGCCTGCTCTTGCGATACGCCTTTGCGCTTCATCAGCTGGTAGTAGTCCTGCCAGTAGTCGTTGAAGCGCGGGTCGGATTCATTGTTGACCAGCTCGAAGTCCACGCCGGCGCGCAGCTTCAGGCCCAGTTTCTCGATGCGCTTCTCGATCACGCTGGGACGACCCACCAGGATGGGCTTGGCCAGACCCTGGGTGACGATTTCCTGGGTGGCGTGCAGCACGCGCTCGTCTTCGCCCTCGGTCAGCACCACGCGTTTCGGGTTTTGCTTGGCCTGGGCGAACACCGGCTTCATGAACAGATTGGTCTTGTAGACGAACTGCGCCAGTTGGTCGGCGTAGGCGTCGAAGTCCTGGATCGGGCGGGTGGCGACGCCGGAGTCCATGGCGGCCTTGGCCACGGCCGGGGCAATCTTGACGATCAGGCGCGGGTCGAACGGCTTCGGAATCACGTATTCCGGTCCGAAGGACAGCTCCTGGTTGCCGTAGGCGGTGGCCACCACATCGTTCTGCTCGGCCATCGCCAGGTCGGCGATCGCGCGCACGGTGGCCAGCTTCATCTCTTCATTGATGGTGGTGGCGCCCACGTCCAGCGCGCCGCGGAAGATGAAGGGGAAGCACAGCACGTTGTTGACCTGGTTCGGGAAGTCCGAGCGGCCGGTGCCGATGATGGCGTCCGGGCGCACTTCCTTGACCAGCGGCGGCAGGATTTCCGGTTCCGGGTTGGCCATGGCCAGGATCAGCGGGTCGCGGGCCATGGATTTGACCATGTCTTGCGACACCAGGCGCGGGCCGGACAGGCCCATGAAGATGTCGGCGCCGGTCATGGCGTCGGCCAGTTTGCGCCAGCCGTTGTCCGGGATGGCGTAACGCAGCTTGGACTCGTCCAACTTCTCGTCGCGGCCAATGAAGACCACGCCTTTGGAATCGCAAATGGTGATGTTTTCGCGCTTCACGCCCAGCGCCACCAGCAGGTCCAGGCAGGCGATGGCGGCGGCGCCGGCGCCGGAGGCCACCACGCGCACTTCGCCGATTTCCTTCTTCACCAGGCGCAGGCCGTTCAGCACCGTGGCGGCAGCCACGATGGCGGTGCCGTGCTGGTCGTCGTGGAAGACCGGGATGCCCATGCGCTCACGGCACTTCTTCTCGATGTAGAAGCACTCCGGCGCCTTGATGTCTTCCAGGTTGATGCCGCCGAAGGTCGGTTCCAGCGAGCAGATGATGTCCACCAGCTTGTCCGGGTCCAGCTCATTGACTTCGATATCGAAAACATCGATGCCGGCGAATTTTTTGAACAATACGCCCTTGCCCTCCATCACCGGCTTGCTGGCCAGCGCGCCGATATTGCCCAGGCCCAGCACGGCGGTGCCGTTGGAGATCACGGCCACCAAGTTGCCGCGCGCGGTGTACTTGTAGGCATTCAGCGGGTCTTCGACGATGGCGTCGCACGGGGCGGCCACGCCGGGAGAATAGGCCAGCGCCAGATCGCGCTGAGTGGTCAGCGGCTTGGTCGGGGAGACCTGAATCTTGCCCGGGGTCGGGAACTGGTGAAACTCCAAGGCGCTTTGACGCAATTGCTCGTCCATTGGCAGGCTCCTGATTGAGAGAGATGTTCTTATGTGGGTAAGGGATGGTTGGGCATTATAAGGCCTTATGCAGGGGCCGGGCTACGCGTGTCGGACAAAAGCCGCGGCGGGAAAATCCGCCGTCGCGGCCCATCCATGCCCTGACTCGCTCAGCCCAGCATTCCCAGCGCCCGCGGCAGCCACAGCGAGATTTGCGGGATGAAGGTGACGGCCACCAGGAAGCCCAGCATGGTCAGCAGCCACGGCCATACCGCGACCGTCAGCTCGGTGATCCCCATCTTGGTGATCCCCGAAGCCACGTAAAGGTTCAATCCGACAGGCGGATGGCACATGCCCACCTCCATGTTCACCGCGATCAGGATGCCGAAGTGGATCGGGTTGACGCCCAGCTTCACCGCCACCGGATACAGGATGGGCGCCATGATCAGCACGATGGCCGATGGGTCCATGAAGTTGCCGGCCGCCAGCAGCAGGATATTGGTCAGCAGCAGGAAGGCGACGATGCCGAAGCCCTGGGTGGCCATCCAGGCTGCCATGCTCTGCGGGATCTGCTCGGACGCCATCAGGAAGGAAAACAGCACCGCGTTGGTGATGATGTACAGCAACATCGCGCTCATCGACGCCGCGTTGATCAGCACCTTGGGCACGTCCTTCACGCCCATGTCCTTGTAGACGAATACCGCGATCACGAAGGCGTACACCGCCGCCATGGCCGCCGCCTCGGTGGGCGTGAAAATGCCGGTGTAAATGCCGCCTATGACCAGCACGATCAGCAGCAGGCCCCATACGCATTCGCGGAAGGCGCGCCAGCGTTCGCCCCAGCTCGCCTTGGGCAGGCGCGGGTAGTCATGCTTGCGCGCGCGGGACCAGGTGGTCAGGCCCAGCAGAACGGACAGCGCCAGGCCCGGCAGCACGCCGGCCATGAACAGCTGGCCGACCGAGGCGCTGGACACGCTGGAGCCGTCCGGGCCGGTGACCTGCATGCCGGCGGTGGCGATGCTGTACATCACCAGATTGATGGACGGCGGGAACAGAATGCCCAGCGCGCCGGAAGTGGTGATCACGCCGGCGCCGAAGCGCTGCGGATAGCCCTGTTTCAGCATGGCCGGCAGGATGATGGAGCCGACGGCGACGACGGTGGCGACCGAGGAGCCGGTGATGGCGGCGAACAGCGCGCAGGACACCACGCCGGCCAGGCCCAGGCCGCCGTACCAGTGGCCTACCAGCGTAGTGGCGAAGCGTATCATCCGCCGCGCCACGCCGCCGTGCATCAGGAAATTGCCGGCCAGGATGAAGAACGGGATGGCCATGATCTCGAACTTCTCTATGCCGGTGAACAGCTTCAGCGCGACGGAGGTGATGGGCACCTCGGTCATGGTGAACAGATAAGTCAGGACGGTCAGGCCCAGGGAAATGGAGATCGGCATGCCGGTCAGCATCAGCGCGATCAACAGTCCGAAAATGATCAGCGCGCTCATGGACGGCCTCCGTGGTTCAGGTCGTGCGGGTGCAGATTATCCAGCCCTTCGTCGCCGTCTATGCCTTCCACGTGGCCGTGGTCATGCTTGGGCAGGCTGCCGGTCCGGATGAAGTTCCAGGCCACTTGCAAAAAGCGGAAGCACATCAGCGAGGAGCCGGATGGGATGGCCAGATACACCAGCCACATCGGCGCTTCCAGGTCAGGCGAGGTCTGGTCGGTATGGGCGATTTCCCAGACGAAATTGCCGCCCATCACGGCTACTGCGCCGGTGAACAGCGCGCCGGCCAAGAGGCCGAACACGATGAACTTGGCGCGGACGCGGTCCGGCAGACGGTTGATCAGCACATCCACGCCGACGTGGATGCCGGTGCGCACGCCGTAGGCGGCGCCGAATTTGGCCATCCACACGAAGAGATAAACGGTCAGTTCCTGCGCCCAGGCCAGGTTGATGTGGGCGAGATAGGGTTGCAGAGCGGGAATGCCCGAGCCGTAGCGATGCAGCACCGCGACGAAGGTGATCAGGGTGGCGGCCCCCATCAGACAGGCAATCAGCCACTCCTCGAGGTGGTCGAGGACTTTCAGCATGATGGTATTCCTATTCAACCGGCAATGAAGCTTGCGGTAGGCCTTGCGTGGAGGCCGGTAAAGCGCGGGACTCGCCCGCGCGGCATCTGCGCGCAAGGAGGCACGGGCCGCTTCGCCGCGGCCCATGCCTGACTTCACCGTACACCGCCGGGTCTATCAATGCGAAGAAAAGCCGCGCGGGCGCGCGGCTGTTTGCGGCTTACTTGGCGGGGTTGAAGCCGGTTTCTTTATAGATTTGCTTCAACAGATCCGGGCCGATGCGGGAAGCCATTTTCTGGTGAACCGGCAGCATGGCCTTCTTGAAGGCTTCGCGTTCTTGCGGCGTCGGCACGTAGACCTTGGTCTTGCCGGAGGCCTTGATCGCGGCCACGGCCTTGTCGTTTTCTTCCTTGGCGATCTTGTTGGCGTAGACGGAGGCGTCTTGCACCGCGCTGTCCAGTTCGCCGCGGACGTCGGCCGGCAGGCCGTCCCAGAACTTCTTGTTGACGATCAGCGCGTAGCCGAGGAAACCGTGCTGGGTCAGCGTCAGGTTCTTCTGCACCTCATAGGCCTTGCTGGTGTAAAGATTGGACGCCTCCAGCTCGGTGCCGTCCACCACGCCGGTCTGCAGCGCCTGGTAGACCTCGGAGAAGGCCATCACCTGCGGCAGCGCGCCCAGGGTGCGCATTTCCTCTTCCAGCACCTTGGAGGACTGGATGCGGATCTTCATGCCCTTGAGGTCGGCCGGTGACTTGATGGGCTTGTTGGCAGAGAAGTTCTTGAAACCATTGTCCCAGTACGCCAGGCCCTTGATGCCCTTGCTATCCAGCTTGCCCAGCAGCTGCTTGCCGATGGCGCCGTGCATCACCTTGTTGACTTCGTCGTAGTTGTCGAAGACGTAGGGCAGGTCGAACACCTCGAACTCCTTCACGCCCAGCGGGCCGAACTTGGCCAGGCTGGGAGCCAGCATCTGCACCGCGCCCAGCTGCAGCGCCTCCAGCTCTTCCTTGTCCTTGTACAGCTGGCTGTTGGGGTAGACCTCCACCTTGACCCGGCCGTGGGTGCGCTGTTCCGCCAGTTTCTTGAAATAGTCCGCCGCCTTGCCCTTGGGGGTATCCGGCGCCACCACATGGCTGAACTTGATCACGATGGGGGCCGCGGCCTGGGCGAAGCCGGACAGGGTGAGGCTGGCGCAGAAGGCCAGCGCGATATGCTTCAATTTCATGGTTTCTCCATCCATTCGTAGCGTTGTCGGTTTTGTCGGCCGGCAGTTGCCGGCGCTTCTTCTGCCGTTAAAGTAGAAGCTCCAGGCCGCGCTGACCATTAGGGAATTCCAGAACAAGGGCATGCCGCCCCGCTACGGCCCAGGCGCGGTATCATCTGAGCGTGTTCCCATCCGGTGGCTGCCATGCCTTCTTCCGCCTCCTCCGCGCGCCGCGCGCCGCTCATGCTGTGGCCCGGCGTCAGCATCGCCCTGATCGCCTTGCTGGTGGCTCTGTGCAGCCTCAGCTATCTGGTGTACCGCGACTGGCGCGACGAGCAGCAGGACAATCTGATCCAGGAGGTGTTATGGCTGGAACAATCGCTGCGCATGCATCTGGAGGGGCATCAGGAGTGGGCGGACACGCTGGCGCGCGACATCGCCGCCGGCAAGGTGGACAGCGAGCGCTTCAGCCGGCAGGCGGCGTTCTACCTGCGCGAGAACCCGGAGCTGGTTAGCTTTGAGCGCGTTGGGCCAGACCACCGCGTGGAGTGGGATTCCCACGGCGTGCGCCGCGACGGCCGCCAGCTCAACTCCGCCGAGTTCGACGCGCTGTGGCGCGCCGGCCGTTTGCTGCGGCCCAGCTATGGCGCGCCCTACCAGGGGCCGGCCGGCAAATACCGTTTCGACTTGGCCGTGCCCATCGTCCGCGACGGCAGGCTGCTGGGCGGCGTGCGCATTTCCTACCAGCTGGACGCGCTGCTGTACCACCAGGTGCCGTGGTGGATCGCTTCCAAGAACTACATCAGCATCGTCGATCTGGACGGCAAGACCCTGGCGCAGAAGTTCGACGCGGCGGAGCAAGCAGGCCCGCTGTCGCACCAGACCGGTTTCGACCCGCCCGGCTACGGCCTCTATCTGCGCGCGGTGGGCTACCGCAGCGGACTGGGGCTGACGCTGCCGGTGCTGACCGGCGTCATCGTTTTGCTGCTGCTGACGCTGCTGTACGCGGTGTGGCGCATCCGCCGCCACATGCGCGAGCGGGCGCAGGCCGAGCAAAAGCTGGCGCAGGAGGTGTCGCTGCGCCAGGCGATAGAGGATTCGATGAAGAGCGGCCTGGTGGCAATAGGGCTGGAGGGCGAAATCGTCCGCGTCAACCGCGCCTTTTGCGACATGCTGGGTTTCGCGCCGGACGAACTGGTAGGCAGCTATCCGCCGCATCCATTCTGGCCCGCCTCGCAGCACGGCGCGCTGGCCGCGGCGATGGACGCCGTGCGCGACAACCGCCAGCCGGAGCAAGGCTTCGAGCTGACGCTGCGGCGCAAGCATGGCGGCACGCTGGTGGTGCGGCTGTTCGCCACGCCGCTGGTGGGGGAGGACGGCGGGCAGCATGGCTGGATCGCCTCGCTGTTCGACATCACCGAACGCCAGCGCCAGCGCACGGCGCTGGACGCGGCGCATCGACGCTTTCTGACCGTGCTGAACGGCCTGGCCGCTGGCGTGTGCGTGGTGGACGAGGGCAGCGGCCAGTTGCTGTACGCTAATCCGGGGTTCGCTGAAATGTGGCTGGTGGGCGATGCCGACGCGCCGTGCTGCGTGCTGCTTCCGGGCCTGATGGCCGGCGGGCGCGACGAGGAGTATGCCCAGGAATTCATCGTGGCGCATGACAGCCGCTACCTGCTGATCCGCCGCCGCCGCATCGAATGGGTGAGCGGCGAATCCGCCTGGCTCGCCATCGTCAGCGACGTCACGGCCGATCGCCATCGCGAGGAGCGCGAGCAGGCGCAGCAAGAACGCTTCCAGAACACCGCGCGGCTGATCGCCATGGGCGAAATGGCCTCTACCCTGGCCCACGAGCTGAACCAGCCGCTGACCGCCATCAACACCTACGCCGCCGGCGTGGGCCGCCGCTTGCCGGAAGATCTGGAACTGCCGCCCGGCGTGCGCGAAGCCATCCACGCCATCGCCGACCAAGCCCGGCGCGCGGCGCAAATCGTCAGCAGCATCCGCGCTTTTGTCAAAAAACACGAGCCGCAGTTGGAGCGGGTGGAACCGGCGCGCGTGGTGCAGCGCGCGCTGGGCCTGGCGGAGCCGCTGGCGGCCAAGAACGGCGTCAGCCTGCAACTGGCGGCAGACCGCCGGCCCTGCCAGGTGGACATGGACCCGGTGCTGATCGAGCAGGTGCTGCTCAATCTGATGAAAAACGCCATCGAGGCGCTGGTGGAAGCCGGCACGCCGCGCCCCGGCGTGGAGTTGCATACCTGCGTGGAAAACGGAAGATGGAAGGTGGAAGTTGTGGACAACGGCCCAGGCCTGGCGGCCGGGATGCAGGACAACCTGTTCACGCCTTTCTACTCCACCAAGCCGGAAGGCATGGGCATAGGCCTCAATATCTGTCGCTCCATCGTGGAATTCCACCGCGGCGAATTCGGCGCCGTCAGCAGCCTGGAGGGCGGCTGCGTGTTCTGGTTCAGCCTGCCGCAAGCCGGCGTCTGACAGGGGCGGGCAGGGGGCTGGTCAAGCGAAATGCCGTCGTGCTAGTATTGCCAAATCGATGGGCCGATAGCTCAGCTGGGAGAGCGCTGCGTTCGCAATGCAGAGGTCGAGGGTTCGATCCCCTTTCGGTCCACCAAGGAATATCAAGGGCTTAGCAGCGTTGAAACAGGAAGCATTTTTTTGCAGCTACTGCAAAGATATGCTACCCAGACGAACTGCAAAAATATGCTATCTGTCCTTACACGAGATAGTTCGTAAGCGTTGCACAAGGTGCGTGCATATAGCACTGCTCTGCGTATCACTATCCATGAACCCGCCTAACGGCGGGTTAGTCGTTTCTACCGTGTGCTTGTTCAAGTGAAGTTGTCATCCAGCGTCACTACCGATGGATGAAGGTTCGGCCACAGTGGTATTCCTCCTCAGAGGATAGCTTCCAGCCCACTACTACATGTCGATTTAACCGGTATTTGAGTGGAGCAGATACCAGGCTCGGATACTGACTGACAGAAGTTCGGCCAAAGCGGATAGTCACCGCCGCAACCCAATACGTCCGCTGCCATTCGTCTATGGCCTCGCTGATAGCCGCAACTGCACCATTGCTACTGGTCATGTATCGCCAAAACTGCCCATCGCTCGGGCTTAGCTCATTCGAGTGTCTCGATTGCCAAGCAGCCATTACGTGGTTTCTTTGAGCGTCTTTATATTCCACGGACGACTAACTGGTTTACCAGTTAGCGACACGCGGGCTGAGGATCAGGAAGCAGTGCTGCAGGGGTGATGTCTAGGAAGCGTTGACGCCCATCTTTTCCGAGTGGTCACGACGTCAACCTACCCCCTATCAGGAGCGCATGACTTGGTCGAACAGAACGCGATCTCGTTCGGCCAGGGCAATCGGCCTCGCTCGCCGACGGGATGGCAGCAAATGATCCTTCCCGCACTACGCGCGCGTGCCGTATCATTCGATGACTCCGTAATAAAATGAAAACTGGGAGAGGCCACACATGGCCGCGTCTGACATCAGCGTACGTGATACGCTCAATCTGCTAGATGGCTCGTTCGAACCCTTCGCTGCCGGCGTGTCAAACGGGCTTTACGCATTCTGGTTGGGGTCGGGGATTTCATTCGGACGCGCGCCGAGTCTGCGGATCCTCGTCGGCAAAGTTGTCGAGTTCGTACGCTCGCGCATTAACCATGCGGATCCCAACTGCAAGTTCGCCCGCACCTTGCAAGAGATTCTCAACTTGGCCAGCGCCTCAGCGGAAGAACGTGCGCGCTCGAAGTTCGATGAGCCCTTTGCCAGTTGGCCGGATCAGGATGCCATCGTTTGGCGCTTGGTCAATAACTATTCCAAGCTGCTCGGCCTCACTGTCGAAGGCGAGGACATGGACTATCTCTTGTGGAGCGTCATCGACGTTGGCGCGACGTTCGCGGATCCCGCCATGGTCCCAGATGTGGAGCACCTCTGCCTCGCGGCCTTGAGTCTGGAGGGCACTGCGCCTGAGATGCTCTCCGCCAATTGGGATCCACTGGTCGAAAGGGCTGTGGACGCCCTGACAGGCGGTACTGCCGCGCTGAGCCCGACTGTTGTTGCACGTCCCGCCGATCTTCAACTGCCACGCAATAAGACCCGCCTCATCAAGTTCCATGGCTGTGCTGCGAAAGCTCAAGGTGACCCGGGCCAGTACCGCCAATGGTTGGTGGCGTCCAACGATCAGGTTGCCGCCTTCTGCACGCAGGCGAACAACCAGGGGCTGGTCACTGCATTGACGCACATCGTTGGGAGCAAGCGCACGCTGATGCTTGGCCTTTCATGTAGGGAGGCAAAGTTATTGACAACTCAAGGCAAATAAATTGCAACTCGCTCCAAGTCGATAAAAAATCAACCCATCAAAATCCCAAAAGCAAACCAAACGACATTTAGTATCAAAAATACAACACAGAATAGATTTCATCTGTTCTGTGTTTTTCATTTCAGTTCACTGCAGAATAAAGAGCAAAGCCTGCCAACTCCCCGATATCCAATCCCCGACTTACACCTCAGTAACTCATTGAAAACTACCCATTATCCCTTCGCAAATCCGGAATCTCCTCCGGATAAAAATCCTGGGATCCAAAGAAGCATCCACGACAAAAATTGGCTTAAGTTCATCCTCGGAGCTAGCTTTATCATTCATTCACAAAAATTCCAATGGCATAATTTTTCGTAGAATATAGTTTCTACGGAAAAACAGCATGTTACGCAGAAAAATTGCTGTCGCATCAAGCAGTCGGCAGCTAGAATTTAGAGGAAATGCAACGAGAACATTACGAGAAAACGTGAAAGGAACACCTATGGCTACATAGCAAAAAGGACACCCCCTAAATATAGAGAAGTGCCCTATTGCCCGTGCGATAAAGACCAGACGGTATTCATAACCCTAAGCAAGTTCAGTATCGTCTAACGTCTCGCACTGGTCAAGCTCCCCGCACGTCTTTTTTCTGTGTCTCGAACATCGAGATGGGAACGTGCGGCCTAAAAATCTTAGGAGATCGACATGACCAGTCAAATCTATGCAGCTTTACTTGCCACAATTCGAAAATTACTTAACTCCAAACGCCCTGTCCGTGATGCATTCCACAAGCACGGAAATGGCTCCTATCGCGGTATTTGTCCGTCAAACAAAGGGATTGATGGCTGGATACCCAATGAATCCGGGCTAGCCCGCGACGCGATCCGACTTTACAACTTGGCTCCCGAGGTCATGCTCATCATCCCTGAGCCGTTCGCTCTGGACTACGAGCTCGACGGTGAGGCCCATAGCTATACGCCAGATTTTTTGTTGCACCTACGCGACGGTCGACGCGCCGTTGTAGAGATCAAGTATCAGGAGGAGGCTGACACCCCTGAGAACCAGCGCCGTTTCCAAGTGATCGCGCCACTGATCGAATCCGCAGGTGGGCTTTTCGCGGTCGTGACCGAAAAAACGCTGCGGAACAAGGTCATACGGCAAAACCTTGGGTTGATTGAAGGCCAGCGCCATCGACTTATTCCACTAACAGCCAAGACCGCAATGCTTCAAATCCTCAGGGAGGGTCCCGCCTCACTGGAAGCCCTCAGTAGCGCTGCAGGAGATGTCCGACTGGTCTATGCCGCCATTGGCCAGGAATGGCTAGCAGTCAGCCTCTACAAGCCACTTCGTCCCAGTACCTTGATCTGGAGGATTTGATCATGTCGCTCCAGATCATTCTGGAAAGCCCGGAAGGGCTTTCCGGCCAAGAACCACTGGCCAGTGCTCAACAGCGTCCATTCGACAGCCACTCCTCTCTTGCCCAAACTGCGGCTTTACGGCGGCAAGCCTATACTGACGCCTTCAATGCCCAGCGCAGCCCTTGCTACACCAAACATAAGCTGGAAGCGTTCATCCAAGACATTGCCCAACGCATCGGGGATCGCACCCCACCCTCTAGCAGTACGCTATATCGATGGCATACGCGCCTGCAAAGCAGCGGAGGCAACCCCTTGGTGCTCGTGCCTAACTTTGACCGCCGCGGAGGGAAAGGCCCACGGATGGAAGGCGAGTTGCTCCTCTTGGCAGAGGCCGCAATTCAAACAACCTATTTGACGTTGAAGCGCCCATCCATCCGCGTCACCTATGAAAAGCTGCTTATCCAGATTGCTGCTCACAACGATCAAGCGCCTGCGGATAAACAACTCAAAGTCCCCTGCTACGACACCTTCCGACGGTTGGTTCGCAATCAACCTCAGTATGAGGTAGATCTTGCCCGCTACGGGCGCGAGTACGCCCGCAAAAAGTACCGGCACAGCAGCATCACACCCACCACAATGTACCTGCTGGAACGCGTCGAAATTGACCATACGCCGTTCAACATCTTCGTCATCGATGAGGAGTCTATGCTGGTGCTGGGGCGCCCCTACATCACGGTGATCATCGATTGCCACACGCGCATGATCCTGGGCTTTTACCTGTCGTTTTCGCCGCCCAGCATCGAGGCGGTGCTGCGTTGCTTGCAGCACGCCATCGGCAGCAAAGACTATGTGAAAGAGCGGTATCCCGACATCCAGCATGACTGGCCATGCCATGGCATTCCTACCACTGCTGTCGTCGACAACGGATTGGAGTTTCACTCCCAGGACCTGCTGCGCGCCACTTTCGAACTGGGCATCAACTATCAGTTCTGCCCGCCC